>JBJXGX010000283.1:0-8687 GCA_046160305.1 Burkholderiales bacterium
CCACCCAATCATTCGGTTCAGACCATGCACCGCCGATTTCGCTCGCCCTGCGTACGCAATCAGACCCAGCCGGCAGGCCCCAGCGCACCGCTACAGATCCAGTTTCCTCATCAACGCGCTATTTTCCAACTGCGCACGCGGTGAACGGACCGCAATTGAACAACCTCGCGCCGCACACCGGGGCACCGTACCGGCACGGTGAGCACAAAATGCCGTTTGTTTTTCCTTTCCACCGCGCTGCGGGCGCCCAAAATCAAAGAATCGCTTGGTAATCTGGGATTTCCGGTGGTCGGCTCGACGCCCAAGCAATTTGCTGCATGGTTGCGCTCGGATCTGGAATCCCACAAGAAGATGTTGGATAGCGGCGCGGTCAAACTTCAGTAGGCCCGATTGCAGACTGCGAAGCGACGAATACCGATCGACCGGAGCTCATGCTGACGATGAGATCGCGAGCGCGCAGACGGACGCGGCTAGTGACTAAGCAAGCGCCATCATTCAGATCGTTGTGCCCGTTGCGTCGTTGTGGTGGATCCTGAACGTTACTTTGGAAGGATGGCTCCGCCCCCTACAGCACGCCCGACATCCCGCCGTCGAGATTGATGCTGGTGCCCGTTACGTAGCTGCCCGCACTCGAGGCAAGAAACGTAATCACGTTCGCAACTTCTTCCGCTTCACCCATGCGGCCCATCGGGATCTCTTTCTTCATCTCGTCGTAGAGCTTGTCGACGGGAACGCCCCGCCCGGCCGCGCGTGATTCCCATTGTCCTGCCTTGATGCGGCCGATGCAAATTGTGTTGACCAGAATGTTGTCGGCTGCGTATTCCTTCGAGAGCGCCTTGGTGAGCGCAAGGCCTGCCGCACGGGTGACGGTGGTGGGCATCGTACTCGCACCGGGTTGCTTGGCGCCGATGTTGGTGATGTTGATGATGCGTCCGCCGCCGCGTTTCTTCATATGCGGAATGGTGAGTCGCGCCAGGCGGATCGCACCGAACAGCTTCAGATCGAAATCCATCTGCCACATCGCGTCGTCGACTTTCTCGAAATCGCCGCGCACCGACGTGCCGGCATTGTTGACGAGGATATCGACACCGCCCCAGCGCTCGATCGTGCTCGCCACGATGCGCTCGATATCAGCCAGCTTCGACACGTCGGCTGAGACCGCCAGGGCTTCACCACCCATCGATGCGATGCCGCTCAGACATTGATCGAGGCGCTCCTTGCCGCGCGCGCACAGCACCACACGCGCACCCTCGCGTGCCAGACTGAACGCGGTCGCCTTGCCGATTCCCTGTGTGGCGCCGGTGACGATCGCGATCTTCCCCCTCAGGCCAAGCTCCATGTGTTCCCCTTCGTATGATGCGTTGCGGTGGCGAATGATACGGCTCCGCACGGTATGAGCGCCAGCCGCAGACGAGGTAGAGTAGCCGACCGAGACTGACGAGGAATGCAATCGCCATGCAGGACCATTCACCGCAAGCGGGGACTGATCAACGCCGACGAACATTGGTTGGCGCGATCGCAAGCGCCGGCGTGTTGGGGAGTTTGCCGTTTGCTGCAAGCGCGCAGGCGTGGCCGAGCAAGCCGGTGCAACTCATCCACGGCTTCAACGCCGGCGCGAATCCGGATCTCATTTCACGTGCGCTGCAACCGGCGCTGTCCGAGCGCCTGGGGCAGCCGGTCCTTGTCGATTCTCGACCGGGCGCATCGGGGCGCATCGCGACGACCTTCGTTGCCAAGCAGCCGGCGGACGGCTATACGCTCATCATGATCACCGGTGGGGATGGCGTGATTGCGGCGACCGCGCGCGACTTGCCCTACGACCTCCTGCGCGATTTTGCGTTCGTATCGCTTACCACGGTATTCCCCTTCTTGATTCTCGTGCCGGTCGACTCGCCCTACAAGACACTCGGTGAGCTGCTCGATGATGCGCGCAAGCGCCCGGGCAAACTGGGCTACGGACACTCCGGTGTCGCATCGACCTTGCATCTGGTGGGTGAGCTCATGAACAATATGGCGGGGGTCGACATCGTGCATATCCCGTACAAGGGCACCCAGGCGCAGGAGCTTGCCGCGGGTCGTCCGGGTCTCGATATGGCCGTGTCAGTCTCTGCGTCGGCGATGCCCTTCATCAAGAGCGGCAAGCTGCGCGTACTGGCGGTGACCTCGGCGGCGCGCGATCCCGGATTTCCCGATGCACCAACCATTGCGGAAACGCTTCCCGGGTACGAAGTGACTTCGTGGCTCGGCGTGGCGGCGCCGGCCGGCACGAGCCCGGCGATCGTCGATCGGCTGTCGTCCGACATTCGGGCTGTTCTCGCACGCGATGACATCAAGGCGCGCCTGGCAACCATGAGCGCGCACGGGACCGGCTCCACCGGCGCGGAATTCCGGGCGCGGGTCGCCGCCGATATCGACAAGTGGCGTCGCCTTGCCGAAAAGGTAAAGCTCGACTGAGTGGGGACCGTGAACCGACCGGGAACCATATCGCGGCGCGCTGGTCCGACAATCCGGGCATGGGTGCCGCGCCGGGCCAATGGAATCACGCCCGTACTCGGCAACGGGATAGCCCATGCACCGGCTTCAACGGGATTCAGCCATTCATCGCCTGCAAAGGCTTCGAGTCGCCGTATAAGCTGAATCCGATTGACGCGTAAAATATCGGCGGAGTAGCCTTGCCTGCATTTCTGCGATGCCTTCGGCTTTCGTCAGTGCACCGATTGCCCAAGACGTATTTCGCACTATCGCCAAACCCTCATCTCTCGACCCATGAAGCCTCGTCATAAACGAATCGCCATTATTGCCGGAGGGGTCGTCGCACTCAGCGTGGCGGTCGGTCTGGTACTGAACGCGTTTCAGTCCAACATCGTATTTTTCTTCAGCCCGTCGCAGGTCGTGGCCAAAGAAGCGCCCATCGACAGGACGTTTCGCATTGGTGGGATGGTCGAAGCCGGCAGTGTCAAACGCCATCCCGATGGGCTGACCGTGTCATTCATCGTGACCGATACGGCAAAGACGGTGCCGGTGCTCTACACGGGCGTCCTTCCCGATCTCTTCCGTGAAGGAAAAGGTGTGGTCGCGCAGGGGCGTCTTGGCGCCGACGGCATATTCAAGGCGAGCGAAGTGCTTGCCAAGCACGACGAAAACTATATGCCCCCCGAGGCCGCGCATGCGCTTGAGCAAGCCCGGAAAGCCGCGACCAGTCTGTCAGTCAAATAGCAACTGAGTACACATGGTTCCCGAGATTGGTCAGTTCGCGTTGATCCTTGCCTTGCTGCTTGCGGTGGTGCAGGGAGTGCTGCCCCTTGCCGGTGCGGCCCGCGGCAATCCGGCATGGATGGGGCTTGCGCGCCCGGCCACACAGGGCCAGTTCTTGTTCGTTGCACTCGCCTTCTGCTGCCTCGCCTATTCATTCGTGAACAACGATTTCTCTGTTCTGAATGTCGCGAGCAACTCCAATTCGCGCCTGCCAGTGCAGTATCGTTTCGCGGCAAGCTGGGGCTCGCACGAAGGCTCCATGTTGTTGTGGGTGCTGATGCTCGCGGGATGGTCGGTGGCGGTGTCCGTCGCGAGCCGGCGATTGCCCGAAGAGATGGTGGCGCGCGTGCTCGGCGTCATGGGGCTCGTGAGCACGGGCTTTCTGCTCTTCATGTTGATCACGTCGAATCCGTTCGATCGATTGCTGCCGCCTGCCCCCGATGGTCGTGACCTCAATCCGCTGCTGCAAGACCCCGGCATGGTGATCCACCCGCCCATGCTCTATATGGGCTATGTCGGCTTTTCCGTCGCCTACGCGTTTGCGATCGCCGCGCTACTCGGCGGCAAGCTTGACTCGACCTGGGCACGTTGGTCGCGCCCGTGGACGACGGCCGCGTGGTGCTTTCTGACGGTGGGCATCATGCTCGGAAGCTGGTGGGCCTACTATGAGCTCGGCTGGGGCGGCTGGTGGTTCTGGGATCCTGTGGAGAATGCTTCCTTCATGCCGTGGCTGGTCGGCACCGCCTTGATCCATTCGCTCGCCGTCACCGAAAAGCGCGGTGCGTTCAAGAGCTGGACGGTGCTGCTGGCGATCCTTGCCTTCTCGCTTTCATTGTTGGGAACGTTCCTCGTGCGCTCGGGTGTGCTCACATCGGTGCATGCGTTCGCCACCGATCCGAAGCGCGGAATCTTTATTCTCGTCTTCCTGGTCATCGTGACCGGCGGATCCCTCGCGCTCTTCGCGGTGCGCGCACCGAAGGTGGGGCTCGGCGGCCAGTTCGAGCCCGTGTCACGCGAATCGCTATTGCTCGGCAACAATGTCTTGCTCGCGGCGGCAGGCGGCTCGGTGCTGCTCGGCACGCTCTATCCGCTGTTCCTCGATGCACTCAATCTCGGCAAGATATCGGTTGGTCCACCGTACTTCGATAGCGTCTTCGCACCGCTCATGGCCCCTGCGATCTTCTTGATGGGGGTCGGCCCGCTTGCACGCTGGAAGGAAGCGCGTATTCCAGATCTTGCGATGCGGTTGCGTTGGGCGGCCGCGATCGCCATTGTGTGCGCCATTCTCGTGCCGATGGTCGCAGGTCAATGGACCCCGATGAAGAGCTTCGGGTATCTGCTCGCCTTCTGGGTCTTTGCCGCCTCGA
This sequence comes from Burkholderiales bacterium, assembly GCA_046160305.1. GTDB lineage: Bacteria > Pseudomonadota > Gammaproteobacteria > Burkholderiales > SG8-39 > SHXR01. The sequence continues at coordinate 4,623 of JBJXGX010000283.1, forward strand.
TTACGTCGATTCGCGAGCGCCTTGCCACCGGGTCGCGCCTTGATTGGTCAAAGCTTCGCCAACAGCCGCGCGGCTATTGGGGAATGATCGCGGCGCATGTCGGTGTCGGCGTATTCATCGTCGGCGTCACGACGGTGAAAGGGTATGAAGTCGAGCGCGACGTTCGCATGGAGGTGGGTGATACGGTCGAGGTCGGCGGCTACGCGTTCAAGTTCGAAGGCGTGAACGATGTGGCGGGGCCGAATTACACGGCTGCACGGGGCACGGTAGCGTTGAGTCGAAACGGCAAAGCGCTCCGCAATCTCTACCCGGAAAAACGCCACTATCCGGTTCAGCAAAGCACCATGACCGAAGCAGACATCGATTCGGGATTGCTGGGCGATCTCTATGTCTCGCTCGGCGAGCCGGTCGGTGGGGGGGCCTGGAGCGTCCGGGTGTATTCCAAGCCGTTCATTACCTGGATCTGGGGCGGTTGCGTGCTGATGGCATTGGGGGGATTGCTTGCGTTGACGGACCGCCGATATCGCCTGCGTGCGCCGCGCGGTGCTGCCGTTGCGCCGGCATCAACCGCCACGGCATCATGACCAGGTTCTTCATTCCACTTGGCGGCTTTGTCGCGATCTGCGCGTTTCTTTTTATTGGGCTCGGCTTGAATCCACGCGAGGTACCCTCGCCATTCATCGGCAAGCCCGCACCCACATTCGAGTTGGCGAAATTGCACGCGACGGACAGCCGCTTTGCCAGTCATGAGATGGCGGGCAAGGTGTGGCTGCTCAATGTCTGGGCGTCCTGGTGCGTCGCATGTCGCGACGAGCATCCGCTGTTGATCGAACTTTCCAAGCAGGACACGATCCCGATCGTTGGTCTCAATTACAAAGACAAAGAGGACCAGGCCAAGGCTTGGCTCAAACAGTTCGGTGATCCCTACGACGTTTCAGTTGTGGATACCGACGGGCGCATCGGCATCGATTTCGGCGTGTACGCCGTGCCCGAGACATTTCTGATTGACCGGCGTGGCATCATTCGCTTCAAGCACATCGGTCCGGTGACGCGCGACGCGTGGGACAAGAAAATGCTTCCACTCGTACGTGAACTACAGAAGTCATGATTCACGTTATCGTTGCGCTGCTGATAGCCGTCGCATCCCTGGCTCTGCAGGCCAAGGAGGCGGTGCCGACCGAGATGGACCCCGTCGCCAAGGCGCGTGCGGTCGCGCTTGCCGCGGAGCTGCGTTGTCTGGTCTGCCAGAATCAAACCATTGCCGATTCCAATGCCGAGCTCGCGGTCGATCTGCGCCGCGAAATCAACGTCCAGATCGCTGCCGGCAAAACCGACGCGGACATCGTCGATTTCATGGTGACGCGCTATGGCGACTTCGTGCTCTATCGCCCACCTCTCAAGTCCGCAACCCTGCTGCTTTGGTTCGGCCCAGGTCTGTTTATCCTCGGAGGAATAGCCCTGCTGGTTCGCGTGATTCGGGCACGACGCGCTCGGCTGCAAAGCGATGCGCCGCTCAGCGATGAACAACGGATGCAGGCCGCGCGGCTTCTTTCGGGTGGTGGCGGGCAGGATCGAACATGATCGGCTTCGTGGTAACCGCGACGGTGCTCGTTCTGGTTGCAGTGGCTTGGATCATCGTTCCGCTCCTTCGCCGTAGTCGCGATGCGCGGTTTGACGCCGCTGTCTCGAATCTCGACATCCTGCGCGACCAGCTCGCCGAGCTCGATGGTGATCTCGCGGCCGGCACCATTACGACGGCGCAGCATGATGAAGGGCGCCGGGAGATCGAGCGACGCGTACTCGACGAGGCGGGGCCGGCGCCACACCCTACGCTCGCAAGAGTCGGCGGGCGTTGGACCGCCGCGGGGCTCGGTATCGGCATCAGTATCGCCGCGGCGGGCCTCTACCTCCAGATCGGGAACCCTGATGGATTAGCGACATCCCAATTGGCAGCGCAGCGGGGCACGATCTCGCAGGATCAAATCGATGACCTCATCGCCAAGCTTGCCGCGAAACTCGAACAGCAGCCTGACGAGGCAGGGTTTGTGATGTTGGCGCGCAGCTACTATGCATTGCGCCGTTATGCAGAGGCCGCGCGCGCCTTTGGCCGTGCCGGGGCACTGGTCACACAGGACGCGAATCTTTTATCCGACTATGCCGATGCGCTGGCCGTCGCGCAAGAAGGAAAGCTGTCGGGTAAGCCGCTCGAGCTCGTGCAACAGGCCATCGCCCTCGAGCCGACGCATTCCAAGGCACTGGCATTGGCCGGGACCGAAGCGTTCGAACGCAAGGACTATCGTACCGCGATCGGCTTCTGGGAACGCGTTCGCGCTGACTCGGCTTTCGGGGAAATGATCGCGGCGAACATTGCCGAGGCGCGCGAACTGGGCGGCATCAAGTCGTCAGCAAAAGGCGACGAAGGCATCGCACCGGCGCCTGGCACCGCCCGCATTACCGGCACCGTGAAGCTTGCTCCTGCGCTGGCGGGTAAAGTGGATCGTGAGGACACGATGTATATCTTCGCGCGTGCTGCCGAAGGGCCGCGCATGCCTTTGGCGATCGTGAAGCGGCAAGTGAAGGACCTGCCCTATTCATTCAACCTCGACGACGCGCAGGCGATGGCGCCCACGATGAAACTCTCCGGGGCGAGCGCGGTGATCGTGGGCGCGCGCATTTCGCGAAGCGGTGATGCAACGCCGAAGAGCGGTGACTTGCAGGGCTTATCTGGAACAGTGAAGGTCGGCGCCAGCAATGTCGCGATCGTCATCGACGCTGTTGTGCCTTGACGGGCGTTGATCGCCGATCCGGGTTCCTTGCCTTCAGGTTTCAGATCTCGATGAGCCGTCGGATGCGCGTTTGAGGGCCGAGCGCACGCGCTTTCGCAAAAGCGCGATTTCCACGAGCGCGACGACAATCGTCGCGCCGTACGATCCCCATACATAAAGCCCATAGCCGCCCATCGACAGGAAGTGCTCGATGCTCTGCCATTTCATTTTCGCGCCTCCGCAAGATCGGCGACCCAGTCGGCGCGGCGTTCGCGCTCGAGAATGATGGCCCGTACGCGTATCAGCGAGACGGCGATGCAATAGGCCCAGAACGCAAAGGTCATGGTCAGCATGCCTGCGAGCATCGTCGCCGCCATGGTCGGACTTTTCGTGAGGCTCACCGAGGCACCCTGGTGCAAGGTGTTCCACCATTGCACCGAAAAATAGATGATGGGTACATTGACGACGCCGACGATGGCGAGCAGCGCGGCGGCGCGGTCAGCGCGCCGCGGTTCGTCGATGGCGGCGTGCAGGCCGATGAATCCAAGATAGAGGAACAGCAGGATCAATTCCGAGGTAAGGCGTGCGTCCCATACCCAGAACGTTCCCCATGTCGGCCGGCCCCAGAGCGAGCCGGTCCAGAGCGCAAGGAAAGTCATCAACGCACCGGTGGGCGCGAGCGCCAAGGCCATCATCGATGACAGCCGGGTATTGAAGGCAAGGCCGATGGCGGCCCAGAACGCCATGACGAGGTAGATCAGCATCGACATCCAGGCGGCCGGGATATGAATGAAGATGATGCGGTACGACTCGCCTTGCTGGGCATCGGTCGGGGCGACGAAAAAGCCGATATAAAGGCCCACGATCGCCAGGACCGCCGCGACGGCGAATGACGCCCGGGCCATCCATCCGGCGAGGGGATAGAACGCCTGCGGTGCCGCGTATTTGAACCAATTCATTTGAACCAATTCATTTGAACCAATTCATTCGACCGAGATCCTTAAAGCGACCGCTGTCGCCCAGGGAGCGAAGAACCCGGTGATAGCGAGGAACGCGCCGAGCAGCGACAAATGCGCACCCGCGCTCACGCCGGATGCCGCCGCCTCCACCGCGCCAGCGCCGAAGATTAGCACCGGAACGTACAACGGCAATACGAGGAGCGATACCAACACGCCGGCGCTTCGCAGCCCGAGCGTCAATGCCGCGCCGATGGCACCGATCAATCCGAGCGTCGGTGTACCGAGCGCAAGCGACACCATCAGGATACCGAGCGATTCGGCGGGCAGATTGAACTGCAACC
>JBJXGX010000284.1:0-61254 GCA_046160305.1 Burkholderiales bacterium
TCGTGTTCGTTGTCTGATTCGCTCGCAACGGCCGACAACCTTCCGCTGCGCCTGGGCCTTGGTACGCCAGCGGGCCCGCCTGGCTACTGCACGATCGCACTCACCCCGCCACCCCGCACAGATCTCCCCGAATAAGACCATGCGCTCTCGGTGCACAACCGCCGCATTGACCCTGCCCCTGGGCACCGCGGGCTTCGTCATCAGGTGCTGACTCGCCCCAGGGCTGAGCCTTCTATGCGATTTCTGTCCGTCGGCTCGCACCTTTGCACTCCGGCTTCCTTCAGACAACCCCTCGCGGTGTTGCCCTTGCCCTCGGCTAGTGGTTATCCTTGTCCAATGCGACAAGTCGGTTACTCCCACAGGGGACTTCCACCCCATCAGTTCATGCCCATGTCGGGCGCACACTCTTCATTGGTGCGGCCGCCTCTCAAGCGCGACGTTGGGCCTGGAGGGCAGGGAGGATGCGCCCCTTTCAAGATTCGTTGAACGGTGGTTTCGTGCGTGTCCGTTGCGTTGCCAGCCGTTGCATATGACAGCCGCCGCGACGATCACGCCAGTTGGATTTAGCCGTCAACGCGGCCTTGCAAGAGTTTGAATCGGTTCGCACGCAGCCTAGTTCGGCCGCCGAACGATGCCGACGATATTGCCCTCCGGATCGGCAAAACGGGCGAAGGTGATTCCGCCGGGCACTTCGACCGGGGGCATCGCAATTCGCCCACCGAGCGCCTCGGCACGCTTCAGCGTGGCTGCCGGATCGACTACCTTAACGTAGAAGATCGTGAGCGGCTGGCCGTGCGGACTCCGGCCGATTCCTCCGGTGAGCGCAACAGGCGGCGCCGGTGCAACCGGCACATAGCCGTAACCGGCGGGGTTGAGCGTGATCTTCCAGCCGAAGAGATCGGCGTAGAAGCGCTGCAGGCGGGGTGCGTCGACTCCAAGAATCTCCATATGCACAACCGGATGAGCCGGGGGCGTGGAATCCTGGGCTTGCACCATGCCTGAGGCGGCGAGAACCGACAGGCCGGCGGCGACAAGACGCTTGCGAATCGTGCTGATCATGGCAGGTCCTTTTCTGAGTGATGGCCAGTCAGTTGGGGGATTGCAGGCCGATGCTGTTGCCTTCGCTGTCGAGGATGATCGCGAAGTAGCCCCAGCCTTCCTTGATGAAAGTCTTGGGGTGCAAAACCTTCCCTCCCGCGGCCTCCACGCGGCTGAGCGCGGAGGAGAGGTCCGCGCCGGCCTTGAGGTAGATGGTCGAGCCGGTGGTGCCTGGGGTGACGCCGTCGCGGGCTATGATGGCGCCGGTTGCCTCGCCGGGCTTGGACGGGAAGATCGCCATTCGGGCGCCGAGCATGTTTTCCCGTATGAGCGAGATAGCCAGCACGGTCTCGAAGAACCGGGCAGCACGGTCCAGATCGGTGGCCGGGATGTCGAACCAGTTGATGACGCTTGACATGGAATGCTCCTTTAAGCAGCTTGATGGCGGTGGCTTGGAGATCGGTGCGCGATCGTCCAGAGTTATTTTACGCAGGGGCTGTTGACAGCGCTATGTCACTAGTGATCGGAGACCTCACGTGCGCCGCGCGGACCGCCTTTTCCAGTTGATCCTCCTGCTTGGCCGAAGGCGCAGCGAGACTGGCGAACGGCTCGCCGAGCGCCTCGGCGTGTCGCGTCGCACCGTCTACCGGGACATCCGGGACCTGTCGCTCTCGGGCGTGCCGATCGAAGGCGAGGCCGGTGTCGGTTTTCGGCTGCGCGGCGGATACCAGATTCCTCCGCTCATGTTCACGCCGGAGGAGATTCAGGCACTGGTGCTCGGGGCGCGTCTGGTGCAGAGCTGCGCCGACGAGGGCCTGCACGCCGCCGCCGATACGGTACTCGCCAAGGTGGACGCGGTGCTGCCGGCGTCGCTCAAGCACCGACTGGACGATCCAGGTCTGATCGTGCCGGACTTTCGCGTGTCCGCGGAAGTGAAGCGGGCGCTGCGCGAACTCCGGTCTGCGATTTCCGGGATGCGCGTCCTCATTTTTCGCTACACCCAGGGCGATGGTTCGGTAATTGCGCGGCGGGTACGTCCCCTCTGCCTGCGCTACATTGGCGGGACGTGGACGCTCGGGGGATGGAGCGAAACCGAGTTCGCCTTCCGAGTGTTTCGGGTCTACCGGATCCAAGACCTCGAGATCACGCGCGATCGCTTCGGCAACGAACCCGGACGCAGCGTGGCGGATTTTCTCGCCGCGGCGGAACGGCTCGGCGCGGGTGGGTGAGCGCGGCGTCTGGACGCCGTTCCTAAAAGACCGAGATCAATTTTAGTGTCGAGGAATTGAGTGGTGACGGGCTTCGTGACGAAGGACTGGGTTCGGTGTCCCGCGATCGGAAATCCGGCCCAACCCGGCTCGCATAAGCGCCGCTTCGCTCTGCTTATGCGAGCCGGCTATGAGCGACGTTGAGGTTGTAGAATTTTCACTTTTCGCGAAGCCGCCCACGCCGCGATATTTCTGCGTTGATGGCGTTCAGTGTCTTGCGTTGCGCCTAACTGTTTGCAGCCACGGCGGAATTGATCGTGTTGATCGATCAACGAGGCGTATTTCGCCTCTCGGCTCTTCGTTACTGCGCAAATCCGTTGTGCGCCAGCTTCTCAATGTTGTGGACAAGGCAGAACAGCGTCCACTGCATATCGACTTTCTTCTTGCCACGCAGCGTGAACCGATCAAGGCCCTTGTTGTAGCGCAGCTTGCCGAGCACCGGTTCCACCGTGGCGAATCGCTGCCCGTACTTCACACGCCCTTCGGGTGAATCGATCTTGCGCTTCATCTTGTCGCTGAAGGATTCTTGCGTGCCTGGTACCGTGCCCTTGAAGAACACCACCTGACGCACGGCGGTGCGCTCGGGATGGCGAAGGCATGGGTCTCGCAGCGGGCAGGGACCCCACACGCGTTTGGCTCCTTTGAACTTCACCCCTTCGCGTGCCTGGATGACCACCTTGCCGCCGTTCTGGTAGAGGAACTCCCCCGTTCGGGCAGATCCACACCTTGGCCTCTTCATCGTGGAAGAATTCGTCTGGGCCGAATAGCGCGTCCTTTTTCCCCCATGCGGATTTGTCCCATAACGGGTCGGGCTTGGCTTTGTGTTTATCCTGATCGGCGAAGCGCTCGTCGCGTTTGCGCATGTCGTTGCCGGCGATCAGTGCATCCACTTTGCGGTCGGCCAGTTGTTTGAGATTGCTTTCACTATGGTATCGGGCATCGGCGGTGATCAGCGTGTTCGCGGCGAGGATCGGCTTAATCTCCTCCACCACCGAGATCAAGGTCTCCTGCTCGGAACCGGTGCCATGCGCCTGCGCACTGACGATAATCTGGTGCTTGGCATCGACCGCCGCCACCCCGGTGTAGCCCTGGATGACGCCTTTGCTGGTGGCCATCTTCGCGCTGTCGTTGTCGGTGCGGTTGCTCTTCCTGATCGAGGGCTGACGGTTCTTCTGTTTGGCACCGCGCCGATCCTCGGGATTCTTGACGAGCCAATCCTTGCGTTGCTGGGCAGCTTCACCCCCTCGATGGCGAACCCCGGATCGTGTCCGGGGCAGGCGCCACCGGGCCGATCAGCCTTCTCGATCGCAGATCGCCAGCACCGCCCCGAACACGTGAGCGATGTCATCGCCCCGTGTGCTGACAAAGTTGGCGATGGTGGTGAAGTGCGGCATCGAATCGCCGCACAGGGAGATGAAGGTAACGTGCGCCCGGCAGGCCGCTTCAATGCCGCGGCTGCTGACGATGCCTTGCGCATAGGCGAACAGCACGACCTTCAACAACATCGCCGGTGGAGTTGCTGAGGCACCGACCAGATCGTTCTTGTAGCGCTTATCGAATTCGCGCAAGTTGATTTCGTGATCGAGCAGGTGGTTCAGTGCGTGTTCGATTGTTCCTGGCAGTAATTGCTTGTGAAGATCGATCGCCAGCATGCGCGGGCTGGTATCGATGTGTTTGTAGCGAGCCATGGCAAGGGGCGCTCTCTACGCGGAAGGGGTAACGATTCGCCCTGCCATTGCCTTGAATGTTCCGACGGTGCAGAATAAAACAATGAGTGCTTCTAAGATGATTTTTCTACAGCGTCGTTGGGCACCACAGCAAAGTCCCGACGAGATCGAGGCGATGGCTACTCAGCTACACACAGATGGCGAGGCCAAGTTCTGGCTTACCCCACAAATGACCTTAGCAAGGCAAGTTGGGCTGTCAGAGCGGCAGATCGCCGATGCCAAGTCGGCCGTGGAGCGGCACATCGAGGAGATCACCAATGCATGGAACAAGCACTTCGGTAGCTGAAGTTACCAACGTGTCCCCACACGGGTTCTGGATTCTCCTCGACGAAGAAGAACTCCTTGTGCCATTCGATCAGTTTCCTTGGTTTCGGCAGGCAACGATTGAGCAGATTTCCGACGTGGAGTGGCCCACTGTCGACCACCTGTATTGGCCAAGACTCGACGTTGATCTTTCCGTCGAATCAATTCGGCACCCAGAGAACTTTCCGCTGATCGCGCGCGTGTGAACCGAAGCGTCACTTTCAACCTCACGTTCCTCCTTGCGGCGAAAAACTCAACCGCTCAGCCAGTGGTGCCTAACCCTAGAGGATTGACACGACCCGAAGCGGTCGTCTCAATCCGTTGTTCAAGAAGCCCGGGGCACGGACGATGAGCTTGGATACTATGGGGATTGCTTGGACCGGGAAGGCTATAGCGGGGCCGCGGAGTGCGGCGCCCGCTACTTCAACGACGCGAGTTGGATCCGCGATGCCTGATTGAGCGGATGCGCACGCCGATTTGGACGCCGATCGGCGTTTCGTTCATCGGGATTTGCGATCGCAGACAATAGGACACCGGGCGGTCGCGCACGCCGACAGCTTTCGCAATAACATGGAGCCGCTCTCCGCGGAATGGCACATCGAAAGGAGAACCGACAATGCCCACAGGAACCGTACGATTGCATCGCGTGCTCCGAGCAGTGCCAGAGCGTGTATATCGGGCGTTCGTGGACGCCGATGCGATGGCAAAGTGGCTCCCGCCAGTTCGACGACCCGAACTTGCCCGGGGAAATTCAGGTGACGGTGTCTTTAACGAAAGTTTCCTGCGGCACCGAGATCAACATCGTGCAAGAAGGGATACCTGCAGTCATTCCCTTCGAGATGTGCTATCTCGGCTGGCAGGAGTCGCTCGCGCAGCTTGCCACACTCGTCGAGCCCGAGATTCCAGGCTAGAGCGGTGAAGCCCAATCGCGTATGGGACGGCTTGCATCCGGCCCTCCCCACATCGCCACGGCATGCGGGTCCGTACCGGGCGGATCATGACGACGTGGAGGCACCTGGGAGGTTTCAAAGTGACCATCCGCTGCTCCGTGTTCATCGCCACGAGTCTTGATGGCTTCGTTTCGCGAAGCGATGGAAGCATCGATTGGCTTCATGCGGCCAATGCCGTTGTGCCGCAGGGCGAGGACTGCGGCTATGCAGCGTTCATGTCCACGATCGACGGTCTAGTCATGGGACGCAACACATTCGAACAGGCCATGTCATTCGAAGAGTGGCCCTACGGTTCGACCCCCGTGGTGGTGCTGAGCCATACGTTAAGGTCATTGCCGCGACCGACGCCGTCGACCGTTTCGTTAGTGGCCGACCTACCCGCGGTCCTGGTGAAACGGCTCGCCGAGCAGGGCCACCGGCACCTCTATATTGACGGCGGGCTCACGATTCAAAGCTTCCTCGCAGCAGGACTTATCGCCGAAATGACCATCACTGTTATTCCGATCCTGCTTGGCGCGGGCAAACCGCTGTTCGGTTCGCTGCATGGCGACGTGCATCTGGAACTCCTTTCCAGCGAGGCCTATCCATTCGGTTTCGTGCAAAACAAATACCGGCTGATCCCTACCGCCGCGCCGGCGGCTTCCATCACCGATATCGCTGCGCGGACGACCGGAGTTCCTGGCTCGCATGAAGGCGGGCCGTACCGATGAGCGATTCGCACAAGGTCGTGCCCCCGCACCACGCCTCATCCGTGAGGACGCTCTCGCCCGCCGGCGCTATCGCCCCTACCGGACCGTGGAGCGTCGGTACGCGCGCGGGTGATTTCGTCTTTGTCGCCGGCATGCGAGGCATTGATCCGGCGACCAACACGCTCGTGGAGGGCGAGACGGCTCGGATTTTGCAAGCCTTTCGAAACATGGAACGGATCGTTCAGTCCGAAGGGGCGACGATTCGGGATGCGGTGCGGCTCGTGGTGTACGTAACAGATATGGCGCGCCATCGGCCGATCGTCAACGACGTGCAAGAGCAGTTGTGGGGAACGGGGCCCTATCCGCCGCGCACCATTGTTGAAGTGGCCCGGCTTAACCAGGACGATATCGTCGAGGTCGAGGGCACGTTTTATGCGCCGGTAAAAACGTCGGGAATCGGCACGACAGAACGCCCGGATTCCTAGCCAAACCCAGAGTGAGCGGCAAGGGCGGGCACTTGAGGCGGGACAGTCGAATGACCGGATGGCCCGATCGCCACAAAGCGACGTTTGCATCACCTCGACCCGGTCGCTTGGATGCGTCGCTTGCTTCCTCGCGAGTGGAATGATATCGTGATATCTTAACATTCGACGAGAGGTCGTGATGGCCCAAATTGTCGTGCGCCAACTCGAAGAGTCGGTCAAGGCGCGATTGAAGCGCCGAGCGGAACGGCGCGGCAGGAGCATGGAAGAAGAAGTGCGCGAAATCCTGCGCAATGCCGCGAAGGAAGAGAACAGCCCGATCACGAACCTAGGATCCCGTATCGCAGCACGATTCCAGGGGACGGGACTCACAACCGATCTTCCGGAACTTCGCGGCCAGGGTGTGAGCCCCGCTGATTTCAACGCGTGATCATTCTCGATACCAACGTCTTGTCCGCGCTTATGCAACGGGCGCCCGAATCCGCCGTGGTCGAATGGCTCGATCGCCAACCCGCGGAATCGATTTGGATCACGAGTATCACGCTGTTCGAGGCGCGCCTCGGACTCGCGCTGCTGCCGAACAGCCGCAAGCGTGTCGCTCTGGAAGCGGCGTTCGAGTCTCTTCTTGACGAAGATCTTGGCAACCGCATCGTGGACTTTGATCGTGGTGCCGCCGACGCCGCTGCAACGCTCGCCGCGAAACGTCAGCGAGCGGGACGACCGGTTGACATGCGTGACACCCAGATCGCGGGAATCGCAATTGCGCGACGCGCTGCGCTCGCGACTCGCAACGTCAAGCACTTTCAAGATCTGAGCATTCCAGTGATCAACCCCTGGCTGACGTAAGCCCGAGGAACTTTGGTGGAAATCGGCGCTCAAATTCAGCGTTGTCCAACCCGCTTTATTTCAGCCGGAGGTCGACGCAATGAGCACGCATATCTCGCATCCCGAGGATCACGCCCACGCAGACGCTGGAACCCAATCGTCATCGCCCGTGCTGGAGAAATGGATCCCCTGGGTCATTGTCGCGCTGGCTGCCGGGCTGATTTTCGTCGGGTTCGCGATTCCGGCGGGTGCGTTCCTCGCGAGATAAGCCCCCCCCTGTAGTCTCGGCCACAGGGGCCACAGGGATAACGATCGGGCGTTCGCCGGTCAAACAGGATTGTAGGGATCGAATTTCGGCTTCCGCTTCTCGCGGTGCGAAGCGAGGCCTTCGCGCGGCTCGTTGCCGGTAAAGCCGAGAAACTCGAGCGCGAGCGACGTATCGAACGTTGGGCCGGCCATGCGCAACCAATTGTTAAGCGCATACTTGGTCCAGCGAATCGCACTGGGTGCGCCCTCGGCCAGGCGTGTCGCGATTTCGAGCGCCTTGGCATCGAGATCGGCATCATCGACCGCAAGCGAGACGAGCCCGATCCGCTCGGCCTCGGCGCCACTGACCGGATCGCACAGCAGCAGGTAGTACTTCGCCTTCGCCATTCCGCATAGTAGCGGCCAAATGATCGCCGCGTGATCGCCTGCCGCGACACCAAGACGGGTGTGACCATCGATGATGCGCGCGTCCTTGGCGGCGATCGAAATATCCGCAAGCAGCCCAGCGACGAGGCCAGCGCCGACGGCCGGTCCGCGCATGGCGCTTACGATCGGCTTCGAACAATTGATGACGTTGTAGACGAGATCGCGCGCTTCTTTCCAGTTGCGGGCCCGGGCCTTCGGATCGTTCATGATGTTCTCGATCATGTCGAAGTCACCGCCCGCGGAAAACGCCTTGCCCGCTCCGGTGAGGATGACGGCGTTGACATCCGGATCCGCGTCGATATCGCGCCAGATGTCGCCAAGTTCCGCGTGCATCGCCTGGTCAGCGGCGTTAAGACGCTCCGGCCGATTCATCGTGACCCGCAAAACACGATCATGCGGATGATCAAATGTTAGGCGGGTATAGCGGGCGTAGCGGTCAGTCATCGAATTCTCCTTGGTCAGATGGGCGTGAGACGCAGCATATCGCGCATCCCTCCCTGTGATATTTCGACCGTGGGGATACCTCGCGCGGCGCGTTGTTCACCGCAGCCGGACCGCTGGCATCGTGGTGCGGTCACCCGCTGAATCGAGCCCGCTGCCGGGTAAGCGCGCACCGTCTGCATCCGATCGGCGTACGGCAAACCCTGTCAAGCAGTTAAGACTTTCGGCCGCTTGACCGGTTGATCGGATGCGTCATACTTATAACAAGGAACAAGGTGGCGGTTCTTGCACGCCACCGAGCCGACGGTCCCCGCCTCAACAATCGCTCTCGGAGCAGTCAATAAAGAGCGGGCCTCGTTGAAACTAGCCTGGGCAACACGGACGACTGCCGTGTGCCTGGCCTACGAATAATGACGGACGTGTCAGAGCCTGTCATACGGGGGCGTTTGAGTATCATGAAGCTGCGCGTGTTGGTGGTGTACGACCGTGGTTCACATCGCGGATACGGGGAGCCGGGGATCGCTGATCTCGAAGCGTCGCTCCAGCGGGCGGGGCATGCCGTCGAGCTTTTCCCGGGACGACGCCACGATCCGGCCCAGTTCAGCTGGGGCGTGCGGCTAGTGCAGCCGTTCTGGTGGCTCGAGACCCTCGACCGTCTTCGCGATCGGGTCACGCAGTTCCAGCCCACCATCATTCATATGCTCGACTGGAACGCGCAGCTTTCCCCAAGCGTATATCGCGTGGCGCGCCAGTTCGACCTCCCATTGGTGCAGTCGGCGCTCGACTTCCAGCTTCACTGCCTGAAGGGCACCTACTTTCGTGGCCAGAAGCGCTGCGAAGACTGCCTCGGTCATGGGCGAATGAAGGGTGTCGTCAGGAAATGCAAGGGCGACACGCTCAGCGCGTCGGCCGGGCTTGCCGCCACGTTGGCCATCCACGAATTGATGGGCAATTTCTCGCGGACCGTTACGCTATTTCTAGCCCCCACCTACTACGCACGGCGCAAGCTGATCGATGGCGGACTGCCGCGCGAAAAGGTCATCGTGCGAGCGCCTTATATCGATATCCCGCTTCCTGACGATGGCCCGCGTACCAACGCACTGTTCGCCGGCCCCTTGAACGAGGCAAGCGGGTTTGTCACGTTGATGCAGGCGGCACACGAATCGAGCGAAGTAACGGTCGATATCGCCGGCTATGGCGAAGACACGGTTCTGGCCGAGCAGATCCCGGCCTTCAATATTCTTGGACCGTTGGGCGATGCCGAATTGGCCGAGCAAATGACGCGCGCCCGCTTCCTGGTGGCGCCCGCCCCGAGCTATACCGGATTCCCCGACATGCTCATCAAGGCGTTCGGTGCGCGGCTGCCGGTCATTGCCAGTGCGATCGGCGGATTCGACGAGATCGTAGAAGATGGCCGGACGGGTCTCTTGTTCCAGCCCGGCAATGCCAAAGACCTTGCGCGCAAGATGCAGTGGGCCAATACGCATCCCGAGGCGATGATCGCAATGGGACACAACGCCCGCAAGGTCTACCAGGAGCGTTACTCATCAATGCGCGGCGCCCGTCAGCTTGTGGACGCGTATGAACTCGCCGGCCAGTTGGCGCGCGGCCCGCAAATGGACGGCAAACAGGTGACCGCGGCCGAAATGAAGTAGCGGTCGCCGCGACCGCCGTACGGCCTGAGCCCTTCGAGAGGCTTGTCGAAGGGCCTCATGCATTCGGACTTCGACAAGCTCAGCCCGAACGGAGTCGCACACCCCGTGAGATCCCGCGCTGATTCCTAAGACAGCCAACGCTTCCGGCGCCGATACCGTTTCACGTCCCGGTACGACTTCCGCGCACCGCCTTCATTCAACCCGAGGTAGAACTCCTTGATATCGGAGTTCTCGCGGAGCGAATCCGCGGATCCTTCGAGCACGATCCGGCCGTTCTCGATGACATAGCCATGGTCGGCGAGATCGAGGGCGAGCGCCGCGTTCTGTTCGACCAGCAGCACGGCGATTTTTTCGCTTTGCACCAAACGGCGCACGATGCCGAAAATCTCTTCGACCAGCATCGGTGCGAGACCGAGCGAGGGTTCATCGAGCATCATCAGCTTGGGCCGCGACATCAGCGCGCGCCCGATCACCAGCATCTGCTGCTCACCGCCCGACAGGTAGCCCGCGTCCTGCCCACGGCGTTCCTTCAGGCGCGGGAAGTAGGTATAGACGAGATCGATCCCATCGCGCACGGTCTTCAGGTCGACCACGGTATGACCGCCCGCGACGAGGTTCTCTTCGACGGTGAGATGCTCGAAAACACGCCGACCCTCGAACACCTGCACGATGCCGCGGGTCACGATGTCGTGCGGGGGAAACCGATCGATCCGCTCGCCACGCAGCTCGATCGACCCTTTCACCACCTCGCCGCGCTCCGCCCGCAACACGCCTGAAATGGCCTTGAGCGTGGTGGTCTTGCCCGCGCCATTCGCACCGAGCAACGTGGTGATCTTGGCGTCGGGCACCTCGATGGAGACACCTTTCAAGACCAGGATGACGCCGTCGTAGACGACTTCGATGTTGTTGAGGGCAAGCATCAGTATTTCCTAACCCTGCGGTTCACATAAGGCTATTGCCCTAGATGCTTCTTCAACACCTCGGGATAGGCGCGGTACCATTCGGAGGCCTTCACCCATTTCCCGCCCTTCGCCTGGAACACCTGGATCCATCCGCCGCCTTCATGATCCGCGGCGCTGATTTCAAGCGGCGGAACCAAACCACCCAATGTGAACCCCTTGATCTTCTCGAATCCAAACTTCACGTCCTCGGGGGTGATATTCGCATTGCCCTTGGCCTTGATCGCGTTGCGCACCGCTTCCACGTGAATCGCCGCGACCAGCACGCCGCGGTTGTAGAACACGGTGGAGTTCATTTCCTTGGGCACGGGCTTGCCTTGTGCCTTGTACATATCCGCGATTTCCTTGAGAACCGGATAGTCGCTACCGACACCGGCGAACTGGATGCCGTAGTACCCCTCGGCGACGCCCCAGCCACCCGCCGCTTCGATGTCCGCTTCCGAGGCGCCCCATACGAGTGAGATCACCTTCGAGAGCGGGAAGCCGACCCGCTTCAATTCCTTGATCGACACCGAGGGCGACCGGCCAAACAGATGTGCAATCACGAAATCGGCGCGGAAGCGCTGCGTGATATCGAGCGCCTGCGCGCCCATTTCCACACCGGGCGGCGGCACCGCGAACGTACGCAGCTCGAAACCTTCCTGCTTGGCAAGATCCTCGATGATCGGCAGCGGTTCCTTGCCGGCGGGATTATCGAAATAGAGATACGCGATCTTCTTGCCCTTCAGGTTATTACCGAGGCGCTCCTTCACGAAGTGCACGGCGCCCGCGACCTGTGACCAGTACGTCGCGGCGATCGGGAAGATATAGGGATACTTCTTGCCGTCGGCGGCGGCCGCGGAGCCGAAGCCGGGCGATGTGCCGGCGATCTTGTCTTCGGTGAGCTTTTGCGTGAGCGCCATCGTTTGCGGCGTACCGAACAGGCTGATCAGAATCGCGCCTTCTTTCTTGTGGCGCTCGTACGATTCGACCGCCTGCGGCACCTTGTACTCATGGTCGATCTCGAGGACCTTCATCTTGTTGCCCTCGACGCCGCCCTTCGAGTTCACCAGGGCGATGTAGTCGTGATAGCCGGGGCAAAGAAACACGCCCACGGTCTGCGTGGCGCCGGTTCGATCGCATTGCAGTCCCAGCACGATCTCTTTTTGCGCGAGGGACGCGCCGCTCGCAAGCATCGCCAGCACGCCAATGGCGGCCGAACCCATCCATCTACCGAGTATCGTCATTGTTGCTCTCCTTCGAAAATCAATCATACGAACACCCACTGCGCACTAATAGGAAAACGGCCAGACGCGAAAGTAGTTGCGGATATTGCGCCATAGTCGATTGAGGCCTTCCGGCTCCAGCACCAGGAACAGGATGATCAATCCGCCGAAAATGATGAGACGAGCGTTCGGAATAATGTTGTTCACGTCAGCGCCCGCGAACAGGAACGCGCCGAAATTCTCCATGAACAGGCGAATCGCGATCGGCAGCAAGGTCACGAAGATCGCCCCGAAAATGGAACCGAGCACCGATCCGAGCCCGCCGATGATGATCATCGCAAGGTAGTCGATCGAGGTGACGATCTGGAACTGCTCGTAATTCGCGATGCCAAGATAGTACGTATAGAGAACGCCGGTCACGCCTGCATAGAACGAGCTGATCGCAAACGCGAGCAGTTTGTAGCGAAAGATATTGATCCCGATGATCTCGGCGGCGATGTCGTGGTCGCGGATGGCGATGAAGGCGCGCCCGATGCGGCTTCGCACGAGGTTGAGCGTCCCCACGATCGCGATGACCGCGAACACCAGCAAGAACCAGTAGAGCTGTGTCTGGCTCTTCAGTTGCGTGCCGAACAACGTGGGTCGTGCGACTTCGATCGATGCCTGCACGCCGCCCGAAATCCACGGCACATGATTGATCGTCCACTCGATGATGAGTTGCGCCGCGAGTGTGACGATGGCGAGGTAGAGCCCCTTGATGCGGAACGACGGGATGCCGACCAGTGCGCCGATCGCAGCCGCCATCAGGCCACCCGCCGGCAACGTAATCCAGAACGGCAGGTCGAGGCGCGTCGCGAGATTCGCCGCGGTGTAGGCGCCGACCGACATGAACGCGGCGTGTCCGATCGAGATCTGGCCGGTATAGCCGACCAGAATGTTGAGCCCGAGCGCGCCGATCGACGCAATGAAGATCAGATTGACGAGTGACAAGTAGTACTCGTGCACCGTGAACGGCAGCACCATTACAAACAGCGCGCAGGCCGCCACCGCCCAGCGCGCGACCGGCAGCGGGTAGAGCGCCATGTCGGCGGCGTAGGTGGTCTTGTAGTTGCCGCTTTCGCGATGGAACACGTCTACCCCCTCAAACCTCGATCAAGATTGAACCACCAAGGCACCAAGACACCAAGGTCCGGCAAGGTTGGAAACACCTATCCAAGAAGGAACGCCTGCGCCCTTTGTCGCGATTAGGATTCATCCGCGGTTTCCCCCTTGGTGTCTTGGTGCCTTGGTGGTGAATGCCCGTGAATTTCATGCTCAACGCTCACACCCGTTCGATCCGCCGCTTCCCGAAGATCCCGTACGGTCGCACCATCAACATCAGGATCATGAGGACGTACGGTGCGAAGTCTTTCGTCCCGCCGCCCACCAGCGGATCGAGATAACCTGCCGCGAGGTTCTCGACGATGCCGACGATGAGCCCGCCGACAATCGCGCCGATAATCGAATCGAGCCCGCCCAGGATCACGACCGGGAACACCTTGAGGCCCACCAGCGCAAGGTGAACGTCGACCCCGATCAGCGCACCCCATACCAATCCACCCAGCGCGGACACAATCCCGGCCAGCCCCCAGGCGATCGCGAAGTAGCGCTGCACATTGATGCCCATCGCCATCGCCACCTGCTGATTGTCGGCCACCGCGCGCATCGCCACACCAACGCGGCTCTTCATGAAAAACCAGGTGAATCCGGCGAGGAACAGAATACTCACCAGCGCACCCACCAACTGCACCGGCGGCAAGGTGATCGGGCCGAATGAAATCGGCGAATCATCGATGGGCATCACGATCGAGCGCGTTTCGGCGCCGAGGAATAACGGCGCGACACCCCGCAGCACCGCCGCCAGACCAATGGTCGCCATGATGACCGCGATGATCGGCCGCCCGAGCAGCGGGCGCAGCACGATGCGCTCCAGGCCAAATCCGAAGATGACCATCGCCGCGATCGCGATCACCACGCCAAGCCAGAATGGCGCCCCGCCCAAGACTACCAACGCGGCGATGATGAAGCCGGCCAGCATCACGAATTCACCCTGCGCGAAATTGATCGCGTCGGTTGCCTTGTAGACGAGCACGAAGCCAAGCGCGATCAGCGAATACATCAATCCGATCAGCACGCCGTTGGTCAACAGCACCACCGTAAAGCCCCACTCGAAGTCAAACATTGGCGAGCTCCTTGGCCGGTGCTTCGACGTCTTCAATAGCGACTGTTGCGGTCACGGTTGCACGCCGCCCATCTTCGTAGGTAATTTCAGTGGCAAGTTCCGTTGCGGATTTACCACCATAGAGCGCGGCAATCGCCCCCGCGTACTTCTCGGCAATGAACCGGCGGCGCAGCTTGCGGGTACGGGTGATCTCGGCGTCGTCCGCATCGAAATCCTTGGCGAGCATCAGGATTCGTTGGACGCGCGTCGCAGGCGGCAAGCCGGCGTTGCATTTGGCGACTTCGGCGCGGATCAACGCGCGGACTTCCGGCTTCTGCGAAAGATCTTGATAGCTCGTATACGCAAGGCCGCGGCGCTCGGCCCAATTCCCCACCGGAACCAACGCCATCGCAATCATCGCCATCACGCGCGACTGACCGTCCCCAAATGCGATCGCCTCGCCGATGTACGGGCTGAACTTCAGCTTGTTCTCGATGAACTGCGGGGCGAAGGGCGTCCCGTCGGTGAGCTTGCCAACGTCCTTGGCACGATCGATGATCACCAGATGCCCGGCCGGATCGAAGAACCCGGCATCGCCGGTGCGAAACCAACCCTGCGCATCGAGCGCTTCGCGCGTCGCTTCCTCCTGCTTCAAATAACCCCGGAACACATTGCCGCCCCGCACCAGCACTTCTCCGCCTTCGGCGATGCGCACTTCGATGCCGGCCGCGGGCTTGCCGACGGTGTTCGGACTCGCCTCGCCATCGGGCTGGATGGAACAGAACGCTCCCAGTTCGGTCGATCCATAGATCTGCTTGAGGTTGAGACCGAAGCCGCGAAAGAACCGAAAGGTATCGCCGCCAAGCGGCGCGCCGCCGGTCAGACACAGGCGTGCACGGCGCAACCCATATTGATCCCGCACCGGACCGTAGACCAGGACTTCACCGATGGCAGTCCAGGCACGCAGCATGACCGGCACGGTCTTGCGGTCACTTCGCAATAGCTCCGCTTCGATGGCACGGTCGCGGAAGAAATTGAACAGATGCCGCTTGACGAACGACGCGTCGCCGGCACGCACCTGGATCAAGGTGAGCAGATTCTCCCAGATGCGGGGCGGCGCGAGAAAAGCGGTGGGGCCAAGCTCGCGCAGATCGCGCTGCACGGTTTCGGGACTTTCCGGGCAGTTCGACGCAAGCCCGGTCAAGATCTGCACGACGAGCGAATAGAGCGTGTCGCCGATCCAGGCCATCGGCAAAAAGGCGATCCAATCATCGGTCTCGCGCAGATCGGTGTTGGCAATGAATGCTGACGCCGCGGTGAGGAGGTTGGTATGCGAGAGCATCGCCCCCTTGGGCCGACCGGTCGTCCCGGAGGTGTAGCAGATGAGCGCGATGTCGTCGGGACTGCCTTTTTCGATCTCTGCTTCGACCATTCCGGGTTGCTTCGCGCCAAGCTCGCGGCCAAGCGCGATGACATCGGCAAGCGAGCGCAGCCCCTCGTTCCGGTAATGGAACATGCCGCGACGGTCGGAGAAGACGATGTGCTTGATCCGCGGCAAGCGCGCCTGCAGCGCCAGCATCTTGTCGACCTGCTCCTGGTCTTCGGCGATGACGATGCTGATGTCGGCATGCTCGAGCACGTACTCCAACTCCGATGCAATCGCATCCTGATAAAGCGGCACCGGCCGGCCGCCAAGACACTGCGCCGCGAGAAGCGATGCATAGAGCATCGGCCGGTTGTCGCCGATGATGGCAAGCGCATCGCCCCGTTTGAAGCCAAGCGCCGCGAGGCCGCGCGCGATGTCGAGCACGCAGGCGTAGTACTCGCTCCAGGTCATCGTCCGCCAGATGCCGAAATTCTTCTCGCGAATGGCCGGACGATCCGGGATGCGCAGGGCATTCCCGCGCAGGCGCCGCGGAATCGTGTCGTGCGACACCGATGCCTGGGCGTTCGCGCTGGAGCTCATTGGGCCGCTCGGTGATCCGGTTCGCGCTTGCCGCCGAGGTAGGCGCGAATCACGTCGGGATTGCGTTGCACTTCATCGGGCGTGCCCTCGGCGATCTTGCGTCCCTGATCGAGCACCGCGACGCGATCGGAGATATCCATGACCACGCCCATGTCGTGCTCGATCAGGATGATCGTCGTGCCACGCTCATCGTTCACATCAAGAACGTAGCGCGCCATGTCTTCTTTTTCCTCCTGATTCATGCCGCCCATCGGCTCATCGAGCAGCAGCACCTTGGGTTCGAGCGCGAGCGCACGGCCAAGCTCCACCCGCTTTTGCAACCCATAGGACAGGGCACCGGCCGGCTGCTTGCGAAGATCCTGCAGCTTCAGGAATTCAATGAGGTCTTCGATGAACTCGCGGTGCGCGATCTCTTCGCGTTGTGCCATGCCCCAATAGATGAATGAGCCGATCACGCCCGACCGCATGCGGACATGGCGGCCGAGCATGAGATTGTCGAGCACGGTCATGCCCTTGAAGAGTGCGATGTTCTGGAAGGTACGGGCGAATCCGAGCTCGGCAATGCGGGACGGCGGGAAGCGCGTGGTGTCGCGGCCTTCAAACGTGATGCGCCCGGCATCGGGTCGATAGAATCCGCTCACCATATTGAGGAGCGATGTCTTCCCGGCGCCATTGGGGCCGATGACCGAGAGGATCTTGCCGCGCGGAACATCGATGCTCACATCGTCCACCGCCCGCACGCCCCCGAATCGCTTGGCGACACCTTCGATCGAAAGCAGGGGAGTTGCCGTCGTCGGCGAGGCGGGCGCGTGGCCCGATGCGCCGGACCTCGATGAGCCAGCAGCCGCCATCACAGGCGCCCGCGCCGTTCCGGCACGCTGAAGCGAAATGCGAGGTCCGACTTTGCCTTCGATGGCATCATTTCAGGGTCTCCTCTTGCGGCCCCTCGAGCGGCGGGCCGACTCTCGTTCTGCCGCCATCATGAAGCCGTTTCGGAAGATTGGCAACTCAATGACGTTGGAATGGCATGAACCACAGAGGACGCAGGGGACGCAGAGGAAAAACGGGAAGCCAGGTTGCCATACGCAAGGCGTACGATCCGCGGTCGCTGCACACCCACTGAATCGATTTCATGCCTTCCCCCGTGTCCTCTGCGTCCTCTCTATTTCATCCTTAGAAATCGTCCAACGGCCAAGATTCAGGCTAAATCCCGAAGTACGCGAGGACCTTCGCATCGATCGTTCCCTTCGTGCGGCTCACTACGTCGGCCGTCGCGCGCACGAAGGCTGCACGGTCGAACGCCTCGGACTCGATAACCTCGACGCCCGCTGCAAGCAGCGCGGCAAGGCACTTCTCGTCTTCGTCCACCGCGTAAGCACGCTGCGCCTTGGTGGCGGCAGCTACCGATTCCTGAAGCGCCTTGCGCACCGGCGAGGGCAGCGCGCCGATCCGCTTGGCGTTTCCAAGGACCAGCGCGACGCCATAGAAATGTGCGGACAGGCTCACGAACCGGTGCGTCGCATGGATCTTGAAATTCACCGTGTTGGTGAGCGGATTCTCCTGCGCATCCACCGTATGCGAGCGCACCGCTTCGACAAAATCCTTGACGTCGATGAATCGGGGCTCGAACCCGAGTGCCCGAAACGTATCCAGATGAACGGCGCTATTCATGGTTCGCATCACCAAGCCGCGACAATCATCAGGCCGTGCGATCGGGCGCACTCGATTCGAGAGATGGCGGCAGCCGTTGTCCCAGAATCCAAGCACCTCGAATCCGGTGCGCGCGGCAACATCGGCGGCCAGATCACGACCGAGCCCGGTGTCTAGCAGTGAAGTGATCTGTTGCCGGCTGGAAATCGTGAAGGGCAGATCGAAGATGGCGAGATTCGGCACCCGTTGCACGAGATAGCTCGACGCGAAATAGCAAAGATCCAACTCGTCGCCTTCGACCATGTCGAACAGCGCGATCGACTGGCGGCCAAGCGCGGTAATGTTGTCGGTGATCGCAACGCCGCACGCGCCGTTGGTACGCCGACCCAGTTCCTCTGCAAGCAGATGGGCACCGCGCGTATGCACCGAAGCCGGGCCCTGATAGCCGCCCATCCTTAAGGTGGTCGAGGCTGCTGGCATTCGTCAAGCGGCCTGCGCATCGCGCGTGTTGCCCGGCAACCTCTGTAGTCGCGGCATCACTTCCTTGGCGAACAGACGCTGACTGCGCTCGGCGTCAGCGTAAGGCATGCCGGCATAGCTGAATACACCGACATAGTGACTGTTGTGCGTGCGCGCGTGGATATCCATGATCTTCTGATAGCACTGCTCCGGTGTTCCCCACACCTGCAAGTCGACGAAAAAATCGGCGACCGAGCCCGCGCCGTATTGCTGGATTTTTTCGGCCATCTTGCCGTAGTACTCATAGCCCTTCGTGCGCGTCAGGTGATCATCGCCGAACTTGTAATGATCGAGCACGCTTTGAAAGTACGCGCCAATGTAGCGGCGCGCCATCTGGTGGGCATGATCGGCGTCCTCATGGCAGAAAGTCCAACCCGCCGATACCGGTGGCGGCGCCTCGGCGTGGTTCACCTCGCGATACACCGTGCGATAGGCGTCAAGCTCCTTGGCCACTTCTTTCCACGGTTTCTGCGGAATGATCAGCATGCCCACGCCGAGCTTGGCCATGATCGGCGCGGACTCCGGCGACACCGCGGCGGCATAGGTGCGACCGCGAAACGTCTTGAATGGGGCGGGACGAATCGCCGCGCGCGGCTGCTTGATGAATGTACCGTCGTATTCGCAGGTGCCGCTTTCCAATCCGGCGAGGAGCATCTCGGCCGATTCGACGAAACGTTGGCGGGCCTCGTCCATGGACAAGCGAAAGCCGTCGAACTCGACCTTACCGGCACCGCGGCCGAGGCCGAGGATCATCCGCCCGCCACTCAGGTTGTCGAGCATCGAGACTTCTTCGGCGACCCGCATCGGATCATGCCAAGGCAGCACCACGACCATCGAACCCAGTTGCAGGGTCTTGGTGCGACCGGCCATGTACGAGAGGAACTGCACGACATCGGGACACATCGTGTAGTCGGTGAAATGATGCTCGACGCTCCAGATCGACTCGAATCCGAGCGGCTCGGCAAGATCCGCGAGCCGCAATTCGTTTGCATAGACATCGCGATCGGCTATTTTCTTGCCGGGGTTCTGGAAGACTGCGGCGAGTCCGACATGCATGGTGCGTCTCCTTGGATCTGCCTGGCATTTTACGCTTTGCGGCGCTGCCCACAACGTTGCGCGGGACATCATTGCGCGGGACATGTGGGCAGCGAGGCACATGCGAGCGAACGAGAGAAGATGACATCTGCGGTAAACCGTTCACCCTGAACCTGTCGAAGGGTGAATGCCGTAGAAAACGCAAAGGCCCCTCGGTTCACCCTTCGACAAGCTCAGGGCGAACGGACGTTCACCGCTCTATCGATGATTGGCGCCGACCGCCGCGTCCACCGAGTTGAATCCGTCACGGCGCAGGCAGCTCGCGAGGTCTCGCTTGATACGTGGCACGAGGCCCGGGCCGCCGAAGACGAGAGCGGAATAGACCTGTACCAGCGAGGCCCCCGAGCGGATCTTCGCATAGGCGTCACGCCCACTTGCAACGCCACCGCACCCGATGATCGGAAGCTTGCCTTTCGTGTACCGATACATCGATGAAAGACAGCCGTTCGCTTTGAGGAACAGCGGCCGGCCCGAAAGCCCGCCTGTTTCACCGCGATACGCGCTTTGCAGCGTATCCGGCCGATCGATCGTGGTGTTGCCGACAATGAGTCCATCGACACCGACGATCAAGGCGACCTCGGCGATATCCGCAAGCTCGGCCTCGGTGAGGTCAGGCGCGATCTTCACCAACAAGGGCGGCAGTCGGCTCGCATCGGGCAGCACTTTTCTACGCGCATCGAGCACGGCGCGCAACAACGCCTCCACCTGGTCGCGCGCCTGCAACGCGCGCAAGCCCGGTGTGTTGGGGGACGAGATGTTGACGACGAGATAGTCCGCGTGTGATGC
Organism: Burkholderiales bacterium; assembly: GCA_046160305.1. Classification (GTDB taxonomy): domain Bacteria; phylum Pseudomonadota; class Gammaproteobacteria; order Burkholderiales; family SG8-39; genus SHXR01. Next base: position 20,452 of record JBJXGX010000284.1, read on the forward strand.
AACCGCCGCGATGCCCGCGACGAAGTCTGCGATCGCATCGGTGGATGTCTTGTTCCTGCCGACATTCGCGCCGACGATGCCCCGACGCATCGCCGCCCTACGAGCCCGCAACCGCTCGACGTATGGCGCCAACCCTTGGCTGTTGAAGCCAAATCGATTGATGACCGCCTCGTCTTCATCGAGACGGAAAAGGCGCGGCTTGGGATTCCCAGGCTGTGCCAGCGGCGTGACGGTGCCGGCTTCCACGAAGCCAAAGCCCATCGACAGCATGGCATCCATGACTTCGGCGTCCTTGTCGTAGCCGGCGGCAAGCCCGATGGGATTCGGAAAATCGATGCCGAGCACACGTGTTGCGAGGATGGGATCGTCGGTTGCCGGAGGCGCAGAGAACGGGCCGTGTTTCAGCGCGAAGATGGAAAGATGATGGGCGGTTTCAGGGTCGACGAGACCGAGGGCGGGGCGCACTAGCGAGTAGAGAGCTGAAAGCATTTTCTCAAAAATTTGCCACGGAGGACACGGGGACGGAAGGTGAGGAAACGGAGGATCAGAGTGATTTTCGCCTTTCGCATATTTTTTGATTTACCTCCGCGTCCTCCGCGTCCTCCGTGGTTGATTTTTTAGTCAGCGCCGAACCCCGCGCTACCGCCATGCGCCTTCGACCATCCGCGTGGATCGCGCATGAACGCCTCGACTTCCGACAACGTTGATGCATCGAAGCGCTTGCTCGCCTTCGCGACGCCGAGGACGTCCCACCATGTCGCGAGACTATGCAAGGTGATGCCCATGTCGGCGAGCACCTTCAAGCCATCGGGGAAGATGTCGTAATAGAACACGACGAACACGTGATCGGCTTGCGCGCCGGCTGTGCGCAGGGCGTTGCAGAAATTGACCTTGCTGCCGCCGTCGGTCGCGAGATCTTCCACGAGCAAGGTTCGCTGGCCCGCCACGATATGCCCTTCGATCTGCGCGTTATGCCCGAAGCCTTTCGGCTTCTTGCGCACATACTGCATCGGCACCGCGAGCCGATCGGCCATCCAGGCGGCGAACGGAATACCGGCGGTCTCGCCCCCTGCCACCGCATCGAACTGCTCGAAACCGACATCGCGCATGATGGTCGCCGCGCCGAAATCCATCAACGTCTGGCGCACGCGCGGGAACGAAATGATCCGCCGGCAATCGGTGTACACCGGGCTCGCAAGACCCGACGTAAAGATAAACGGCTTGTCGGTCATGAATCGGACCGCTTCGATCTCGAGCAACATCTTCGCCGTCAGCTCCGCCATCACAGCCTTGTCGATGAATGCTGCCACGTGCGTCATGCTTCGACCACCTTCCATTGAATCGATTCGCCGCCACGATACACGAGCGCCTTTTCTTCCGGGCCTTCGACTGCAACTTCCTCGGGCGCGGTCCAGGCCGAGCGCTCGAGCGTGATGCGCTCTTCGTTCGGCGGCAATCCGTAGTGCGCCGCACCGTTCAACGCTGCGAACTGTTCCAGTCGATCGAGCGCGCCCACCTGATCGAACACCTTCGCATAGGTTTCGATCGCGACCGGTGCGTTGAAGAGGCCCGCGGCGCCGACGACATTGAGTTTCTTGGCAATGCCATGGGGCGCGGAATCAGTCCCGATGAAAAAGCTCTTCCCACCGGATGTCGCCGCCGCCACGAGCGCACGCCGGTCGCTCTCACGTTTGATGACCGGCATGCAGTACATGTACGGACGCAACCCGCCACCCAACCACATCGTGCGATTGAGCTCAAGGTGATACGGGGTGATCGTGCCGGCCACCTGCGGAAACGCGCTCTGCACGTATTGCACGCCGATCGCGGAGGACACGTGTTCGAGAATGATCTTCAGGCCCGGAAAGCGCTTCGTCATCGGAATCAAACGCCGTTCGATGAAGACCGCCTCGCGATCGAAGACATCCACCTCGGGATCGACTTCCTCGCCGTGAATGCACAGGCGCATGCCGATTTTCTCCATGCGCTCGAACACGGGCGCGACCTTTTCATAGCTGGTCACACCGTAAGCGGAGTTGGTGGTCGCGTTCGCCGGATAGAGCTTCACCGCGGTGAATACGCCGGCCTTGAAACCGCGCTCGACTTCGTCGGGATCGGTGGTGTCGGTCAGGTAGCTCGTCATCAGCGGCTGGAATGTCGAGCCGGCGGGCAGCGCCGCCAGCGCGCGCTCGCGATAGGCGATCGCGTCATTGACGGTGATGACCGGTGGCACAAGATTCGGCATGAGGATCGCACGCGCGAAATGCCGCGCGGAGAACGGCAACGCAGCCTTGAGCATGCTGCCGTCCCGGACATGCAGATGCCAGTCGTCGGGTTTGCGAAGGGTGATGCGGTCGGTCATTACGTGATCCCTCAATCTCTATCGATTCAATACCGATTCACCACAGAGGACGCAGGGAACGCAGGGGACGCAGAGGTTTCCTTGGAGCGTCACATTGACGATTCAATCCCGCAACGCTTCACATCCGGAAACCGAACCCGCACCGCAATCCTCCACGCCGGTTCAATGCCTCGAATTGCCTTTCCTCTGTGTCCTCTGCGTCCCCTGCGGTGAAGATAGCCTTGACTTAACTGATCCCCATCTTTCCGGCCTCGTACACATCCTTCCGTACATGATCGACCATCCCGCCCGTCAGCGATGCGACCCGCTCGATGCCGCGCTTCTCGCACCATGTCGCGAGCCCCTCGATGATCGCGATCATTGCCGTCGGACTCCGAAAGCTTGCAAAGCCCACTTCTACTGCCGTCGCGCCGGCCAGCAGATATTCGACGACGTCCTCCGCACGCATGATGCCACCACAGCCGATGATCGGGATCTTCACGAACTTCGAGCACTGGTGGACCATGCGAAGCACGATGGCCTTCACACCCGGCCCCGAGATGCCCCCGTAACCGTTGCCGATGCTGGATTGAAACGTATCGAGGTTGATCTTCAGGCCAAGCAGCGTATTCGACACGGTGATTGCGCTGGCACCGCCCTTCTCCGCCGCCTCGGCCACCGCCGAGACATCGCCCGCATTCGGCGAGAGCTTCGCCCAGAGCGGCTTATCGCTCATCTCGCGGCAGAGCTTTACGACCTTGTAGGTGTGCTCTTCGTTCAACGCGAAATTGCCGCCACCGGGCTCCCGCGTCGGACACGAGATATTCAGTTCGATCACGTCGACGCCAGGCACGCTCACATCCCGCGCCATCGCGCCGAAATCTTCGATCTTCTCGGCGGTGACGCTGCAGACGAGCGGTGGCGTGAACTGCTTGTATTCGGCTAGTTGCACATCGAGAAAATATTGCAACCCCTTGGTCGGCAAGCCGATCGAGTTGATCATGCCCGCCTCGATCTCCGACACGCGCGGTGGCGGATTGCCCGCCCGGTAGTTCCGCGACACGGTCTTGGTGACCAGCGCCCCGAGACGATTCAAGTCGATGGCCTGCGAGAATTCATTCGAGAAGGTGCCCGATGCGGGCATCACTGGATTCTTCAAGAGAACATTACCGATCTTGACCGAAAGATCTACCATCCGAGACACTCCTGCAGATCGAATACCGGCCCCTCGACGCACACGCGCCGCAATGTGTTCTTGCCGCCCACGTCGAACGTTCGCACGCAGATGTAGCAAGGCCCAAGGCCGCACGCCATGATCTGCTCCATCGCGGCCTGACCGGGTATCCCGTGCTCCTTGCCGAGCCGCTTCATCAATTGCAGCAGCCGGTTCGACCCGCAGGTGAAAAATGCGTCCGCGCGCCGTTCCGCGATGAGGCCGCGCAGAATATTCTCGACGTTCTCAACCGAGCTCGTCCCATCCGTGTCGAGCACCTTGACCACACTGCCCACGCTCTCGAATAGATCAGCGGCCAACGCCAACTGATCATTGCGCGCGCTAAGAACGGCAGTGACCCGAACGCCCCGCTCGCCGGCAATCTGAGAAATCGGTGCCATGGTGGCAAGCCCCACGCCGCGGCCGAGCACCACGATGTTCTTCCACTCGGGCCGCAGCGAAAACCCGATGCCAAGCGGTCCGACCATATTGAGTTCGTCGCCCGGCACGAGCGTTGCCAGTCCGCGCGTTCCGCGGCCCACCACTTTGTAGAGAAACTCGAGCCGCGCACCGGATCGCGCAACCCGATAGACGCTCTGCGGTCGTCGAAACCAGACTTCCCCCGCGTCCGGCGACGGACACAGCAGATTAAAGAACTGGCCGGGATGCGCCGCGAGCGCTTTGGGCGAGGCCTTCACGACGAGATGCTTGTATTCATCGTTGACCCACTCATGGGCCACGACGGGGCACACCGTTTCTTCCACCGGGCATTGGGCCGGGGAATGGCCCGACCCGGCTTGCCCGACGATCACCGCGGACGACGCGTACGCAATTTCAGTCACCAATCAGCTCTCCAATCAAGAATTACGGATTTGGGTGATATCCAAATCCGGACTATGTTCCCTTCTCCCCCGGCGGGAGAAGGGCCAGGGAAGAGGGCGCTGAGCGTCATCTCGCAGTTACATAAAGCTCAGTAGGATTCCGCGCCGAACACCACCAAATCGGATGCCCAAAGCGAAGGCGTGGGGTCTGATTATAGAATCGACTGACCATGAACCCCGTTCCGATCAAAACCTTTTGCGTTTCACCGCCACATCGCCATTCGGCGGGGCCCGCATGAAGCGGATTAGCGCGTATCCCCCGGTTCCGGCTAGGCCGGCTTAGGCAATGGGCGCCGCGGATCAACCTTTCCACGCCAAGACGCGCGTCATCGGCGAATCCGTTCTTCGCCTGGAAGACGGCCCGCTCATTCGTGGCGAGGGTCGATTCGCGGCCGACATTTCGTTTCCACACCAACTCCATATGCGGATGGTTCGATCGACATTCGCGCATGGCAGGCTTGTTTCGATCGATACCAGCGCGGCCCGCGCCGCCAAAGGCGTCGTTGCAGTGTGGACGCATGCGGATGTGGCCGACCTTCCGCCGATCGCGTTGCGTGAAGGGCCGGTACCGGATTTGCAACCCTACCTGCAACCCATCCTGGCGCGGGAAATCGTGCGCTATGTCGGCGAACCGGTGGCGGTGGTCTTTGCGACCGATCCCTATCTCGCCGAAGACGCGGCCGAGTTGGTGGAGGTGCGCGTCGAGGAACGCCCTGTTCTGCTCGATGCGAGCGCGCCGCCAGGTGAGTTCGCGCCGGGTCACACCACCGCTCCCACGATCATTCGCAAGGGCTACGGCGATGTCGAGGCTGCGGTTCGCGACGCCCACGCGATCGTGTCGCTCGACTTGTCGATCGGTCGTTTCTCCGGTGTGCCGCTGGAGACGCGCGGACTGCTGGCCCGCTACGATCCGATGCACGACGTGCTGGAGCTGCACGGCGCGGCCAAGATCCCGCATCGGAACCGCGAAGCGCTCGCGAAGATGTTGAACCGCAGCCCGTCGTCATTGCAGTTGTACGAATGGCATGTGGGGGGCGGCTTTGGCGTGCGCGGGGAGATCTATCCTGAAGACGTGCTCATTCTCGTCGCGGCGCTCAGGCTCAATCGCCCGGTCAAATGGATCGAAGATCGCTACGAGCATCTGATCGCGGCCAACCAGTCGCGCGAGCAGCGCCATCAGATTCGCGCCGCGGTGGACGGGCAGGGAAACATTCTTGCGATCGACGATGTGTTCTTCCACGATCAGGGCGCCTACATCCGCACGCACGGGGCGCGCGTGGCGGATATGGCGGCCGGCATGCTGCCCGGACCCTATCGCATCCCCGCCTATCGGATCGCCGGGCATTTCCGCCTGACCAACAAGACGCCCGCCGCGACATTCCGTGCGCCGGGACGATTCGAGGGCACGTTCATTCGCGAGCGACTCGTCGATGCGATTGCACATCGCCTTGGCATCGATCCGACCGAGGTTCGCCGTCGCAATCTGATCACTGCAAGCGAGATGCCGTTTCATCGCCCGATGGACACGCTCGAAGACGAGATCGAATACGACTCGGGTGATTATCCCAAGCTGCTCGATCGCCTGCTCGCCGCGTCCAAATGGGAAGCGCTTCGCAGGTCTCTCGAGAATCGCCGGCTCGCGGGGGAATGCGTTGGCGCCGCCGTCGCGCTCTTCGTCGAGAAGAGCGGGCTTGGTCCGATGGATGGCGTGCGTGCCAGTATCGATTCGTCCGGCACGGTCGAGCTCGTCACCGGCGGCGCATCGGTCGGCCAGGGCTTCGAGACGGTGATGGCGCAGATTTGCGCCGAAGCGCTCGGTACCGCCTACACCCAGGTTCGCGTGGTGCACGGACAAACGAATCGCATCGCCTACGGTATCGGCGCGCACGCCACACGCGCAACCGTCATGACCGGATCGGCGACCCATATTGCGGCCTTGAAGCTTCGCGCCAAGCTGCTCGATCTGGCTGCGGAGTTGCTCGACGCGCCGGCGGAGTCGCTCGATATCGAGGGTGGGCGTATTTTCATGCGCGACATGCCGTCGGGCCCTGCGGTGACATTCGCCGACGTGGCGCGCGCCGCCGCGCCGGGATCAGCGGCACTGCGCGGACGCGATCCGGGGCTCAGCGTTGAGGGCTGGTTTCGTACCGAGCACATGACCTATCCGTATGGCGGGCACATGGCGGTCGTGAATATCGATCGCGATACAGGTGCGATCACCGTCGAGCGATTCTTGGTCGTCTACGATGTAGGGCGTGCGGTCAATCCAATGCTGATCGAAGGCCAGATCGCGGGCGGCGTCGTGCAAGGCCTGGGCGGCGCGCTCTATGAAGAGTTCCGCTACGACGAGCGCGGCGAGCCGCTGTCGGTCACCTTCGCCGACTATCTGATTCCGACGCTTCGCGAAGCCCCGGCGATCGAAGTCGTCATCACCGAGGATGCACCGAGCCCGCTCAATCCGCTCGGATTGAAAGGCGCGGGCGAAGCGGGTATCAACGCAGTGGGCGCGGTGATCGCAGCGGCGATCGACGACGCGCTGCAGATTCCGGGGGCGATCACGCGCTTGCCGGTGACGCCAGAGCGTGTTCGCGCGGTGTTGCGCGATAGCGGGTGAAGGGCGACGGGGACGGGTGAATGCACAAAACAAAAATGCCGGTACCATCCCGCATCACAAGCAAATCGCAACGAGGAGAGCACGGATGAAAAAGTGGATCGGATCGATCGCCGTGGGAGCGGCGGCACTTGGGGCGCTCGGCCCCGTTCAAGCGGCGGATTATCGATGGCTCAGCGGTTGGGACGACAACTATCCCGCGATGCCCTACATCGTGACGCCATTCATCAAGGCCATCGAAGCGGCGTCCAAAGGAAGTATCAAGATTCAGCGAAGCGGTCCGGAAACCGTGCCGGCATTCGAGCAGCTTCAGCCGGTCGCATCCGGCGCGTTCCATTTCCTGTTCACGCACGGGGCGTACCACTTCGGCACCACGCCGATGCTTACTGTGATCGAGGCGATCGGCGGGACACCCGCATCGCGGCGCGCATCGGGGATATTCGAGCTCATCGACAAGCACTATCAGAAGATGGGCCTGAAACTCGTCTCGATCCCAATGGGCCCAGACGGCGGGTACGCGATCCTCTTGCGGCAACCGCCCGGTCCGGCCGGTGATCTGCAAGGCCGGAAGATCCGCGGGACACCGAGCTATCACGGTGTATTTCGCATGCTCGGCGCATCTCCGGTGCAGTTGCCGCCGGGGGAAATCTATACGTCGCTCGACAAGGGCGTGGTCGACGGCGCGGCGTGGCCGGTGCTGGGTCCGCTAAACTACCGCTGGTATGAAGTCGCGAAATACATGCTGCGCCCCGGGTTCGGCTTCACGACACAGCCGCTGCTCATGAATCTCGCCGCCTGGAACAAGCTGTCCGATGCGGACAAGAAGATCCTGCTCGACGAGGGTCGCAAGATGGAAGATCTCTGGCCCGTCGAAGCGGCAAAGCTCTTTGAGTCCGAGGAAAAAGCGTTGATCGAAAAAGGCATGACGGTCGTGCAGATGGGCGATGCCCAGAAAGCCAAGCTGAAAGACGCGTGGTCCGAAGCGCTATGGGAGATGTCGCTCCCGAAGGCGAAGAAGGACGTCGAAGAGCTGCGCGCATTCGCCAAGAGCAAAGGGCTCTAGCAATCCGCGCGATAGGGCCGTCCGGATTTCTCTGGGGCAAGGGCGAATACGGACGGTCGAGAGCTGCGTGCAATCGCAAGAATAAAGGGATCGACAATTGCAAACTTCCAACGCGACGACACCCACGCTGCTAGGCCGGCTGGGTGCGATTCACGACACCATCACCACCGCCGGGTTCGCTGCAGCCGGCATTTGCCTCGCCACCGTGGTCTGCTCGTTCTGCTTCGAGGTCGTCTCGCGATATTTCTTGTCCGCGCCGACCGAATGGGCGAGCCCGCTGGTCTCCTATTCCCTCTGCGCGATGATCTTTCTCGCGATGCCGGAGCTGACGCGTCGCGCCGCGCACATCTCCATCAACATTCTGCTGGATAGTGCCTCACCCGCGCGCGCGGCGGTGCTCCTTTGGATCGTCCGAGCGATTGCCATCGTAGCGTGCCTGCTGGCCGCCTGGTTCAGCAGCAACGAGACCCTCGCCCAGTTCAATCAGGGAATCTGGACGAGCCCGCCCTTCGCCACCCCCAAGTGGACGATTTCCATCTTCGTGCCCTACGGCATGTTGAGCTCGGCCATCTACTTCATTCGACAAATCTCGGGTGAAACCCCGGCGTCGTATTCCGGAGGCGTGACATCATGACCTGGTGGGTCGCTTTGACCGGTGGCGTCGGGCTCCTCCTCGCGCTGTTGCTGCTCGGGGTACCGATCTTCGTCGCGTTTCTCATCCTGAATGTCACCGGCATCCTGGTCATACTCGGCCCTTCGGGCTTCGGGATGTTCGCCAACAGCATCTATGCCACCGGCACCATCAGTGCCTTGGCAGCGGTGCCGCTATTCATTCTGATGGGCGAGATCCTGTTTCGGTCCGGGGCGATGGAGGTGCTGTTCGATTCGATGGATCGGCTGGTCGGCAAGATCCGTGGCCGGCAGTACATCCTATGCATCCTTTTGTCGGCGATTCTCGGCGCGCTGTCGGGGGCGGCCATGGCGGTTGCGGGCCTCCTTGGCCGCTCGCTCTTCCCGACCATGCTGAAGCGCGGCTACGACAAGCATCTCTCGGCCGGGACGATTCTCGCCGGGGCGAGCCTCGATCCGATCATCCCGCCGAGCGTGCTCGCAATCCTGATCGCCACCATCGCGCAGATCTCGACCGGGAAGCTGCTGGTCGCGGGCATCATTCCGGGCATCATGTTGACGGTCATGTTTCTGATCTACGTGATGATCCGCCTGAAACTGAATCCGGCCTTGGCGCCCGACCTCGCGATCGATCTCGCGGATCGCAAGGCAAGCGGGAGCGCCTTCGTCGCGTTGCTGAAGATGATGCCCTCGGCACTGATCTTCTTCCTCGTCATGGGCCTGGTGATGCTGGGCGTTGCAACGCCGACCGAGTCCGCCGCGACCGGCGTATTCGGGGCGCTGTTGATGGCCGCCGGCTACAAGAAGCTGTCCTGGAAACTCGTCAGAGAGGCCCTGATGTCAGCGGTGACGATCGCCTCGCTGCTGTTGCTCATCATGTGCTGCGCGGTCATGTTCAGCCAGTTGCTCACGCTCACCGGTGCGGCGAGAAAGCTCGGCGAAATCGTCGTCGATCTCAATCTTTCGGCTGCGTTCATGTTGTTCCTGATGATGGCCGTGCCGTTCATCCTGTTCATGTTCCTCGATCAGGTGGCGCTGATGCTGGTGCTGATCCCGATCTACAACCCACTCCTGAAGGTGTACGGTTTCGATGAGATCTGGTTCTACACGCTGTTCCTCGTCGTCGCCACCGTGGGCGGCCTTACCCCGCCGTTCGGCTATACGCTGTTTGCCCTGAAGAGCGCGGCGCCCACCGTACCGATGAGCGACATCTTCAAAGCGTCGTGGCCATTCGTGTGGATCATCATGTTGGGCCTCCTGATCATGGCGTTGTACCCGCCGCTGGTCACGTTCCTCCCGAATCTGACCGGCAAGTCGTGAAGCCGGGATCCGCGCATGAAAGTCGCGATCTGCGATGACTACCAGGACATGGTCCACCAGTTGCCGGCCTTCCGGCTGCTGGATGGCCATGAGGTCGTGCGCTTTCGTGCGCCCGCGGCGGATGAAGACGATCTGGTTCGACGCCTGCGCGATGTTGACATCATCGTGTCGGTGCGCGAACGCGTGGAATTCGATCGATCATTGCTCGAGCGCCTGCCCAAGCTGAAACTGATCGCTCTGGTGGGTCGCAACGCATCCACGATCGACTTCACGGCGTGCACGGCGCTCGGCATTCCGGTCTCGACCGGCAAGAGCAATTCACCGGATTCACCTGCCGAGCTCACCGTCGCGCTGATCGTTTCGTCGCGACGCCATATCGCGCTCGAAGCACACGCAATGCGGCAGGGCGACTGGCCTTCCACCCTTTCGCATCGGCTGCGCGGCAGCACGCTCGGCGTTCTTGGCCTTGGCAGCATCGGCTCACTCGTCGCGCAGTCCTGCCGCGGCATGGGGATGAACATCCTGGTCTGGGGCCAGGAAAAATCGAAGGCGCGCGCGCTCGCGCTGGGTTACGCGGTCGCGGGGAGCAAAGCAGAGTTGTTCGAACGCGCGGACGTGTTGAGCCTGCATGCACGCCTGCGACCGGAAACCCGCGGCATCGTCGGGCCCGACGATCTCGCCCGCATGAAACCGACCGCGCTCATCGTCAATACCGCACGCGCCGAGCTGATTCAGCCCGGGGCATTGGTCGCCGCCCTCGAACTTGGCCGCCCGGGCTACGCGGCGGTCGACGTGTATGAGGACGAGCCGGTCATGCACGGCGATCATACTTTGCTCAAGATGCGGAACGCCTTATGCGTGCCGCATCTCGGCTGGGCGGAGTGGACCAATTTCGACCTCTATTTCACCGAGACGTTCGAGCAGATCGTCGCGTACTGCAACGGTGGGCCGATGCGATTGGCGAATGCGGGGGTCGTCGCAAGGCGATAACCGTTCTTCGTTCAATTTGTACTCCGAACCGCGCCCGTGTTACCGTTCAAGTGAATGGACTGGACGGACCGGACATGAAACGGGCAGCGCTCTACAGCAGTTCCAGCGGCAGGCCGGGTCGAACGAAGCGTAATGTGCCCGTGCGGGCACCCGTGCCGCTCGCCACCCCGCCTGTCGCACCGTCACCTGCGACGCCAAGTGCGTCGGACCAACCTTCGCGCCAACCGCCGGGTGGCGGATTCTTCAAGCGCTATGAACGCACTTTTCTGGTCGCGGGCGGCGCGTTGTTCGCACTTCTGCTCGCGGCAATCCATGGTGCGATGCAGGCCCCGACGCGCCAGATCACCCAGAAAGACATCGACAAGGCGGTCCTGCATTCGCTTGAGAACAACACCCTCCCCTCGAAGGCGGCGAAGGCCTACGAAATCATCGGCCCGTCGGTCGTGCGGGTGCGCGGATTCACCGATATCGACGATCCCGGTCAGGATCCCGAACGCGGGGTCGGCAGCGGGGTCGTGATCGTCGAGGACGGCACCATCCTCACGAATTTGCATGTGGTCGCCTCGGCGAAGCGGGTGAAAGTGGTCTTCGCCGATGGCACCGAATCGGATGCCACCGTGGTGGGCCTGCGGCCGGAGCACGATCTTGCGGTCCTGAAAGCAAGCACGCTTCCGGATGATCTGGTGCCCGCCACGATGCGCTCCACCGCCGATCTCGCGATCGGCGACGAGGTGGTCGCCGTGGGGTTCCCCTTCGCGATTGGTCCATCCGTCTCCGCCGGCGTCGTATCGGGGCTCAAGCGCGAGTTCCGATCCCCTGAAGGCAAGCGTCAACTGACCAACCTCATCCAGTTCGATGCCGCCGCCAATCCGGGCAGCTCAGGCGGGCCCTTGGTGACCATGGATGGCGAGGTCGTCGGCATCGTCACGGCGATCCTCAATCCGACCGAACAACGCGTATTCATCGGCATCGGCTTCGCGGTCCCGATCGAGAACGCGGCGGGCGGGGTCGGGCTGTCGCCCTTTTGAACACGCGTAGCAAGACGCCCCCAATCCTTCAACCCACCCCGCAGGATCGCATGGACAACATCGAACCGCACCGCCCAGCAATCGCCACGCAGATGGAACGCATCCTCTACGAGGTGAAGAAGATCGTCGTCGGCCAGGATCATTTCCTTGAGCGCGTGATGGTCGCGATTCTTGCGCAAGGGCATCTGCTGGTCGAAGGCGTGCCGGGGCTGGCGAAGACGCTCACGGTGAAGACCTTGGCCAATACGATTCGGGGGACCTTCCGGCGCATCCAGTTCACACCGGATCTCGTTCCAGCCGATCTGGTCGGTACACGCGTCTACAACCAGAAGACCAGCGAATTCGCCACCAGTCTTGGGCCGGTGTTCACCAATCTGCTGTTGGCCGATGAGATCAATCGCGCGCCGGCGAAAGTACAGAGCGCGCTGCTGGAAGTCATGCAGGAACGTCAGGTCACCATCGCGGGCGAAACCCATCGCGTGCCGCTGCCGTTCCTCGTGATGGCGACGCAGAATCCGATCGAGACCGAAGGCACGTACGCACTGCCCGAGGCGCAGGTCGATCGCTTCATGATGAAAGTGCTGGTGGGTTATCCAACGCCTGAAGAGGAATTCGTGATAGTCGAGCGCGTCACCGGCCCGGCCGCGGTGGTATCACCGGTCGCGACGACCGACCAGCTGAGCGCCCTGCAAAGCGAGTGCCGCAAGGTCTATGTCGAACCCGCGCTGATCCAGTATGCCGTGCGCCTGGTCACCGCGACGCGCGATCCGGAACGCGCCGGCATCAAGGATCTCGCGCAGTACCTCACGTTCGGCGCGAGCCCACGCGCGACGATCAATCTCATCGAAGGGGCGCGTGCGCTTGCCATGCTGCGCGGGCGCACCTATGCCCTGCCGCAAGACGTGGCCGATATCGTGCCCGATGTATTGCGCCATCGCCTGGTGTTGTCCTATGAAGCGCTCTCCGATGGCGAGACGGCGGATGCGATCGTCCAACGGTTCATGCAGCACATCCCCGCGCCCGAAAAGCCGCTGGAAACCCATGTCAAAGTCGCCGCACAATCCTGAAGCGGTCCTGCGCCGGCTCGAGTGGACGGTGCTCCGCCGGCTCGACGGACTGTTGCACGGCGACTATCGCACGCTCTTTCGCGGCTTCGGCCTCGATCTCGCGGACCTGCGCGAGTATCAGTTTCACGACGACGTTCGTCACATCGATTGGAACGTCACCGCGCGGATGCAAACCCCTTATGTGCGCGAGTACAACGAAGACCGTGAAGTCACGGCCTGGTTTCTGCTCGATCTCAGCCCATCGATCGAGTTCGGCTCACACACCAAGAAGCGATCGATCTCGGCCGAGCTGGTCACCGTGCTTGCCCGCCTGCTTACGATGCATGGGAATCGCGTCGGTGCGCTCTTTTATGGCGATTCGGTCGATACCGTCATCCAGGCCCGGAGCGGCAGGCGGCATGTGCTTCACCTCCTGAATCGCATGCTGACACGCCCTGAACGCACACGCTCCGGCGCCACCAACCTGAAGGATTTCCTGAAGACCGCCTTTCAAATTATTCCTCGACGATCAATCGTTTTCGTCATATCCGATTTCATCAGCACACCGGGTTGGGGCGAACCGCTCGCGCACCTCTCGCGGCGGCACGAAATCCTCGCCGTGCGTCTTTACGACCCCCTGGAAATGGACATGCCGGACATGGGGCTTCTCGTGGTCGAAGATGCGGAATCCGGCGAGCAATTGTTTGTCGACACCCATGATCGGTCGTTTCGCAAGCGGTTCGCGGCGGCGGCGATCAAGCGCGAAGCCGATCTGCGCGCCGTGTTTCGAAAATCGGGTGTGGATGCGCTGGAGATCGCGACGGACGATGATCTGGTGGATGCACTCATGCGCTTCGCCGACCTCCGCAAACAGCGCAGTCGACTTGCCGCGGGGGGTGGAATGCCCCAGCACCTGACCTAGCCAAGAGCATGACCTTCATCTGGCCCGATATGTTGTGGTTGCTCGCCGCAGCGCCGGTATTGATCGCGCTCTACGCGTTCTTCCTCTATCGAAAGAGGAAGGCCACCGCGCGCTTCGCGGGTCTCTTGATGGTGCAAAACGCGAAGAGCGTGCGTTCACGCGCCCGACGCTTCGTTCCACCCGCTCTCCTGCTGCTCGCGCTGGTCGCGTTGATCATTTCGGTCTCGCGTCCGGCGGCGGTCGTTACACTGCCAACACAGCACGAAACGATCATTCTCGCGATGGATGTATCGGGCAGCATGCGCGCCACCGATGTCGAGCCGAGTCGCATCGCCGCGGCACAGGCCGCGGCGAAAAATTTCATTCTCGATCAGCCGAGCAGCACGCGGATCGGCGTCGTGACATTCGCGGGTGCGGCCGCGGTTGCGCAGTATCCGACGCAGAATCGCGATGACGTGCTGGCCGCGATTGATCGCTTCGAGCTCCAGCGGGCCACGGCGATCGGGAGCGGCATTCTCGTCTCGTTGAAAATTCTTTTTCCGACGCTCGATTTCGATTTGTCGGCGAGCAACCCACGCAAAGATCCGGCCAAGAGTCCGCAGTTCGATTCGTGGGGCAACCCGATCAAGAAATTCGAGCTCAAACCCGCGGCGCCTGGCTCCTACGATTCGGCGGTCATCGTGTTGCTCACCGATGGACAGACCACTGCAGGCCCCGATCCGATCGAGTCCGCGAAAATGGCCGCCGAACGGGGCGTGCGCGTCTACACGGTGGGCATCGGGACGCCGGGCGGAGAAATTCTCAATGCGGGCGGCATGCGCATGCGGGTGAAGCTCGACGAAGACGCGCTGAAGCAGATCGCGGCGATCACGCACGGCGAGTATTTCTTCGCCGGTTCCTCACCCGACCTCAAGAACATTTATAAGTCCCTCAGCAGCCGGTTCACGACGGAGAAGCGCGAGACGGAAGTATCCGCGCTCTTCATAGCCGGTGCCACGCTGCTTGCGCTCCTCTCCGCAATGATGTCGCTTGCATGGTTCAACCGGATCCTCTAGAAATCTACAGAGTCGTTCGGTAGGGCGGAACCACAGGGGACGCAGGGGACCCAGAGGAAGGACACTGGGCCATAGCGCATGGGGCGTGTCGGCGCGAAATTGACGGCTTGTGTGGGCAGAAGAATCCAGGTGTCGCCATTCGATTGCTCTTGAATGCGGGCGCATTTTTTCGATTTTCCTCTGCGTCCACTGCGTCCCCTGTGGTTCATTTCGAAGAGTCGGCGATCAAATCATCGATCCGCAGCCGCGTGATGAGATAGACCTGCTCGATGCAGGCCGCCAGTTCCGCCTCCCTATCCAGAAGGTTGCGCCGTTCGAGCTCGGCGAAGATCCGGTCCTTCGCGTTCAATCGCGCGGCGATGATGAAGGGGAATCCGAATTTCCCGGCGTGCGCCCGGTTGAGGCGTGCGATGCGGACCATTTCATCTTTCGACAACGCATCGAGTCCGGCCCGCTGCTGCTCGGTGGTGGATTCCGGCGTGAGCGATCCCGACTGTGCCTCCTTACCGGCGAGTTCCGGATGCGCACGGAGCAGCGCGATTTTTTCTTCGAGCGATGCCTGCTCCACGACCTCGCACATCGCCCGGTGCATCGCGTCACGACTTTCAAACGGCCGCCTCGCCAGTGCTCGTTCCGCGATCCAGGGCGAATGCTCGAACACGCGCCCGAAAACCGCATTGAACGCATCGGCGCTCATTGTGTTCACCGCCGCGAGCGAAGTCTTGGTCGGCATGCCGTGTCTCCTTGTTTGCCGGGTTCACGTAAATTACGCCCTTTAGCTTAGCGCCCGCCATCGAAAATAGGCACGGTTGGCCGCGCAGATTCATGGGGCCTCGCTCATGGGCAACGCAATTCGAAACCGAATCCACGACTATCTCGCGAGCGAGCGGGAGAATCAGACACGATTTCTCGCCGCGCTCGTCAAAGTGCCCTCGGACAATCCACCCGGTGACTGCGCGCCGCACGCGAGGCGCACCGCCGAACTGCTTCGAGCGCAGGGCTTCGCTGTCGACCAGCATGCGGTTCCGGACGCGCTGGTCCGACAAAACGGCATGCAAAGCTGCATCAATCTCGTGGTGCGCGAGCGCTTCGGGACCGGTGGGCCGACGATCGCCTGCAACGCCCATGGCGATGTGGTGCCACCGGGGCTCGGTTGGAGCGTCGATCCGTACGGCGCGACCATTCGCGACGGCAAGATGTTCGGGCGCGGCGTCGCGGTGTCGAAGTCGGACTTCGCAACCTACTCATGGGCGCTGCTTGTACTGAAACAGGCATTGTCGGATGGCGCGATCCAGGCCAACGGCGCGATCGAGCTGCATCTCACGTACGACGAGGAAGCCGGTGGGGGAATCGGCCCGCGCTGGCTCCTTGAAAACGGCATTGCCAAACCCGACTATGCGGTGTCGGCCGGATTCTCATACGGCGTCACCACCGCGCACAATGGCTGCCTGCATCTCGAAGTCGAAGTGCTCGGCAAATCGGGTCATGCGGCGGAGCCGGAGAAAGGCCATGACGCACTCGAGGCGGCCAACAGCATCCTCTCCGACCTGTACGCGTATCGGAAAGCACTCTTCGCGCTGGAATCCGCGATTCCGGGCATCGGCAGTCCGACCATGGTCGTTGGACTCATTTCGGGTGGCATCAATACCAATGTCGTGCCGGATCGCGTCGTGTTCCGGCTCGATCGCCGGATCATCCCCGACGAGATTCCCGGCCATGCCGAGAAATTCACGCGCTCACTGATCGAGCAATCGGTGCGCAAGATGCCCGGCATCAAAGTCAACGTGCGACGCATCCTCTACGCCGAACCGTTTATCCCGAGGCCGGGTCAGGAGCGACTGGTCGAGGCGATCACTCGCAATGCCAAGACGGTCTTCGGGATCGAGATCAAGCCGCACGGCGTACCGCTCTACACCGACGCCAGACACTACAGCGAGGCCGGCATCCCGACGGTGTTGTATGGTGCCGGCCCGCGCACCTTGGAGGAAGCGAACGGGCATCGCGCGGATGAGAATCTGCTGCTTGACGATCTCTATCGCGCTACCGAAGTCATGGCACTGACGTTTCTCGATTTCTTGACGTCCTAAGGCACACCACGACGGCAGGACGAGACATGGAGTGAACTGAAACTAACATTGGTGCCTTGGTGCCTTGGTGGTTCAAACATGCCTGAGAGCTAAGGCTCGAACGGCGCCAACGCCGACCTGAGCAACTCGCGCGCGGGCGCGGTGCCATCCAGCGGGCGAAGCGTGCGGCGCTTGATTCTCCAGCCTTCCGCGGTGCGAACGAGCTCCCAGCGATTCGCACCAACACGATGGATGCGAAACCCTCGTGTGGTGCCATGGCCGGAGAGTTCCATCGGCTCGGCGGTTGGATGCGGCATAAGGATTTGCAGGTAGGACGTGGCCACCGCGGTGTCGCCATCGATGGAGACGTGCGGCAGCGAAGCGAAATGGGCCAAGCCGCCGGCGATCGCAGCCTGATGCTCCGGGGTCTTGACGATCGCGGCGATCGCTTCGTTGCCGACAGCCCCCTTGCCGCCGCCAAGATCCATCGAGCCGTCTTCGAGATAGATCGCGCGACTGTAGTAGTCGGCGCCAGAGTCCGCGCTGGGCGGATGACTCGCTACAAGGTTGTAGATCTCGAGGCGATCCTCGATTGCACGCAGGCGTTCATCGGTCGTGCGCTCATTTGGCATGATGGGCTCCGTTGGTCGGAATGCACCATCCATGATAAGCGCTTCATGCGCCGCCCGCCGCGCGGCCCGGGTCGCTACCGGAAACGTGCGGCGTTGATGTTGTAGCGCGTGCCGTCGCTCTGGGTCCACACACCGATCGCATAGCCGTCCGAATCGATGGCGATCTGCGGATCGATCGCGGGTCCCGCGTTGTCGGTCTCGACCAGTAGGGCCATGCCCCAACCGGTCCCCGCGACATAGCGGTTGGTCCAGATGTTCGTTCGAACCGCATCGGACTGTTGCCAGATCGCGATGACATTGCCGTTGGCGTCCGCGGCAACACGAGGAAAGCCGGCGCTACCCGCATCGTCCGTTTCGATCAATTGGGCCATCCCCCAGCCGGATCCGGAGGTGTAGCGATTCGCCATGACGTTGATGCGCGTGCCGTCCGACTGATGCCACACGACCGTGGCGTTGGCATTGATGTCGAAGGCGATACGCGGGTATTCGGCCGGCCCTGCATTGTCCGTTTCGATCAGTTGCGCGGTACCCCAGCCGCTGCCGGCAACGTACCGATTCGCAGAGATGTTGGTGCGGAGACCATCCGATTGGAACCACACGGCGATCGCATTGCCGTTCGCATCGAGGGCGATGCGCGGATTGCGCGCATTGTCGGCGTTATCCGTTTCGATCTGCACCGCTGCGCCCCAGATCCCGGCGCTGGATCGGTTGGCCCAGATGTTGTCGCGTGTTCCATCGGATTGCTGCCACACCGCCATCGCATTGCCATTGACGTCGACCGCGACTTCCGGATTGAGGGCGCTCCCTGCGTTGTCCGACTCGATCAGCTGCGCGCTGCCCCATCCGTTGTTCGCGCTATACCGATTCGACCAGATATTGGCACGCGCGCCGTCCGACTGATACCAGACCACGGTCGCGTTGCCGTTCCCGTCGATGGCGATCTTTGGGCCGGCAGCGTTACCGGCATTGTCGGTTTCAATCGGTAGCGCGCTGCCCCAACTGCCCCCGCTATACCGGTTGGCAAAGATACTGATACGGACCCCATCCCATTGCTGCCACACCGCAATCGCGTTGCCGCTGCTATCGATGGCGATTTGCGGACTTTCAGCGTCGCCCGTGTCATCGCTCTCGAGGAGTCGCGGCGTGCCCCAGCTCCCTTCGCTGTACCGGTTGGTCCAGACGCTGTTGCGCGAACCATCATGTTGCTGCCAAACCGCAATGGCATTGCCATTCGCATCGAACGCCACTTGTGGCACGGAAGCATTGCCCGCGTTGTTGTTTTCGATCAATTGCGCATTCGTCCAGACACCATCGCGCGTGGTGAACGAGGTGGTATAGGGCGCGGTCATCGCATTGCCGGCGACATCCCTCACGCCGGTCGTCGCGAGGAGCGTGTACTGGGTTTTGAGCGCCAGCGGACGCGTTTGGCTGAACGTCCCGGACGCCCCGGACGCGGTCACCACACCGGTCACGGCACCGCCTGGCACCCGCACCAGGGCGATCGTCAGTCCGTTCACGGTAGCGGGATTCAGATCTTCCGAGAACGTCAAGCGCAGCACCGAGACCGGATCGACGTTTGTAGCACCATTCGGTGCCGTGGTCGCCACGACGGCGGGCGCGGTGGTGTCCGACGAGGAGCCGCCGCCTCCACCTCCACCGCAAGCCGACAACGCGATGCAAGCGCCCCATACCGCCAAGACGGCTGGCACGTTCGGTCGCTGATCGCCATATCGATGTGGCATAGATACTCCGGTTGCTGTACTGACCGGCTTTGCCGCTCGCGGACGCCCCGATCGGGACCGATCAGATCGTCTATCGACCGGGAGGCCGGTTTCCCGAAACGCATTGCGCGACCACGCGTGGCGAAAGACACAGTCAACACGCCCGACATTCCGCTGCTAGCATTCCGCCGATCAGGGACTATGGAGAAGTGACAATGAATCGCCGTGGCGCCATCGCGGTAACCGGATCGAGCCGCGGCATCGGGGCCGCCATCGCCGTCGCATTGGCGCGGGCCGGCTGCACCGTCGGATGCTTATCGCGAAGTGGCGGACTTCCCGCGCGCGATGACATGACGGCCGATCTCGCAACACGCATGTTTCCCGAGCAATGCGACGTCGACGATGAACCTGGTGTCAAGCGGGCATTGGCCGCGATAGCTCGAAAGGCAGGCGGACTGTGGGGCCTGGTGAACAACGCGGGGATTCACGTCGTTGGACCCAGCGATCGATTCGGCACCGAGGCATTCGTACGCGTCATGAACACCAACGCAACGGCCGTGTTCACAGCGTCTCGCGAGGCATATCCCTACCTTGTCGCGAACGAGGGTGGAATCATCATCAACATCGGATCATTTTTCGACAAACTCGGCGTGAAGCGCAATCTCGCCTATTGCGCCTCGAAAGCCGCGGTCGGTGCCATCACACGATGCCTTGCGGTGGAATGGGCCTCGAAAGGAATCCGCGTTGTCGACGTCGCGCCCGGCTACATCCAGACCGACCTCAATCGCGAGGCGATGGCCGAGACGTCGTTGCGCGACTTTCTTTCGAAACGCATTCCAGGCGGCAACGCCGGCACGGCCGAAGAGGTCGGCGCGATCGTGACCACGCTCGCCACGCAGGACTTCGGATTCCTCACCGGAGAGACGATCTATCTCGATGGCGGGCAGAGCATCAATCACTAGAAGGCGCATCGCCTCCCTGGTACCTTGCAATCGCGGCGCCGCGGACGGATAGCCCAGGACCACGGTGCGGTCGGGCATGATGGTGTCGTGATCAACCAAGCCGACCGCAGTCCCTTGATCCTCAACACGACCAAGGCGATTCGTCAGCGCGCGGCCGTGTTCACGGTCTGCCGCGAAAACTCCCGGCCCCATCTGAGCCGCCATCGCTCGAATTCAAGTGGTGCAAGCGGCACGGCGATCTGGAATCCCTGTCCAAACCGGCAGCCGAGCAGCACGAGTTCGTCGCGAACCGCCATGCTTTCGATCCCCTCGGCCACCATATCGACGCCGAAGCCACGGCCGAGCTCGATGATGGCGCGAACGATCGCTATGTTGCGGGGGTTATTCGAGAGATCACCGATGAAGAGCTGATCGATCTTGATCTCGGCGATCGGGAACTCCTTGAGAAAGCGGAACGAGGTATAGCCCGCGCCAAAATCATCGATCGAGATCCTGACCCCTCCACGAGCCAGAATCCCGAGTACGTTCACTGCGCGATCGGGCCTCGCGATCGCGACCGTCTCGGTCACTTCAAGCGTGAGGATCGCCGACGGGAGCGCGCGGGCAGCAAGCGCGGCGAGCACGCGCGAGGGCAGGTCGGGATCGTCCAGCATGCGTACCGAGAGGTTGACAGCGATCGGGATCGGCGTCCCGACCGCGGCCCAGGTCGCGGCCTGGTTGAGCGCCTTGTCGAGGATCGCATAGCTGATCGGCCGTATGGCAGTGGAGCGCTCGGCAGCCGGTATGAACGCCATTGGGAGCAATAGCCCAAGCTCCGGGTGCTGCCATCGCACCAGCGCCTCGACGCCTCGGAGCGCGCCGGTCGACAGGTCGATCTGCGGCTGATAATAGAGCACCAGCTCGTCACCGGACGTAAGTGTTGCCGTGCGCGTACTGATCAGGTTGGAGCGGCGGACGGCCGGCCCGCGTGGATTGTAGACAGTGACACCGCGACCATTGCGCTTGGCCTCGTACATTGCCTCATCCGCCATCGCGAGGAGCGTCTCTGCGGTGGTGCCGTGGATCGGGTACATGGCGATCCCGACCGACACGCCCACCGTCACGATCGAATCGCCGAGCGGTACGGGACTGGCCACCGCAGCGATCAGCTTTTCGGCGGCGAGCAGCGCCCCATCGATTGTTTCGGTGCTCGGCAGCACCACCGCGAACTCGTCGCCGCCGATGCGTGCCAGAGTGTCGGTGCGGCGCAACCGGCGACCGAGAAGCGGACCGATCGCGGCCAGCACGCGATCGCCCGCGGCATGACCGAGGCTGTCGTTCACCTCCTTGAATCGATCGAGGTCCATCGCGAGCAGCGCGAAGCCTGTGCTCGAGCGCTCGGCGACGTGGATAGCTTGTTCGAGCCTCTCGAAGAAAAGTGTGCGATTGGCCAGGCCGGTCAGCGGGTCGAAGAGAACGAGGCGCTCGAGTTTCTCGGTCTGCTCGCGCGCGAGACGCTGCCGGTCGGCGCCCAGCACGGCGTGCTCGACCGCCTGCCGCAGCAAGGCGACATCGGGATTGCTCTTGTGCAGGTAGTCGTGCACGCCGAGCTTGATGGCCTGCACGGCCACGCGATCATGGCCGGTCCCGGTAAGCATCACGACCGCCAAGTCGCGTTGGATCGAGCGCCTGCGAAGCTCCGGAAGCAACGCGATGGCATCGGTGTCGGTCAGCCGGTAGTCGAGGACGACACAATCATAGCAATGCATCTCGACACGGTGGAGCGCCTCCGCGCCACTCTTGGCCTCTTCGGTCACATGACGAAGCCCGGACCGCCGCAGGCGGCGCTCGGTGGCTTCGCGGTCGATGTCATCGTCATCGACCAGTAGCAGGCTCAGTTCGCGTGGCACTGCGATCGTTGTCATTTTAATGGTTCACGATTGGCCAGCGCGCCAGCAACTCGGCGAGATACGAGATGCCCTGCTCGATTTTTGCCTTGTCGAAATAACCCGCGATGCGATGCCGGTGCACCTCAAGGCGGTCCTGTTCCGCATCGGAGGAGGTCAACACCAGCACGATCGTGCGCTCGAGCGCCGGATCGGCGCGCAGGACCTGGAGCGCCTCGGCGCCGTCCCGTGCGTTGATCACCGGATTGTCGATCCGGTAGCGGCGCAATCCACGCTCGACGGCTTCGGCATCCGCGTCGTCGTCCTCAACCAGCAGGATGCGGATCGGTTGCATGGATATCATCAAATCGCCCACTGGGATCGGCATGGCCGCCGGGCGGAAGGGTTGGCAGATCAGTTGTTGCATGGAGTTCCCCTTGTACTTGCCATTCGATGGGCCAAGTGAATTCGAAGGTGGCGCCACGGTCCCCGCCGCTCTCCACGATCTCAATCCGACCACCTGCCTGCTGGACCAGCCGCTTCACCAGCGCAAGTCCGATACCGGAACCGGCACCGTCCGACGTCGGTGCGAGCGTCTGGAACATCTGGAAGACGCGCACCCGGTGCTCCGGCGCAATGCCGGGGCCGTCATCGGCAATCCCGAAGGTGACGAACGCCCCATCGCTCGCAGCGCTTATGATTACGCGGCCCGCTTCACGATCGTGGTGCTGAAGGGCGTTCGATATGAGGTTGCGAAGCACCGCATCGAGCGGCGCGATGCCGGTGCGAAGAACCGGGAGCGGCCCGGCGTTCTCGACGGTGAACCCGGGATGCGGGCCAAGATCGTCGGCGATCGCGGCGACCAACTTGGCGGTATCCACGACTTCGGCACTGGTCGCGACCCGCCCCACCCGCGAATAAGCGAGCAGGCTCTCCATCAGCGACTCCATGCGCAGCACGCGCCCACGCAGCCGCGCGAGGTTGCGCGTGACAGTTGCGGGGGCGGCATCACCCAGTTCCTCCGCGATCCACTCAGCGAGAAGGCTGATGCCGCGAAGCGGCGCCTTGAGGTCGTGCGAGGCGATGTAGGCGAACTGCTCGATATCGAAGTTGGCCTGCGTGAGTACGCGCGCCTGCTCGCTCAACGCGTCCTCGGCGCGCTTGCGCGCCGTGATGTCGATTGCGAGGGCGTAGAAGCCGACCACGGTGCCCGTGGCATCGCGTTGCGGGATGTATGTTGACTCGGTGACCCGGCCCGACAACTCGCGCGTGTCATGGGAGACTCTTTCGCCGGCGAGCGCGCGCAACACGAAGGGTTGAGTCCCGTTGTAAGTCTCTTCCGGCAGAATCTCTTGGAGGCTTCGCCCGATCATCGATTGCGGTTCCAGGCCGTATGCCGGGCGAAATGCCTCGTTGGTGAACCGATACCGCTGGTCGCGATCGATGTAGGCGACCAACACCGGCAGGTTGTCGGTGATCGTGCGCAGTTGGACGGTGCGATCGAGCACGGCCGCACGGTCGGCTGCGAGGCGCTCGGCCGTGCGACGCAGGCGCGTCAGCGCGAAGATGACATAGAGGAGGACGAGATCCACGGCGAGCCCACCCGCGGCGATGATCCCCGGCATGCTGTCGGCGTTCGCGGTCTCGAATTGCGGCGTCGAGACGAAGACAAGCGTCCACGCGCGCCCGGAGATATTGACCTGCTTCGTGCTTGCGTGGGCAGGCTGGTGTGCCGCTTTTTCCTGGCCGCGCGCAAGCGTGCTGTCAAAAAACAGCGCCGTGTCATTGAGTTCCGGGCCATCGAATATCCGGAACTCGATCGGCGAAATGTCGCGGCCCAGGATGCCGCGCATCAGATCGTTCATGCGAAACGGGCTGAAGACGTAGCCGATAAGCGCGTCGCGGCGCTCCGCCACGGTATCGGACTTCGCCCCTTTCGAGTAGAGCGGCAGGTACAAGACGGCGCCGGCCTGGACGTCGAGGTCAGTTTCCTGAACCAGTGTCACCTTGCCGCTCAACACGGGCTGACCGGTGTCGCGCGCCGACGCCTGCGCCGCGCGCCGCACCGGTTCGATCATCATGTCGTACCCGAACGATCGCACATTACGTTGGGAAAACGGTTCGAGATAGACGATCGGCTGATACTCATCGCGCAGGCCGCCGGGCTCGATCCGGTATTCCGGGAAGCCTTCCGCCCGAACGCCTTCTTCGTGGCGCCGCTTGTTCGCGGCCAAGGTGCGCGGCGAGAAGCCGATGGCCTGCACGCCCGCAAAATGGTGGTCGATCTGGAGCGTGGCGACATAGGTTTGCCAGTCCTTCCGGCTCACCTCGCCCAACACCTCGAAGAGGCCTGCGGCGCCGCGCAGGAGTTCTGAATACACCTGCATCCGCTCGCGAATCGCGAACTCCGCGCCCTCGACGTCGAAATGGAACCGTTCGCGCGCCCGCTGATCCAGGTAGCTTACGGAGAGTTGCCAACCCAATCCGGTCAGCACGAGCGACACGAAGAGGATGAGCCACGCAGCGCGGGGACCGTGAACAAATTCCAAGAGCGGACGGTGCGGCGAGTCGTCTGCCGCGGCGTCCGTGGAACGGGAGAACATGCGTCTTGATTCTTTTTATGGTTCTCATCCGCGGCCGCGGGGCGTGCCCTGGGAGAACGTCTCGCACAAGGCGCTTCGGCCCGCCAAGCCGTCAATAGGATGAAGGCCCATGCTGCGGCAGATCCGTGGCTTAGTTCCTTCATTTCGCGCTACCAGGACAAGTACAGGGCGCTCAATCGAGCAGGAATCCGTCAGCGGATACGTCCTCCCGTGCGATGCCGCCTAGCTCCGGCGCAATCGGCGATCAATCGCCAACAACACGCCGTTCACCACCGCCGCGAACACGACCAGCAGCAAGGTGAGCGCCATGATCGACTCCATCCGATGCTGGCTCATCGCCTGCATCAACAGGTGGCCGATGCCCCGTTGCGCGCCGAACATCTCGCCGATCAGGGTGCCGATCAAGGTCAGCGAAAACCCGACGCGAATACCGGTGACGATCTCCGGCAGCGCGGCGGGTATAAGGATTTTTCGCGCGACGTCACGTTGCGAGAGCTTCAGGGTTCGTGCTGCGCGCAGATAGATCGGATTGATATTGCGGATCGCATTCATCGCGAAGATCGAAATCGGCACGATGCCGTGAATCGCACCGAAGGCGACTTTCGCGGGCATGCCGATCCCGAAGATGAGAAGAATCACCGGATACAGCGTCACCTTCGGAATCGAGTACAACGCGACCAGGATCGGCTCGGCCACCTCGCCCGCCATACGGTTCGCGCCAAGCGAGAGTCCGATCAGCAACCCCACCGCGATCGCGATCGCGAAACCCTGCGCGAAAGCAAGCAGCGACTCGGCGACATGGGGATGAAAACGCGGATCGCCAAGCAGCGTGGCAAGGCTTTGCACCGTGGTGGCGGGCGATCGCAACGCCACCTCTCCCACCGCGAGGTAAAGAAGCTGCCACCCGCCGAGCAGCAGGACAATCAGGATCAGCGGCTCGCGCCAGCGCATGCGCATTGCCTATTTCCCCCGGCGCGCGAGCAGCCGCTTTTCCCAGGTGTGCAACGACATGTTGATGGTGATCACCACGATCAACACCAAGAGGATGAAGGCGTACATCAGCGGGTTGTCGAAATTGTTGT
This sequence comes from Burkholderiales bacterium, assembly GCA_046160305.1. Taxonomy (GTDB): domain Bacteria; phylum Pseudomonadota; class Gammaproteobacteria; order Burkholderiales; family SG8-39; genus SHXR01. The sequence continues at coordinate 46,483 of JBJXGX010000284.1, forward strand.
AGGCGAACGAGATCTCGTAACCGATGCCGCGGCTTGAGGTGATGAATTCAGCGCCGATGACACCGATGAATGAATAGGCGACCGCCAGCTTGAAGCCGGTAAAAATGTACGGTGCGGCATGCGGCAGACGAATGCGAAGCGCGGTCTTGATCCCGCTCAATCGATGCACCCGCGCCGCCTTCAGCAACACTTGCGGTACACGGTCCAGTCCGTTCAATGTGTTGATGATGACGGCCATGACGGCAAGCAGGAAGCCGATCGCGACCTGCGGCAGATCACCAAGCCCGAGCACGACGATCAGGAGCGGATAGAACGCGTACATCGGCACCGCGTAGTAGGTGGCGAACAGCGGATCGAGAATACGACGTGCGGCGGGCCGACTATGCAGGATGGTGCCGACCAGCACGCCCGCAAGCATGGAAAGAAGGATCGCAATCGCGACGTTCGACAAGGTCGCGATGATGTCGGTCGAGAATTTTCCGGAGCGCAACAGATCGACCAAGGCTGCGACCATCATCGATGGGGGAATCATCGTGATCGACGGAATGAGTCCGGTGCGACAGGCTGTCTCGAGCATCGCGATCGCGACGACGATGACGATCAGGCGAAGCCGCCCCGCGCGGGTCACCCATGCACCTTCGCGTTACTCGCGTTACTCGCACGACCCGCGTGTCCAGCGTGCCCCAACGCGCGCAACGATTCTGCGCGCAGGTGCGTCCAGATGCGCGCGGTCAGACGACCGAATCGTTCATCCGAAACTACCGTGCTGTCGCGATCGCGTGACCATCCGGTCTCGACGATCGCGAGGAACCGCCCAGGCCGCGCGGACATCACGCCGACGCGATCGGCCAGCATGGCGGCTTCGTCGAGCGCATGGGTGATCAAAAGGACGGTCGCGCCGGTCTCGCGCCATAGCCGCAACAACTCGTCGCCCATGAGAAGCCGCGTCTGCTGATCGAGCGCGCCGAACGGCTCGTCAAGAAGGATCAATCGCGGTCGGAGCACGAGCGTGCGTGCGATGCACACGCGCTGGCGCATGCCGCCAGAGAGCTGCGCCGGGTACGCGCGCGAAAAATCCTGCAAACCCATGAAAGCGATCGCGTGCTCGACCTTTTCTTGCACCTCGCTTACCGACGCGCGCAGATGGCGCAGTCCAAATGCGATGTTGTCGAAGACCGTGAGCCAAGGGAAACAGGCATCCTCCTGGAACACGACGCCGATCCCGTCGGGAACCTCGCCTGAAAGACGCACGCCTTCAAACACCCCCTCCCCCGCGGTGGGTGCGGTGAGCCCCGCAAGGATGTCAAGCAATGTTGACTTACCGCAACCCGAAGGCCCCACCACCGCGAACAACTCACCCTTCCTCAGTGACAGGTCGAGTGGACCGAGCGCCTCCACCGCCGGCTGCCCCGCGCGTGCCGGATAAACGCGGGTGATGCCCGCCAGGCGTACGTGCGGCGCCTCCGGTGCGCCCGGTAGCACGGTCATCGAGGATGCTTGCCGCGCAGATCGTCGGGCAGAAAGGATTCGTCAATCAGCTTTGACCAATCGACATCCCCTTTGAACGCCCCGACGAGTTTCTGGGCGCGGATCATATTGTTCATCGTGTCGATACGCAGCTCACCCGCCCCCCAGTACGGAACACCGCCCTTCTTCTCCGAATCGAGCAGGTTGCGCACCGTGCTTTCGGCAACGGCGGGCGTGAGATCGTAGGCCGCGGCGATGATGGCTGCGGCCTCCTTGGTATTGCTCCGCATGAACTCAACCGCTTTACGCCGTGCCAGGATGACGCCGCGAATGAATTCAGGCTTGGTACGCATTGCCTCACCGGTGGTCACACCGACGACATTCGACAGCGCGGGCAGGATATCGGGTGCGGCCGCAATGAGCTTGTATTTCCCGACATTCTTCGACCAGAGCGGCTCGGCGACCGGCACCGCATCGACCCCGCCCAGTTCAAGCACGGTCAGGCCCGCGCCGAACCCGCCGGTCCGCACCAGTTCGACCTCGTTCTCCTTCAGGTTGGTGGCCTCCATCAGCAAGACGGCAAGGGCCTGGCTCGTGGATCGAGGATTCGTAAAGCCAAGCTTCTTGCCCTTGAGGTCTTTCAGCGAATTCACCGGCGAATTCGGCATTGCGACCCAGACGAACTCGGCAACGGTGTGCACGTTCCCGCTGATGATCTTGAGATCCGCACCGCCCTGAACAGCCGACACGACCGCCGACACCGCAGCCTCACCGTACGCGAGCTTGCCACCGAGCAGGTTGCGAATCGTCGTCCCGCCACCATCGGATGACAGGATGCCGGTTACATTCGCCTTGAAATCCTTGAAGTAGCCCTTCTCCACGGCGATCGCGAACGGCATGCCGTTGGTCGTCACCTTGTAGTTGGAGACGACGATCTCTTCGGCTACTGAAAGGTTCGATACCACCAGCACTGCAAACGCTGTGACGAGCGCGATGGTGCCGGCCATGGACGATCCTCGATGACGCATTTTCTTTGACCTCGATGTTCCGCCCCGCTTGGGAGCGCAATGAATACCATACCATTCACCACGACGGACGCAATGGCCGCAATCGGCGTAACGGTTGAATGGTCGTCGTGTCTCGTCGAGCCCCTGCGCCCTCGTGGTGAGCGCATCGTGCTACAAACGCTCGCCTCGCTGCAGATACCGCCACTGTCCGACCGGCAGCTTGGCAAGCGGCACACTCCCGATCCGGATCCGGCGAAACTGTATCGGCTTCAACCCGAGCGTGACGCAAACGCTCTCGACCAGCCCCGGTCGCGAACCACGCAGAACCAATCGCAACTTCCCTTCGCTTTGCCAGGAGGCGCGCGCGGGCGGGAGTTTCACGCGACCGAGCATCAGCCCCTGCTCGAGCCGCTTCACCGCGCCACCGGACAACACCCCCTCGACCTGCACGACGAATTCCTCTTCCGCATCGTTCGCCGCCAGTCGCCGTGCGACCCGCTCATCTTGCGTGAACACGACCAGACCGCTCGCGCTTGCATCGAGCGATCCGGCGTAGAGGATGCGACTGAGGTGGCCGCGTTGAAACATGGTGGTGGCGGTGTCCTCTTCCCACTGACTGGCGGCATTCACCACCGTTCTGGAAATCACGCGCCCTTCTTTCTCGGTCAGTCCGTCGATACCGGGTGCCTTATGCAGCAGGATCGTTACGCGCTCGGATAGATGCTTGGCCGCTTCGGGGTTGATCTCGATGCGCGCATCCGTCGCGATCCTCGCGCCCAGCACGGTAACGACTTTTCCATTCACACTGACCCAGCCGTGCTCGATCCATTCGTCGGCCTCCCGTCGCGAACAAAGTCCGCGTTCACTCATCACCTTGGCAAGACGCGGGAGATCGACCGCGGGCTGAGCGGGCGATGACACGCTCTCCGGACGCTTGCGGACTGCTCGCGGTAGTGGAATCGATGGAACGACCGGCACCGCGATGACGGATGCGGTCGATGGCAGCTTGAGGGTGGCCCGGGTCATCGAAACGACAATGCGGTTCATTGAGCGACCAATGTGGTCAAGACGGCAAGTCTATCTGCTTCTGGAGCCGCTTCGATGGTCGGTTCCACTACCCAATCGATTCATAGGATTTCGGGTCAGATACCGCGCCTATCAAATGATCCAATTCTACGTAAGTGATCTACAATTCAGCGTGACCATTCACGAGTCGCGCCATGCTCGATCGCATCACACATGACCCAAATTTGCTAGCTGGCCGGGCGACGCTTAGGGGCCTCCGAATATCCGTCGCGCACGTTGTCAATCTTGTCGCAAACGGCATGACCGCCGCACAGATTATTACGGATCTGCCTGACCTCGAAGAGGAAGACATTCGCCAGGCGCTTGCGTACGCTGCGGTGATCGCCGAAGACCAAATTCATCCCATCCCTGTGAGGAAATAGATGAGGTTTCTCGCTGATGCGGGAATCTCACCCAAGACGATAACTTTTCCGCGGAAGCAAGGCCACGATGCGATTCATGTTCGCGAACTCGCGATGCAACGTGCCACTGACCGCGAAATCGTTGAAAGGGCTCAGAGCGAGGATCGTGTTGTGCTCACGTTCGATCTGGACTTTGGGGAAATTCTTGCGCTTGGAGTTCACGATCGACCCAGCGTCGTGATATTTCGCAAAAGCGACGAAACCGCTCAATCGGTAAATGCCAAACTCGCATCCGTATTGGCTCAAGAATCGTCATCACTCGAGACGGGATCTTTGGTACTGATCGAGGATGCACGTTACCGGATTCGGAAGCTACCAATCGGTTGATAAACCTACGTCCGCGAATACGAGTGTGCGTACCGGGGCTTTCGAGACTCGGCTATGGACCGACGATAGCCAGTAGAAATTTCCCAACGTCGGTGTTTTCCAAGTCCACCTTCCGCATTCAATTTGCAATTCTCCAATTGTCTCTCGGATAACCAGGACCGATACGCCACGAAGCAGACCGAGTGACGTCCCGCAGGCTTATCAACGAATTGGCGCCAACTGCTCCCGCACCATGACAGTCATCCGCTCAGGCGGCGTCCCGGGTGGAAACAGCCCTGCGAACTTTCCCTCGCGATCGAGCAGGAATGTGAACGCTGAATGATCGATCATGTAGGGGCCACCGCTTCGTCCAGGCACCTTCTCGAAAAACACCTTGTAGTTCGTAGCAACGCGACGAATCGCATCTTCCGCGCCGCTCAATGCGACAAAGCGCGGATGGAAGCTTGTCGCGTAGGCCGCGAGCACATCGGGCGCGTCGCGTGCCGGGTCGAGCGTAATGAAGATCGGCTGGACCGTATCGCCTTCCGCACCGAGCGATGCGATTGACTGCCCGATTGCGAGCAGATCCGTGGGGCAGACGTCGGGACAATACATGTAACCGAAATACAACAGAACCACGTTGCCCTGAAAGTCAGCCAGGCTCGTGTGCTTGCCGTGCTGATCGGTCAACGTGAATCCACCACCGACGAAGTGCCGACCCGACATCAACTCGTTCATCAGCCGCGCGGCATCGGCACGCGGAAGAACCGGCGGTGGCGCGTCCCGATTGAAATACACCACCGCCCCGATCGCCGCCAATGCAGCGGCTGCGACCAACACGAGCGCGCGGCGGCTTCCCACTTCAGTCGCCGCGCTGATCGGGCTACTAGGCGCCGAATTGGAACTCGGTACCGGTCGTGGACGTAAGGAGGCGATCGGCCAATTCGGTACGCAACAACGCAATCAATGTCGGGCCGGAGCAATGCATCGGGATGATCACATCAGGGTTCAGCAATTTCAGCTCAGCGATCGTCTTGCGCAGGTAGTCCTCGTTCGCCGGAAAAAGATGGAAACCGCCGAGAACCGCATGAACCTTGTCGACACCGGATACCGCCATCGCCTGGCGCGCGGTGTTGACGATGCCGGCATGCCCACATGAGGAAATCACGACCAGCCCGCGATCTTTGATGTGGAAGCAGGTGCCGTGCTCGTGGATGTGTTCGTCCGCCACGGCCTTGCCTTGCGCCTTCTCGTTGGCCGCCGGAATTTCGCAGCCGACACCGTTGCGCTTGAAGTACTCGACCTGCGTGTTCGGCAATACCTGCTCGAAGCTCTTGCGCTGGATCGTGCCGGTGGTAAAGGCGTGTCCTTGAACAACCGTCGGCTGCTCGCACGACACCACCTTGATCTTCCATTTCTCCAGGTCGCGGCGATCGAGCACGCCCCAATCGCTGAAGTGGCCCGGCGACCCGCTTTGCGTTTTGCGCAGACAGAAATTGTCCTCGCCGCCCACGAAGAGCGTCAGATCGGATGGCAGCTTCGCGCGGTGTTTTTCGAGGAAGCCCAACAGACCGCCGAAGTGGTCGTAGTGACCATGGCTCAGAATAAGGCCCTGCATGCGCGCGCCATCGACGCCCATGATCTCCATGTTGTTCACGAGCGCGTTCGGCGTATAACCGAAGTCGAGCAGCAGGTGTCGCGCGTCCGCGCCGATGCGTGATTCCAGCGCGAGCGCCAAGCCCCATTCGTTGTGCAGGGCCTTGCGATAGTCCGTCGACGAGATGAACGGCGTGCGCTTGACCTTGACCCACTTGGAGCTGCCCGGGCGCGGCGTATCGTAACTGCTGTCGGTGAGGACCCTGATCGTGAGGCTGTCGACGACCGGTGCGCCGCCAGCCTTCAGGGCCTGGGCATTGGCACCGCGAGGCAAGCCAAGCTGGGCGATCAGCGCCGCGGACCCCAGGACGAATTGACGCCGATTCAGATCGAGCTTCATTGAGTTCTCCTTTGAGCAAGTTGTACGAGCCGCCGGTAATCTACGCGCCCATATCGCCCTTGGCAACGATTCGACAGCAATTCGCACCACACGTGATAATCAGTGCAATGCGGGCGGAGCACGCAGTGGTCCAACCGCCAATCGATCGCCGTCAATCAAAAGGATCCGTCATGGCCCTTCGCATCGAGTGCGTCTTGCAATGTGAGAATCATCTGGGCGAAGGGCCGGTATGGGACGTCGAGGAAGGCCGCCTCTATTGGGTCGACGGCACCGGCCGGCGCGTCGGCAAACCTTCACTCTGGCGCCTCGATCCGCGCACCGGCAAAGTCGAGAACTGGTCGCTCGATCGCGACGTCGGTGCCATGGCGCTGCGTCGCGGCGGCGGTGCGGTGCTGGCGCTCGATGATGGTTTCTATTTCTACGATTTCGAGAAAAGCAAACTCGATCTGATCCAACTGGTCGATCAGGACCAGCCGCGCACGCGCCTGAATGATGGCAAGTGTGACCGTCGCGGGCGGTTCTATGCGGGCGGAATGGATGATAAAGAGGAGCTTGCGATCTGCGGGTTGTACCGGCTCGATCCCGACCTGCGCGTGACGAAGGTCGATGGAGGAATCATCTGCTCGAACGGGCCGTGCTGGAGCCCCGATAACCGCACGTTCTATTTCGCGGACACGTTTGAGGGCGAGTACTGGGCCTATGATTTCGATATCGAAACCGGAACGCTGAACAACAAACGCCTCTTCGCCTCGTTCAAGAACGATCCCGGCGTGGCCGACGGCTCGACGATCGACAGCGAGGGTTGTGTCTGGAATGCGCAACTCATCGCGGGTGAGTTGGTGCGCTATGCGCCCGATGGATCGGTGGAAAGGCGTGTCGGCATGCCGGTCCGAAACATCACGAGCGCAATGTTCGGCGGCGAGCGGCTTGACGAACTCTATGTCACGTCGATGGCGCGGGTGAAGCACCCCGCCGTGCACGATCTATTCGCCAAGGAAGTGAAACCACAGTACCTCGCCGGCAGTTTATTCAAGGTCACCGGACTGGGTGTACGCGGGATGCCGGAGCCGCGGTTTGCCGGCTAAGGCGTCGCATCATAGGCTTGTTCAACGTGAAGGCGCCCTCAAGACCCCGGGTCAAGCGAAAACGCGCCGCCGGCCGGTGGGCGCGCGCCGGTCTCCCCACCGAGAACGCGTCGTTCCCTTATGGTCGCGTATGCGAAAGTTTGGTAGCGTGTGGATCGGTAGCGCGCTTGGGACCGCTTGCCCTGTTCTTGACGGATGATGACTGTCATCGTGTCTCAAGGGTTATCTAACTGCGGATAGGGGCGGACCTGACGCAAGGTGGACCGCGTCCTGCATGGCCTCCGCCAGGCAAAAAGTTCCCAGCCAGGACAGATTGACCTTCGATATCAACTCAATGCGTCGCACAATGCGCGAATGCGGGTGCCGCGCGTCCGCGGCACCTATTGCCTATCGGCGCCGCAGGCGCCCCGACCAATGAAGCTATCCGCCCCCGATCAGTCCCAAGCAATCCGTACCGCGCCCGACGCGGGTGTCGTCTTGGTCGTGGATGACCAGGAAGTCATCCGGATGATCATCACGCAAACCTTGAGCGAGCTCGACGTCCATGTCGAACACGCCTCGACCGGGGCGCGGGCGTGCGAGCGCATCTTTGCCGGTGGCGTCAATCTGGTGATTCTGGATATTGGCCTCCCGGACATGAGCGGGTTCGCGGTATGCGAGCGGATCCGGCGTGATCCGCGCTCGGCGTTGATACCGGTGATCATCGCGACCGGGCGCAATTCGCGTGCCGACCGCTTGGCCGCACTGCGTGCCGGCGCATCCGAATTCCTCTCGAAGCCGATCGATCGCGAGGAATTGATGGTGCGCGCGCGCACGCTGCTCGATTTGAATGCCACTCGCAAGGCACTCGAGGAGTCGCGCGCACAGGATTGGCAACGGCAGAACGATACGCTGCGTTCGACATTCAAGCGCTACATGCCGCCGGCGGTGGCTGACCGCGTCCTCCATGGCGGCGAATCGCCAAACGAACGCTGCGCCGATGCGATGGTGCTGTTCGCTGATCTGCGGGGCTTTACCCGCCTCTCGGAGCTGCTCGATCCGGCCGAGCTGGTGAAGCTGCTCAATGAATTCTTCGAGCGCATGACGGACATCGTGCATCGCGCCGGCGGCACCGTGTTCCACGTCGCGGGCGATGCCCTGATGGCGGGCTTCGGCGTACCGTCGGCACAGCCGGACGCGGCCTTGCGTGCGGTGAACTGCGGCTTGCGCATGATCGCCGAGTCGCGGCCGCTGTTCGAGCATTGGCCCGTGACGGTGGGTCTCGGGATCGGCATCAATCGCGGCGAGGTGATCGCCGGAAATGTCGGCTCGACCGAATACATGAACTACACCTTGATCGGTGATGTGGTCAATGTCGCTTCGCGCCTGACCGTGCGCGCGCGGGCGGGCGAGCTGCTGATGAGCAAGGCCGTGTTCATATCGGCGAACGAAGCGGGCGAGGTTCGCGATGCCCTGGCGCTCCCGCCGATCACCATACGCGGCAAGGAGCAACCACTACAGGCTTACTGTCTCACCGTATTCAAACGCCCGGAGGCGGGACCGGCCGATCGACAAGAGGTCCTGCGGTGAAGACCACGTTGGACGACGCAACGTACCACGTCGTCCAGCGACCATGTACGGAGCAATCTCGGTCCTGGTGGTCGTAAGCGACGGAATCGTCCAGCGCGCGCTCACACGGGAACTGGACGCGCAAGAGCCGCCGTACCGAATTCAGGTCGCTGACTCCGTCGCGGCCACCCGACACCTTCTGTCGGCGGGGCCCTTCGATGTGATCCTTGCCGACCACATATTGCCCGATGGCACCCTGTCCGACTTGATCGAGAGCACACTCGGCCGGCCAATCATCGCTATCGCCGACGCCCTCGATGCGAACACGGCCCTGCGTGAATTGGGGTCCGGCGTATCCGACTTTCTGACCAAAGTCGCGCAAGGCCACTACCTCAAATTACTGCAGCAACGGATCGAGCTGGTATTCAGACGTTGGCGCGCGGCGCAGCAAAGCGCGCAAAGCGAGGCGGCGTTGCGTGCGGCCAACAAACGGCTATCCCTCGCCTTGAGTAGCTCGCAGCTCACATTGTGGGACTACGATGCGCGCGCCGGGATGATGTATCTCAGCAGGGAATGGGCGCAGATCCTCGAGCGCGAGGCGCAAGAGTCCTTCAGTTACCGGCTTGACGAGCTGCAAGCGCTCGTCCACCCCGACGACGTTGCAACCATGCACGCTCAAATGCTGGCGACGCTCAAAGGCACGCAAGCGACCTACAGTCTGGATCAACGCATCCGAACCGCGTCCGGCCGGTGGAAGTGGATCCACAGCGATGGCACGGTCACCGAGCGCGACGCCGCCGGCCGAGCGCTTCGTGGAACCGGCACGAATGTCGACATCGATCTGCGCAAGTGTGCCGAGGAGAAGCTCGCCACCGCGGCGCGCCAATTGCGCGAGATGACGCATGGCATTCCCGGGGCCGTGTATCAGTTTCAATGGATCGAGGGCAAGCGGCCCCGCATCAATTTCATCAGCGCCGGGGTCTCCAAACTGATGGGCGTTGATTTCCAAGAGGTCGAGCGCGACGCAACGAAGGTGTTCGCAGCGACGGTGGATGAAGATCGCGCGGGATTCGTCGCCTCGCTCAGCGAGGCCACCGCCGCCAAGGCTTCGAACGAATGCGATCCTCGGCATGCTGGAGTTCGTCGGGCGTTCCAGGCTCGACCGTGAACAAGGCGAGATGCTGAGCGTGGTGAATGATTCGACAAAATCGCTGATGCGGATCATCGACGACATTCTGGACGTATCCAAGATCGAGGCCGGACCACTCTCGATACGCACCGAGCCGGCCTCCCTTGCGGCGGTCATGGACTCGGTGGTGCGGACCTTTGCCGACAACGCGACCCGCAAAGGGCTCTTGCTTCGCAAAACGGACGATCCGGCGCTCGCGCCCAGATTCCTGTTCGACGCCACGCGGATGAACCAGGTGCTGTCCAATCTGGTGAGCAACGCCATCAAGTTCACCCGGCGCGGGCGCATCGAGCTTCGAGCGGGGCTGGTGAAACACAACGGCAATACGCAAACAATTCGCGTCGAGGTCGAAGACACCGGTATTGGCATCAGCGCGGACGATCAGGCACGACTGTTCCAGCGCTTCGTGCAGGTCGAAGCGGATTCCACCACGCGGCATTTCGGCGGCAGCGGGCTCGGGCTTTCCATCGCGCGAAGTCTCGCGGAAATGATGGGCGGGACGCTGACGCTTTCGAGCACGGTGGGGCACGGCACGACGATGACGCTGTTGCTTCAACTCAAGGCAGTGCGCACACAGGCGTCGCATCCCGTTCGCGCGCCGGGCGACCCGGGCTTGACGCTGGAATCGGTGAAGGCGCACGGTCGACCATCGCGGTTGCTCGTAGCCGAAGACAATGAAATAAGCCAGGCGGTCGTGCGCCGGCAGATCGCGGTGCTCGGCTACGAGGCGGATGTCGCGATCAACGGCGAAGAGGCCTTTCGTCTGTGGCAGGCGAGGCACTACGCACTGGTGCTCTGCGACTGTCAGATGCCCGTGATGGACGGCTACACATTTGCGCGTAAGGTGCGCGCCGCCGAGGCGCGCGACCCGGAACGCAGGAAGGTACCGATTCTGGCGTGCACGGCGAACGCGGTGCGCGCGGACATGGAGGCCAGCTATGCCGCCGGCATGGACGATGTGCTGACCAAACCATTGAGCCTGGCCGTGCTCAAGGAGAAACTCTTCACCTGGAGTCTTGGCATCGACTCGATACAGACGCCGGATTCATGAGACGTGAGACGGGAAAATGCGACGGGAAAAATCATACGCCTCCCGACATATCGCTCCGCGTTGAGCGCGAATCACGCTTGCCGCGCGCGCTCCGCCAGCACACGCGCATCCGGAAGCTCGTCCAGATACCAGACCGACTCGATAAGCCGGTCGATGTTGCAGCCGGGCGCACCGTACGCCGCAAGCATCCGCGCCTTGGCCTCGAGATCGGCATCGGTGAGCGGACGCGCCGCGCTGCCGCGTGCATGGGCGACCGCGTGAGTGTGCTCGGTGCCATCGGTCAGATGCACGACAACGCGGGCCGACTCGACCGGACAGGCCGGATCTTCCTGATAGCGGACCTTCGCGGCAAGCGCCTGCACGGCGGGCTCGCGCGCGCATGCTTCGGTGAATTCATCGACACCGGCGCGACGGTGCACGAACGCAATCGCCGCGCAATGATGAATGCTGAGTCGCGTCAACTGGCCGTCGCTGACCACGCCACGGTCGGCCCGGATGCCAAGCAGCTTGTGCCCGCGTACCGTCACGTCCGCGATCCGGATGGGATCGATCGCGCCCGATGCTGCGAGCGCGAGGCAGGCATCCAGCACCGGATTCAACACGACCCCGCACGGATACGGTTTGTAGTCGTTCTTGAGCACTTCCCATTGCTCGCCTAGTCCGCCCGTGATCGCGGATGGCTCGAACTGATCGGCGAGCACCCGCGCGAACCCGAAGCGGCCCTCGATCGATTGCGATGCGCCCGACCAGTCGCGCTCGGCCAGCAGCGCCGATAGCAGACCACCGCGGGCCGCGCCACCGACGCTCGTACTCTTGGCCATGGTCGGCAGGTTCTCGACCAGGCCCGACGCCTGTCCACCTGCGCTCGCGAATGCGGCGACCATGCGTTCCATGTTGAGGCCGATCAGCCGCCCGGCGGCCGCCGTCGCACCGAATATGCCGCATGTCGCGGTGATGTGAAAGCCGCGCGCGTAATGACCGGGCGACACCGCATTGCCCAGCCGGCACGCGACCTCGATCCCGAGCGCGAATGCGTCGACCAGCGCGCGTCCGGTAACACCGCCACGTTCGGCGAGCGCGATGAGGGGCGGTGCGATCGGCGCGGTCGGATGGATCACGGTGGGAAGATGCGTGTCATCGAAATCGAGCGCGTTGATTGCAATGCCGTTGACGAACGCGGCATCGAGCATCGCGAGCCGCTCCGGACGCCCGATCACACTGAATACTCCACCCGCCCCCTGTCCCGCGAGCACCGCGATGGGAATCGACACTTCCGGACGCGCCGCCGCGCCAAGGGCCGCGCCGAGTCCGTTGACCAGCGCGCGTCGTGCTTCATGGCGCACGCGCGCCGGGATCGCTTCACTTCGAAAACCCGTTGCGAAGCGCGCGAGGATCTGGGTGATGTCGCCGGCGTTAGGGGTCATCGGTCTAGACGCGGAATCGCGTGCCCGCATCGACGGTGATCACCGCGCCACTCACATAGGAAGCGCGCGGCGAAGCAAGAAACAACACCATATCGGCAACTTCCTCGGTCGTGCCCATGCGTCCAAGCGGCAGCGTGTTCATCAGATGCCGGTAGGCGGCGGCGTCAACCGGGTTCGACGCATCACGCACCGAGACCGTTCGCTCGGTGGCAATGAGTCCGGGATTCACACCGACCATGCGGACATTGTCATCGACGCTGATCGAGCCGACGGCCTGCGTAAAGGCGATCAGCGCGGCGTTCGCGATCGAAGTGCCCACCGAACGGGGATTCGGTCGCTCACCGGATGCGCCGATGATGTTGATGATCACACCGCTGCGGCGCGCACTCATATGCCGCATCGCTTCGCGGCAAAGATCGATCGTACCCATGACCTTCGCATCGAACGCAGGCCGCAGACGCGATGCGGGCACGTCCGCGATGGCGCCGCGCGGCACGGCGCCCGCCGAGTTGACGAGAATGTCGGCGTCGGCGAGCAGCGGGAACACCGACTCGATTTGTCGCACGTCGACAAAGTCGGCCTGATGGCCCGCCACGGTGACGCTGCCTTTGGCGGCACCGCGCAGCTCGCCGAGCGAGCGTTCGATAGCGGTGGCATCGCGCCCGACGATCCGTACCGAACAGCCCTCCTTCACCAGGCGAAGCGCGATCGCAAAGCCGATGCCGCGTGAGCCGCCGGTGACGACGGCTTTCTTTCCATTCAGTTCGAGTTCCAAGTTCGCCTTCCTGCCTATTCCGCTTTCAATCCGAGCTCACGGATGAGCCGCCCGTTCTTGTCCATCTCGCCACGAAAAAATGCGGCGAACTGCGCCGGCGTATTCGGTGCGCCTTCGGCGCCGACCGTCGCCATGCGTGCTTTCATCTCGGGCGACTGGATTGCGCGCACCAATTCGGCATGCAGACGATCGACATGCTCCTGCGCCATGCGTGCCGGTGCGAACAGGCCGTACCATTCGCTCGAATCGAATCCGCTCTGTCCACTCTCGGCGATGGTAGGCGTGTCCGGAACAGCGGTCGAACGCCGGCTTGCGGTCACGGCAATGGGGCGCAGACGTCCCGTGGCGATGTGCGGCAAATGGGCGGTGGGCCCACTCACGGACATGTGCGTCTGCCCGGACAAAAGATCGGCAAGCGCGGGGCCACCCCCTTTGTACGGGATGGCGACGATATCGACCTTGGCCTGCAACTTCAAGGCTTCCATCGCGAGATGCGCCGCCGACATGCTGCCCGGATGACCGTAGGTGAGCTTGCCCGGCTGCGCGCGCGCCATGGCGAGGAGTTCGCCGAGGTTGCGCGCCGCCACGCTCGCATGCACGCTCAGGACCCCGGGCACGATCGCGATCAAGGTGAGCGGTACGAAGTCCTGCACCGGATCGAACGGTAGCTTGCTCACATGCGGCATCGCGCTGTGGCTGCTGGTCATGAGGCCGATGGTGTAGCCATCAGGCTGCGCTTTCGCAAGCAGATCGGCGCCGATCATGCCGTTCGCACCGGCACGGTTGTCGACCAGGATCTGTTGGCCAAAGGTCTGCGTCATGCGCGCCGCCATCTCGCGGCAAAGCGCATCACCGGTACCACCGGGTGGATACGGCACGATGAGACGCAGCGGCTTGGACGGATACGGCTGTGCCGCGACCGATAGCGCGCACGCGAGCGCGATGGCGCCGGCGAGAATACTTGTCTGCTTGATCATTGGGCGATTGTCGAGATGCGGAGCCAGATCATAGCGAAGACCGCATCTCGCCGCTGATCCATCGCGGGCGGACTTTGTTCCCGTCGTCGGCGTTTCGCTTGCGCCCGCGCGGAACACGTTCCATTCCAACGACGTGCTAGCTCTCTATGATGCTGCAAGCGACCCTTCCGGTCGACCCGAATTCCATTCCCATCCTCCCGATACCGATGAGCCGAATTGCCGTCGCCGCGATCGTCACCGTGTTGTTGCTCTCCGGTGCGAGTGCCTATCTGCTCTCCCGCTCGCCGCAACCAAGCGAACCGGTACTGCTATCACCTGAACCGGCAGCGCAGCCGGTCGCCTCGACACCGATTATCGATGACTTGAAGGCGCTCCTCGCTACCTACCGTAAGATCATCGTCCTCCTTGCCGACGAGAAAGCGCTGCCCGATTCTGCGCGCGAGCCGCTCAACGCCGTTGG
>JBJXGX010000285.1:0-3823 GCA_046160305.1 Burkholderiales bacterium
ATTGCTCATGAGGTACCTTGCCTTTGCTCTTGAAACTCTTGAAGGGCGGTGTCTCACATCATATTGACACGGGGGGAACACGCTCTACTGGTATCAGACGCTAAATCGCAATCGATCAAAGCTGTCAGCGATAAAAAGCGAGAGTCGCGCCGCGATTGAATGGCTGAACGCCAGTGCCTTGGTTCGTGAGGAAGGCGGCGCGTTGGCTATTACACCGCTTGGAAATGCTGCTGCCATATCAGGGTTATTACCGGCAACCGCAGTGCAACTCGCTTCCATGCTTCAGTCCATCTCCCCGAAGCTAGCGGAGAATTTTGATCAGTGGATTCCGGGGCTGATTTATGCGGTCTGTGCGAGTGATGAATTCAGGGCGGATCGGCCCTCACGGTTTTTTCCGTACCCAAGTCCATTGAGCTACGAGTCGGTATCGTTCTGGTCCACGAAGTCGCTTCCTGTGACGCTCGACCGGGCCGATTTGAAGTTGGCGCATTGCGCCCACGCAATGGTGCTCTTCGCTGACGGACTTGCTGAGCGCAAGATTGCGCACATTACACACCTGACGGCGGGTACGATTCACCGGCTCGCGTTGGACGTGGCTTGGGTGCTCGATGGACTGCATAAAATTTCGTCGACGCCTGAACTAGGCTGTCCGCAATCTGTGAGCAACCAGATCGCCATGCTGGCCCGGCGTGTGCGTTGGGGCGCACCCACCGAGGCGCTCGATGTGTTGCGCGTGGCGGAACGGCACGGCGTCCCCGGGTTTGGGCGGCAACGAGCCATGGGCCTCATTGCGCAGGGCATCGCCACACTGCACGATGTGCTAGCGACAACCAAAGATCGGTTGACTCAGTTACTTCGTAGCGAGCCGAGGGCGCAGGCACTTTTCGATGCGGTCTCAAGTGCGGTCGGATTGGGCCCCAGCCGACTCGCCGCGACGCATCTCAAGGTCGGGCACGAGCTGGGTATTGAGAAGTCGGTGAGGTCATGCGATGAGACGCTTGGCACCGAGTACGAGGCAGCGATTGCTGACCTGCTACGTATTGAGAACACATGGGTCATCACGGTATTGGATGACGGTATCCGCCAGAACGTTCCGGACTTGCTCATTGTCCTCGGTACACAACAAATAGTCCTCGAATGCAAGACATGCACGAAGTCACCCGCCCTCGTCAAGAAGGAGGAGGAATGGGCGGTAATTCAGAAAGCAGCGGACTTTGATGGGGCGATGCGTCGGGTGACGCTTGGCAAGCCGGCCTTTGATGAGACATCAAAGAAGAAGGCGGCGGCCTCGCGAGATATCACGCTCGTCGAGCACAGCGTATTCATGGAGGGGCTGCTGAGAGTGCACGGAGGGGCGCTTGCCCCTGGTGACTTCATGACATGGCTTGGCACTCCCGGCGTGGCTGAGATCGACAGGCTAGGAGGGACGCCGACCTACGTCGGCCGGTAGCGATCGTCAATCCGATCAGGATGGTGGAAGGGCGGTGGCACGTCCGCAGCGAGCTAGCGAGGTCTTCGCGATACGGACCATCTGGGCCCATTGTGCGACCACGGATTCCCAGCGATTGGGCGTGACCAATGGTGCAAACGAGCGTCAGCCATCGGGCACCATGCGGGACGGTCCGGAATTGGCCGAATGCGCCCCCCGCCAACTCCACACCCACGTACTCAGCCGTCTCGCCCGATGCCGACATTCTCCATGGCAGTCGAGCGTCGGCTACATCCCCTCGCATCAGCGGCGGCATGCCCCTGAAGATCGCAGCGGGAGCCCCGCCTCGCTCTTCACTCGGATCTTGTGCCCCTCACCTGAGCCAGTCGGGCCGCGTGCCCCCACCCGCAGCGACACCGAGCGCCGCGCCGCGTGGCCCGATCCCCGGTCCCTCGCGCTGAAAATTCGTGCAGTATGCGAACGACAAATTGCGATCGCGATCGCACCACGCGAATGCACCGCCGGTGCCGGTGTGCCCGAAGGCCTTCATGTTCTCCCCCATCGGCACGGTGTTGGGTTCGTTGTGCATGAAGCCGTAGCCCATGCGGATGCGGCGCTGGGTCATGAGGCAGTCGTCGTCCCAAACGAGTTGTGATGCGCGCGCCACAGCTGCAGCCGACAGGATGCGTATGCCATCGATGATGCCGTCGCCCGCGAGCATCGCGTAGATGCGTGCCATCGCGCGCGCATTGCCGTGTCCACCGAACGATGGCATTTCGATTTCGCGGATCTCGCGGCAATTCTGGAAATACCCGATCTTTGGCGCCGAGCGGAACGCGCGGCCAAGCGGCGTCGAGTCGTCCGCTGCGATTTGGAAGAACGTGTTCTTCGGGTTGGGATGCATGTCGGACACGCGCTTGATCTCATCGGGCCGCAGTCCGATCGCGTAGTCCGCGCCTAACCGGTCGGTAACTGCCTCGCGTAGAAACGTTCCCACGCTCTTGCCGCTCACGCGCCGCACGATCTCGCCCAGAATGAAACCGATGTTGATCGAGTTGTAGGCGCCCTTCGTGCCGGGCTCCCACGCGGGCGCCTGCTGTTCGAGCGCACGGACATGCGCGTTCCAATCGAACCACGATCCGGGCGGTGCATGATCGCAATAGATGACACCGCAGGTGTGCGACAACACGTGGCGCACTAGCACGCCCGCCTTGCCGGCAGCCGCGAACTCGGGCCAGTAACGCGCGACGGGCGCGTCGAAGTCGACGATTCCGCGGTCGATCAGGATGTGCGTGCAGAGCGCGCACATGCTCTTTGCGAGCGAATTCATGATGACGATGGTGTCTTCGGCCCACGGGATGGTGCGCGCGATATCTTTGTGCCCACCCCACAGGTCCACCACCTTGTGCCCGCTCGCATAGACGCACACGGCCGCGCCCACTTCACCACGCTCCGTGAAGTTACGTTCGAACGCCGCACGCACTGCCGCGAACCTCGGGTCACACACTCCGTTGATCAGGGGCTGCACGTTGGCCATCGCGATGCCTATTGCTTTGTTATGCCGACTTCGCGCGCCAGCTTGCCGTACTTCTCATAGTCGCTGCGGAGCAAGTCGGTCATGTACTCGGGCGATTCATTCCAAATGTCGAGGCCAAGCGCGGTCATTTTCTCGCGCACATCCGGCTCGCGCATCGCCGCGTTGGCTTCCTTATTGAGCAGGTCGGCAATCGACTTGGGCGTTCCCGCCGGCGCGACAAACCCGAACCAGCCGCCGGAGGTAAAGCCGGGGACCGTCTCGGCGATGGTCGGGATATCGGGATAGTTCTCGGCGCGCTTTGCCTTGGCGATCCCGAGCAGGCGCAGCTTGCCGCTCGTCACGAACGGATACGCCCCGGTGAACGAGGTGAACGCGGCATCGACCCGGCCACCCATGATTTCGGCCGCCATTTGCGACACGCCCTTGAACGGCACATGCAGATAGGTGAAGCCGACCACTGAACGGAAGGATTCGGTCGCAAAGTGCAGGAACGCGCCTTCGCCATTCGACGCGAACGACACCTTGCCGGGGTTGGCTTTCAACTCCCGGATGAGATCTTCCACCGTCCTGATCGACAGGTTCGGATTGACGACGAGCGCCAGATAATTGGTGGCGATCAGCGCGACACCGGTGAAGTCCTTGATCACATCGAAAGGTGGCGTCTTCATCGCGTGTGGCGCGACCGACATGTTGCCGCCCTGCCCGCACGCGATCGTGTAGCCGTCCGGGGCTGCCTTGGCGACCAGCGCGATGCCGATCGTGCCGCTTGCACCCGGACGGTTGTCGACGATGATTGGCTGGCCGAGGCGCTCGCTCATCTTCGCGCCGATCAGCCGGGTCAACACATCGCAGGCGTC
>JBJXGX010000286.1:0-46832 GCA_046160305.1 Burkholderiales bacterium
CCCAGGACTCAAACCCCTGGGCGTTGGTGTTTCGGCCCCTCGTTTCTCGCGGCCAATCGACACACCGTCCCAAGAATCGTGACAAACTACCATCAGCCGCTTAATTTCCACGCCACACTCGTCCCAAGAATGTAAAACTCTGACCATCAACGTCACTTTGGTACTGAGGCAGTCAGAATTCAAAACATCGAATCTCTGCCAGAAGTTTCAAAAGGTGAACGAAGCCGCAAAGACGCATCCAAACGGGTGCGCTCGAATGCCCCTCTGAACGGCGATCGCTGCGATTCCCGCCCGATCTGCCACTCCGTGAGCGCAATGCAACGGAGGAGATTGCCAGCATGGGGACGCGACAAGAACGACTGTTAGAGAGCTGCATTGGTACCGCGAAACAACGGCTCTCGCACGCGTTGTCAGACGCAATCGGAACACTTCCGGGTGCACCGGTGACGCGAGCAGCGTACCTTGCCGCACAAGTCGAAGGCCTTCCGATTTCCCACGCGGCGTCGCAAGCAATCGCTCGGCGGACCGAATTCGTGGAGGCGTTCGAACGGGAACTCTCAGACCTTTTGCATAGACCGCTCAATCCAGACGCAATTGACGCCGACGGCGCCTCCAATAACAGCTCCTTCAGAGGGACCGCGGAGCTTCGTCTCATAGACGAAAAAGCCATAGAAGAAGAGATCGCGATCGGTCGGCTCGCCAATTCGACAAGAAACGGACTTGATCAGGAAATCCGCTTCGCGCTGGAAACACGCCTGGGAAATCTGCGCAATACAAAACGCCTTGAAGGCGTCGCCAATCCGGTGGGACCGGAGGCAATCTATGGCGCAATGACCCGAGCATGCGCAATCGCATCAAGTGAGCCCCAGGTAAAAGAAGCGATTTGCCAGGCGCTCCACCCCCGCCTTTCCGGTGCCCTCGCGGACCTTTACCAAGAGCTCAATACCTTTCTTCAGGAAGAGGGCGTACTTCCCGACCTCAAGCTCGAGGTGGAGCGCATCAACGGCACGAACCGAGGTACTAGCAAGAAAAAACCATCGCGATTCGGCATCGACGAGGCGATCAAAAACGCAACGCAACGGAACAACCACGGGCTGACCCATTCAGCAGCCTATGACCGCATAGTGACCAACCTCAATGCAGCCGAAGCCGCCGCAAATGACGGTCCAGTCGATCTCGCTGCCCTTGCTAACGCGGTCCTGAACGGCCCTCTCGAGGCGATGAATCTTGGCGCCGGAATGCTTGCCGATTACGAAAGCGCACTTTATCGGCAGGTCATAGCGCTGCCCGTAACCAACTCGGTTGCCGACGCGCTAACGAGGTCCCAGTCGGCGGTTGCAAAGGACGCCAAGGGACATCCGCGACCAATGACCGCGGATGAGCTTATTGCGCCCTTGGCGAATGTGGATCAACTCTACAAGCACCCGATCGACACGCTCACCAGCCAACTCGTTGCCTCGGTGTTCAACTACATCCACGAAGATCCCGAACTCGCGGCGCATATCAAATACCAACTCGCGCGACTCCAGCTCGTGGCGATGAAAGCCGCGCTTCTCGATCGAACCTTCTTTGCGCGTCCCGAGCACCCGCTACGACGCATGCTTTCGGCGATTGCCAAACTGGCGATCGACCCGTCGCTCGATACCCAGGCCGACGGCCCATTCGCCAAACTGCTCAACGAAACCGTAAACTACCTGCTCACGAACTTCGAAAAAGATCTCCTGATTTTCGATCTCGCGCTCGATCGGTTCGCAGAGGCGGTCCGCAAGCACGCCAACCCGAACGAAAAAACGGTTGCCGCGCTCGCCGATACCCTTGTCGCGAAAGAATTTCTCGCCCTTGCGCGGGACGACGCCTCACAACAATTGGCAAAACGGGTGCGTGACAAGACGCCCGAATTCATCGTGAAATTCCTGCAGCATGTATGGGCCCCGATCCTCGCCGAATCGGACTTCAACGGACTTGTAAATGACGACAGCTACGCCGCAAGAATCGACATCGCCGAACGGCTCATCTGGAGCGTAGTACCTAAGCGGCACGACGAAATGCCCCACTTAATTGCGATGCTCCCGAACCTGATCGGACAACTACGCCGTGGCATGCGGGCGGCCGACTTGACCATCACGGACGAAGAAAAATTTCTCGCCACCCTCATGACCACCCACACGACCATGCTGCAGGCCGCGCGCCTCCAACGCCAAGCCGGACCACAGGCGGCAGTCGAAGAATCCAAAACGCAAACAGACCGGACGGCGCCGCCTCAAGCTGCCAACAACGCACGGTCGATACCCGAGATTGCGCGTGGCCCACTTGCAACGGTTATCCCGTTCCCGAAGCTCAAGCGCGGAGCGATCGTCGAATTCCGCGAAGAGGGAAAAGCAGTCCGGCGCAAACTTGCATGGGTGAGCCCGCGCAACTCCCTCTTCATTTTCTGCTCAGACACCGCAGGCCAACAATCCCTTTCAGCAGCAGAACTCGCGGAGGCCATGCGAACCGGGCGCATCTCGACGGTCAAGGATCACGGAACAATTATCGATCGAGCCGTCGCCGCAGCGACCCGCATGCCCATGGCCGCATGACCTAGAGAAGAACCGGCCGCCACGCAATTATTTGAGTGGTGTATCGGAGAACGCCTCTTTCGATGCCGGCCGGGAGAGGATCGCGTCGTACCAACGGCGCAAGTTCGGGAAATCGGCCAGATCAATGCCGTGCCAAGTGCGACGCGTCAGCATCGGCGACATCATGACGTCGGCCACCGAATATTGAGGCCCCGCGAGATAGGCGCTTTGTCCCAGCCGGGCCTCCAGCATCA
Source organism: Burkholderiales bacterium (assembly GCA_046160305.1). Lineage (GTDB taxonomy): Bacteria > Pseudomonadota > Gammaproteobacteria > Burkholderiales > SG8-39 > SHXR01. The sequence continues at coordinate 2,813 of JBJXGX010000286.1, forward strand.
GATAAAGGGCCTTTGACCGTGCAAGTGCTGCCTCCTCCGCGGCTGGCTCACGCGGCAGCCGCCCCTGCGCCATCAAGTGCAGTGGAATCACTCCGGGCACGAAGGTCGCTGAATGCCAGAACATCCACTGGTAACACGCGCCACGTTCCTGCGCGCTCGTCGGCAACAGCTTTCCACTTTTTTCCGCGAGGTAAAGAAGAATCGCCCCGGATTCGAATATCGTCAGCGGACCGCCCGGAGCGTCCTGATCGATGATTGCCGGAACAACTTGATTCGGGTTGATCTTCGTGTACTCGGGCGTCTTATGCTCACCCTTGGCAAGTTCGATCGGAATGATCCGATGCGCCAGACCCGATTCGGCCAGCATCAATATCGCCTTACGGCCGTTTCCGGTCTTCCATGTGTAGCAATCAATCATCGTCTTCTCCTTCGTAAGAAACGCGTGGGACGCCGTATATCGGCGCCACTCCATACACGACGATCCACATCCTACTGCGCCCCACGTTATACCAAGACAAAATGCGACGCAGCCGAACCGGATCACGCACAGACGCGAACCAACACGCCTCACGGTGCGCGCTAAATCGGACATTCGCGACACGGCGCCCTTGCTTCCCTTTCGTAGCATATAGTTCGCGGCAAACAAGTCGAGATCGCACGGTCGACGACGAACCAAGCGAGGGCCGATCAATGAGAAATATCCTCACAAGACGCGCAAGCCGCTCGTCATTCCGGTCGTGGACCCATCTTGTCCCGGCGCTCCTCCTTATTGCCACCCTTACAGCCACTGCCAATGCGCAGACTTGGCCTTCCCGGCCGATCCAGATCTTCCATGGGTTTGCACCCGGCGGAAATCCAGACATCGTCGCAAGAATCATCGCACCGGCCCTGAGCGAACGACTTGGCCAAGCCGTAATAGTCGAGCCAAAACCTGGCGCTGGAGGCCGAATTGCGACGAACCATGTGGCAAAGCAGCAGCCTGACGGATACTCCCTCATCATGCTGACCGGGGGTGACTCCGTCCTGGCGGCCACAGTGCGCGCCTTGCCCTATGACCTGATCCGGGACTTCGTGTTCGTCACCGCGACCACGCAGTTTCCGTTTCTGATTTTGGTCCAAGCCGACGCACCCTATCGATCGCTGCGCGATTTGATTGAAGACGCACGGCAACGCCCCGGCAAACTGAGTTATGGCCATTCCGGCACCGCCACCACGCTCCATCTTGTGGGTGAGCTACTGAAGGAAATGGCCGGCATCGATATGCTGCACATTCCAACGAAGGGCACTCAAGCCCAGGAGTTGGCCGCCGGAAGACTCGACATGAGCGTCGGCGTCTCTACCTCATCGATGCCATTCATAAAGTCCGGAAAGATACGGGTGCTTGCCGTCACCTCTTCAAACCGTACCAGCGAATTTCCCCACGCACAAACGGTTGGCGAAGACCTAGCCGGATATGAAGTCACGTCGTGGCTCGGATTGGCCGCGCCCGCCGGGACGAACCCCGCGATCGTCGAGCGCCTCTCCCTGGAAGTCCGCGCCATCCTCGCGAGGGACGATGTGAAAACGCGGCTCGGATCCTTGGGTGCCGTACCGTACGGAACAACAGGGCCCGAATTTCGCGAACGCATCGAATCCGATATCAAGAAATGGCGCGCGCTTGCCGCGAAAGTAAAACTCGATTGAGTGCGCTACTGGCGGCGCAGCGGCAGAAAATAGAGCGCGTCGCGTGATGCGAATCTTCCTGCCATTCGCCGCGGGCTTCTTCCTGTCATTCGTGTTCCGCAATACGAACGCGGTGATCTCGAAGGACCTTGCGATCGAGCTCCATCTGACGCCGTCCGATCTCGGACTTCTGACGAGCGCGTATTTTCTCGCCTTCGCGATCATGCAAGTCCCGGTCGGCGTATTTCTCGACCGCTACGGACCTCGTCGAGTCGTCGTATCACTGCTTGCGATCGCTGCCGCCGGAGCGATTTTCTTCGCGTCGGCCGATGATATGGTCACGTTGACGATCGCGCGGGCGATCATCGGCATCGGCGTCTCCGCCTGTCTGATGGGCGCCTTCAAAGCATTCGCTTTGTGGTTCCCGCCCGATCGCTTGGCCAGTTTGAATGGTTGGGTGATCGCTGCCGGAGGACTCGGCGCACTCACCGCGACCGTGCCCATTGAAATCGTTTCCCAGAATTTCGGATGGCGCCCAATGTTTCTGGGCCTCGCCGCGGCCGCCGTTGCGATCGGTACCTGGGTCCTTATTTCCGTTCCTGGGCATTCATCACCTAACGCTCGCGAAAGCTGGACCAAGCAGATCACCGCGGTCGGCACCATCCTGTCCACTCGCACGTTCTGGCAGATCGGCCTGCCGATGGCGACGGTTCAGGCGATTTACCAGGCGAACTTCGGCCTATGGCTTGTCCCCTGGCTCATGGACACGAACGGTCTGGACCGGGCGAGCGCCGCGCAGTGGCTCTTTTGGATGGCGCTCGCCGCGACGCTGGGCTCGATTCTCTACGGCACCGGCGCCGATCAGCTCGCGAAGCGCGGCCTCCCGCGCGGAGCGCTCTACAAATCAGGCACAACACTCGCCGTCATCGCCTACTTTGCTCTCCTTGTCGATTCTCCATGGCGCCTCGCTCTGCTGATCCTCTACGCGTTCGGCGCGATCGCGCCGACCCTTGCCTACTCGCAGCTTACGCGTCGATTCCCGCCCGAGATGTCAGGACGCGTCACCACCGCCGTCAACATGACAATGTTCGCCTGCGTCTTCATGGCGCAATGGGGCGCGGGCTTGGTGATTCGAATGTTTCCAGCCCTCGACGGACGCTACCCGGCGGCCGCATACACGGCTGCGTTCGGTGCCCTCGGGATTTTTCAGTTGTTGGCGCTCGCCTGGCTATTGTGTCTGCCGGAAGAGTCCGCACGGGACGACGCAGCACGCAGCCGATAGGTCCGCACCCGATTCGCCGCCGCCCCGGGTCGATCAGGAACGCACCCGCGGAACATCCGAAGCAACGGCATGTCGGTCGCAGCAAACCGCACCTGCGCACTACGCCGACAACACGAGATGGCCGACCACTCGTCGGCAGGCCGGCCGTTGCTTGCGATCACTTGCCCATTCATCGGCTACCGGATGGTCACGGGAAAATTACCCACGTACCTTCGCGACTTGGATCGTAAATCGACGCGTCACGCAGGCCTGCGCTGGCGCTCGACGAGGACAAGCGGAGAACAGTCATGAACAAAAATTTTCTGAACAGGCACGTCGTAATGATGAGCGCGCTCGCGCTTCTCGTGTCCTGTGGCGGCGGTAGCGATGGTGGGAGCAGCACGTCAAGTGGCTCGCCCACCGGCACGACCGGCGGCACACGCATCGACGATGGCGGGGCAACGGTCGCGGTCGGTACCGTAACCGGATTCGGCAGCGTGATCGTCGATGGTGTTCGATTCAACGATAGCGCTGCAACGGTCGAGGTGGAAACCGAGCCCGGTGCGCCCGTATCGATACGCTCACGCGATTTGAAGATCGGCCAGACCGCAACGGTTACGTTCACTGGGAACGAATCCAATGCGAACGCCCAGTCGATTCGAATCGAGGGGGAGATCGTCGGTTCCGTGGATTCGGTCGATGCCGCCGGCGGCAAGCTCGTCGTCTCGGGTCAGGATGTGCGAACCAACGTGGATGCCACCAAGGGCCGTGTCACCGTCTTCGATGGATTCCAGTCGCTTGCCGATGTAAAGGTCGGTGACCGAATCGAGGTCCACGGCACGCCACAGGTCGATGCCGTGACCAAGGCGATATTCGTGCAGGCCACCCGCATCGAGCTCAAGGCGGATGCCAAACCGTTCGTTCGTCTAACCGGCACGATCGCCGGCCTCGCCGCCAACACGTTCGAACTTGGCGCGATGAAAATATCATTCGCCGGCACGACACGGATCATTCCGGCCAATGTGACGCTTGCCAACGGCCAGCGCGTAGCGGTGTGGAGTGATATGCCGGCGAACGCCAACACGCTCACCGCAAAGGTGATCCGGGTCAAGGGCGAGATGAAGGCCGGTGGTGTCCGGATCGGCGGCCCGATCACCGACTGCGCCGCAGCATGCATCGCAAGCTTCAAAGTGAACGGTCTGTCGATCGACGCGAGCGCTGCGAAATTCGACAACGGTACGGCGGCGACCCTGGTCAATGGCGTATACGTCCGGATCCGTGGCGTGCTTGATGCGGCGACCGGGAAAGTCATCGCGTCGAAGGTCGAGTTTCGCGGACAAGATGAGCTTGAGCTCGATGTACGCGGAACCATCTCGGGCTTTACCGCCGGCGCCAATGGCACGGCAGCCTTCTCCGTGCGCGGGGTTCCGGTCCAGACCAATGCTCAAACCAAGACGAGCGGCTGCGCAAGTGCCCTTGCCGACGGTGTTCCGGTCAAAGTCGAAGGTACGGTCGCGGGAAATGTCATGCTCGCCACCGAGGTGAAATGCCTGCCGTCGCTTGATTCGCTGAAGGTGGAAGTGCGTGGTGCCATCAGCGTGGCGGATGCGGCAGCGAAGACATTCAAGCTCGCGTCCATGCCCGACCTCACAATCGCCTTCGATCCGGCGACCACGAAATTCGATGACGGGACGGCCGCGCAATTGGTGGTAGGCGCGTTCGTTGAAGTCGAAGGAGCCGTAGCGAACGGAAAGCTCACCGCGACCGAGATCGAGTTCAAGAGAGCGCCAGGAGCCAATGAGCGTTCGATCAAGGGTTTGGTGTTCATGTTCAATGCGACTGCAGGCACCTTCAAGGTCGGCGCGCTCACGATTACGGTGGGATCGGCGGCGCTGCCCGCGGGCTTCGCAGACGGGGTACGCGTCGAGGTGGATTTCACCACTGCGAACGGCGTGAATACCGCAACGAGTATCAAACTGGCGAAATAGCCGTCTCAGGGCCCTCTACCCGGGGCCCGCCTTTTCGCCTGACGCCCGCGACGAGCAATCTTCGCGGGCGTTTGCTTTTCCTTCCATCAATACGGCAATCGGCCGACGGGTGTACCGTCACCGTTGTAGTGGTGATTGAACCCGGTCGCCGGCTGAAGCAACCCATCGGACATGAGCCCACTCGAAAAACCCAATGCGTCCGTCCCCCGGTCCCGGCATGTCGCTCCCCGCGCGCGCTGAACGCACCAACTTTTTCGACGAACAGCGGCGCAATCGCCAGTCATCGCGCTATTACGCATGGCTTGCCTACGCGCTGGTTGGCGTGATGTGTCTGGTCATGAGTGTTCTTCTCGCGCCATTGATATGGGGGTTGATCGGGCTTCTGGTCGATATCGTCAACCTCGTCCTGCCGATGCCGAACATGCTTGGAAGCGTGTGGAAAGTGGTCGACCACGCCATTGACGGACTCGATAAGCCGGGAGCGATGGCGCGCTTTGTGCCGCTCGCAGGCTTTGGCGCAATTCCCGGACTCCTGTTTCTTGCACTGCTGTGGCGGGGCGTGCAAGGCCTTTTCGAGCGGGCTGGCGTGTACGGCATCATTGCATCACTACCGGTGCGTGCCCCTAACACCCTTGATCTCGAGGAAAAGCAACTCGTCAACGTTATCGAGGAAATGGCTATCGCGGCGGCGATTCCCTGTCCGAAGGTCATGCTCACCGACCAGCCTGGCGTGAATTGCGGTGCAATCGGCACTGGCGTCGACGATGCAGTCGTGATCGTGTCGCGCGCGCTGCTCGATCGCTTCGATCGCAATCAGACGCAGGGGATCGTGGCGCATTTGATTGCATCGATCGGCAATGGCGACATGCGGATCGGCATGTTGATGATGTCGGTGATGCAGATGCTGAGCGCGCTCTCGCTCGTGGTCTATGCGCCGGTCGATCGCAACGCGCGCGCGATGCTGTGGAAGTTGATTCGACTTGGCATGGAATGTTTGACCAAGCGTCCGGGTGACGCGGACGTCGGGCACGAAGCCCAATGGCTTGCGGAAATTCTGGCAAACCCGTTTCACGATCGGCTCAATCATCAACCGGAAGACACGCGCGTCGGCAAGGTCATGACCGTCCTGGCGTTTCCGGCCATGTTGGTCGACATTATCTTCAGCAAGGTTCTGAACATTTTTTTGCTGTCACCCGTCCTTGCGCTGACTTGGCGCCGCCGAAAATACCTTGCCGACGCGGGCGCGGTGCAACTTACACGCTATCCCGACGGTCTTGCTGACGCGTTGGTCCATGCGCGCGCAGAGACCCGGGTGGTCCCTGGCGGTGACTGGGCGGCGCACATGTACGTGTTCGATACGCGCCCCGACGCAGATGTTTTTCGCGCAATCGCGACGGCGCAAGGCGACGAAGCAATCTCATTTCGCACCCTCGTCCGGCATGTTCAACAAACGCTCGGTCGCGCAGAGGGTGGATCAGCGGATATGAAGGCGCAATATCAGGCCCGACTCGCGCAGGCCATGGCCGCCGCACGTGCCGCGAATCCAGGCGGGCAAGGGGGCCTCGCAGGGAATGCGGCATTGAGTTTTCTTCCGTCGACTCGCCGGCGCATCGCGCGCCTTCAGGCGATGGGCGCGCAAACCGCGACCCTGCAACGCGAGATCGCCGGAGCGTGGAAGGCGTGGCTGCTCATGTCGCCCGTGGCAATCGTACTCGCGGTGCTGGTGGGATTGCTGCTTTGCCTCGGTGCGTGGCTGGTGATGGCGATGTCGATGCTGGTCGTGGCGATGCCGGTTGGGATCGTTCATGTGTTTCTTCGCTGGCTCGCCGGCTGACCATCCTGGAGCGAGTGTGCGAAACTCCGTCCGATGGACGCACAGGCATTTACCGAAACGATGCAAGGCTCGCTCGGCGCGCATCTTGGTATCCGCTTTATCGAATTAGCGAAGGATCGCGTCGTCGCCGAACTGCCGATTCATGATCTTCTCTGCAATCTGGCCGGCGTCGTGCATGGTGGTACGTTGATGGCGTTTGCCGACACCGCTGGGGCGGCCGGCACGATCATGAATATGCCGCCCGGCGCCGGCACCGCGACGATCGAATCAAAGACGAATTTCTTCGCCGCCGGACGGACCGGCACGCTGCGTGCGGAGGCGACACCGTTGCACATCGGCAAGCGCACGATGGTATGGCAGACGCGGGTGACAGACGATGCCGGTCGCCTGGTGTCGATGACGGTGCAGACGCAACTGGTGACGCCGGCGCCGAGCGCGTAGCGCCATGCAAGGAACCGCGGGAAACAGCATTCGGGCCATGCGGATCTGGGTCGACGCGGATGCCTGTCCCAGCGTGGTCAAGGAGATCCTGTATCGCGCGGCCGAGCGGGCGCAGCTTCATCTTATTCTCGTGGCCAATCAACTGATGCGAACGCCGCCTTCACCCTGGGTTCGGGCGGTGCAGGTACCGCAGGGAGCGGACGTCGCCGACCAGCACATCGCGGAGGCCGTGGTCGCGGGCGATCTCGTGATCACAGCCGACATTCCGCTTGCCGCGATGGTCGTGGAAAAGGACGCCTTCGCGCTCGATCCGCGCGGCGCGCTCTACAGTCGCGAGAATGTGCGTGAGCTGCTCGATCTGCGCAATTTCATGGAAACGCTTCGCAGCACCGGCGTGCAAACCGGCGGGCCGCCCGCATTCAGTCAAAGCGATCGGCAGGCCTTCGCCAACCAGCTCGATCGCTTTCTCGCGCGACGCGCCTAACCTACGCCCAGCAGCTCCACTTCAAAGACCAGTGTTGCGTTCGGTGGGATCACACCGCCCGCGCCGCTCGCGCCATACCCGAGCTGAGGCGGAATCGTGAGCTTGCGCACGCCACCCACTTTCATGCCTTGCACGCCCTCATCCCAGCCGGCAATGACCTGTCGCCCGCCCAGCGCAAACACAAACGGGTCGGCCCGATCCTTGCTCGAATCGAATTTCTTGCCGTCGGTGAGCCAGCCGGTGTAGTGAACCGTTACGTCTTGGCCGCTGGCGGCAGCATCGCCCTCGCCGAGGGCAATGTCTTCAATGATCAATCCGGATGACGTGGTGGTGGTCGGCATGAAAGGCTCGCTGGTTGGAATCGCACATTGTATCGGTTGTCGCGCCGCGGATGCCTAACCGGATCGCCGCCGCGCAGTCCACGATCCGGCTTCCGCGCGCGCACGCGTTTCGCCTTGCATGGCGGTTCCATCGACTTTCCCGCGAAACTCGGTCAGTCGACCATCGTGGAGAAGCGTAAAACGAATCGTGTCGCTTCGCAGGACGAAGTCTCGCAACTGGGCGTCATGCCGGCCGATGATCGCGGTACCGACGAGACGATCCAGCGTCTGGTCGATAACCAGGATGATCGGGTCCTTCGCGAATTCCGGTGGGGCAGTGAGGGCCCAAGTGCCCGCGATGCGAGCAGGCACGACGTAGTAGAAGAGCGTCGTATGCGTCATCCCGTTGATCATGAGTTTTTCTTCGGTATCGAACGTCACCGTCTTGTCCGCCGGCCACGGCGTGAGCGCGTAATCATGCGACACGATGCGCGCGCCCACCGGTAACTCGGCGCGCAGCTTGGGCACCAGGCGGGGCATCAGGCGGGGCAGCAGATACATGGTGATGACGGACGCTTCCTGCAAGGACGATTCGAACAGGTCGCCCGCCACGAACTTGACGCGCTCTGCAATCTGCTCGCTCGCCGCTTGTTTCTGCGAATAGGTCACGAGATTCGCATCGCGTTCAAGGCCGACCGCGCGCGCGCCGTAGCGCTTTGCTGCCTGGATCACCAGTCGGCCGTCCCCCGAGCCAAGGTCGTACACGATGTCGGTCGGATTGATCTCCGCAAGCTTCAACATCTCGTCGACGATCACCCAAGGCGTTGGTACGAAGGGCCCGCCATCGCTCGTTACCGGCTTTTCCTGCGCGTGCAAAGCGCGTGCGGGGACAAACGACAGCAACGGCGCACCCGCGAGCGCTTTCAGCAATCGGCGGCGTGGAATCGCGCGTGATGCATGGTCGTCTGCGTCGTTGCCTGCGTGGTTGTCTACCATGGGCTGCTCCCGATTCTTGCCGTTGCAAGTAAGATGGATGGTAACGATTCTCTTATCGATGGAGCACGGGGTCATGGAATTCGGTTACTTCACATTGAGCGACAACCATTATCCGAACAATCCGCGATCGCCGAACGACTTCGTTCTCGAGATCCGCGAGCAGGCGATTCTTGCCGATCAGATCGGCATGCATTCGTGTTGGATCGGCGAGCATCATTTCGATTCGCTAGGCGTCAATTCGCGTCCCGATCTCCTGCTTGCGAGCATTATCCCGCTCACCAAGAATGTACGCCTCGCGCCGGCCGTAACGGTTCTCCCGCTGCAACACCCGGTGCATGTCGCGGAAACCTGGGCGACGCTCGATCTTCTCTCCGGCGGTCGAGTCGATTTCGCCACCGGACGCGGCTACGACCGCAACGAGTACCGCCCCTTCGGGACCGATTTTTTCGCATCGGCCGAAATCTTCGAGGAAGGGATCGATGTCCTCCTGAAGGCGTGGAACTCGCCCGGCCCCTGGTCGCACAAGGGAAAATACTTCGATATCCCCGAGATGACCATTACGCCAAAGCCGGTGCAAAAGCCGATGCCGTTCTATGTTGCGTCGTTTTCGATGACCAGCGTCGAGATGGCGGCCAAGCGCGGGCTCAATGTGATCTACGCGCCGTTTGCAACCGGCATGATGTTCGGTGGGCTTGACAAGGCGGTGGGCACCTACCGCGAGGCCTGCGTACGCGCCGGCAACAAGCCGGGCCGCGCGATGTGCAGCTACTTCGTCTTTATCGCGGACGACGACAAGGCGGACGACTATGGCCGCCAGGCGCAGCTCGACTACTTCAATTATTGCGCCTTGCGCTCGATCCCGACCAAGGCTGCGGAAGCACCACCCACCATGCAGTATTTCATCAAGCTCGCCGATGTCCTGCGCAGCATGAAAAAAGAGAATCTCTCGGACCGCTCGATCCTGATCGGGAAACCCGCGCAGATCATCGAATCGCTGAAGAAAGTAGAGCAGGCGGGGATTGAGGAGGTGATCCTCTATTTCAATGTCGGCAACAAACCGCACGCGATGGTGAAGGAGCAGATGCACCGCTTCATGGAGGAGATTGCCCCGCACTTTCCGGGCAAGCACATCGAGCGCCGCGAATCGATGAGCCGTTGAGCGACTACGACTTTGCCAGACGCCGTTCCACCAGCCGCGCGAAGAAGCTTGCACCGAGCGGCAAAGCGGCATCGTTGAAGTCGTAACTCGGGTTATGCACCTCGCAAGACCCCTCGACATCTCCATTGCCGATGTTGATGAAGCAGCCCGGCACTTCATTCAACATGAATGAGAAATCTTCCGAGGCCATGGTGAGCGGCGGGTCTCGTACGACATTGTCATGCCCGACCAGCTCGCTGCAGATCGAGGCGGCGAATTCCGCCTCGTCCGGATTGTTGATGGTCGGCGCGAAATTGGCGCGGTAGTCGACCGTTGCCGTTGCACCCAATGCTTCGGCAATCCCTTTGACGGTGCGCCGAAGGTTGCCCTCGATCAGGGCCATCACGCTATTCGAGAAAGCGCGTGCGGTCCCGGAAAGGCGCGCCGTTTGCGGGATGACGTTGTATGCATCGCCCGCATGAATTTGGGTGATAGAAAGCACCGAGGTGTCGACGGGCCGCACATTGCGCGACACGATCGTCTGCAGAGCGCTTGCGATCTGAACGGCCACCATGACCGGATCCACGCTCGACTCCGGGCGAGCGCCGTGCGCGCCAACGCCGGTGATGTCGATGTCGAAGAAGGCGCCGCCGGCCATCATCGGCCCGCTCCTGACCGCGAATTTGCCGACCGCAAGCTTCGGCCGGTTATGCATGCCGAAAATCGCATTGCACGGAAACCGCGTGAAGAGTCCATCGGCGATCATGGCCTTGGCACCCCCCAACCCTTCTTCGGCCGGTTGAAAAATGAAATGCACGGTGCCATCGAAATTTCGTGTGGCGGCCAGATACTTCGCTGCTCCGAGCAGCATCGTCGTGTGACCGTCATGCCCGCAGGCATGCATGCGTCCGGCATGCTGCGAGCGATGCCCGAATGCATTGGCTTCGCTGATGGGCAGCGCATCCATATCCGCGCGTAGCCCGACCGTACGGCCCGAACTACCTGATCGCAATACGCCGACGACACCGGTTCGGCCGATGCCGCGATGAATCTCGCAACCGAACGACTCGAGGCGTTTCGCGACCAGCTCCGCGGTGCGGTTCTCCTGGAACCCGAGCTCCGGGTGTGCGTGAATATCGCGCCGCCAACCAGTCATCTCGGCGTGCGTATTGTGGATGAGAGCAAAATTGATCATCGATGTAATTGATCTTGGGTCGCGAAGGATCGACGAGATACCGGTCACTCGGTTGGAATTGTAGATCAGCAGACTCGTCATCGGAGGGGTCCGGCGGAAGCCTTCGCCGCGGTTGACGCGACGAATCGATAAGGCCGGCGGATCGCTTGGCGGTGTCGTCGTGATTTCGATTGATCCGCGCACCAGGCAGCACGCCGAAATCCAGACCGCACCTGTGGCATGCTTGCGGCAGATGCGATCAACGGGGAGTTCGGCATGCGATCGGGATGGTGTGGGAAAGCGATGCGGATTTGCCGGGCGGCCGGCATGCTCGCCGCGCTCGTTGCATCGGGTGCATCGATCGCGCAGCCCTATCCCGCCAAGCCGGTGCGTGTGATCGTGCCGTTCTCCGCCGGCAGCGCGATCGATGTCAATGCTCGCGTCGTGGGGCAGAAGCTGGCCGAGATGTGGGGCCAGCAGGTCGTCATCGATAATCGTGTCGGGGCGAACAGCATCATCGGCGTCGAGGCGGCGGCCAAATCCGCGCCGGACGGCTATACGTTGGTCATGGCCAATGATGCGGCGCTCGCGATGAATCCGAGCCTGTATCCCAAGCTACCCTACGATCCGGTGAAAGACTTCGCACCGATCGCACTCATCGGCTTCAATACCCTTCTTTTGGTTGCGCATCCGTCGGTGCCGGTCGATTCGGTCCAGGCGTTGATCCAACATGCAAGGGACCGCAACGGCGATCTCAACTATGGATCGGGTGGCAATGGCAGTGCGCAGCACCTGCCGATGGAGATTTTCATGGCGATGACCGGCGTCACGCTCACCCATGTTCCCTACAAGGGCGTCATTCCCGCGGTGAATGATCTGATCGCAGGACAGATTCCAGTGATGTTCGCCGGCACACCGGGTGTACTCCCGCATGTGCGCGCCGGTCGCCTGCGTGCACTGGCGATCGCGAGCTCCACGCGCTCGGCGGTGGCGCCCGACATTCCGACGGTTGCCGAGGCAGGTGTCGCCGGATTCCACTATGCAGCATGGGTCGGTTATCTCGCGCCAGCGGGTACGCCCGCACCGGTCATCCGGAAACTGAATGCGGATGTCGTTCGCGCGATGGGCTCGCCCGACGTAAAGGACAAGCTTGGCGCGGTCGGTTTCGACATCCAGACCGGATCGTCCGACGAGTTCGGCAAGATGATTGCAAGCGAGATCCAGCGACTGGGCAAGGTGGTTCGCGACGCAGGCATCAAGGCGAATCCTTGAAAGTGTCGATTCATTCCGACGCAAACGAACATGCCGTCTGATTTCGCAAGCGGTGTGCGCGCGCAACTGCTGGATGGGCTCAACGCGACGCGGCGTCTGCTCGCGGAAGCGCGGACCTTGCCACGCGCTGTTTATACCCACGATGCGATTCTTGCGCTGGAATATCGCCATCTGTTCGCTAAGCGTTGGCTTGCGATCGCGCGCGAAGAGGATCTGCCGGATGCGGGCAGCTTCCTCACCTTTGAAATCGGCGGTGAGCGGATTCTGATCGTTCGGGCAGAGGATGGGCGATTACGCGCGTTCCACAACGTATGCCGCCATCGCGGTTCCCATCTGATCGATGAACCGTGCGGTCGCCTGCGCGGCGCGATCCGTTGTCCGTATCACGCGTGGACCTATGGGTACGACGGCCGGTTGACGCACGCCCCACGGACCGAACCAGGATTCGCCATCGCGGACCTTGGCCTCACGACATTGCCGCTCGACACCTTCGCGGGCTTCGTATTCATTCATCTCGACGAGCGCGCACCGACGTTGGGCCAAAGCCTCGCGGAATTGCCGGATCTCTCGCGCTACCGTCTTTCCGACATGAAGCGCGCGCACCGCATCGAATACGACGTCCACGCCAATTGGAAGATCGCGGTGGAGAACTACAGCGAATGTTATCACTGCCCCTCGGTGCATCCGCAATTGAGCCGGCTCGCCGATCTCATGAGCGGGCACTTCGAACAGGGTGCCGCGTTCAATGGCGGCCCGATGCAATTGCGGCCAGGATTCACGACCATGTCCATGAGCGGCCAAAGCAAGCTGGGTCCGATGCATGGTCTGCCCGCCGCGAACACGGGGCTTGTTCACTACTACGTCGTGTATCCGAATCTGATGCTGGGCTTGCATCCGGACTATGTGCTCGTTCATCGGGCATGGCCTCGCGGGCCGGACCGCTCGCACATTGTTTGCGAATGGTTGTTTCCGCCTGAGCATCTTGCTGATCCTGCGTTCGACGCGCGGGAGATCATCGAGTTCTGGGATGTGACCAATCGTCAAGATTGGGCGCTGTGTGAGCGAGTCCAGCGCGGGGCGACATCGAGCGGATATCGCGAAGGGCCGTATCATCCGAGCGAACGCTGCGTGCATGCGTTCGATCAATGGTATGCGGAGCGGCTGGTCGAGTGGCTGGGCGCTACTCAAGAATAGTCACCCGCGAAGGATCAGAGAAGGATCAATATGCGATTAGTCATGGCTTCGCTCGCGTCGTGCGGGCTGTTGTTCGCAACCGGAGCGCTCGCGCAGGCAGCAGACGAAGATCCCACGTTGATCGGCGCGGGCCTTCGTGCGCGCCCGGCGTACGAGGGGGCAGCGAGCAACAAGGGGGAGTTGGTCCCGGTGCTGCGGGTGTATCGCGGCCCATTGTTCGCTCGCACGACGCAGGGGAAACTGGAAGGCGGTGCCCGATTCTCGCCCGTCCGCGGACTCTATGTAGGCGGGCAGCTTGCCTATGAGGGCGGGCGCCTGGCCGACGAATCGGCATTTCTCAAGTCGCGTGGGGTGCCCGATCTGGACACGACCGCATCGATCGGCTTTCACGCCGAATACGATTGGAAGGCCGGCGTCGTGCCACTGTTCGCGCTTGCGCGTTTTCGGCGTCACATCGATTCGGACCGCGGCGCGCAAGCCGACTTTCGCATCACCATGGGCATTCTCGACAAGGGCGGATTCGCCGCCGCCGCCTTCGGTCAGCTCACATTCGCCGATCGCAAGGAAATGCGCAGTTACTTCGGCGTATCGCAGGCGTTATCAGCGCGCTCGGGGCTCGCGACCCATGACCCGGGTGCCGGCGCACGGTTTCTTGCGGCGGGCGTTCTCGGCTCGTATGACCTGGGCCGGCGCTGGATGCTGGTCGGCAATGCAGAACTGCATCAGATGCTGGGCGATGCGGGATCGAGTCCGCTCGTCGAACAGAAGACCAACGCCTATATCGGGCTTGGCATCGCGCTCCGGTTGTAGCGTGTTAGGGGAACGCGCCAATGCAGGGTAACCTCCGGGACCGCAGCAATTGGCCCAACTTCCAGTGACCAGCCCCAGCCCCAGCGCCGCAGACCCGACCGACGCCACGCCGAACGGAGGCCGTGTCGGCTGCGATATCGGCGGAACGTTCACCGACATCATTCTGCAATTGCCTAACGGGCGTCTGCACATCAACAAGACGTCGACCACCGCGCGTGATCCGGGCAAGGCGGTTGTGGAGGGCATTCGCATGGTGCTCGATCAGGCGCGTGTTTCGCCCGCGATGATCAGCGAGATCGTGCATGGCACGACCACCGCATCGAACACGATTCTGCAGCGGGTTGGTGCCCGCACCGGTGTGCTCACGACGCGCGGCTTTCGGGATGTGCTCGAGATCGGCCGCATCCGCACGCCGACCATGTTCGACGTGAGCTGGACCAAGCCGGAGCCTCTTTCGCCGCGTCGCTATCGGCGTGAAATCGACGAGCGCATCGGCGCCGACGGCAGCGTGGTGAAACCAATCGATCCTGAGCAGGTGCGCGAGACGGCGGCGTTTTTCATCGCCGAAGGCGTCGAAGCGATCGCGATCTGCTTCATCAACAGCTATGTGAATCCGGTGCACGAGCTCGCCGCCAAAGCGATTCTCGAGGCGGAATTTCCGATGCTGCTCGTGACCGCATCGTGCGACGTGTTGCCGGAGATGAAGGAATACGAGCGAACCAGCACGACCGTCGTCAATGCCTACATCCTGCCCGCGATGCGAACCTATCTCGCGCAGTTGCGGCGCGATCTGGCGGCGATCGGCGTCCATGCGCCGATCCAGGTGATGGCATCGAACGGCGGCATGATGGGGATCACCGCGGCAAGCTCGAAGCCGGTGTTCGCGGTGGCGTCCGGGCCTGCAGGGGGTGTAACCGGTGCCGCACGGATTGGTCTTCGAACCGGCGATCGCGACATGATCGTCTTCGATATGGGCGGCACGACCGCAAAGGCATCGATCATCGAAGCAGGCCAACCCTCGCTCACCAACGAGTACGAGTTTCGGGATGGCATCAGCTCGCCCAGCCGATTCGTGAAGGGCGGCGGCTATGTGCTCAAGGTGCCATCGATTGATATCTCCGAAGTCGGCGCAGGCGGCGGATCGGTGGCTATGGTCGATGCGGGCGGACTCCTCCGCGTTGGGCCGGAGTCCGTGGGCTCACATCCAGGACCCGCGTGTTATCAATTGGGCAACGAGCGTCCGACGGTCACCGATGCGAACATGGTGTTGGGCTTTCTCAATCCGCGCGCGCTGGCGGGTGGCTCGCTCGGCGTGAATGTGGACCTCGCGCGTCGCGCGGTGGCGGACCACATCGGCAAGCGCTTGGCGTTGTCGCTCATCGATGCGGCGCATGGCATTCGCGAAGTGGCGAATGTGAACATGGCACGCGCGATCCGCGCGGTCACGGTCGAGCGCGGGCGTGATCCACGCGACATGGCGCTGATGGCGTTCGGCGGATCCGGACCGGTCCATGCCGTCGATGTCGCGCGGCTGCTCGGTATTCGCCGCGTCGTGGCGCCGATCATGGCGGGCGTATTTTGTTCGGCCGGCATGTTGGCGGCGGATGCGGAGCGCGATTTTCTACGCGCGGTGTTGCGGCGGCTCGATCATTGCTCGGTCGACACGTTGCAGGCCGCCGTCGACGACTTGCGCCGGCAGGGACTGGTCGCGCTTGCGACCGAAGGTTATGGTCCCGACCACGTCACCTTCACATTGAAGGCGGATCTTCGCTACGCCGGGCAATCGTCCGATCTCACGATTGCGCTTGTGGGGGATCTCCTCGATGAGGCGATCCTGCGCACATTGCGAGCCGATTTCCAGAGTGCGTACAGTGAAACATTCGGCTATTCGAACGATGAGCCGCTCGAGCTGGTCAACCTGCGGTTGGCAGTGAGGGGACATCGCGACGATCGCCTCGCGTTCACCGGCGTTCGCGTCGATGATCCGGCGCTGGCCGGCACGACCAGCGTGCGTCAGGCGAGCTATGCGCGGGGCGCCGCCATGATCGATACGCCGGTGATGCCGCGTACTTCGCTTGGCGCGACACCGCGACCCGGTCCCCTGATTCTCGAAGCGTATGACACGACCATCGTCGTTCCGCCCGGCACATCGGCACGGGCGGATGAGATCGGCAATGTCATTCTGGATATCACACCATGACGTTAGTTGGGGTCAGGTCTTGTGACGTTAGTTGGGGTCAGGTCTTGTGTTTTGCCCAGGCAAAACACAAGACCTGACCCCAGTATCATTGACCCTGAGGTATGCATGAACACGCCAGTCGGCGCTCCTTTTGAAAGCAACATCGATCCCATCACGTTCGCCGTGATCAAGAACGGCATGGATGCGATCGTCGATGAAATTGCGTACACCGTGATCCGCACCGCACGCTCGGAGATCGTGAAGGACGTGATGGATTATTCAGCGGCCATCTGCGATCGCCACGGCGAGATGGTCGCGCAAGCCAAGACCATCGCGCAGCATCTTGGCGCGATTCCGGAAGCGATGGCATCGATCCGCGCGCAGTATGGAACCGCCATGCGCCCAGGCGATGCCATTATCTTGAACGACCCGTATATGGGCGGCATGCACCTTCCCGATATCTTCATGTTCGTGCCGTTCTTTCACGGTGGCGAGGTGGAAGGCTTCTGCGTGGTGATCTGCCACCACACCGACGTCGGCGGGCGGGTGCCTGGGTCGAACGCCAGCGATTCCACGGAGATCTACCAGGAGGGATTGCGCCTGCCGCCGGTGAAGCTCTATGAAGCCGGAAAGATGAACGATGCCTTGGAGCGTTTGATCGGCTTGAATGTGCGCCTGCCCGATCGCGTGCTTGGCGATCTCAAAGCCCAGTACGCGGGCGCCCAGGTCGGCGTGCGCGAGCTTGGTCGGCTGTTCGATCGTTATGGCCGCGACATGGCCCGACGCTATTGGGCGGAGCTATTGAGTTACGCCGAGCGCATGGCGCGTGAGGAAATTCGTCACTGGCCGAAGGGGACATTCCGCTTCATCGACTACATCGACGATGACGGCATATCGCCCGATCCGATCCCGATCAATGTCGCCATTACAGTGCATGAAGATCGTGTGAGCGTCGACTTTGAAGGGTCCGCCGCCCAGGTCAAGGCCGCGATCAATTCGACGCTCTCCTATACGAAGTCGTGTACGTATCTCTCGGTGCGCTGCGCGTTGAAAGGCGACATTCCCAACAACGCCGGCGTGTTTCGTTGCATCGATGTGCATGCGCCGGAAGGATCGGTCCTCAATCCGCGCCAGCCCGCGGCGGTGGCGGCGCGCGCGCTTACCGGCTACCGGGTGTTCGATGCGATGCTCGGTTGTCTTGCGCAGATCGTTCCCGATCGCGTGCCGGCGGCGGGCGAGGGCGGCAATACCGTGATCTGTTTGTCCGGGCGCCGGGCTGATCATGCGCCTTTCATCATTGTCGACATGATTTGCGGAGCGTGGGGCGCGCGGCCGAACGCCGATGGCATCGAAGCCATTACCAATGCGTCGCAGAATCTGTCCAATACGCCCGTCGAGACCCTGGAAGCGCAGCATCCGGTGCGGGTCGAATCCTATGCGCTCGTCCCGGACAGTTGCGGTGCGGGCCGTTGGCGTGGGGGGCTGGGGATGCGACGCAGCTACCGCGTGCTCGCCGATGAAGCATTCATGCAACTGCGTGCCGACCGGATGAAGTTCGGCCCCTATGGATTGGCCGGCGGTGAAGCCGCGCGCCCCGCTGAAAATTTGTTGGGTGAAGTCGGCGCCGAGAAGAAACTTCCATCCAAGATCACGCGCTGGCTCGCGCATGGGGACCTGATCACCCATATTCAGCCCGGTGGTGGCGGCTATGGCGATCCGTTCGATCGCGAGCCCGAGCGCGTGGCCCACGATGTTTGGAACGAGAAGGTGTCGTCTGCGTTCGCGCGTGAACGGCATAGGGTCGTGGTTGATCCAATGACGGGACGGCTGGATGCGCAGGCCACGGCGAAACTTCGAGGGTCGGTCGACGCGGGGCGTTGATCGATACCGAATAATCCGTTCGGGCTGAGCCCTTCGACAGGCCCAGGGCGAACGGAGGGTAGGACTCACCATTTGAATTTGCTGTTACGCCACAAATGTTTTCGGATTATTCTCCCGCTCTGACGCTGACCCTGCTGCGGCACGCCTGACCATAACGGGCGACAAAGGCGTAATGGCGATGAGCGTGTGGCTCTGGAACGCTTTCGCGCTGCTTTTCGTTGCGCTGCTTGTCTCCTGCGGAGGAGGCGGTGGCGGAGGAGACGCGGCTCCCCCAACCAGCGGCGCGCCTACACAAGGTGGGGCGACACCTGGGACGGGCGGAAGTCCCGGCAGCGGTGGTGGCAACGTGGTGACGCTGGCCATCGAAGGCTCGATTGCCGTGTCCCCATCGAACTAGGTCGAGATCGCCGACAACGCGACCAGCAACAACAACTCGCCTGCGGGCGCGCAGCCGATCGCCCCGGGCGATTCCATTGCGGGTAGTGCCGGAGTGGGCGATGCCGGCACGGAGTTCACCGCGCCGTTCGCGTTTCGCATCCACGATTTCTATCGGGTCACGGTCAACGAACCCGCCACGATTGTCCTCACGATCGCGTGGGGAAATCGGGGTCGGGGCGGAATGGCACTTACTTAAGGGATAAGAGACTGATTTGATGTAGGAAGAGGCTGGCTCGAATCGGGTGATAAGGTGGTGTTGCCAAACATTCGCTGATCACCTGAGGAGCCAGCCAGAATGCATGCTAGACCCAGTGCGCGCGCGCAGCAACGGCAACGAGTCAGCAAGCATGCGAGCAACACCGATGCCTACGCGTTCTTCAATCTGCTCACCGGTCCGCGATTGTTGGAGCAAGTCGAATCGTTGTTGCCCTCGCATCGGGAACGACTGTTCCCACCCACCGAGACCTTGTCGATGTTTCTGGCGCAAGCCCTCAGTGCCGATCGATCGTGCCAGAACGCGGTCGACGAAGCGGCGGTGAAGCGCTTGGCCGGGGGCTTGGGGCCATGCAGCACGCACACCGGCGCTTATTGCCGCGCCCGAGTGCGTTTGCCTACAGAGCGGGTGAGCACGCTCACCCGCTATACGGGCCAACAGGTGGCCGGGCGTGCGCCGCAGTCGTGGTGCTGGCGCGGCCGTCCGGTACGGTTGGTGGATGGCACGACGCTGGTGATGCCCGACACCGTCGCCAATCAAGACGATTATCCGCAACAGCGCAATCAGAAACCGGGTCTGGGATTTCCGATCTGCCGCATGGTCGGGCTGATGTGTTTGGGCAGCGGTGCGCTGCTCGATGCAGCGATCGGCCCGTTCCTGGGAAAGGGCAATGATGAACAGTCGTTGCTGCGCGCCATCCTCGATACCCTGGCGCCAGGCGATGTACTGTTGGGCGATGCGAACTTCGCTACCTATTTTCTGCTGTGTACCTTGCGTGCGCGGGGCATCGATGGGCTGTTCGAACAACACGGCGCGCGCCAACGCAGTACCGACTTTCGGCGCGGTCAGCGCCTGGGCCCGCGCGACCATCTGATCGTGCTGGACAAACCGACCGACAAACCGGACTGGATGAGCCAAGCCGACTACGAGCAGGCGCCTGACACGCTGACCGTGCGCGAATGTCGCGCCGGGGGCAAGATCTTGGTGAGCACGCTGCTGAGGCCAAAACAAACCGACAAAACCGCATTGAAGCTGTTGTATCGCAGTCGCTGGCAGGTCGAGCTGAATCTGCGCCACATCAAGAGCACTTTAGGGATGGAGCGCCTGAGTTGCCAAACGCCGGACATGGTGCGCAAAGAAATCTGGACTTATCTGCTCGCCTACAATCTGATCCGAATGCTCATGGCGCAAGCGGCGCAGCTTGGTAATCGGCTGCCTTACCAGCTCAGCTTCAAGCACACCGTGCAGCTATGGATCGCATGGGGACATCACGGCGATGGCACCGATCATGACGAGCGGCTTGCCGGCTTGTTTGTTTTGATCGTTCAACAGCGAGTAGGAAATCGCCCCGGACGCATCGAGCCCCGCGCCATCAAACGCCGACCAAGACCCTTCCCAATGCTTATGAAACCACGCCTCATCGCACAAGCGCATGTTCGCAAACACGGTCATCCGCAAAAGCTTAAGTAAGCGCCATTCCGCTCTGACCCCGATATCTGCTCCAACACACCCATCGCGCGGTACTCGCCCTGCCAAACTACGTGCGCGACCTGGCATTGGGGAGCAATGCGAGGAGCAATGCGGTGACGTCGATCTCGCGCAAACGGGGTGCGGCCGGATAGTGCCGTGCCGGTTGATACCACGAGCTCCACGGCGTAGAAATCGGGGGCAGAGTCGAGTGGCGCTTACTTAAGCGAAATAAGGCGAGGCAGGAGATTGACCGTTTGCCCTGAGACTTTCGACAAGTTCAGGGCGAACGGAAGCTTGCGCATCTCGGGTTAAGTCGGTGCCATTCGGGCTTAGCTCGATTTCTTGTTTCCGATAGAAGTTCAGCGGCATGCCGAAGAATCGGCGATCCATTGCTGGAGGCGCAAATCAGCCCGTCAGTTCGAGACCCTTATCGATGCGTTCGAGGCGCGGCTCGTGGTGGTCAAGGCGCTGGCTCATGATGGCCGTGTCGCTGTGGATAAGCGCCAGGTCCCGGCACAGTCCGGCGGCGTGCTCCTCAAGGGAACCCACACGCATTGTCAGAGTGTCTACTACCTTCGAGGCCAGTGCGGCAATGTCGCTGCGAATGCTTTGCAGACGCTCGAGAATCAGATTTTCGATACTCTCGGTCATGGCAAAGCCAGTCGAGCAAGAAGGGAATCGCCTGTCGAACAAAAGCCCCTCACTGTCCCCGCTTATTACCGCCGCGTTAACGGCGGCCAAAGCGGATCTCCACGCACGCCGCTACGGCGGATGAATCCCCCGCGGCTCGCGCGCAGTTGATGAGGTCGAGGACCTCCTGGTAATCGATCCGCGAGTACGCGCCATAGGATCGGCAATTGCCGGTGGTTAACACGCCGAGGATGATCTCGTTGCCGAGCCGGTCTCGATACAGATTGGGACTGCCGGAGTCGCCGGGGCAGGTGTAACCGAAGTCATCGCCTTGCGTGGTGTTCTGCACGACGACGACCATGTACCCGTTGAGGTTCTTGAATCCGACCGTCGTCTGATTGCGAACCGGAAACGAGCCGTACGGGGCTTCCTTGACCTTGTTTCCTTCCCCGCTACCTTGCGGCGATTTTGCGCTCTGAGTCCCGAATCCTACGGCCGTGAACCGCAATTCGGTAGAGGGACTGGCGAATCCGGCGACCAAAGCGTCCACGAACCCGGCCTGATTGACAGTTGTCGCAGGGGTCAGAGCACCTGGAATGTGGCCCCAGCGGCTCGCAATCGTCTGGCCGAGACTGTTGCGAGCGTTCACCGGAACCACGACGAGCGCCTGGTCGAAGCGATCGTTGTTGCCATTCGCTCCGACGAATCTATAGAGTGGATGCGGGATCGCGACCCCGCCGGTCACATGGATGGCGCCGTCGGGCCCGTCCACGACTTCGGGAAGATTCACTTCGTCGAACGAAACGCCGACCGAGCCGCTGCCGGGCGGGGCCGCATTCCAGCCGTCCAGTTCCGGCTGCGCGCAGTGGCCTGCGGTCAAGAACACGTATTTGACGGCGTCCTTGTGGATAAGCGTTCCCGTACAGCTGAACGTGGCGTCGAGATTCGTCTTGACGAACCGCAAGCTCACGACATTCGGGTGACGGTAATTGTCCGGTTGTCCGAAGCTGATCGCATGGACGTCGGATGCAAGGCCCGCGATCGACCAGACTGGAAGGGACATTAGCACGGCGGTGGCGGCGCGGATCCGTTGTTGTGCCGATGCGAGAAGCGTCTTCTTCACGTTGGCTCCAGTGGGATGGTGGGATCGTAGTATGGATCACCCCCGGTCTTCGCACAATCGACGGATTGGCGCGAGATGAAGTCGGTGATTCGTCATCTTCTTCTCCTTGTGTCAGCGCACATGCGCGGCGCCGTCACCACGCTCGTTCAGGATGAACTTTCCCGGCACCGCCACCAGCTAGTTGGGTCCTAACGTCGATAGATTCGGCGCAGATTCAGCACCCCTTTCACCGTCTGCCGATCGAGCTTGTTCGGATCGTGCCGCGGAGCACGCAAGCGATCCTGCAGACCCTGAGCCCCCGATTGCTCAAAGAAAACAAAAGGGGACAGGGCAGGACAGGCCACGATAAAATCGATCCCGCAACGATGGTCGGCAACTGGCCCCCTTCCTCCAAAGTCGGCTGCGCCCTTTTCACCCAATCCGTCATTGCATATCCGCCACGTGAGCGTCGGCAAACGGACGTCCCGCTTTACCGGGAGCAACGCGCCCTGAATCGCGCAGATTCCTACCGCGCCGAATCCTCCCGTTGTCCGATCGCCTCCCGCACCGCCGCGATGAACGCCCATTGATTCCAGCCGGTACGGCTCACCGATTGCCCGAGCCGCACGATCACGAGCTGCTCCGATGGCAGAATGCTGATCCATTGCCCCGCAAACCCGCTTGCGTTCAACATGGTAGGCGGCGCGTCCTTGAAGTGGTGCTTTTCGTGGGGCGGCGCCTCGAGCCAGAAATGCGCGCCGTATCGACCCATCGAGCCCGCCGTGGGTTGCATCGCATGGCGCACCCATCCCGGGGGCAATACACGGTCGCCTTCCCAGATGCCATCCATCGCGTACAACCAGCCGAACCGCGCGTAGTCCCTTGCGGTGGCATAAACGAACGACGAGCCGACCACGTTGCCGCTTGCATCGCGCTCCATGAGCGTGCTCGTCATGCCGATTCGATCGAACATCGCGCGCCACGAAGGGTGATCTTCTCGCCCGCCGGAATCTCTTAGCACGCCGCGAATCGCCCGCGTGAGGATATTGGTCGTCCCACTCGTGTAGCGCCACATCACACCCGGCGGCGATGTCAGCGGCAACGCGGCGGCGAACTTGCCCGCATCGGCGGCGAGCCAAAGCATGTGATTGACATCCGAGAGCGGGTTTGCGTAGGACTCGTCGAACGCGAGGCCGCTGGTCATCCGCAACATCTGGTCCCAGGTCACGCTGCGTCGACCATCGCTTTTCCACTCGGGCAATGAAATCGGGTCATCGAGTTTGAGGACGCCTTCAGCAACCAGGACACCGACCATTGCATGGGTCATACTCTTTGCAATCGACCAGCCCGGGAACCGCGAGGCCGCATCGAATCCATCGGCATAGCGCTCCGCGATCAAGCGCCCCGCATGGAGCACGATGATCGCGCGGGTACGACTTTGCTCCGACGGTTGCTCGCTCCGTTCGATAAACGCGTTCGCGACAATCGCTTGCAGGCGATCGTTCGGCGCGGGCGCGATCTCCCAGCGCACGGCGAGCAACGCTGCCGGTGACATTGCCGTTGCACCGGACGATGCGTTCACGATGGGCTGCGTATTCGCGCCGTAATCCGCGCGGTACTTTGTTTGCGTTCCCGGATCGAATGCATCGAGCGCGCATCCCGCCCCCGCTCGAAAGCGTGCGGCGCGTGGCCCCAAGCCAAGAAAGCTCGCGCGCACGATTCCGGCGTCGGCGTCGATCGACCATCGCGCGGTCCATATCGCAAAGCCTGGAAAGAAATAGCGAAGATCGGTCTCGACCACGGTTGTTGCCGCGCGACCCGCAACGAACACCTCCGAGCAAAGTTGCTTGGCGAAGTAACCGGAAGCCACCGCGGTGATCCTGGTAAGAATCGGAATGCCGAATGCAATCGAACCGACGAGGACCAGGGCGGACGCGCCCAGAACATAGCGCGCGATTCGACCGAGCCTGCGCGCCACGAGAACGTCAGTGCCCAAGAAACGGAAACTCAACCGGTGGTCGCTCGCCGCCGATGATCTGCGCGATCGCCGCACCCGACCCGCAGGCGAGTGTCCAGCCGAGCGTGCCGTGACCGGTATTCACATAGAGATTGGGAATTTTCGTGCGGCCGATGCATGGCACATTCGATGGCGTCGCGGGCCGCAACCCGGTCCAGAATTCCGCCCGCTCGCGATGCCCGGCACGCGGGAACAGCGCGAATGTTCGACGCACGATCGCATCGCAGCGCGCCAGATCGATTTCCGTGTTGTACCCCTCGAGCGCCGCGGTGCCGGCCACGCGCAACCGGTTGCCAAGCCGGGAATAGACGAGCTTGTGCGATTCGTCGTTCAGGCTCACCTCTGGTGCGATATCGCCCTCTTCGAGTTCGATCGTGATCGAGTAGCCCTTCGCCGGGTAGACGGGAACATTGACACCGATCGGACGCAACAGAAGGGGGCTGTAACTCCCCAGCGCAACGACATACGCGTCGCCGCGAATCCTGTCATCCGTGCCATCGTCGTTTCGCACCGCGACACTCGCGATTTCATGGGACGTCGTATCGAGAAATTCGACCGCCGTGTTGAAGCGGAACCGGACGCCCGCCTCTTCGGCCATCACGGCGAGGGCAGCGGTGAATTTGCGCGCATCGCCCGATTCGTCGCTTGGCGTGTAGAGGCCGCCCACGATCGGGGCGTGCGATTCGGCGAATGCGGGTTCCAGCGCAATGCATTCGGCCGCGGATTTGATCTCCACCGCAATGCCCATTCGTTTGAATTCGTCGGCCGCACCGGCGGCGCGCTGGAATTCTCTCGGGTCGGTATAGAAATGCAGGATGCCGCGGGTGCGCTTGTCATAGTCGATCGACGATTCCGCGCGCAAGGCCTGCAACATGCGCAAGCTGTACAAGGCGAGCCCCAAGGTATGCCGCGTATTGCGCGCAGTTCGGGACGGCAGGCATTCGAGAAGGAACCGCAACACCCAGCCCCATTGATGGCGATCGTACTGCGCATGGAACGCCATCGGCGCATCGCTTTGCATGAGCCAGCCGGGAATTCTGCGGAGCGTCCCAAGATTGGCCCACGGCTCCGAATGACTCACCGCGAGCTGACCACCATTGGCGAAGCTGGTCTCGAGTGCCGGCGCCGGTTGCCGATCGACGACGACGACATCGTGTCCGGCGCGCGCGAGATACCAGGCGCTGGTCGTGCCCACGACGCCTGCGCCAAGAACGACGACTTTCATTGTGTCAGGACGCTGCGCGGCGGACCGCACAGGCTCCCGATAGTTGACGCGATGGTCCAACCATTCGACTTGTTATTGGGGCAAGTTCCGTTGGCGCCATGGTTTGGTTTGCCGTGTTCGCGATGATTGCTGCCTGGTGCGCCATGCATCAGGAATCTGCGGATACAGCCGCAGATTCCTGCGCGAGGCTAGAGCTTTCAGACCCAACCGTCAAACCGAAACCGAGGCGCGGCGGGAATTCAGCGACCGTCGTCGGATTTCGCCGGGAACCCCGGGAAATCCTTGAACTGCGACGCACTCCTGCGCAACTTCCGACGCGCATCGCATGATTGGTGCGGCTTGACCCGAAGCCGTTTTGCTAGCATCGTCCGCCTCGCAGGCCCTCCGGAGATTTCCATGCGTCGCCGCAAGTCGAGCCTCTCCATTACCCTTGTGCTGATCGGCACTGCGGCCCTTAGCGGCTGCGGTAATGATCGCGATCAGAACACACGCGTGATGCGCCGCGATGTCTATTCTTCATTTGAAGATTGCCGTTCGGACTGGGGGCGTGCGGACGATTGCGAAACCGCATCGAACGTTTCATCAAGGAGCAGCGCGGCCGGCGGCGGCGGCAGCTTCTACGGTCCGCGCTACTACTGGGCGGATTCGTCGGGTCGATACGACAATTCCACGCCCCGACCCGGATCGCGCGCAACCAGTGTCGCCACCATTGGCGGGACGTCCGCAAGCCGCCACGCCTCCGGTCTGCACAGTTCGGGCTCAAGCAGCAGCTCATCCGTGTCGCGCGGCGGCTTCGGCTCGTCATCGTCCGCCCACGGCGGCTCGAGCTCCTAGTCGAATAGGGCCGGCCCCATGCAACGCGAGCGCGTTACGCCACGGCCCGATTGGCGTGAGCGTTGTGAGCAGGTCGGCTTCGGCTTTCACACCATCGACGGCACGTACTGGGACGAATCGGCGTGCTACGCCTTCACCGCGAACGAAATCGATTCGCTCGAATCGGCGACCGCCGAGTTGCATCGCATGTGCCTCGACGCCTGCGAGCATGTGGTCAAGCAGGGCAGATTTGCGGAGTTCGCGATCCCGCCGCAGTTTCATGCACTGGTTGCAAGGTCGTGGCAGCGACGCGATCCGACCTTATTCGGCCGCTTCGATCTCGCATGGACAGGACATGGCGAACCGAAGCTCCTCGAATACAACGCCGACACGCCGACTGCGCTGCTAGAGGCGAGCGTCGTGCAGTGGCACTGGATGCAAGAAGTCAAGGAAGGTTGCGATCAGTTCAATTCGCTGCACGAAAAACTCATCGACGCGTGGCGCGGCATCGGCCCGGCCTTGGACGGCAGCATGCTGCACTTCGCCTGCGCGAAGGATAGCGAGGAGGATCTCGGCAATATCGAATACCTGCGTGATACCGCCATTCAGGCGGAGATTGCGTCGGTGCAGGTGTTCATCGAGGACATCGGCTGGGACGCGGGTGCACGATGCTTCGTCGATCTCGAGCGACGCCCGATCCATGCGTTGTTCAAACTTTATCCGTGGGAATGGCTCGCCAACGAAGCGTTCGGTCAGCACCTCATCGCCGAGCCGTGCCGGATGATCGAGCCCGCATGGAAGATGCTGCTATCCAACAAGGCGATCCTCGCGGTGCTATGGGAACTGTTTCCCGACTCGCCGTATCTTCTGCCGGCCTATCGCGACCCGGCACGCCTCACCGGCGACTATGTGAGGAAGCCTATTCTCTCGCGTGAAGGCGCGAATATCGCGATTCGTCGCAACGCGGGTGCCATGGTGACCCAAGGCACCTACGGCGCCGAAGGCTATGTGTATCAAGGCTTCACCCCGCTTGCGGAGGCGGACGGCAACTACGCCGTCATCGGCGCATGGATCATCGGCGATCAACCCGCCGGCATCGGCATTCGCGAGGATCGCAGCGCGGTCACGACCAATGCGAGCCGGTTCCTGCCGCACTACTTTGTCTAGTCGTCTAGCGCATCCTGGAGAAAAAGATGGAAACCGAAGTCCTGATCGCTTCCCTTCGCGGCGTGGATGATTTTCTGCTGCACTTCGTCGCGGCGCTCGTGCTGGTCGGCTTGTTCCTCTTCATCTACATCCACATCACGCCCTATCGGGAGATCACGCTCATTCGCGACGGCAATCAGGCTGCCGCCTACAGTCTGTCGGGGGCATTCCTTGGATTCATCATTCCCCTGGCGATCGCCATCACGCAAAGCGTGTCGTTTCTCGACATGCTGCTATGGGGCGCGATCGCACTGATCGTCCAATTGCTCGCATTCGTATGCGTGCGCATGCTCGTGCCTAAACTGGTCGAGGATATCCCCGCGGGCAAGCGCGCGCCGGGACTCTTCGTCGGTGCGTTTTCGCTCGGCGTGGGAATCCTGAATGCGGCGAGCATGACGTACTAACGCTGCGCGGCATTCCGCAGCGGCGCGATAGATATGCGGAGGAGGCGCTGAGGACCGGCTGTTCGAGGAATGGATTGTTCAGGTCGACCACTTAAGGCTTCCAGTCATCACCCGGCATGATCCGGCGCATGAACTCGTCGAAAAGTGGCACCGTAAAAGCCGTGTCCCCGTGGGTCGGGCTCCAGACCATCCCTTTGGCGATCAATTGACTGCGCGTTGGTCCGATCGATGTCACCTTGCGATCAAGCTGCTCGGCGATGTCTCCCGATCGATGCGGCCCGGGCCCAAGCGCGGCCATCGCTCTCACGTATCGCTTCTCCGCTGGAGTCAGCCGGTCGAATCGCACTCGGAAGAAACTTTCATCAAGCGCCGCGACCGCAGACCTCGAAGCATTGACTACGTCAGCGCCGGTGATGGGCGATGCGGCCGCTGTGTCCCACGTGTGCTTGCCCCATTCCTGAAGGAAATACGGATAGCCGCGAGTTTCCTGCACGATTCTCTCCAAGGCGTCGTCGTTGACTTTGACGCCTTGCGCCTCGGCGGGCTTGGCGATCGCAATGTGCGCGGCGGGCGAGCTCCGGTGGCGGTGTCCCGGCCCCCGGGGAAAATGCGTTTGTTACGCGATCCATGGTTCGTAATTTATAGGGAAATTAGGGAAATTACAAACAACTGATAATTTCCCTAATTTCAATCAAAATCCGTCGCGCAGGGCTATCCACCCATCGCCTTCAACCGCTCCACTTTCGGTCGCGCTGCCAACGCCTTCACGTCCCGATAGAAGGCCGCGATGTCTCCTTGGCTTTTCGCGAGCAATGCGCGAAACGCGGGAACCAGATCGCCATAAGTGGCGACCGAGGCAAGATGCGCGTTGTTGAGGTCCTGCGCGAACCAGCGGTCATAACCGGCGAAACCATCCCAGGTTTCCCGCTTCATCGTCTCGTAGTCGGCGCGAAGGGCGGCGAATAGGCGCGCCTTCTCCGCCCGCTTGGCCTCGGGCGCGAACTCGGCGGCATACGCATCACCAAGCAGCTTCTGATATTGCCCGATCAGCGCGACGAAATCGGTGCGGCGCTTGCGGCTCGCCTCGTATTCCCGCAATTGGGCATCCGTACCGAAGCGCGCAATCCAGCGCCGCACGCCCTCCTCCTCGACCGCGACGGCGAACGATTCATTGAAGATCGAATCGTCTTTCGTATAGACAACCTGATGCGCGAGCTCATGGAAGATGATCCGCGCGAGCTCCGCCTCCGAGTAGCCGATGAACGTGTTGAGCACCGGGTCGTCGAACCAGCCCAAGGTCGAATAGGCCGTCACGCCGTAGATGTAAATATCGAGACCTTCGGCTCGAAACGCCTCGCCGTGGGCCTTCGCGTCGGCCTCGCTGTAGAACCCGCGATAGGCGATGCACCCGGCGAAAAGAAAGCATGATTGTCTCGGGCTGAGCGAAAACTCTTCGGCGCCGAACACGTTCCACACGACATAGGGCCGGCCGATATCGGCATAGCTGCGATACGACCCGTTGTCGGGAAGCTTCATCTCGCTGACCGCGAATGCGCGGATCTCGAGAACGCGCGCGAGTTTCGCTCGTACCGTTGGCGCAAGGGTTGGCTGATCGAGAAGACTCTTGTCGATCGGCTTCGCGGCGGCCATGACAGCGAGGTGTCCGGATACTGCCTGCGCGTAGTATTGAAGCGTCCCGCAGCCGGCGACCGCCATCGCCACGATCGCGGCGCCCGCAATGCTGAGAATCGCGCCTTTCCATTTCATCGCATGAACGCTCCGGAACGCAGGAAGTGCTCGACTTGCCGTGCGACGCGCGGTGACACGAGCATCACGCTGTGCGCGACCCGCATGACCACAAGATCGGTGAGGCCGGGCAAACGCGTTTCGTTGACCATGACCACGCCATCGTTGGGTCCATCGAAACGCGCGAAGAATCGCCCGAGTCCGATGCGACTGGTGCCTGCGATGCTACCGACCTGCACGCCCGGCGGGATCGACACGCTTGGCCCGTCGACCCACACCGGTCGCGAAGCCCCCGCAAACCAGCGACCGAACGCGTGACGCATGACCTGAACACCGGCGGTCGACCCGGCGATCGGCGAACCTAGCAGCACGACGCGACGCACTCTCGGATCGGGCTGGCGCTGCAAGTGCGCAAGGGTGATGACGCCGCCATAGCTGTGGGCAACGATCGCGATCCGGGTACTCGATTCACTTTGCAGGCGCGCCGCCATCGCATCCACATTCGCGTCGAGGTCGCGCCGAAACGAAGGGTATCCCCATGTGTCGCAAGCGAAGCCATGTCGCCGGAGGGACGAGGCAAGATAACCCATGACATGCCGATTCATCCGCAGGCCATGCAGGAGGATCACCTTCAGCGGCTCGTCCGGGTGCGCCGTCATGCGCGCGGGAACAGAAAACGCAGACCGACGGCGAGTGGTGGAATGGCGAGCACCGCGAATCCGGCGGCGTAGCTGCCGGCGATGCTGATCAATGCGCCGAACACCATCGGCGCGAAGAGCGCGCCGCCGAACGAGAAGAATTGGATCCCGCTCGAGGAGAGCGCGACCTCGCCTGCCGGCGCGCGGCGCGCCACTTCCGCGAAATGCACGCCGTTCCAGCCGAGGCCGGTGAGTCCGATCAAGGTCACGACGATCACGATTGCCCAATAGGGCCACGTGTCCGCGATCAGTGCCATGCCGAGCAGCAATGCCGACATGGCGACGCCGACGATTCCGAGCGTGCGCGGCGCCGCGAGCCAACGATCCGCGACCACGCCCCAGCCGATCCGACCGATTACGCTCGCGGCTTGCGCCGACGAAAACGCAACCCCCGCGGCCACCAATGACAGGCCCGCCTCGAGATTGAGGAACGACACGCAATACGTGATCAGGATGACCTGCACGAACGAAAACGTACAGCCGCTGATGGCGAGCTCACGCAATCGGGGATTGCGCCATACCGCGGCGACGGGTGCACCGAGTCGGCCGATGCGCACTTTCAGCTCCCCGCCCCGCTCGGCATCGAAGCGCGCACGCAATGGCTGATACGCGATCGCGAACACGGCGCAACCGGCGGCGAGCACGAAGAGCGACCCTTGCCAATGCATGATCAAGAGCAAAGGCGGCAGCAACAGTCCGGCCACCGCGGCACCGATCGGCACGCCGCACTGCTTGATCGAGAAAGCGATCGACATGAGCGATGGCGGCGCGTGGGTCGACAGGATCTGCGAGCTGACCGGATTCACCACGCCGTAGGGAATACCGATGCAGATCACCATCAGCGGCACGAGCGCGATATGCCCGATGCTGCCGATCGCGAGGCCTGCGGCAAGCAGAAGCACGCACACCTGGCACACACGCAATGGCCCAAACCGTCGCACGAATGCAGGGGCGACCAAACCCGCCAGCACCGCGATCAGATAGACCATCGACACGAAGACGCCGATGCTTTGGGCGCGTATGCCGAGATCGGGCGCGGCGACCGGGACGATGACCGATTGCGCCACCAGCGCGGCGGATGCGAGGACCTGCGTCATCAATGTCACCGCGACGGCCGCCACCAGCACGTGTCGCGACGGCTCGATGCCCGCTTGAGAGGGTGCCCGCGCGGGCGCTTCGGTCATGACGGTCGAATCGACGAAAGCAAACCGCAGGCGCCCCGCCGGAAGGTTTCTATTGTCCGCGCCTCAGCGCCTGAAAATTGGCCGACTCGTCTTCATACGCTTTGCGTGCATCCGCGGCGCGCGACCGGTCGAATTCGAGATCCTCTTCGGCGCGCTTCAAACCGATGCGCGCGTCCGTAACTTCTTTCTCGGCGGCTTGCAGGCGGTCGCGCGCGGCGGTGAGTTTGCGCGCGCCCTCCTTGGCGCGCCGATCCGCGTCGACCGAGGCGTTGCGCCGGAATTCCACGCGCTGCTGCGATTGCAGCAACGATGCTTCGCGGTCCTTGTCGGGCGTTTGCGCGACCACACCAACGCCGACACCCATGAGGCATAGAGCCAATACCCCGCATTGGTATCTCATGAGATCTATCCAGGAATTGTTATGAGCCCCGATTCTACCGGACGCGCCCCAGGATCCTGCGCGATCGGCCGAGCAGGATCCGCATGGCAAACGCTCAAAGGTCGCGATACCGGACTAACGGCGGTTTTGAACCTTATTGATACAGGCTGCGATACAGAGATCCATAGGGAAGAAGACCGTGAACACGGCGAAGCCCCTAGCGGAAAGGACTACGCATATGTCAGCGACGCAATTCCGGGACGACGAAACCCGCAAGCCCATCGACCCCGCGCGTCATTCGCTCGCCGAGGCAGCGGCTCCCAGTCCCGGCCGGCACGCGACGCCGAAGTATCTGATCGGCCGGCGCGTCGGCACCTATCTGATCACAGAGAGGCTCGGCGCGGGCGGCGCCGCCGAGGTGTTCAAGGGTATCGATCTGATGCTCAAGCGCGACGTCGCCATCAAGGTGCTGCGTCCCGAAATCGCATGCGACCCTGGTTTTCCCGAGCGCTTTCGCCACGAGGCGCAGATCCTCGCAAGGCTTAGCCATCCCAATATTGCAAGCGTCCATGCGTTTCTGCAGGAAGGCGACACGCAGTTCATGGTGATGGAGTATGTGCCGGGCATCTCGCTCGATGCGCTCATCCGCGCCGGCGGCCCGGTGCCCGCCGAACGGGCCCTGCGCATTTTCCGGGCGGCGCTCGACGGTATCGGCCATGCCCACCGGTGCGGCATCGTGCATCGCGATCTCAAACCCGCCAACATCATGCTGACCGAAAGCGGCCAGGTGAAGGTCGTGGACTTCGGCATCGCCCGCGCGGTCGGCTCCGATCATCGCCTGACGCGTCACGGTCAGATCTCCGGCACGGCGCGGTACATGTCGCCTGAGCAAGTCCGCGGCGAAGAAGGGGATGTCCGATCCGATATCTATTCCCTTGGCGTTGTGCTCTACATGCTGCTTTGCGGCCGCGCGCCCTTCGTCGGCCAGAGCGTGTACGACCTGATGAAGTCGCAGGTCGAACAGCCGCCGCCGCCGCTGCATACACTTGTCGAGGGCGTGCCGGTGCAGATCGAGGCCGCCGTCACGCGTGCGCTGGCAAAGCATCCATCCGAGCGCTTCCAGAATGTCGAGGCGTTCGCGAGCGTGCTCGGCGCGTGTCTCGTGGAAATGCTTCGGACGCCGCCCGCGCCGCAACCGATTCCAACTCCGTCCGAAGGGCCGGCACCAAAACCCCTGGCGCGGAACGAAACACCGAACGCAGCGGCGACCCGCAGGCTCCGCTCATGGGTGGGTTCGCGCTGGCGGCATTGTCTTGGTCGCGGCACCGCCCTCGCACGCTACATCCGACCCACCTCGTCGGCATGGTTGGAGCGAACGGCTCGCCGTGTCCTGCAGCGAACGGGTCGCCGAATCCTCGCGTTGCCAGGTCAGGGCGCCGCCGCTGCGCGCCAGATCCGGCCCGCCTTGCCGGCGTGGCTGCAGCGGACCGATCGCCGCGTCCTTGCGCTGCTCGGGCTTGCCCCGCTCGTGATCGGCGCCGCGCTGGTATTGCCGTTTGCCATGCGAAGCGAGGCCTCGGCCGCCGTTTCGCCGCAGAGTCCGGCAGCGACCGCAATCCTGCACGGGATAAGCCAACCGCGTTTCATAGACGACGGCCTGAAGCCTACGCTTGCGATCACCCGGCTGCCGTCCGCCATCGGGCCTACTCAACTGTTCAGGCCCGGTGAGCGCATCGAGCTGCATATCAAGCCGAGCCACGATGCCCACGTCTACTGCTACTTGCAGGACGAGGCGAGGCGGATCGTCCGCTTCTATCCCAACCGCTTCGCGAAAAGCGCGCTAGTGAATACCGTCGCACCGCTTGAGATCCCGGGTACGATGGGCTTCGAGCTGGTGGCGAACATCTGGGGAGTGAAAGAGACGGTCGCCTGCTACGCCTCCGACCGGGATGTCATGGCAGAGCTGCCGCAGTCGATTGCCGGCACCGACTTCGAGAACCTGCCGGTTACTTCGCTCGAGCAAGTGACCAGCGCCTTCGCCCGCGTCACGGGGAATCAAATTGCACAGGCAAGCTTCGAGGTGCGGTTCGAGTAGGCGTCTGCACGGCAGAGAGCGCAGGTGCTCTTCCCGTACCTCCGGTATGCGTGCCCATCGCTACGAGTCCGAGTCCCCGCTTCGTCGGACAGATGGCGCGGTCATCTTGGAAGCCGTTCGTGGTGAGCTTGTCGAACGACCTTGTGAGCCGTTCGTGGTGAGCTTGTCGAACCATGAACGGCCGTCTCTACCCGCACGCAGACAAATGAGCGCCGCAGCCTGAGGACAGAATCTCCATCCCCAGGACTGCGGCCCTCACGCCCTCAACATCGCCGCCAACACTCGGCCTGCAAGCCGCGGCGCTGGCGAGTGCTACTGCGGCGCCACCATGATCGGACCAGGCATCGGCGCCGGGTTCATCGGCGTGTAGGCCGGAATGAGGGCGTAGATCGCATCGATCATCACACGCGGATCCGCGTTGAACGGTACGGCAGGGATGGTGGGCGCCGGCGTCACACATCCGCCGACCACGATGCCGCCCCGCACGGCCACGAGGTCTTCGCGGCGCAATTCCTTCGTCAATGCCAAATCTTTAATCAATAAGAATTTCATGTCAGTCGTCCGAAAAGTGAATAGATCCAGGCTCGGTGGTTGAACGGCAGCGGCGCCTCGCCATGCCGCTGCGATGACGGATCACATACGCACGCTGATGCGATGCATCAGCGTGCGTTTGCCAATGACTACAGCATCTTGAGCTGGGACAGCGCCGTGTTCAGCGATGCGTTGACCGTGGCGATGTTGACCGTGGTCTCGTTCGCATTCACGGTCTGCGGCGCCGTTTGGGTGACCGGGCTGCCAAAGAGGAACCCGCCGGCCACGTTTTGAGTCGGGCCGACCAGGAAGATGTTGTTCGAGCCGCCGCGCACCGCGACGAGTTCTTCACGGCTCAGGGATTTGGTTACTTCCAGGTCTTTGATCATCAGGGATTTCATTGCAGTTCTCCTATCGAACAGGTTGAGGACTCGGGCATCAGGTGATGCTCGCCCAAGTGCTATTGCACAAGCCGTGCCAGCGTCGGGCCATGCACCGGCGCTGTTTTGCAAGTTGCTGAGAAACAAGAAATAAATCGATCTCGCGTGCGCATTTCGCGTCGCACCCTTGAAGTCGGGCAACCGCTCAAGTGGTGGGCGCCAACCGACAGGCGCATGCGGGACTGTTGGGTCGAACATGACACGCCGGCATGCGCGGTTTCGAGCGATCGCACGGGGCGGCTTCCCCGAGTGGTCGCAACGCTCCAGACCATGCGTTGGCCTAGTACTGGGAACGCTTGAACCTTTCCTGCGCTCGCGGTGATTCAGTAGCCAAGGGGAGCGCGAGAGCCGCTTCGAGGAGATACCAAGGCATGGGCAATCGATTCCGACTTCATGACATCCGATCAGCAACGCAGGCAGTGGGCACAGCGCGCGAATGCCGCGTTCGTGAATGCCGCGATGCCGATCGTCTCTCGTCACGCGGCCCGGCCATCCGCACCGTCCTTGCCGGCCTCTGCGCGGCGTTGCTCTGCAGTTGCGCGGACTTCGATCTTCGTATTCCGGAGCATCAGCGTCCCGATACCCCCGCCAAGGCTTCATGGTCCCGGCAGGCCGCCGTGTCCGCTTCCGAGACGATCAATCCGGACTGGTGGAAAGGGTTCCAGGATCCCACGCTCAACTGGCTCGTCAACAAGGCGATCGAGGGGAACTTCGACCTCAAGGTGCTGGCTGCGCGCATCGACGTCGCCAACGCGCAAATCGCGGAGGCGCGTGCCGGAGCGCAGCCGTTCCTCGACATCGGCGCGGGCACCGGCTTCGAGAAGAACACAGGACAGAAAATCACCCGACAGTAC
Source organism: Burkholderiales bacterium (assembly GCA_046160305.1). GTDB lineage: Bacteria > Pseudomonadota > Gammaproteobacteria > Burkholderiales > SG8-39 > SHXR01. The sequence continues at coordinate 38,893 of JBJXGX010000286.1, forward strand.
AACCTCGGTACCCAGGTCAATTGGGATCTCGATATCTGGGGCCAGGTCGAAAAGGGCGTTCAGGCCCAGGCCGCCGAATACCGCGCCACCGAGGCGGACTGGCGCGCCGGATTTCTCAGGCTCGTCGCGGACGTGTCGACCACCTACTTTCAGATTCTTCAATTCGACGAGCAGATCGAGCAACAACAACAGGCACTCGGCAAGAACAAGCAGATCCTGGACATCTATGCGGCGATGCATGACAGCGGCCTCGTGCCCGGCATGCAAGTCCTGCGACAACGCGCCGAGATCAATCGGCTGACCAGAGACCTGCTGGAACTGGAGCGATCACGCGAGCTGGCGGAGAACGCGCTCGCCACATTGATCGGTGTGCCGGCGCGCGAGCTCAAGGTGCCGGCCGGCCGCCTGCAGGATAGCGTGCACATCCCGCTCGTACCCGCAGGGCTGCCCGCGGAACTGCTCGCGCGACGGCCCGACATCATCGCGGCCGAGCATCGCGTGTTGGCGACCACCAACATGGTGGGGCAAGCCAAGCTCGCGCAGTTGCCCTCGATCAGCCTGACCGGGCGGGCAGGAAGCGCCAGTCTTGCCCTCAGCGATCTGCTGAAGTCCTTCACGTTCGGTCTCTCGCCCAGTTTCAACATCCCCGCCCTGAATCCCGGCATCAAGGCGCGCATCAAGACAACCGAGGCGCAAACCAGAATCGCCGAACAGGACTATCGGCGCACGGTGATCGCGGCCTTCGAGGAAATCGAGAACGCGCTGGTGAATCTCGATGCGCGCAGAAAGCAAAGAACGGAATTGCAGCGGCAGGTTGATCACTTGAAGGTGGTCGCCGCGCAAGTCGACGCGCAGCTCAAGGCAGGCCTCGTTTCCCAATTGGAAGTCTTCGAAACCGAGCGCTCGCTGCTGTCGGCGCAACTCGCGTCGTCGGCGCATCACCAGCAGATCCTGTCCGACACCGTCACGCTTTACAAAGCCCTTGGCGGCGGCTGGCCGCCCGTGCACGTCGGGAATGCGAGCCACTGAATGCTGTCCGCTGAATTGGCGAATGACGAGATCACAAGAGCCGGTATGCAAGCGCGGGTAGCCGTCGTGCTCAAGCCTTTGTCGCATCCTGACTTGAACGACCTACGCATCGAGAAGTCGCTCGCCATTGGACGGGCGGCGCAGCCGTTCGCGACCTACGCCCACGACATCGTGGTGGACCTCTCACGCCGGCATGCACGCATCGTCTGCGCAAACGGTTCCGCCTATGTCGCGGATCTGGGTAGCAAGAACGGGACGACCGTCAACCGCAAGACCGTTCGAACAAATCCTCACGCCTTGCGAGACGGCGACGAGATCTGCTTCGGCGGTGCGCTGACCTACCGCGTCGAGCTTGGCCTGCGCGCAATGGTGCCCGGGCAGGAGGTGAACAGTCGCGCCGTGACCCTCACCCCCGAGCAGGGCGACCTGCATCCGATCGTCATCCGCCGATTCCCGTTCCTGATCGGCAAGACCGTCGACGTGTTTTCGCGCTACCGGCAAGAGCAGCCCCAACAACTGCACTATCTCTCGCGCCGTCATGCGCATGTCTTCCTGAAGGACGGTTTGCCTTTCATCGAGGACCTCGGCAGCACCAACGGCACGTTCATCGATGGCAAACGCCTGGACGAGCGCGCCGTGCCGTTGCAGGACGGCGCGCTCGTCGCGCTCGGTGGCCACCACTTCGCATACCGCGTGCATCTTGAACAGGCGCCGCATGTCGATGTAGTCATGATGAAACCGGCTGTGGAGGCAGCGACCATTGCGCAGGGAACGAGCGCCGGCGAGGAGCCGACCCATCTGGACCGGACCACGTTCGTGGCGTCCGCGTCCTCGTTCCTTGATATTTTCTGCGCCGACCATGCGAAGCACGTTGCGGGCGTGGAGGAGCACGCCAAACTTTCCAGCGACGCGGTGCAGGCGCAAGACAGGCATCGTGAGCGCAGCAGATTCGCCATCGTGTTATCCGAACTGAGACAGGCATTCGGCGGCGCCGATCGCATCGCGCAACGCCGCACCGTCTGGCTGGGCGCATCGGGTGCGATGGCGCTCGCGCTCATCGTCCTCGCGCTGTATTTGTTTGGGGCATCCGAGCGCGAGCTGAAGGATCTGGTCGCCGGCGGCGCCTACGGCAAAGCGGCGACCTTGGCGAGCGAGCGCCTGCAGCGCGAACCGGACAATGTGCAACTCAAGGCGCTCGCCACCGAAGCGATCCTCAAGGCGCATGTGCCCGAGTGGCTGAACAGATTGAAAGCGCGGGACTTCGTTGCGGCGAGCACCGTTCTTGCCGGCATGAAAGCACTTGGCCGTCATAGCGCCGAGTTCGGCCCGCTCATGGTTCCGCTCGAATGGATCGGTGATCTCGAGAGCCTGGTGATCGGCAGAGGCGGCGTGGAAGCACCGATCCGAATCTACGCGGACGAAGAAGGCATCCGCGCCATCCTCAAGCGATGGGACGACGACTCGCAAGGCCACCAGCGCGGACTTGCAAGGATCGCCGCCCATGTCCGGGAATTCAAGGGCCACCATGCGGAGGTGCTCACGCATCTGCGCAAGCTCCAGAGCGATTCCCTCGTCCATCTGGCGGCGATCGATCGATTGAAAAGCGCGATCAGCACGGAATTGCATCGCAACGCGCCGGAAGCCCTGCAGCCGGTCTTGCAAGAATATGCGGAAAAATATCCCAGGCTGGGCTTGGAGGGTGTGCGTGAAGACCTGCGACAGTACCTTGAGGTCGAAAGCCTGGCGCGTGCCCGCAGCCTGAGTCGCCTCGCCGCACTCCAGCGCAAGGTCCGCTTCTCCACGCCGCCATTCGCAGAACAGTATCGCGCGCTCAAAGCGAGCGACCGCCTTCCTCCGGCCGATGTCATTCAACAGGTCGAAGCGGTATCGCGGGCGTGGCGCGAGGGCGATACGACGCAGGCTTTCTCCGGCTCCAAGAGCTTGGTCGCGGGTCCTTGGGCGGACGCCGCGGCGCGGGAGCTTGCGCGGAAGAAGATGATCTTCGCGCAGTTCTCCGGGCTGCAAAAATCGCGCGGCACGCACGGGTACAGCGAGCGCCTGCTTACGTTCCACGGGGCGCTTGATCCCGACGAAGACCTGTACTTCGTGCGAGCAATCGAGGCCGATGTCGATCTTCACAAGAACAAGGCCATCGCGCGGGCGCAGGAACTGCTGAATCGGGCGGAGGGGTTGTGGCATCGCTATCGCGAGAACGGCGTGATCGAAGGCCGGCAACGGCTCGAAGCCGGGATCTCGAACCAGTTTCGCGCGCAAGCTCTGATGCTGTCCGAGGCCAATGAACTGGCGCAACAGGGCGTGCGGATCTACACGCAACTGCGCGCGGCCCGCCCATCCCAGTGGAACCGGATCCATGAAGAGATCAAGGCGGAAGCCGCGCTGCAACGCACATCCCTGCTGGAATTGCGCAACGTCCTGGAACCCGGGCTGTTGAAGGCGAAGCTGGCGCTGATCGGAGGTCGGAGCGATGACGAACGCAAATCGATTTAAGCCGCTCGCGGAGGCGCTCGAAGGTCACAGCGCCGAAGGCATTGCGCTCCTCACCGCTGAACCCTGGCGGTTCACGCAGGCCCTGGTTCTCACGATGGTGGCGTTGGTGGGGTGTGCATTCATCTGGTCGTTCGTCGGGCATGTCGATGTGATCGTGACCGGCCCGGGTGCGCTGTTGCCGGACTCGGAAGTGCGGCGTTTCTACACGCCGGTGGATGGCGAACTGGTAAATCTCTACATCGCCGAAGGCCAACCGGTGTCGAAGGGCGATGTCGTCGCCAGACTCAATGCCCGGGGCGCGGTGGAGGCCGCGGCGAATGCGCTCCAGGCGCAGTTGAAACTCGACGATGCCGAACGCGAATGGAAGCAATTCCCGGACAAGAAAGCGTTGATGCAGCGAAAGGCCGCGACCTTGAAGCAGGCGATGGAACTGGAGGAGCATCAGCACGACCGGCGCGTGTCGGAAGGCACGACAAATCTGGCGGGGGTGCAGCGAGCGCAACGCGAGGAGGCGCGGACCCATCTCGACGAGGCGCGTCGCGCCCGCGCGGTCGCCCTGGACGAGGCCGACAAGTACACGCGGCTGTTTGCGCTGCCGGGCGGCGGTGGTCTGTCGCAGCTGCAGGTCGAGAACAAGAAGAACGCCCTGCTGGCCGCCGAGAACGCGTATCGGGTGGCCCAATCCAGGCTCAGCGAGATGAACGCGCGACAGAGCCTGGATCATGTCCAGGCCAAGGCCCAACTGGAGACGAGTGGTCAGGCGCTCAACAAGCTGCGGCTGCAGTTCGAGGCGGCCGAAAAAGAGGTCACCATCACCGGGGAGAAGGTGCGGCTGCAACTGCAAGCGGCACGCCTCGCCGCCGAGGCCGCAGCCAGGATACGGTTCGAGAACATCGATCAGGACAATTTTCTGCTCATCGTCGCCCCCGCATCGGGCGTGGTCACCGACGTCACCTCCACCCAGCCGGGCGACAAGATCCAGGCCAATACGCCGCTCGGTGGCATCGCGCCGGCGGATGCGCGGCCAGTGCTCAAGATCGAGATCGCCGAGCGCGACCGGGCGTTTTTGCGCGAAGGCCTGCCGGCAAAGCTGAAGTTCAATGCGTTTCCCTATCAGCGCCATGGCCTGATCACCGGCACCCTGGAATACATTTCGCCCGCGACGAAACCTTCCGGGCAAAACAAGCAATCCATATACGAGGGACGCATCAGCCTCGATCGGGATCACTACCTGGTCGCGGACAGCAAGTACCCGTTGCGATACGGGATGGCGGCAACGGCGGAGGTCGTGGTCCGTGAGCGGCGCCTGATCGACCTCGCCCTCGATCCTTTCCGCCAGGTCGGCGGGTAATCCAGGAACGGAGAACAAGAAATGACGGCAATTGTAAGCATCGATGATGAAGTCATTGGTACCGAAGAGTTCGTGAGGACATTGAAGCTCACCGGACAGTTCGAGGGACTCATCGATCAACTGGTGCGGGACAAACTCACGGTTCGCGCAGCCAGGAAACAACGCATCGCGGTGTCTGTCGAGGAGATACAGGATCGGGCTGATCAGTATCGACGTATCCGCGCATTGCACCGCGCGGCCGAAACCAACCGCTTTCTCGATGCGCGTGGCGTGAGTCTGGACGAGTTCGAGGCGTTCGTGACGGACAGCCTGTATCAAGAGAAGATGATGCAGCGCGTGTGCAACGACGAGGCGGTGGAAAAATACTTCAAGCTCAATGCACCGAAGTTCGACAGTATCGAGGTGAGCCACATGGTGCTCGATACCGAAGGCAAGGCGAAGGAAATGATTTCCCTGCTCCGGGACGATCCGGACTGCTTCGCGGAAATGGCCTCGGAACATTCCAACGCTGATACGCGCGAGCAGGGCGGGCTGATCGGCAAGGTGCTGCGCGGATTGCTGAAGCCCGATATCGAGGCGAAGGTATTCAACGCCGCCGTGGGCGATCTGCTCGGGCCGTTTGCCTCAGCGGATCGGTCTTCCTTCGAGATCTTCCGGGTGAATGCGAAACGTCCGGCCATCCTGGATGAGGACACCGCGGTCGAGGTGCGCCGGCTGATCCGCGAAGAATGGCTTGCCGCACGGGCACAGGAACACGTCATCAAGGCACGATAGGAAATTTTTGAACAAGGGGCTCCCGCCCCTCGCAACTTCACGGAAATCATGGTGTCTCCACGTTCCCGAGATAGGTGATGCGGAGCACCTTAAGGACATGCCATTGGATGCACGAGAATCCGCAACGCTCGCACCGGAATCCCTCGCCGAGTTCCTGTCGTCCGTGGAAATATTGTCGCCGTTTACCCCGGATGAGCTCAAGCAACTGGCCTTGCACACGCGCTCCCGGTTCTTCGCGTTCGGCGACACGATATGCAATACGGGCGAGGCGGCCGACGGTCTGTTCGTGATCCGGTCGGGCTCGGTTCGCGTGTTTTCGGAAGAAGCGGGCAAGGAAATCAGCATGGGCGTGCGCAAGGTGCGCGACGTTTTCGCCGAAATCGCCATGCTGCGAGACTACCGCCACGAGTCGTCGGTGCGCGCCTCGGCGAAAACCGAGCTGCTGTTCATACCGCGCACCGTCATCGCACCGATCATTGCGCGCAATGCCTCGGCACAGGCCTTCGTCGGCAGTTTCGTCGCGATCGGCGCGGCGGGGGGCTTCGTCACCCGTCTGTTCGATCTTCGCGGCAAGGTCGAGCGAAGCGAGCTCGAGGAATTCGTTCGCAGCGTCGGCGTGAAGCGGATCAGTGCCGGCAAGGAGATTCTGAAGCAGGATGCGCGGGAAGACCGGCGCTTATACGTAGTGCGCCACGGCGAAGTGCGCATCGTGCGCGACGAAGAAGGCACGCAGTTTCCGCTCGCGACCTTGCGACAGGGAGAAATCTTCGGCGAAAAAGCCTGCCTCATGCGCCAGGAACAGATGGCATCGGCGCTGGCGGGTAGCGATGCCACCTTGCTGGTCATCCCCGAGAAGACAGTCCATTTCATCCTGGAACGCAACCCGAAGTTGCGCGAGGCCCTGGAGGAAAGAATCGCGTCAGTCGATCGGGAACTGCAACGGCAAAAGAAGCTCGCGGAAAAACGCAGGCTGCCGTTCAGGCTCGATCTGGAGTCAAAGCCCGCGCTGGGCGAGAAGCTCATCAGGCGATTTGCGTGGATCGAGCAGGCCGAAGAGATGGACTGCGGCGCGGCATGTCTGGCGATGATCTGCAAGCACTACGACATCCCGATGACGCTTGGCAAGCTGCGTGAACTGGCCAACGTCACCACGCAAGGGGCAACGCTCGACAGTCTCGCGCGCGCGGGCGAAGCATTAGGCTTCACGACGCGTGGCGTGCAGTGCACCTATGAACCCATGCTGGGCTTCGAGCTGCCTTTCATCGCGCATTGGGAGGGGTATCACTTCGTCGTTGTGTATGGCGCCTCGAAGCGGCATGTGTGGGTCGCGGACCCGGCAGCGGGCTTCAAGAAGATGAGCGTGGAGGAGTTTGAGCGCGGCTGGAGCGGCACCTGTCTCGTCTTCACTCCCGGCCGGACCATGCAGCAAATGACGGTGTCGTGTTCGCCGTGGGTGAGGTTCGTGGGGTATCTGAAGCCCTACAAGAAGATCCTCCTCAACCTGTTCCTCGCGACCTTCGTCATCCAGATGCTTGGCATCGTTCCACCGGTGATCATCCAGAACATCCTGGACGGCGTCATCGTTCATGAGAACGTGAACCTGCTGCACCTGCTCATCGGCGGTCTCATCATCTCCAATGTATTCACCCAGATCATGGCGACGGTGCGGGCCTTCCTCGCCAACTTCATGGTCCGCAACATGGACTTCGCGATGATGTCGCAATTCTTCCGGCACACGATGTCGCTGCCGTATGGATTCTTCGCGACGCGCAAGACCGGCGATGTGTTTGCCCGTTTCCAGGAGAACCAGACGATCCGCGCTTTTCTGACGGAATCGACCGTCACCACCGTGCTGAATCTGCTGATGGTCTTCATCTACTTCACAATCATGTTCCTCTACAACGTGAAGTTGACCTTGCTGCTGATTGCGTTCGTCATTCCGATCGTGGCGCTGACGGTACTGGTGACGCCGAAGATCAAGCACTACGCGCGCGAAATGTTCAGCGTGTCGACCGAGGCGAAGTCGTTTCTCATGGAAGCGCTGGGCGGCGTGGAGACCGTCAAGGGCATGGGCATCGAGCGTCCACTTCGTTTGAAGTGGGAGAAGAAGTACGCGAGCGCGCTCGACGTGCAGTACCGCGCGCAGGGGTTCAACATTCTGGTGTCCCTTGGCAGTCAACTGCTCAACGCCGCGACCACCATCGCGATCCTGTGGGTCGGCGCCAATCTCGTGCTTGCGCATGAGCTCACCGTCGGCCAATTGATCGCCTTCAATGCG
>JBJXGX010000287.1:0-33574 GCA_046160305.1 Burkholderiales bacterium
GCTCTGCCGCGCAGACGCCTGGACGAATCATATTCCCGCGCGAACGGCGTTGTGGGCAAGTTCGGATGTCCCATGCCCACAAAGTTCCTCCCGAAGTTCCTGCATGTGATGGGTCATCGCCCGCACCGAAAAGCAGGCTCGCCCTCGCACGGCGGCCGCGATTCCCGTCACGCTTGACCATTGAACCGCCAGAGGAGCGTGCACGAGGCGCCGTTATATCCATTCCAAGCGACCTCGGAGATGACTGTGACTTTGATCGACACTGCACGGCGGATCGTATTGGTGATTTCGCTGTTCGCCTCGACCATCACCTATGCGAATACGCAGACCGTCAGTGGCAAGGTCATCGATGCGAAGACGGGCGCGCCGATTGCCGGCGCCTTCATCACATTCGGCGACGCGGTGGTGCTTTCCGACGAATCCGGCGCTTTCGTCGCGACCGGCTCACGAGCAACGGTCGGTGCACGTGCGTGGGGCTACGATCGGATCGAGATGCCGGTCACCACGCCCGGCGCATCACGCATGCAAAACACCGAGATCCGGCTCATGCCGTTGACGCCGAAGTCACTGTACCTTTCATTCTGGGGCGTATCGAGCAAGACATTGAGTCAAGGGGTACTCGATCTGATCGAGACCACCGAGATCAATTCGCTCGTGGTCGATGTCAAGGGCGATCGCGCCATGGTGGCCCATCGGAGCGCGGTCCCGCTTGCAGCGCGGGTCGGCGCCCAGCGCGCCATCACGATGCCCGACATGAAGGGACTTATCTCGACATTCAAGGCCAAGGGTATCTACACGATCGCGCGCATCGTGGTCTTCAAGGACGAGTTGCTCGCCGCCGCGCGACCAGACCTCGCGATCCGCACCACCAACGGGGAAATCTATCGCGACAAAGAGAATCTCATGTGGGTCGATGCGAATCACCGGGAAGTCTGGGAGTACAACATCGCCATCGCGATGGAAGCCGCCGCGGCAGGCTTCGACGAAATCCAGTTCGATTATGTGCGCTTCCCAGACACGACCGGGCTCGTCTACGCCAAACCGAACACCGAAGCCAATCGTGTCGGCACCATCGCGGGCTTTCTCGGCGAAGCGCGCAAGCGGCTCTATCCGCACAATGTCTATGTGTCCGCCGACGTCTTCGGCTACCTGTGCTGGATAAAGGGCGATCTTCAGATCGGGCAGACGCTCGAGGCGATCGGTGCCGAAGTGGACTACTTGTCACCGATGCTGTATCCATCCGGATTCGCAGATGGCATCCCGGGCGCTCGCAATCCGGTCGCCCTGCCCTACGACATCATTTATCGTTCGCTCGTGCAGGCGCGCGATCGCACCGGCCTGGCGCCGGTCCGTTTTCGTCCCTGGCTGCAGGCATTCCGCGATTACGCCTTCGATCGCCGCCAATTCGCGGCGACCGAGATTCGCGCGCAAATCCGCGCCGCCGACGATTTCGGCAGCAATGGCTGGCTCCTTTGGAATCCACGCAATATCTATCGTGCCGATGGACTGCGCAGCCGCAACCCGATCGCCGCGCGGTAGCCGCGAAAGGGTGTCATTGCACACCCGAACTCCCTGATGAATCGAATCGTCCGGCGGTGCGCCCTCGCCTTTATTGCAATCGCCGCCTCGGGATTCGCGACCGGGCAACCGAACGCGTTCGATGCGATCGATGAGGTCGTGACGCGCGAGATCGTGGCCGGCAAGGCGCCCGGTGCGGTGGTGCTGGCCGGCAATCGCGACAGCGTGGTGTACCGCCGCGCATTCGGTCAACGCGCGCTCAAACCGGTGCGCGAGACAATGACGGTCGACACGATCTTCGATCTGGCTTCGCTCACCAAAGTGATCGCGACGACGATCGCGGTCATGCACCTCGCGGATCGCGGCATGTTGCGCCTGGACGAACCGGTCGCGACTTACTGGCCGGAATTCGCCGCCAACGGAAAATCCGTCATCACGGTGCGGGACGTACTCGCCCACCACTCGGGATTGCGCGCCGGGTTTCCGCCGCAAAATCCCGTTGCCGATGCATCCGCCGCCCGGGCATTCATCAGCGCCGACAGGCTGATCTTCCCACCGCGCCAGTCCATGCTCTATAGCGATATCAACTTCATCGTGCTGGGCGAGCTGGTCCGGCGCGTGTCGGGGATCGCCCTCGATGCGTATTGCGCGCAATACATCTTCGGCCCGCTCGGCATGCGCGATACGACATTCGGCGTGCCGGCGGATCGGCGCTCGCGCGTGGCCCCGACCGAGCACCGCACGGGCCACATGCTGCGTGGTGACGTCCATGACCAGACCGCAGCTCGCATGGGTGGTGTGACCGGTCATGCGGGGCTCTTCAGTACCGCCGACGATCTCGCGATCCTCGCGCAGATGGTGTTGAATGGCGGCGAGCGGAATGGCGTGCGGATACTCGATGCGGCAACCGTCGCGGCAATGACGACTCGCCAGGCCCTGCGCCAAGGGCAAAGCGAGCGCGGCCTCGGCTGGGATCGTGTGGTGCCCTATCCAAGCGATGACCGCGCGAAAGGCATCGCGAAATCGTTCGGACATACCGGCTTCACCGGTACAGCGTTGTGGATCGATCCTGCTTCAAACTCGTTCGTCGTTCTTCTGACCAATCGCGTCCATCCGCACGGCAGGGGCGATGTGCGAGCGCTTCGCACTGGTGTTGCCGAGCGTGCAACGGCAGGGCTTCGGGCGCAGCGAACGCCGTTGCAGGCGGGCGTCGAACTGGGCGTCGATGTGCTGGCGGCCGGCGAATTTGCCGCGCTCCGCGGCCGGCGCATCGGACTGATCACGAATCGATCCGCGATTGATCGCACCGGTCGGCGGACCCTCGATCTATTGCGACAGGCCCCTGGTATCACCATGGTCGCGCTCTTTTCGCCAGAGCACGGGCTCGACGCCGATCGGGACGAGACGATCGCATCCGGGGTCGATACACGCACGAAGCTCACCGTCCATAGCCTTTATGGATCGGTGAAGCGGCCGACCCCGGCGATGCTCTCGGGCATCGACGCGCTGGTGTTCGATCTGCCCGATGTGGGCGTGCGCTTCTACACCTACGCGACGACCATGGCTTACGCGATGGAAGCGGCCGCCAAGGCGCGCATTCGCTTTTTCGTGCTGGATCGCCCCAACCCGCTGGGCGGCGCCGTCGTGCAAGGCCCGCTGCTCGACCTCGACCAGACATCCTTCACCGGTTACTTTCCGCTACCGGTGCGCCATGCCATGACGATCGGCGAGCTGGCGCAATATTTCAATGCCGAGGCAGGGATCGGGGCCGAGCTGGAAGTGATCAGGATGCGCAACTACACCCGCGCCCCCTGGTACGACCAGACCGGACTGGAATGGATCGCACCATCGCCGAATCTGCGCCGGCTCAATCAGGCGATTCTCTATCCGGGCGTGGCATGGGTCGAAGGGGCCAATGTAAGCGTTGGACGCGGCACCGATACGCCATTTGAAATAATCGGCGCGCCGTGGATCGACGCGCGAGTGCTCACCGACTACCTCAGTGCGCGCACCATCGCGGGCGTAACCTTTGCCCCGGCACGCTTCACGCCCACCGCGAGCCGGCACGCCGGACAGGCAAGCAGCGGCGTGCGCATCGCATTGCGTGACCGTGACACGCTCGATTCGTCGCTGCTCGGTCTGGAGCTGGTTTCAGCACTCGCCAAGCTCTTCCCCGCGCATTTCGACTTGACGCGCACGGAGAGCATCATCGGCTCGCGCGCGGTGTCGAGCGCGATCCAGGCAGGCACCGACCCGCGGACGATCGCGATGGCCTGGCAGGAGGACCTCGAACGATTTCGCGCACGGCGGGAGCGGCATTTGTTGTATCAGTGAAACGGCAGCTGCTGGATCAATAAGCCGGTGCGAGCGGCGCATTGGGCTGCGTTCGAATTCCGGTCTAGCTAGCCTCGCTCCATAAGGTTCCACCGATCGGCAAGTGACGCACCCGTATCCGTGCGTCCTCGAATACCACAACGGTGCCCTGCTCCAGGGAATCCGCGATCGCGACCAGGTTGGCGTTCAACAATGCCGTTTGGCGCGCCGGACGGCGGTCAGCACCGCGTCGCAATAAGATCACCGATGGCTTCGCGACGTACCTCAAGGCGAGCAGCGCGGCGAAGTCCGTGTCGGCGGCGTACTGTAGCGCCTCCTGGATGTCAGCCGCGGTCAGATCTGGATAGGCATCGAGGATCTCCCCCATCGTCATGCTATCAGCCACCATGCCGACGATCGCCGCCACGGGGAATCGCAGACCGCGAATGCACGGAATCCCCGCAATTGATGAACGTCCACGGTAATTCGGGTAAATTTCATACTACATCGACCCGGGCTTCCGACCCGCTAGACCTTCCGCGCATCTATGTAGCAGACTCGTTCGCTCCAACCCTTCTGCCAGTGCACGTGTCTCACTGCAAAACCACTTTCTTCAATAAGATTTCTCAACTCGGCATACGTTGGATGCCACACATGATGGTCCGCATACTTTCTTATCCCGATCCACGGAAGTATCGCGCGCACCGCCTCCTTGGCGCACTCCCGGAAAGTCGCGCGCCCATCCTTGCCTCCGTCAACATACAGTCCCACGACGAGCGCCCCCCCGGGCCGCAACACCCGATACGCCTCAATCATTGCCAGCGCCGGGTCGCGAAAGTGGTCTACGACCGATCGCATATGCACACAATCGAAGGTCAGCTCTTGCAGGGGAAGATGTTCTGCTTGGCACGCGAGGAAGTTGCAGGGATCCTCGAAACATCTATAGGCCTTCAATAGGTTCTCTTGCGAAGATGTACCGTTGAATACGCCGATAAATGGGTCGCACGACAGGTACTCTTGGTCACGGGTCAAGAACTCTCGAAGGCGGCCCTGGTGTCCGCCCACATCGAGTACACGCCCTCTGAGTGGGATCTCCTTGTAGACATCCCTGATCCCTTCGATCTCAACCACATAATCCTGCTTTGCGTCATTCTCGATCAAATCTCGAGACCAAGTCTCGTACTGGTCCTGACCGGCCTGCCAAGTGACAGAATCTCGAGACCTGTCGACGCTGCGGCGCCTGAAGTCCCAGATGCCGTCGACCTGCCGATAGGTCGACCCATAACCGGATCGCAAGGATCCGGCGTCGTCGATGAGTGGCCCTTTGCCAAACGGGTCCACAAGAATCTGTCGGACCCAGTCATCAAGCTTCGTCCAGGATCCCGCGTTCTGCATAAGATGAGAGTCAATGAGAAATTAATACGACGGCCGCCCGTGCTCGACGGAATGCTGCCAAGGAAAATTCTGCCACACCGGATTCTAGAGATGAATGTCAGAGGACCGACCCTAACGCGCAAGTGCGCGGCGCAATTGCCCGGAGTTGGACGCGCTGACACGATCGCCTGCCAGGACGCCTTCAAGATCATGTTGGTGCACAGGTCGGACCCCGATCAGCACCGCTCACCGCCTTCGACCGCAGCCAGCACAGCAAGCGCATCGCGCGTCGCGGCCACATCATGCACACGAACGATATCCGCGCCGCGTTGCACGGCAAGCAATGCCGCCGCGACGCTCGCGGACAGCCGCTCACCCGCCGGCCGCCCCGTCATTCGCCCCAGCATCGACTTGCGTGAGAGGCCCGCCATGACCGCCACACCCGCACGCCGGAATCGCGACAATTCGCGAAGCAGCGCGAGATTGTGATCGAGGTTCTTGCCGAATCCGAATCCCGGATCGATGACGATACGGTCATTCGCAATCCCCGCGGTCGACAGCGTAGCGATCCGTTCGCGGAGGAATGTATCGACTTCGCTCACGACATCGGCGTACGCCGGATCGGCCTGCATGGTGCGAGGCTCGCCTTGCATATGCATTGCGCAGACGGCTGCCCCGGTGCTCGCGACCGCCTCAATGGCCTCGGTTGCACGAAACGCGTTTACATCGTTGATCATGGATGCGCCGGCCTTGAGGGCTGCGCGCATGACGGCGGGCTTCAGCGTATCGACGGAGATCGGGATATCGAGATTCGCAAGCCCGGTGACCACCGGCAGCAAGCGGTCGAGTTCCTCGGCGATGGTGACGGACGCCGCGCCCGGACGGGTCGATTCGGCGCCAAGATCGATAATGTCCGCGCCCTCCTCGACCAACCGATGCGCCTGATCGATTGCACGATTTGCATCGAGAAACGCCCCGCCGTCGGAGAACGAGTCGGGCGTGATGTTGACGATCCCCATGATCAACGGGCGATCGAGGCGCAAAACAAAACGGCCGCATCGCAAGATGCGGCCGTCCGGCAATGACGAGGCGCGATCGGCCATCGTCCCCACACGAAAGAGTTAAGCCGTTACGGGCGCCGGTGTCGCGCCGCCTGCACCGGGCTGCGGCGGTTGTGGCTGGGGCGGCGCCGAGGAAGGCTTCGGCGGACGCGGCGGGAGGCCCGCCATGATGTCGTTGATCTGATCAGCGTCGATCGTCTCGAGTTCGAGCAGCGCTTTCGCCATGCCCTCGACCTTGTCGCGATTCTCGTCGAGGAGGCGCCGCGCGAGACCATACTGTTCGTCGATGATGCGCCGGATCTCCGAATCGACCTTCTGCATCGTCGCTTCCGACACGTTCTTGTGCGTCGTGATCGAGCGGCCGAGGAACACTTCGCCCTCGTTCTCCCCGTAGACCATCGGGCCGAGCTGATCGGACATACCGTACCGTGTCACCATGTCGCGCGCCATCTGCGTCGCGCGCTCGAAGTCGTTCGAGGCGCCGGTGGTCATCTGGTGCATGAACAGTTCTTCGGCCACGCGCCCGCCGAACAGCACCGCAATGCGGTTCAAGAGATAGTCGCGATCAAAGGCGTAGCGGTCCTGCTCCGGCAGTTGCATCGTGACGCCTAGCGCGCGACCGCGGGGAATGATCGTGACCTTATGGACCGGATCGGCTTTCGGCAGCATCTTCGCGACGACCGCGTGACCGGATTCGTGGTACGCGGTGTTGCGTTTCTCTTCATCGCTCATCACCATCGAGCGGCGTTCCGCGCCCATCATGATCTTGTCTTTGGCGCGCTCGAAGTCTTCCATGTCGACCAGCCGCTTGGTCTGGCGCGCAGCGAACAACGCCGCCTCATTGACGAGATTCGCCAGATCGGCACCCGAAAATCCGGGCGTTCCGCGGGCGATGATCTCCGCCTTCACGTCGGGGGCGAGCGGAACCTTGCGCATATGGACCAGCAGAATCTGCTCGCGACCGCGGATATCGGGCAGCGGAACGACCACCTGACGATCGAAGCGACCGGGACGCAGCAACGCCGGATCGAGCACGTCGGGACGATTGGTCGCGGCGATCACGATCACACCGGACGTCGCCTCGAAGCCGTCCATTTCGACGAGCAACTGGTTGAGAGTCTGCTCGCGCTCATCGTTGCCGCCACCCAGGCCCGCGCCGCGCTGGCGGCCGACCGCGTCGATCTCATCGATGAACACGATACACGGCGAATGCTTCTTCGCCTGATCGAACATGTCGCGCACGCGGGCGGCGCCCACACCGACGAACATCTCGACGAAATCGGAGCCTGAAATCGAGAAGAACGGCACTTTGGCCTCACCCGCGATGGCCCGCGCGAGCAAGGTCTTGCCGGTCCCGGGATTGCCCACCATCAGCACGCCCTTGGGAATGCGGCCGCCGAGCTTCTGGAACTTGGACGGATCGCGCAGAAAATCGACCAGCTCGGACACTTCTTCCTTCGCTTCGTCGCAACCGGCCACGTCGGCGAAGGTGACGCTGTTGTTCGATTCATCGAGCATGCGCGCCCGGGACTTGCCGAACGAGAATGCGCCACCCCGCCCACCGCCCTGCATCTGCCGCATGAAAAAGATCCACACGCCGATCAAAAGCAGCATCGGGAACCAGGAGATGAAGATCTGCATCAGTGTCGATTGCTCTTCCTGGGGCTTGGGCGCCTCGACGACGACACCCGCCTTCATGAGATCGCCCACCATCCAGATGTCACCGACGAGGCCGGGCGAATACGACATGATCGTGCGCCCCTCGTTGGTTTCCGCCTTGAGCACGCGCCCTTCGATGGTCACGCGCTTCAATCGCCCGGCGCGCGCTTCGTCGATGAGTTGGGAATACGGGATGGATTGGCCGCGCGGTTCGCGCTGATTGAACTGGTTGAATACCGTCATCAGCACCAGCCCGATGACCAGCCAGATGACCAGATTCTTGACGAGATTGTTCAAGCGCTCTCCTTGATACCCTCGACATCCGGGCACATGCTGCGTGCGCGCGAGGGAAACTTCAGTATTGAGGTCCAGTGTGCACGAGGATCGGCCAGGGTGGCAGGCCGATATGGCGCCCTAAACCGAGGCACTTCACAAATGCGATCCTGAAAAATATGCGCGCGGACAACGAATGGTGCCAATTCTAAACCCAAAGAGAGTCGTCCAGACCCCCTTCGCCCTTTCATGCGCCTCGGATCTTGGGTCGAAGCGGCATGACTCAAGTTCTATCCGACAGGCGGTATCCTCGCGCGACCATGTACATCTCGGCCGAACGATCGCGGGAAGCCTCGGGCTTTCGCGACACGACCGATCCGAACCGGCTGCGCATGGACGCCAACAACCCGGGAAAACCCGCACCCTGAAAAGCTTTGACCACGAAAGCGCCATTGGGTTTCAAATTGTTGATCGCAAAATCGAGCGCCAGCTCGGCAAGCAATGTGGCCCGCGCCTGATCGGCCATGGCGATGCCGGAAAGGTTGGGCGACATATCCGACAGCACCACATCGACGCGCTCGCCGCCCAAAGCGGACGTGATCGCATCCAGCACCGCATCGGACGTGAAATCGCCTTCGATCACGGTGACCGCGGGCATCGGCTGTACCGGCAGCAAGTCGACCGCGATGATTCGTCCCTGGGCACCCACGCGGGCCGCCGCGACCTGCGACCAACTGCCCGGCGCGGCCCCGAGATCGACAACGCGTTGTTTCGGCGCAAACAATCGATCGCGCTGATCGAGCTCGATCAACTTGTACGCCGCACGCGACCGGAAGCCTTCCGCACGCGCACGACGGACGAACGGATCGTTGACATGCTCGTCCATCCAGCGTACACCGCCCCGAACCATTCGCCCGCCCTGGCGCGCCATCGACCTTCCACCTTCCACTATGCAGATTGACAACAAAAAATCGCCGGCGCCACCACTCCCGGCCGCAACGGCGATCGAACTACCCCTTAGCGCCGCAGCCCGCGGTGCGTTGCGGGCGCGTGCCCAAATTCTCGATCCGGTCGTGATGATCAGCACGAACGGGTTGAGCGATGCCGTGCTCGGCGAAATCGACCGCTCGCTCAATCATCACGCGCTGATCAAAATACGGGTGCAGGGTGCCGACCGGCTCGAGCGCGCAGCACTTCTTGAACAAATCTGCGCCCGCACCGGCGCCGCGCCGATCCAACACATCGGCAAGGTTCTCATTGTGTACCGCCCATGTCCCGAACCCGCCGACGAAGAAGCACCGCGCATCGTAAAGCCAGCAGCGTCAGCGGGGAAGCGCGCCGTCGCTCCACCCAAGTCGCGGCCACCTGCGACGGTCATTCGGCGTCGGCGCATTCCCACGCGCTAGTAATTGAACCGCAACGGACGCGAGGGAATCAAGGCGCGGACGTGGGAACGGAAGAAGAGCCTTTGCGTCCTTCGCGTCCGTTGCGGTTTGAATCGGGCTAGCTAGCCAAGGTGTCGATCTGCGTGCTCCGCCGCGCGGATTCCTCTATTCGTAGCGAATCGCGAGGATCTCCATTTCCCTGCGTCCCCCCGGCGCATGCACTTCCACGACATCACCGACGGACTTTCCGATCACGGCCCTTGCGGCGGGCGAGCCCACCGAAATTTTTCCGGCCTTGATGTCGGCTTCGTCTTCGCCCACGATCTGATAGGTGACGCGATCCCCCGACTCCATAATTTCCAGGTCGACGGTTGCACCGAACACGCAGCGCCCCTCGGCGTCGAGCTGCTTTGGATCAACCACCACCGAGCTCGAAAGCTTGGACTCCACTTCGGCGATGCGCCCCTCGATGAACCCTTGCCGCTCCTTGGCCGCATCGTATTCGGCATTCTCGGACAGGTCACCATGGGCGCGCGCCTCGGCGATCGCTTGGATCACCGACGGGCGCTCGACCGTTTTCAGGCGGTGTAATTCGGTCCGGAGTTTTTCCGCGCCGGCAACGGTCAACGGGTATTTGGTCATGGGAGTGGCGCCCTCGCTCGGTCAACGAATCACTGCGCGAAACACTGCGTCCGACGCAAGCAGGCGCAAACGATGAGCTCGTCCGTCAACGCTTTGCTCGTCCCTCAATGCATCGCGCCGGGCACGTGCAGGTCGCGCTTAAAAAAACGAACCCCGGCACGCGCCGGGGGCTGGATTCCTGCCCGAATGATGCCACCATCCTGTGCTTCGTGGGAAGAACGCGGACCGAAGAAGCGGCAAATCCGCTACGCGACGGATCGCAGGCGCTGGTGCAAGGTCTGCAGATCGTGCGGTGCCAGGGCATGGAGGTAGCGCATGCCCGTGCAGGCGGCCCGCGCGCCCGCGACCGTCGTAAAGCAGGGGATCCGGCTTTGCACCGCGGACGTGCGGATCGAGCGCGAATCGAGAATGCTCATGCGCCGCGAGTCGACGGTATTCACGACGAGGCAGATATCGCCATTCTTCATCATATCGACGATATTCGGGCGACCCTCACCCACTTTCCTCACGATGGAAACCGGCAGGCCACGAGCGATCAGCGCCTGGCCGGTGCCCGTCGTCGCCACGAGATCGAACCCAAGGTCCTGGAAAGCCTGCCCGATCTCCATCGCGGCGGGCTTGTCGGCATCGCGAACACTGATGAACACACGACCGCTCTTGGGAAAACGCGTTCCCGCGCCGATCTGCGATTTGATGAAAGCCTCGCCGAAGGTATCGCCCACACCCATCACTTCGCCGGTCGATTTCATTTCCGGCCCGAGAATCGTATCGACCCCAGGAAACTTGATGAAAGGAAACACCGCCTCCTTCACCGAGAAGAACGGCGGAACGATTTCGCGGGCGATGCCCTGTTCGGCGAGCGACCGCCCGACCATGCAGCGCGCGGCGATCATCGCAAGCGGCCGACCGGTGGCTTTCGACACGAAGGGCACCGTGCGGGAGGCGCGCGGGTTCACCTCCAACACGAACACCGTATCGCGCTGGATCGCGAACTGGACGTTCATCAATCCCACCACATTGAGCGCGCGGGCGAGCACCACCGTCTGGCTCCGCAGTTCCCGCTCGATGTGGGCGGAAATCGAGTACGGCGGCAGGGAGCACGCTGAATCACCCGAATGGACGCCGGCCTGTTCGATATGCTCCATGATGCCGCCGATCACCACTTCCTTGCCGTCGGCGAGCGCATCGACGTCCACTTCGATCGCATCATTCAGAAAACGATCGAGCAGCACCGGTGAATCATTGGAGACTTTGACGGCTTCCCGCATGTACCGTTCCAGATCGGACCGCTGGTGCACGATCTCCATCGCTCGCCCACCGAGCACATAACTCGGACGCACCACCAATGGATAGCCGATCTCGTCCGCCGCCGCCAGTGCCTGCGCCTCGGTGCGCGCCGTGCGGTTCGGCGGCTGGCGCAGTCCGACTTCATACAGGAGCTTTTGGAAGCGCTCGCGATCTTCGGCGACATCGATCATGTCGGGCGAGGTGCCGATGATGGGCACACCGGCTCGTTCGAGGTCGCGCGCGAGCTTGAGCGGCGTCTGGCCACCGTACTGGACGATCACACCCTCGGGGCGCTCTATATCGACGATCTCGAGCACATCCTCGAGCGTCACCGGCTCGAAGTACAGCCGATCGGAGGTGTCGTAATCGGTCGAGACGGTTTCCGGATTGCAGTTGACCATGATGGTCTCGAAGCCGTCTTGCCTGAGCGCGATCGCGGCATGCACGCAGCAGTAGTCGAACTCGATCCCCTGGCCGATCCGGTTGGGCCCGCCACCCAGCACCATGATCTTGCGCCGATCGGTCGGTGCCGATTCGCATTCCTCTTCATAGGTCGAATAGAGATATGCGGTCTGCGTGGCGAATTCGCCGGCGCAGGTATCGACACGCTTGTACACGGGGCGGATGCCAAGCGCATGCCGGTGCGCGCGAACGTCCGCCGCCTGCGCGCCGCAGAGCTTGCCGATCCGCGCATCGGAGAATCCGCGACGCTTCAGATCGAAGAGCTCCGCGCGCTCGATCGATCCGATGGCACGCCCGGCCAGCTTCTGTTCGCGCCGGACCAGATCCTCGATCTGCGCAAGGAACCATGGATCGATCTTCGTCGATACATGGATCTGCGCGAGCGTTCTACCGCACCGGAAGGCATCGGCGACGTACCAGATCCGGTCGGGCCCGGTCACCGCGAGCTCGCCATCCAGCACATCCGGATCGGTGGTCTTCTCGTCCAGTCCGTCGACGCCTACTTCCAGCCCCCGCAATGCCTTCTGGAACGATTCCTGGAACGAGCGCCCGATCGCCATCACCTCGCCGACCGATTTCATCTGCGTCGTGAGGCGCTGGTCGGCGTGCGGAAATTTCTCGAAGGCGAAGCGCGGGATCTTCGTCACGACGTAGTCGATCGACGGCTCGAACGACGCGGGCGTGGCCCCTCCGGTGATGTCGTTCGACAGCTCATCCAGTGTGTAGCCGACGGCAAGCTTGGCGGCGATCTTCGCGATGGGAAAGCCGGTGGCCTTCGAGGCGAGCGCCGACGATCGCGAGACGCGTGGATTCATCTCGATCACGATCATCTGGCCATCGGCCGGATTGATCGCGAACTGGACATTCGATCCGCCGGTATCGACCCCGATCTCGCGCAGCACCGCGATCGAGGCGTCGCGCATCAACTGGTATTCCTTGTCGGTCAGGGTCTGCGCGGGCGCCACGGTGATCGAATCGCCGGTGTGCACGCCCATCGGATCGATATTTTCGATGGCGCACACGATGATGCAGTTGTCCGCGGTGTCGCGAACGACCTCCATCTCGTATTCCTTCCAGCCAAGGACAGACTCCTCGATCAGCAATTCACGCGTGGGCGATGCTTCCAGTCCGCGCTCGCAGATCGAAATGAATTCCTCGCGGTTGTAGGCGATGCCGCCGCCCGACCCGCCCATCGTGAACGAGGGACGAATGACGACCGGAAAGCCGATGCCGCCCTGCACCTGGAAGGCTTCCTCGATGCTGTGCGCGCTGCCCGAGCGCGGGCAGGCAAGCCCGATATGCGCCATCGCGCGTTTGAATTTTTCGCGATCCTCGGCCTTGTCGATCGCTTCACGCCTCGCGCCGATCATCTCGACCCCGTACTTCGCGAGTACACCCTCCCGCGCGAGATCGAGCGCGCAATTGAGCGCGGTCTGCCCGCCCATCGTGGGCAACAGCGCATCGGGCTTTTCGCGCGCAATGATCGCCTCGACGGTCTGCCACGTGATCGGCTCGATATACGTTACGTCGGCCATTTCGGGATCGGTCATGATCGTCGCCGGATTCGAATTCACCAACACCACCCGATAGCCCTCGGCACGCAACGCCTTGCAGGCTTGCGCACCCGAGTAGTCGAACTCGCACGCCTGGCCGATCACGATGGGACCGGCGCCGATGATCAGGATCGAATGGATGTCGGTGCGCTTCGGCATGTCAAACCATCAATTTCACGAAACGATCGAACAGGTAGCCGATATCGCGCGGTCCCGGGCTCGCCTCCGGGTGGCCTTGAAAACAGAACGCCGGCCGATCCGTGCGTGTGAGGCCCTGGATGCTGCCATCGAAGAGCGACACATGGGTGACCCGCATCGAGCCGGGCAACCCTTCCGGATCCACGGCGAATCCGTGATTCTGGCTGGTGATCACGACGCGGCCGGTGTCGAGATCTTTCACCGGATGGTTCGCGCCGTGATGACCGAGCTTCATCTTCATGGTCCGGCCGCCGGAGGCAAGCGCCATCAACTGGTGGCCAAGACAAATTCCGAACACGGGAATGCGTGTTTCATCGAGCAGCGCTTTGATCGCACGAATCGCATAGTCGCAAGGCTCCGGATCACCGGGGCCGTTCGACAGAAAGATGCCGTCAGGCGCGAGCCGCAACACTTCATCAGCGGTCGTTTTCGCGGGCACGACGGTGGTTCTGCAGCCGCGATCGGCAAGCAATCGCAGAATATTGCGCTTCACCCCGAAGTCATAGGCGACGACATGATGGCGCGCCTCGGACTGCGCTGCGTACCCGACGCCAAGACGCCACGATCGCCCCGTCCATGCATACGATTTTGCGGTGGTGACCACTTGCGCGAGGTCCATGCCACCCAATCCCGGACACGCACGGGCGGCTTCGATCGCCGCGCGCTCATCGATGTCTCCGGCCATCAGCGCGCCGTTTTGCACGCCGCGTTCGCGCAGCAATCGCGTCAGGCGGCGTGTATCGATGTTGGCAATCGCGACGATCCCTTGTCGCTGTAGATAGGCCGCGAGACTTTCGGTGGATCGCCAGCTTGAAACGACGGGGGATGCCTCACGAATCACCAGACCCGCCGCATGAATCCGGCTCGATTCCTCATCCTCCGGATTGACGCCGGTATTGCCGATATGCGGATAGGTGAGCGTCACGATCTGGCGCGCGTACGACGGGTCGGTCAGGATTTCCTGATAGCCCGTCATGGCCGTGTTGAAGACCACCTCGCCCGCCGCAAGGCCCGTCGCACCGATCGACTCACCCCGAAATACCGTGCCGTCTGCGAGCGCGAGGACAGCCGGAGCGGGAAGAGACACGATAGCAATCGGTGGGCAATGTGGGCAGGATCATTCGCCCGTTGAATCGGGAAACCGGCGGAATTTTACACCAGCGGTTGCCGCACCGCACAATCGTACCTATCCCCTCTTCCACCGGTCAAGATCGCGCCGATCACGCTTGGTCGGCCGTCCCTGCAACATGCGAGACGGATCGTTTGCGATTTTTCGCTGCGCGATCTGCAACGCGCGCTTCTCGATGCTCTCAGGTGTTTCCTCATACAACCGGTGCGCGATGGTCGCCGAGCCGCGGCGCGTATCGAGGACCTTGACCTCGATATCCCATTCGTACTCGCCGACCGTAATCAAGAGCCGATCGCCCGGTTTCAGTTCTTTTGCCGGTTTGGTGCGCTCACCGTGCAACCTTACTTTCCCGCCGTCGACCGCCTGTGCAGCAAGCGAACGGGTCTTGTAGAAGCGGGCGGCCCAAAGCCATTTGTCGATGCGACAGCGCCCGTCGTCGCGTTCGTCTTCACTTTCCCGTTTCATACCTTGGCGCCGGCCGATTCCAATAACGTCGCGACATCGGCGTGTTGTTCTTCGACGGCGATTGCGAGGGCCGTCTTGGTGCGATTGTCGCGGGCATTCCCCTCGGCGCCGCGATCGAGCAGGTATTTGACGACGTCGGTCTTGCCAAAGCCCGCGGCCCAGTGCAATGCCGTGGCATCGTTCGTATAGCGCGTGTTGACGGTCGCGCCGGCTTCGAGCAGCGCCGCCACGCAATCGGTGCAGCCGTTGCCCGCCGCGTAAATCATCGCGGTCTTCAATACCCGGTCGCGCGGTTCGATATCGGCCTTGGCGGCGAGCAACAGCCGCAGAATCTCGACATGCCCCCCGAACGCCGCGGACATCAACGTTGTCACCCGCGCGAGATTCGCCCGATTCACGTTGGCGCCGCGATCGAGCATCAGCCGTGCCAGCCCGACGTTGCCATGTTGCGCCGCCATATTGAGCGCGGTGTCGCCAAGCCTATTGCGCGAATTCGGATCCGCGCCTTGACCAACAAGCGATGCGACGGTCGCGATGCTGCCTTGTCGCGCGGCCTGCAGCATCTCGAAATTGATAGTGCGTTGCGCGAGCGCGGTGCCCGCAATGGCCAGTATGCCAACGAAAGCAAGCGTGCGAGTGATGATGGTCGTCATTAGGGCGGTTCAGGAATCGTCGATAGGGGAAGAGAGGCCATGGCGCTCTTGCTCATCTCGTGCATCATCTCGTCGCGATGCGAATACATAATACCCGTATGGACGATCCGGATCCGCGCCGCAGACGCGCCGGCTGGCGTCTTGCCGCGCTCTCCCGTGCAGGTACCGGGAGAGTTCGCAGCCCGACCAACGAGAAGGGGGGGATATGCATCCCAATATCGCGTTTCTCGCGCTCGCGGCCACGGCGCTCGCCGCATGCACGATTTCGATTCACGCAAAGGAAGTCCAGAACGTCAAGAAGCAGGCCGCGGCGGATATCGGCAAGACCACCGATGTCTCCCGGAAAATGTTGAACGAAGCCGGTCGCCAGACCCGCAACTGGCTGCACACGAACGGCAGCTACGATCAGATGCGGTTCTATCCGGGCAGCCAGATCAATACTGAAAACGTGAAGCGGCTGCGCGCCGCCTTCGTGTTCCAGACCGAAGTGATCGAATCGATGGAAACCGCGCCGATCGTGATGGATGGAGTCATGTACATGACCACATCGCACAATCACGTCTACGCGCTCGATGCGAAGACCGGCAAGCTGCTCTGGGAAACGCAGATCGCTGATCCCGAGAAGGGTCACGAAGGCAAGTGGTATCCGAAAGATGCCACCGGCCGTGACATGAAACGGGACATCGCCAAGGAGAAAGAGGCCTTTGCGAAGGACAGCTCGTTCTGGCAGACCTTGGGCGGTGGCGTGTGGATGAACCCGGCGGTCGATCTCAAGAACAAGGCCGTGTGGTTCGTGGTGGGCAACCCCTCACCCGACCTGTATGGCGACGAGCGTCCCGGCGACAACCTGTACACCAACTCCATCGTCGCGGTGGATCTCGATTCCGCCAACTACACAAGTGCCATTTCCAGTACCTCGCGCACGACGTGTGGGATCTCGATGCCGTCAGCCCGCCGATCCTGGTCGATGCGAAAGACAAGCGCGGCAAGATGATTCCGGCGGTGATCCACGGCGGCAAGACCGGACACATCTACGTTCACGAGCGTTCCAACTGCAATCTGATTCGCTTCTCGGAGGCGATGATCCCGCAGGAAGACATGTGGGTGCTGCCGACGTCGCAAGGCGCGGGCATGCTGCCGGGTGCGAATGGTGGCGTCGAATGGTCGCCGATGGCGTTCGATCCGAAGAGCCGCCTCGCTATTGCGCTCAACCTGCATCAACCGATGACCTACCATGTGGAACCCTCGAAATATCCCGGTGGGTCGAAGCGCCGTTTGGGTGGCGCGTTCAAAGCCATCCCGGGCGAGAAGCAGTGGGGTCGTGTCGCGGCGGTCAGCGTCGATACCGGCAAGATGGTATGGAAGCACGACACCGAACAACCGCTGATCGGCGGTGGATTGACGACAGCGGGCAACCTCGTCTTCTTCGGTGAAGGCAAAGGCAGCTTCAACGCCCTCGATTCGCGCAACGGCAAGAAGCTCTGGAGCTTCAATTGCGGTGCCGGCGCGAACGCGATGCCGGTCTCCTACATGGTCGGCCAGAAGCAGTACATCGCGATGGGATGCGGCGGCAACACGCAACTCGACTTCAAACGCGGCCCCGTTTCATTGGGAAGTCCAACACTTTATTTCGGAAAACATTTGATGGCCGGTTGCACAGTCGCCATGTCGCTGGCAGCCCACGCACTGGCGCTCGGTGCCCTCTCATGGGCTGCGTGCGTGACGGCGCAGGACGTCGAGCGAGGTCGCAAGAAGGCTGAAACCTGCGTTGCGTGCCACGGGCCAAACGGTAATTCGCTGGTGTCCCAGTTTCCGATTCTCGCGGGCCAGACCGCGCGGTACCTCTATCTTCAGCTCAAGGATTTCAAGGAAGCCCGGCGCGCCGAGCCGACGATGGACCCGTTCCTGAAGGATCTGATCCGTGAAGACATGTTCGACCTCGCCGCGTTTTTCGCCGCGCAGCGCCCGGCCGGCGCGAAGCTGAAATCGGACGAGAACAAGGTCGCCAAAGGCAAGCTAAAGGCCGAGGAGGTGCTATGCACGATGTGCCACCTGGGCGGCTTCAAGGGACAGAACGAAATCCCGCGGGTGGCGGGTCAACAATACGAATACGTGGTGAAGCAGATGAAGGATTTCAAGACCGGCAAACGAACGAACGATGCGGGCAATACGGCAAGCGTATCGAAGACGCTGTCAGACGAGGACATCGAGAACCTGGCGCATTTTCTGGCGAATTTGTATTGAATAGGGCACCGCAATTGAACCACCAAGGCACCAAGACACCAAGACACCAAGTTAGATTCTGATCTTCGTCGTGGTCCGTTGTGCCGTCGAGCCGTCGTGGTGTGCCTTTGCTGCCCGCAAGCTCGACCATGACGACGCAGCGTGCGCAACGACCATTGAACCCCTTGGTGCCTTGGTGCCTTGGTGCCTTGGTGGTTCATTCTTACTCGTGGCGGTTCATCTTTACTCTCTAGACTTCCGCCTCCTCCTCCTGCTGCAACGCCCACATCTGCGCGTACGCCCCGCCTGCTTCCAGAAGTTCCCGGTGCGTCCCGCGCTCCACGATGCGGCCGTGATCCATGACCAGGATTTGATCCGCGCCCATCACCGTCGAGAGTCGATGGGCAATCGTGAGCGTCGTTCGCCCCTCCGAGATCCGATCAAGCTCCGCCTGAATCGCTTTCTCCGATTTCGAGTCGAGCGCGGAGGTCGCCTCATCGAAAATAAGGATCTTCGGATTCTTGAGGAGCGCCCGGGCGATTGCAACGCGTTGCTTCTCGCCGCCCGATAGCTTCAAGCCGCGCTCGCCCACACCGGTCGCGTACTGGTCGGGAAGACTCTCGATGAAGTCGTGAATGTGCGCCGCGCGCGCGGCCTCGATCACTTCTTCGGGCGAGGCGGTCGGCCGCCCATATTGAATGTTGTAGAGGATCGTGTCGTTGAAGAGCACGGTATCCTGGGGGACGATGCCGATCGCACCGCGGAGCGACGACTGCGTTACATCGCGAATATCGCGCCCGTCGATCGTGATCCGCCCGGCCGACACATCGTAGAAGCGATAGAGGAGCCGCGCCAGGGTCGATTTGCCGGACCCCGAATGTCCGACGACCGCGACCGTCTTGCCGGCGCCGATCTCGAAGCTCGCATTGAACAGGATCTGCCGCTTCGTCTCGTAGCTGAAATTCACGTCTTCGAACCGGATGCGCGGACTGTCGGTGACGAGCGGCTGCGCGCCCGGTGAATCCGCCACTTCACGGTTCTCCTCCAGCAGCCGAAACATCTTGTCCATGTCGATCAGCGACTGCTTGATCTCGCGATAGACCATGCCAAGATGGTTGAGCGGAATGTAGAGCTGGATCAACAACGCGTTCACCAGCACGAGATCGCCGATCGTGAGCGTTTTTGCCATCACGCCTTGCGCCGCGAGCGCCATGAGCGCCGTGACGGCCGCGGCGATGATCAGGCTCTGGCCGATGTTTAGGATGCCAAGAGAGGATTCGCTCTTTACCGCGGCCACTTCATACTTCTGCAGGCTCTCATCGAAGCGCCGGGCCTCAAAGTCCTCGTTCGAGAAGTACTTGACGGTCTCGTAGTTGAGCAGCGAATCGATGGCCCGGGTATTGGCCTTGGAATCGAGCTCGTTGGCGCGCCGGCGAATCTCGATTCGCCACTCGGTAATCAGAAGAGTGAACGTGATGTAGAGGCCGACGGCCGCGAACGTCACCGCGGGGAATCGCCAGTCGAATTTCGCGATGAGCACCGCCCCGACGAGTCCGAACTCGAGCAGAACCGGGATGATCGAGAAGATCATGTATGACATCAGGGTCGAGATGCCACGCGTTCCGCGCTCGATGTCGCGGGTCATCCCGCCCGTCTGCCGGTCGAGGTGGAACCGCAGACTGAGGCTATGCAGATGACGAAACACGGTGAGCGCGACTCGACGAATCGCGCGCTGCGTCACCCGGATGAACAGCACGTCGCGCAATTCTGCAAAGAGCGTGGTCGAGAACCGGAGCGCACCGTAGGCAAACAGCAACGCGACCGGCAACGCCACCATCGCGAGGGCGGGATCGAGCTGATCGACCACGTCTTTCAGAATGAGCGGCACGCCGACGTTGGCCAATTTGGCCGCGATCAGGAACGCGAGCGCCACGCATACGCGGGTCCGATATTCCCAGAGATACGGCACGAGAAGCCGCAAGGCGCGCCATTCGTTGCGGCGGACAGGCGACTTCGTCGCGGCAGGGTGCGACGCAGGCAAAGGGGTCGAGGCGGCGTGGGGATTCACAGGGAAGGCAAGGGGATTCGAAGACGCATTCTAATCTCTGGGCAATGTGATGGAAAACAAGCCCGTGTGGTTTATCCTTGGCGGCAACTACAGGAGTAAGGCCATGGCCATCGCCCTCGTCCTCATTGCCGCGCTGATCGGCGTGATCGCGCTTGCCTATACCAGCGCGCCTGGCATCGTGTGGTTGGTCGCGGTGATCGCGTTGATCGTCGCGCTGCAGCTCGCGACCGCACTCTCCTGGTGGCTTATCGGTCCGATCCTCGCGATCATCGCCGCCGCGGGCGTGTTGCTCGTGATCCCGTTGTCCCGTCGCAAACTGGTGAGCGATCCGTTGCTTGCGATCTTCCGACGCATCATGCCCGCCATGTCCCAGACCGAAACCGAAGCGATCCACGCCGGGACCGTCTGGTGGGATGGTGAGCTGTTCACCGGTCGGCCCGACTGGGACAAGATGCTCGCCTATCCGAAACCGCATCTCACCCCCGAAGAACAGGCATTCGTCGACGGGGAGACCGCGCAGCTCTGCGACATGGTGAGCGAATGGGAGACAACGCATCACCACTACGACATGCCGCTCCACGTCTGGCAGTTCATCAAGGACAAGGGGTTTCTCGGGATGATCATCCCCAAGTCGTACGGCGGCAAAGGCTTCTCCGCGTATGCGCATTCCGAAGTGATCCAGAAGCTGTCGACACGCTCGAGCGCGGCGGCGGTGTCCGTCATGGTTCCCAATTCACTCGGACCCGCGGAGTTGTTATTGCACTACGGCACGGAAGCGCAGAAAAACCACTATCTGCCCCGACTTGCCAAAGGACTCGAGATCCCCTGTTTCGGTCTCACGAATCCCAATGCCGGCTCCGATGCCGCGGCGATTCCAGACGTGGGCGTGGTGTGCAAGGGCCTGTGGCAGGGCAACGAGGTGCTCGGCATGCGGGTCACCTGGGAGAAGCGCTACATCACCTTGGGTCCGATCTCGACCCTGCTCGGTCTTGCGTTCCGATTGCACGACCCCGATCACCTGCTTGGGGATATCGAAGACATCGGCATCACTTGTGCGCTGGTGCCGACCCACACACCGGGTGTGATGATCGGGCGGCGGCACATGCCGCTCAACGCAGGCTTCATGAACGGACCCAACTGGGGCAAGGACGTGTTCATGCCGCTCGACTGGATCATCGGCGGACCCGCGCTGGCCGGACACGGTTGGCGCATGCTGATGGAGTGCCTTGCGGCGGGCCGCTCGATCTCGCTGCCTTCGTCGAGCGTCGGCGTGTCGAAGCTCGCGGTGCGCGGAACCGGCGCCTACGCGCGGGTTCGCACACAATTCAACACGGCCATCGGCAAATTCGAAGGGGTCGAAGAGGCATTGGCGCGAATGGGCGGCAATCTCTACATGATGGATGCCGCACGCCGCATGACGGTCGTCGCGGTTGATGCAGGCGAGAAACCCTCGGTCCTGTCGGCCATCGTCAAGTACCACCTCACCGAGCGCGCGAGAGCGATCGTGAACGACGCGATGGATATCCAGGGCGGCAAGGCAGTCTGCCTCGGCCCGAATAATTTCATGGGTCGCGCCTATCAGCAGATTCCGATCGCGATCACGGTGGAAGGCGCGAACATCCTCACGAGAAGCCTGATCATTTTCGGCCAGGGTGCCATTCGCTGCCATCCGTATGTCCTGCGCGAGATGAACGCCGCGCGTGATGCCGACCTTGCGCGCGCCGCACGTCACTTCGATCGTGCCTTCTGGAGTCATGCGAAGTTCATCCTTGCCAATGCCGCGCGCACATTCGTCATGGGGATCACGGGCTCGAATTGGGTGCGCGCGCCACGCGCTGTCGCGCCGGAAACGCGTCGCTACTATCAGCAGCTCACACGATTCTCGGCGGCATTCGCCTTCATTGCCGATGTGTCAATGCTCGTTCTTGGCGCGGGCCTCAAGCGGCGCGAGACACTTTCGGCCCGACTCGGTGATGTACTCGCCCTCATGTACCTGGTCTCTTGCACGCTCAAGCGCTTTGAAGACGACGGTCGGCCCGCGAGCGATGCACCCATCATGCATTGGGCGATCTGGGATGCCATGTTCAAGGCGCAAGCGGCGCTCGAAGGCGTCGTGTCCAACTATCCGAGCCGGATCATCGCCGCTTTGTTGCGCTTCGCCATCTTTCCACTCGGTCGGCCTTATGTCGTGCCGTCCGATCGCCTTGGCCATGAAGTCGCACGATTGCTGATCGCCCCGTCGGCAACCCGTGATCGCCTGACGGCCGGATGTCACGTCCCAGCCGGGACGACCGATATCATCGGCACCCTCGAGGCCGCACTAGCCGGTGTCGTGGAAGTTGAAGCGATCGAGGCGCGCATCAAGGCCGCACGCCGCGAGGGTCGCATCGCCGGCGCAGCGGGCGGCTATCAGGAAGCCCTTGCAGCCGGCGTCATCACGAAAGAAGAGATCGAGCGCATCGAGCGGTTCAACCAGTTGCGGGACGAAGTCGTGAGAGTCGACCACTTTCCGCAGGACTTCGGATTGAGCGAAGTGATACGACCCGTCGACCAACGCGTGGCGGCATAACGTGAACCAACCCATCTACATCGTCGATGGCGCGCGCACGCCCTTTCTCAAATCGCGCAACCGGCCCGGCCCATTCAGTGCGAGCGATCTTGCAACGGCCGCGGGGAAGGTTCTCCTCAACCGCCAGCAGTTTGCCCCGGATGCCTTGGATGAAGTGATTCTCGGCGCGGCCGCGCCGTCGGCCGACGAAGTGAATATCGGCCGGGTCGCGGCATTACGCATGGGCTGTGGTCAGAAGGTGCCGGGTTGGACCGTCATGCGCAATTGCGCATCGGGCATGCAGGCACTCGATTCGGCGATGGCGAACATGTTGAGCGGGCGCTCCAACCTCGTGTTGGCGGGCGGCGTGGACGCTCTGTCGCGGGCACCCGTGCTGTTCTCGGACAAAATGGTGTTGTGGCTCGCGAATTTCTACGCGGCCAGGACGTTCAGTCAGAAGGCGGCGGCGGTCGCGAAGTTTCGCCCGCACTATCTCGCGCCGGTGTTGGGGATCATGCGCGGGCTCACCGATCCGGTGGTCGGTCTCATGATGGGACAGACCGCCGAGAATCTCGCCTATCGATTCGGTATCGCGCGCGAAGCGATGGATGCATTCTCGGTGCGCAGTCACGAGCGCGCTACGCGGGCCTATGACGATGGCTGGATGACCACGCCGCGCGACGGGCTGCCGGTCGAAGTCGTGCCGATCTTCGATGCGAAAGGACGCCCGTACCTCGAAGACGATGGACTGCGACGCGATTCGTCCGTCGCAAACCTCGCCAAGCTGAAGCCGTTCTTCGATCGCAATTTCGGCAACATCACCGCCGGCAACAGCTCGCAGATCACCGATGGTGCGGCATGGCTGATTCTCGCCACCGAAGCGGCGGTTCGTACCCATGGCCTCACGCCGGTCGGGCGCATTGCCGACGCCCAGTGGGCAGCGCTCGATCCCGCCCAGATGGGGCTTGGGCCGGTACATGCCGCGACGCCGGTGCTCAAACGCAACGGTCTCGCCCTGAACGATCTCGACGCCTGGGAAATCAACGAAGCGTTCGCCGCGCAGGTGCTCGGATGCCTCGCCGCCTGGCAGGATGAGAAATACTGTCGCGCCGAACTCGCCCTCGATGGTGCGATGGGTCCACTCGATCCCGACAAGCTCAATGTCGACGGCGGCGCCATCGCGCTCGGCCATCCGGTCGGTGCTTCGGGCGCACGCATCGTGCTTCATCTTCTGCATGTGTTGAAGCGCAAAGGCGGCAAGCGCGGCATGGCATCCATTTGTATCGGCGGCGGGCTCGGTGGCGCGATGTTGATCGAGGCGCTTTGATGTCGAACGATTCAACAACGCCGCGCCAAGAACGCGCGGCGTTGTTATGGAAAGACCAAGGCTACAAAACCCGTAGTTTGATCCCCACGGCAAGACGGCGAGCAATCGCCATTTCAAAACGATCCAAGAAACAATGAAGCATTTTCGCATCGAGCACGACAGCGACGATCTGGTCTGGGTCACGTTCGACAAAGCGGACGATTCCACCAATACGCTCGCAGCCGAAGTGATGGACGAGCTCTCGGAGCTGTTGGACGAGTTGCGCAATCAGAGTCTGCGCGGCCTCATCATTCGATCGGGCAAGACGAACGGATTCATCGCCGGGGCGGATGTCGCCGAGTTCACCGCGATCACCACGCCCGATGATGCGATGACCTTGGTGCGCCGCGGCTGGAAGACCTTCGAAAAACTGGCGTCGCTGCCCTTCCCGACGGTCGCCCTGATCAAGGGCTTTTGCATGGGCGGCGGACTCGAGCTGGCATTGGCCTGCCGGTATCGCGTGGCCGTGGATGATCCGGGAACCCGCTTTGCATTGCCCGAGGTCCTGCTCGGCATCATCCCCGCATGGGGCGGTATGAAACGATTGCCCCGGCTGGTGGGCCCCGCCGCCGCGCTCGATCTGATGCTCACCGGAAAATCGATCGATGCAAGGCGCGCAAGGCGGATCGGCCTCGTCGACGAATCTGTACCCGAGCGCGTGATGGACAATGCGGCCCGCGCGGTGGCGTTGCAAGCGCGCGAGGTCCGCAAGCTCCCGTTCTCGCAAAACTTCATGATGATGCCGCTCATTCGCAAGTTCATCGCGAACACGGCACGCAAAGAGGTCGGCAAGCGGGCGCGGCGCGAGCACTACCCGGCACCCTATTCGATCATCGAACACTGGGAAAAGGTCGACGGCGACCCATTCGCGGTCGAACCCGCCGATCCGCTTTCCATTGCTTCGATTGCACAACACCCGACGACCCGGAACCTCATCCGGATCTTCGGGCTGCAGGAGCGGTTGAAATCGCTCGGCAAGACATCAGGGTTTGCCGCGAAGCACGTCCACGTCATCGGCGCCGGGACGATGGGCGGTGACATTGCGGCATGGTGCGTCCTGCGCGGCCTCACGGTGACGTTGCAGGACCAGGACGCCGAGCGGCTCGCCCCCGCGATGAGCCGCGCCGCTGAACTGTTTGATCGGCGGCTGCGCGATCGCTTGCGGGTGCGCGATGCGCTGGATCGCCTCATCCCCGACGTAACCGGTGCGGGCGTTCGCAGGGCTGATGTGATCATCGAAGCGATTTTCGAGAATCTCGCCGTCAAACAGGCGCTCTTCGCCACGGCGGAAGGTCAGGCGAAGGCCGACGCAATTCTCGCGACGAACACTTCAAGCCTCAAGCTCGCGGATATCGGCGCCAACATGCGCGACCCCACGCGGCTCGTCGGCATTCATTTTTTCAATCCGGTGGCGCAGTTGCAATTGGTCGAGGTCGTCGCGGGCGAACGCACCGACAAACGCTGGGCCGACGATGCAGCGGCATTCGTGAGAGCCATCGACAAGCTTCCGCTGCCGGTCAGGGACGCACCAGGGTTTCTTGTCAATCGCGTGCTCGGGCCGTACATGGCGGCGGCGTTTCGCATGCTCGAAGAAGGCATTCAACCGGAGGCTTTGGACAAAGCCGCCACCGATTTCGGCATGCCGATGGGTCCGATTGAATTGGCCGATGTCGTGGGCCTTGATATCTGCCTGGCCGCCGGCCGATCCATCGGTGGCAACCACGCCGAGCCCCCGGCCCGCCTTGCGAAACTGGTCGATGCGAAGAAACTCGGCAAGAAATCGGGCGAAGGCTTTTACCGGTGGCAGAACGGTAAGGCAATGAAAACGGCAGCGCGCAATATCCCGCCTAGGGTCATCGAGCGACTGATCTCGCCCTACATCGCTGAGGCGAAGAAGGCGGTCGCCGAGGGCATCGTAAGCGATGCGGATCTTGCCGACGCAGGGCTCAT
Source organism: Burkholderiales bacterium (assembly GCA_046160305.1). Lineage (GTDB taxonomy): Bacteria > Pseudomonadota > Gammaproteobacteria > Burkholderiales > SG8-39 > SHXR01. Next base: position 26,128 of record JBJXGX010000287.1, read on the forward strand.
TTTCGGTACGGGATTCGCACCGTTCAGGGGCGGGCCGCTGCACTACGCAGCGGCGCAAACAACCGCGACCCCTGCGCTTGTCGAACAAAGACTCCCCCGTTCGCCCTGAGCGCGTCGAAGGGCCAGAATCAAAAAGTCCCAGGGTAAAGCCCCCCATCGAGCAACACATTCTGTCCGGTGTAGTAACCCGCACGCGCGCTGCATAACCAGGCGCAGGCATGACCGAATTCATCGGGTTCGCCCATGCGGCCCGCCGGAATCGAAGCGATCTTTATTTTCCGCATCGCCTCGACATCGATGCCGCGCTTCTTGGCCTGCGCGCCGATCGTGGTGACCTGCCGATCCGTATTGAAGACACCAGGCAGCAAGTTGTTGATCGTCACGTTGTGTTGCGCGACAGTGCGTGCGATGCCCGCGACAAAGTTCGTCAACCCGCCGCGAGCGCCGTTCGAAAGTGAAAGCGTATCGATCGGCAACTTCACCGAATACGAGGTCACATTCACGATACGACCGAAGCGTCGCGCGACCATGCCATCGAGCGTGAGCCGAATCATCTCGATCGGCGCAAGCAGACACAGATCGAGCGCGCGGATCCAGTCATCGCGATCGAACTCGCGAAAATCCCCGGCCGGCGGACCACCACTGTTGTTCACGAGAATGTCCGGATCGGGAAACGCCGCCAAGACGCGCGTTCGCCCTTCCACTGTTGCGATGTCCGCGACGATCGGAACGACTTCGCCTTGCGCGCTCTTACGCAGCGCGTCGGCGACCTGCATCAACGCTTCCTCGCCCCGCGCTACGATCGCAATCGACACGCCTTCGGCCACGAGTGATTGGGCACATGCACGGCCAAGGCCCTTGCTGGCACCGGAAACGATTGCTCGTTTGCCGCGAATTCCAAGATCCATGTTGAACGCCTCATCGAATGCCAGAGTCGATTCTGGCGGCGCCGTATGTCCGCGTCAACGAAGGGGCTCGCGCCCCACGACAAACTAGCGAGTCAGGGCAAGTCGCGGCACGAGTGATTTCTACTGGGTCGCGATTTGGCTAACCAACGACGATGTTGGGCGGCGGCCGAGGAGCAACGCGACGAGGGCATCGCCAGTACGGTTCCGACCGCTTCCTCGAACTTCTTGTATTGCGGCCGCGCCACGCTACTTCATGCGCTATTCCCAACGGCCGCCAGCGCGGCTGATTTCTTCCAGCTTCGCGGCGTCCTTGACGCGAACCGCAATACCCGTTCCGTGCGGCGCGACGTGGGCCGGAAAAGCCGGTGCCAGCCATACTCTTGACTCCACCACGGCGTTCGCGCCCAGCTCGCGCGCCTTATCACCGAGCATGCGGTACGCATGACCAGTGCCCCCAAACCATCTTTGGAATACATTAATCCGGCCAACGATCTCATGGACAATGTTTGACGGAATCGCGGTACCAAGGATTAACACTTTCGGCCCGGCAATTGACGGCGCCGCTTCCTTCGAATCAGGAACTGTGTTGCCTGAAGCTTGGCGAGGCGATTGGCGAATCACATCCGTCGTTGGCGAAGGTTGAGATGTACAGCCAACATGGGAAACTGCTGGGACTCGCCGCCGCCGAGTTCGATGTCTTCCCGCGCTGATGCAGTGTCTTCCATGGCGGATATCGGCGGCGCCCGCCAAACCCCCGGTAGTGAGCAACGCATAGGCGATGGCACGGCAATCAAATGACGAACGTCCGGGCGATGTGCGATTCTCTCAGGTCGCCTCTTCAAAGCGCCTTCTCCATGAATCCCGATTCGCGCAGTCGCTTCATTGCAACATCCGGCACATTCGCTCAAGCCCTGCGTGATCGGAAATTCGTCGTCACCTCCGAGCTCACGCCGCCCGTCGGCACCGATCTCACTACTTTCATCGAGCGCGCACGTCCCTTGCGCGGCGTTGCCGCAGCGGTCAATGTCACCGATGGTGCCGGCGCGAAGACACATCTATCGAGCCTGGTCGCCTCGCACTTCCTATTGCAGGCAGGGATCGAGCCCATTCTCCAATTCACTTGCCGCGACCGCAATCGGCTCGCTATCCAGGCTGATCTGCTTGGCGCCGCGGCGCTTGGCATTCACAACGTGCTGATCCTGGGCGGCGATGATCCCAAGGCCGGTGACCAGCCCGAAACCAAGGCGGTCTTTGATCTGAACAGCAGCGGCCTCCTCGCGATGGCCCATCACATGCGATCGAAGCATCAGCTACTGTCAGGCACCGAGATTAAAGGGGACCTGCCCCTCATCCTCGGGGCAGCGGACATGCCGATCGACCCACCGGCCGACTGGCAGCCGAAGGGACTCATTACGAAACTCGAGGCGGGCGCTGATTTCGTGCAAACGCAATTTTGCATGGACCTTGGCATCGTGCGTCGCTATGTGCAGCGCCTGCTTGATCTTGGCATCGCGCAGAAGCTGCCAATTCTCATCGGCGTGTGCCCGATTCCGTCAGCCAAGTCGGCGCGCTGGATGAAGGAGAAATTGTTTGGCACGATCATCCCCGATGCGATCGTGACGCGGCTCGAACAAGCGGCCGATCCAAGAGCGGAAGGGATGACGATCTGCATTGAAGTTCTTCGCGAGCTCGCGACGATTCCCGGAGTCGGCGGCGCGCATGTCATGGCACCGGTCAATCCGTCAGTCGTGCCGGAAGTAATCAACCTCGCAGGCGTAAACGGCAAGCCACGCGCGTAACGCCTTACAAATGGATGAACCACCAAGGCACGGAGGCACCAAGGGTGGTTCGGCGGGAGGAGGATTCATCGCGAAATAGGCGCGGTGATGCACCGTGTTCAATGCGTCGCTACCAACTTGTTGAACCTTGGTGTCTTGGTGCCTTGGTGGTTCCATCCAAAAGAATGCCGGAGGACGTATGCCTTAGTCCTCCACCACGATATTGTTCCGCTTGATCAGCGCCGCCCACCCTTCGCGCTCCTTTTTCAACTTTGCCGCGAAATCGTCCGGCGTATCGAACACGGGCACGAGTGCCAACCCATTGAGTCGTTCGGCGACTGCCGGCAGGCGCATGACTTTCGCGACCTCGACGGCCAGCCGATCGATGATCGGACGCGGTGATCCGCCCGTCAGCAACACGCTGAAGAAACCCTCGATCTCCACGCCGGGAAATCCGGCTTCCGCGAATGTCGGCGTGTTCGGCAGCAGCGCGTGACGCTCGTTGACCACCAAGGCCGTCAATTTCCCTGATCGGATGTGCGGTATCGCCGTGGCGATATCGGGCAGCATGAATTTGATTTCGCCGCTCAAGAGGTCTTTGTACGCTGCGCCGACACCCTTGTAGGGAATGTGCAGGAAGCGCGCGCCGCTCACCTCCTCGAAGCGACGCATGCCAAGGAATGTCGGCGTCCCCGTTCCGGCGGAGCCGAATGCGATCTTGTTGGGCTCGCGTTTGCCCAATTCCACCAGCTCGGCAAGACTCTTGGCCGGCACCGACGGATGCATGATCAGCACCAGCGGCGCACTGACGCCACGCGTGACCGGCGCGAGATCGCGATCAACATCGAACGGCAACTTCCGATGCAGGACCGGATTGATGGCGATCGAAGCATTCGCACTCACCAGCATCGTGTAGCCATCGGGCGCCGCCTTGGCGACGATTTCCGCGCCGATGTTGCCGCTGCCGCCCGGCCGGTTGTCGACGACGAACTGTTGCTTGAGCGCCTCGGACAGTCCCTGGCTCAACACGCGCGCATAGACATCCGTGCCGCCACCGGGCGACGACGGCACGACGACGCGAACGGGACGGGCAGGCCACGCATCTTGCGCGTAGCTCGTGAAGGGGAGCATGCCCGCGAACAAGAGGACCGCACGCACAACGCCGACCCCATACCGAATTCGATTCATTTCACGCCCCGGAGAAGAGCGGCGACATCTCCGCAAGCGGCGAAGGCTCCATGATCTTGTTCTCCGCGCTGACCACGAGTGGCGAGACCACCTGTTGGAACGCCCGCCATGATTCACTCGATGCCATGGCATCGCGATGCGATCGGAGCGCCGCGTAATCGGCATAGGCGCGATAGTGGATGACCTGATGCTGTCGGCCGACCAGACAGTAGAAACACGCCAGCAGGTTGGCGGTCGCGGTCGCGTCGGCACCGAGTCCATGATCCCGGTAGGCCTGCCAGTAGACGGGCAACGCACCGGGACGCAGGTTCAAGGTCGCTTCCTCGATGACATTGGTGCCGGCTTTCCCGAGGCGACCGAGGATGGGCCCGTGAGCCGGGACCCAGTCGTTGCCATTCCCCCAGCGCGGCGTGAGCTCGGCGATCGGCGCGGGCATCAGGAACTTGTTTTCCTGCACGAGCATGAGCGGGCGAACCTTCACGAAATACGGCTCGAGCCCCTTGACGCCATAGAGGCCGTGCAGCCGGCGCGTCCAATCATCGTAGCTATCGAAACAGTACAGATGCGTAATCTGCGAATCGGTCCCGCCGTGGGTAATGAAATAGCCGATCAGTCGATCCATGATCGGTCGAACGAGATCGAAGCCGCGTTCGATCTGCGCCTGCAGGAACGCTTCGAGGTTGCCGGGTTTCAAGGTGTAAGCGCGATGCTCGATCAGCATGGTTCATGTCCTCCGTTGCGTCCGCTGCCCGCGGAATTGTTCGATACGATTTCCTCGACCCTCTTCACCCCCTCGCTCCCCTCAACCCACTACTCCGGTTGAATGCCGGCGAGCTTTACCAACTCCGCATACTTCTTGATCTGGTTCTCCACGAAGAGCTTGAGCTCCTGGCCGGTGGTGCCGATCGGATTCAACCCAAGTGTCGCCAGGCGCTCACGTACGACCGGTTGCGCAAGCGCCGTCGAAAACTCTTTCTGCAAGCGACCCACGATCTCGGGCGCGGTGGCGCTCGGCGCGAAGACGATAAACCAGCCGCCATCGAGTTGATACGCCGGCAGTCCTGCTTCGGCCATGGTCGGCACATCCGGAAGGAAACTCGCGCGCGTGGTCGTCGTGTAGGCCAATGGCCGCAATTTGCCCGCGCGAATATGCGGCAACGAAAGCGGCGGTGTCACGAACATCACCTGGATTTCGCCGCCCACCAGCGCGGCGATCGCGGGTCCCGCACCCTTGTACGGCACATGCACCATCTTCAGGCCGGCGATCGCATTCAGCATTTCACCCGCCAGGTGCAGCGAGTTGCCGACACCCGGCGATCCGAACGAAAGATTGCTGTCGGATCGCCTTGCAAGCGCGAGGAATCCCTCCAAGGTCTGCACCGGCAACGATGGATGGACCGCGAGAATCAGCGCTTCAATGCCGCACGCGTTGATGACCGGCAGCAAATCGCGCAGCGGATCGAACGGCATCTTCTTGTAGGTGCTCGGATTCACTGCATAGGATGTCGACGTGAGAAGAATCGTGTAGCCATCGGCCGGTGCCTTGGCCACCAGATCCGCGCCGATCAAGCCATTTGCACCCGGCCGGTTTTCAACAATGACCGACTGACCCATCTGGGTGCCAAGCTGCTGACCGAGGATGCGCGCAAGCGTGTCGGGCGCACCGGGTGCGAAGGGAACGATGATTCGAATCGGGCGGACCGGATACCCCTGCGCGGCGCTTGCGGCCGCGAAGACCGATAGTGCAAGCCCGCACGCAACACGCCGGACGATGCGAGACATCATGGCAGCCCTCCATAAAAATGCGCGCAATGACAAGCGCCGCTTCAACCTTTCGCTTCAAGCGTCTTGCCGGCGGCACGCACCGGCGTCGCACCGATCAGCGCGAAGGCGATCACACAGGGCACCTTGCCCCGATTCACCCAGTTGTGGATCGTACCGCGCTGGACCAGGATATCGCCGGCCTTCAAGTGCACCTCGCTATCGTCCAGCTGCATGTCGATCTCACCCGAGATCACCACCGCATAATCGATGCTGTCGGTGCGATGCATGCGCGGGGTCACGCCGGGGCCGTATTCCACGACGCGAAACACCGTGCCGTTCGATTCGCTCGTGGAGACGTTGCGGGTCGATGTGTCCTCATCGCCTTCGTTGTTTACCGGGAACTGATCGGTCGTCCACACGACGGTGGCTGCCTGCCCCGGTCGCGAGGACGTGACGTTCTTCGCGATCTCGTCGATCTTCACGATTGCACGGCCGGTCTTGTCGTGGCCGGTTACGACTCTGCGGATTTGAAGTGTCATGGTTTCCTCGTTTGGTGTGGTTTCGTGATCGTTGGTCGGACCGGAATTCCGGCTACTGCGCTACTTCCCTACTTCGTGAGCTTAATCCCTCGCTCGCGAATCAGCCGGTCCCATCGCTCGGTGTCGGCATCCATCGTACGCGTCAGCTCGCTCGCCGACGTTGCATGCACTTCCATGTTGATCGAAGCGAAGCGCTCGCGCACCTCGGGGGTGCGCAGGACCCGCCGGATATCTTCGCCCAGGGCGTTCACGATATCGGCCGGTGTGCCGGCCGGTGCGAATGCGGCGATCCACGTTCGCGTCACATAATCGGGCGCGCCTGAATCGGTGGCGGTCGGCAAATCAGGAAAGAGGTCGAACCGGCGGGCCGATGTCACCGCGAGCGGCTTGACCTTGCCCGAGCGCAGGACCGCGGCGGCGCTTGCCGTATCGGCGATGCAGACCTGCGTCTCGCCCGCGAGGATGCTCTTGATCGCTTGTGCCGCACCCTTGTAGGGGACCGACACGATGTTTACCTTGGCGATCGAGTTGAACAGCTCGAGCGCGAGCAATGTCGCCGATCCGCCGGTCGCATGGTTCAGCTTGCCCGGATTGGCGCGCGCGTAGCTGATAAGTTCTTGAAGCGAGTCCACCCCGATTGCCGGATCGGCCATGATCACGAGCGGGGCAGACGTCATCAGCGATAGCGGAATGAAGTCCTTGTGCGGACGGTAGGGCAACGAGGAGAAAACCACCGGGTTGATCGACATGGTGCCGTCGTGCGCGACGAACACGGTGTAGCCATCGGGCGTCGACTTGGCGGCCAACTCCGCACCGATGATCATTGAGGCGCCGGCCCGATTCTCGATCACCACCGATTGGCCCCACAACTCGCCGAGTTTGTTGGCGACGGTTCGAGCGGTGATATCGATCGACCCACCCGGGGCGGTCGGAACGATGATCCGCACGGCGCGGTTGGGGTAGCCCTGCGCGCACACCGCCTGCGTGAACGCGGCCATGAGCACCCATCCGACCAATCGAGTCACGCGCATGACGTTCCCTGCCTTTAAGCCCTTCCCCACAATGCCCGCGTTGCAATCCGCGCGCCTTCAGCGAGTGCCTCCAATTTCGCCCACATGATGCTTGGATGCACGCGCCGGTGGAACGGGCCTTGCGCGAACCCGCAGTCGGTACCGGCGATCACGTTTTCGCGCCCGAGCGCTTCGGCATAGCGGACGATGCGCTCGGCCACCAGTTCCGGATGCTCGACGACATTGGTCGCATGGCTGAT
>JBJXGX010000288.1:0-21935 GCA_046160305.1 Burkholderiales bacterium
ACTCACCAGGAAGATGACGAGCGAGACGACGACGATCGCCGCGATGGCGTTCTGAAAGCCGTAGCTGAGGGTAATGCTGGCCCCGATCGCCTCCAAGGCGAGAAATGAAATCCCGCCGATCGCAGTGTTGGCGACGACCGCGGGAGACCAGCGTCGGGAAGAGCGCGCCGCGTAACGCAGTGCGTAGTCCTCTAACGTTTCGTTGGCGACCCAGGACTGGTATTCGCGTTTGACGCGGAGCATGGAGAGGTCCGTGGTTACCTGACAGTCCGCCTTGAAGCGCTCAGTCGCCTCGACCGACTTTCACCACGCTGGCGCCAGGGTTGACATTCCCGAACGTTACGCCAACACTTCTCGTCGCGCGAGATTCCAAAGGGCACAACGACCGAAAGGGGGAATCGGGTCGCACACCAGGGCACGCCTGCGGTGTGGCACCGACGATAAGTTGACCATCTATGGCGAACGGATGGCAAAGAACGCAGCACAAAGCGCGATCGAATCATCGCTGGTCGCCCTTGTTCCCGCGATTCACGCAGCGGGGGGCTCCGACGATCAATGGTTCGAGGTTCTCGGCAGCGTGTGCGACGCATTGGATGCAAGATTGGTCGCGTTCGGTCAGCATGAGTTCGGTACCAGTCAAGGGGCAGCTCTCTACGACGCACCGTCGAGCCCGGCGTTTCGCCGTGACTACGCCGCCTTCGCGGCACGGAATCCCTGGTTTCTTTCGAGCGACGATTACGTCCCGGGCCGCGTGATGAGCGGGGAGGAGCTGTTGAGCAACCGGGAGCTGCTGCGGACAGACTTCTACCGCGCCTTTCTGAAGCCACACGCTTTGTTTCACCGGTTGTGCGGTGTGGTAGCAAGGCGCAACGATTTCGTCTACTTCGTCACGGCGCATCGCGGCGAAGATCAGGAACCCTTCGGCGCGCGCGAACGCAATAGCCTGCGCTTCCTGCTCGAACACTTCTCGCTCGCGCTCGAACATCATTGGCGGTTCCAAAACGCGACCGATCTCGCACGGGCGATGATGCGTATCGTGGATCAAGATCCTAACGCGATGCTGCTCGTCTCGCCCGACGGCAACCTTGTGTACCACAACCCGGTGGCCGGTGAGTTGCTCGCACGGCGTGCCGCACTCTGCGTCGAATCTGCCAAGCTCGTAACCGCAAACACGGGCGATCAACGCGCGCTGCGCCAGGCCATTCGCAGCGTTACGACGGGTGCTGCAGGCGGCGGCCCCGACGAGTCGCGCGTCGTATCGCTCGCCTCGGCAAACGGAATCCCGCCGGTCGTCGTGATCGTTCGCAGCGCTGGCGACATCTTCCAACCCGAAACCGGTCAGCGCAGTCCGCTTGCTTTGGTGACGATCCGCGGCGGCCCGCCGAGGCACGATCCGGTCAATTGCTCCCTGGCCCAACAATTCGAGCTGACACCGGCTCAAGCCAAGGTGAGTGCGCTGATGTTCACCGGGCAACCGCTCATGACCGTGGCGCGCTCGCTTAACGTGTCCGAGAACACGATACGCAGCCATCTGAAGCAAATTTTCCAGAAAACCAATACGCACGGCCAGATGGAGCTGGTTCATCTGCATGCGCGCTTGTGCACGAACCGCATCTAGAGAGCGCAAGGCAATCGCCAGGGGCTTTGCTTTGCGCACAACGCGGATCCGGCCATTTGGCATGTGTTCCTCCTTTCCCTAGATTCTCGCGTTCCTCCCACCGATTAGCCTCACCTATTTGGGTGAGGGCCGCCTCACCTTCGTGGGTGAGCGAGAGTCTCTTCCCATGGGACGGAATCACTCGCGAGTGGGGCCTCATGGGCATCTTCGCCGACGAGAACGGCCGAGCGTTTCTGAACGAACGTATCCCAAACGCAGGCAAGGCGTGCTCGGTGTCGGCGTTTCCGTTTCGACAGGACGTTGCTCACCTGATTGGGGGAAAAGAAATTCACCAATTTGTGTGAGCAACAATCATCCAGTAATGGGATTCGCCGGGCTCGATGCTCTCTCAACATTCGTACCGTCATCCGAGTGAACGGGTGGCTTACTCGGCCTCGGTCGAGGTCGAGTTGGAATGTGGCGTTGTTGACTTGGGAGGGCGATCGCAGTGGCCATATACGAGTATCAGTGTGACCAACATGGCGCGTTCGATGTAACTCGGCCGCTGGGTACGGCGCCGACGTCCGTCCCATGTTCGGTGTGCGGCAGCGAGGCAAGGCGCGTTTTCTCGTTGGCCACGGTTAGGTCCGGGACACGAACCGCTTGGACCGCTGCGATCGATCACGCGGAGAAGAGCCGCCACGAGCCCGAGGTGGTTACCTCGCTGCCTTCAAGTGGCGCACGCAGGCGAACGCTTTCGCTGACCCCCGCCCTGCGGCGCCTGCCAAGGCCATGACGATCACTGCTTAGCACGCGATCGAAATCGCGGCCATCGGGATCGACCTCCAGTTCGTTTTTTCCGGACGGTGATATTGAAGATCGCTTCCGGCCGGATGTACGGAGATCCCACTTCCGGTCGCCAAAGCGGCCATCAAATTGATTATGAAAGGAGCGAGCTATCGGTCAATCGATATGCACCTGTGTCGGACTTTCCAATGTTGCGCCATTAACGAATGAGAGGTCTTGATATGCCTAAGAATCTGTTCCCGATGGATAACACCAAGAAATTCAAAGACCAGAAAATTGTTGGGCACAATAGGTGGCACCCGGACATTCCCGCGGCCGTACACATCAAGCCGGGCGAAGTCTTCCGCGCTGATGTCCGTGAGTGGTTCGACGGCGCCATCAAGAACGATGACTCGGCCAATGACGTTCGGCATGCACCGCTTCCAGGGGTGCACGTCCTGTCCGGGCCCTTCCATGTCGAGGGCGCCGAGCCCGGCGACCTGCTGATCGTCGACATCCTCGAGATCGACTCCTGCGATCAAGAGGACTCAGGTCCCTTCTCCGGCATGGGTTGGGGCTATACCGGCGTGTTCGCCAAGACCAACGGCGGCGGCTTCCTCACGGACCGCTTCCCCGATGCGTACAAGGTGATCTGGGACTTCAGGGGCGACATCGCCACCTCGCGCCACATTCCGGAAGTCTCTTACGCGGGCATCCATCATCCGGGTCTGATGGGTACCGCACCATCGGCTGCCCTGCTCGCCAAGTGGACCAAGCGCGAGACCGACCTGATTGCGACCGACCCGCTTCGCGTGCCGCCGCTGGCTCTTCCTCCGCTTCCGGACAGCGCCATTCTGGGGTCGCTCAAAGGCGCTGATTTCGAACGCGTCGCTCGCGAGGCCGCGCGGACGGCGCCACCTCGTGAGAACGGCGGAAACCAGGACATCAAAAACCTGACGGCGGGGAGCCGGGTCTTCTATCCCGTGTTTGTCCCTGGGGCGAAGCTGTCGTTTGGTGACCTGCACTTCTCCCAAGGCGATGGCGAAATCACGTTCTGCGGTGCCATCGAGATGGGCGGGTTCATGGATCTGCACGTCGATCTCATCAAGGGTGGCATGGCCAAGTATGGCGTCAGTGAGAACGCCATCTTCATGCCCGGCATCCGCGATCCGCAGTACTCGGAGTGGATCGCATTTTCGGGTGTCTCGGTAGACAGCAAAGGCAAGCAGCACTACTTGGACTCTTGGCTGGCTTACGCGAACGCCTGTAACCACGCCATCGATTACCTTATGAAGTTCGGCTATACCGACATTCAGGCGTACATGATATTGGGGACGGCACCGGTCGAGGGACGGCTGTCCGGTGTCGTGGACATCCCGAACGCCTGCTCGACGATCTACATCCCCAGGGCGATCTTCGACTTCGACGTCCGCCCGTCGAAGAGCGGGATGCCGCACCAAGTGAAACAAGGCATGCAAGTGCCAAGGACGGCGAACTAGCGTCGCAATACATTCACGCCGCGATGGCATTCAAGGTTGATTGAAAGCGCACAGGCTACGTCCCGGCCCATTGGGGGCTGGGACGAGCGGGGAATAGTTCGGTAGCTGACTAAGGGGAGCGCACCATGCTGTTAGGACTGGCTTTGTTCTATGTTGGCGCCGTTCTGTGTTTGAACGGCCTCTGGTTGCTTGGCCGGATCGGCGATAACGAAATTGGGGTCATCGATACTTTCGTTGGGGGCATTACTCTTTTGATTGCTCTTTTTCTCGCATTCGGGCCCGGCGCCGACGCGGCGTCGATCAAGGGGGCTGCGCTCACGCTTTTATTCACATTCACCTATTTCTGGGTTGCGATAAATCGATACAACGGCGCGGACGGCCGCGGTCTGGGCTGGTTCTGCCTGTTCGTCGCCATCACTGCAATTCCGGTGACGATCGAGACGCTCCAAGGCGCAACGACAACGTGGGGCATATGGTTCGGTCTGAGTTGGGGAGCGTGGGGAATCTTGTGGTTCATGTTCTTCCTGCTCCTCGTCATGGGCAAGCCGATCGCCAAATTGACCGGGGCCGTCACGGTGGTCCAGGGTATTCTTACGGGCTGGCTTCCCGGGTTCCTGCTGCTCGGTGGCACGCTGAAATAAAGCGGCTTGTTCCCTTGATTGATTGACGCAAAGACCGGGTCATGCCGCTCTATGACTACCACTGCGCTAGTTGCGGTGACTTTCGAGAGATTCGACCAATGACGGAATCGGGCGCATCGCAAATGTGCCCGATCTGCCGGGCACCGTCTGAACGGGTGATTTCGGCGCCGTTCTTTACTGGGAAGAATCCAAATGGCGGGACCGAGACTGGGCGTACCGACCAGTCTCGGGTCTCGTGGCGCTCCCATTGCGGATTCGGTTGCTCGCATTCGCATCATCGTGTCTGACACACAGGCGACTCCAGGCCGGCGCCGCGAACCGTAGTTGCGCCACTCACCCGCAATACATCCATCCGCGCGCTCGGCCACCAATGAGCTCGCCGCGGTTACGCGCTCGACGAAGCAACGACTGGCTTTGTCTAACCTGCCTCACCGCTCAATAGGCTTACCCACGGCGCAAACTCACCCTGGGGCACCTACGCGCACCCGCCCGGTGCCGCTCTGATACGCTTTGGCACCAATCCGATGCATGAAGATCCGCCACGGGGCGACGCGGCGATTCCTTACTCGGCCGAGCCGACCGTACGATGCACAGTCAAGCTATGCTGAACCGCCAATGAAACCTGCGCCCTTCAAATATCTCGCCGCCGAGTCGACCGAGGCGGCAGTCGCTCTCAAGGCGGAATACGGCGATGAAGCGAAGTTCCTCGCGGGCGGCCAGAGCCTCCTGCCGGCAATGGGCTTTCGGCTGGCGCAGCCTGCGGTGCTGATCGATATCAATCCGATTGCTGCGCTTGCCTATGTACGCGCGGCGCCGCCAGCCACCCGGATCGGCGCACTCACGCGCTTCCGAACGCTTGAACGTGATCCGCTTCTTACACGATCACAACCCCTGGTCATCGACGCCTTGCCGCACATCGCGCATGTGCAGATCCGCAATCGCACAACGATCGGCGGCAATCTCGCGCATGCCGATCCGGCCTCGGAGATGCCCGCGGTGATGCTCGCGCTGAATGGCCGGCTACATGTGCGATCGACCCAAGGTGCGCGGGCCATCGCCGCCGAGGCGTTCTTCGCCGGCACCCTTTCAACAACGCTCACCGCGATCGAGATGCTCGTCGAAGTCGAGCTGCCGGTCGCGCCCGCCCGCACCGGTGTCGCCTTTCTTGAATTGGCGCGGCGGCAGGGTGACTTCGCGATGATGGGCGTGGCCGTATCCGTTGAGTTCGATGAACACGGATCGTGTCGCGCGGCCCGCCTTGCCTACTGCAACGCCGGTGATGTGCCGCTGCTCGCCCACAAGGCCGCGCAGTCGTTGATCGGCGAACGCGTTTCGGAAGCGCAGATGCGCGACGCCGGATCGATCGCGCGCACGGAGATTCGTCCACTTGGAAACGTGCACGCCACACCCGCGTTCCAGCGGCATCTGGCCGGCGTGCTGACCCGCCGGGCGCTCGCGATTGCCTGCGAGCGCGCTCGCACCGGAGACCGATCATGACCACCCGCTACTTCGGCGCACCGGTAACCCGCAACGAGGATCAGAAGCTCTTATTGGGGCGCGCCCTCTTCGTCGATGACGTCGAGCTGCCCGGCATGCTCCATGCGGCGTTCGTGCGGAGCGCGTATTCGCACGCCCGCATTCGGAGCATCGATACACACGCGGCGCTGCAACGGGAAGGCGTCATCGCCATCTATACCGCAAGCGATCTTGGCGACTACTGGCGGCCCGGGCCGCTGCTCGTGCCCGCGCCGCCCATCAAGGACAGCGTGTTCAACGAGCGTACCCAGGTGCCGCTCGCGAAGGATAAAGTCCGGCATGTGGGCGAGCCGGTCGCGATCGTGATCGCCCGCAATCGCTACCTCGCCGAAGATGCCGCGGGCGAGGTGATCGTCGACTACGAACCACTGCCCGCGGTCGTCGATCTCGAACGCGCCATGCAATCAGGCTCCGCGCTCGTCCATGACGATCTTGGGTCGAATGTCTCGGCGCATGTGCGGCAAACCAAGGGGCACTACGCATCCGTATCGGGCAAGGCCGCGCTCGTCGTGCGCCGCCGATTCAAGTATGACCGCGGCACGTCATCGCCCATCGAAACGCGTGGCATCGTCGCGCAATGGGATGCCAAGGCCGATCGCATGACGATCTGGGACACCACCCAGGCGCCCGTGTTCCTGCGCAATGGGCTCGCGGCGATGCTGGGACTCAGCGAGCGCCAGGTGCGCGTGATCGCGCCCTTCATCGGTGGCGGATTCGGGCCGAAGATCATGCTCTTCTATCCGGAAGAGGTACTGATCCCCTGGATCGCCCGCAAGCTCGATGCGCCGGTGAAGTGGATCGAGGATCGGTCCGAGCATTTCTTTGCGACGACCCATGAGCGCAGTCAGATTCATGATGCCGAGATCGCCTTCGATAGCGACGGCAGAATCCTCGGCGTAAAGGACGTATTCCTGCACGATGCCGGGGCGTACGACCCCTATGGCCTCACCGTACCCATCAACACGCAGTGCACGTTGCTCGGGCCCTATGTGGTGCCGCACTACGACAGCACGTTCACCGCGGTCTTCACCACGCTGCCCACGGTCACCCCGTATCGCGGCGCCGGCCGGCAACACGGCGTCTTCGTCATGGAGCGGCTGCTCGACATCGGCGCGCGCGAGCTTGGCATCGATCATGCCGAGATCCGGCGGCGCAACTACATCCCACCCGACGCATTCCCCTACAAGAACGAAATCATCTATCAGGATTTCGAACCGCTCGAATACGACAGCGGCAACTACGTTCCAATCCTCGATCAGGCGCTGACATTGATCGACTACGAACGCTTCATTCGCGACGAGCAGCCGCGCCTGCGTGCGGCGGGCCGCCACGTCGGTATCGGCGTCGTGTCGTATGTCGAGGGCACGGGCATCGGTCCCTACGAAGGTGCGAAGGTGCAGGTGCAATCGAGCGGCAAGGTCTTGGTCGCCACCGGCATCGGGACGCAGGGTCAAGGCCACTTCACCACGTTCGCGCAAATCGTCGCGGACCAGGTCGGTGTCGATGTTCGCGATGTGGAAGTCGTTACCGGCGACACGGACCAGTTCTATTGGGGCGCGGGCACATTCGCCAGTCGTGGCGCGGTGGTCGCGGGCAATGCCATCAACGATGCGTCGAAGCTTGTGCGCACGAAGATTCTTGCTACCGCTGCGCGGCATTTCGAATGTGCCGAGGCCGACCTCGAGTTGGCCGATGGCCGCGTGCACCTCACCGGCATTCCGGATCGCTTCATCCGACTTGGTGATCTCGCCAATCTCGCCAATCCGATGCGCGGGGCGGTGCAACCCGGTACCGAACCCGGGCTCGAGGCGACGAGCTATTTCGGTCCGCCGATCGGCGCCACGGCAAGCGGCGTGCACGCGATGATCGTCGAGATCGATCCGGAGACATTCATGCTCACGATCAGGAAGTATGTGGTCGTGCACGACTGCGGCACGGTGATCAATCCGCTCATCCTCGCCGGTCAGATTCATGGCGGGGTTGCACAGGGCATCGGCAATGCGTTCTATGAACAGCTCGTCTTCGACAACGATGGACAGCTGCAGAACGCGACCCTTGCCGACTACCTCTTGCCGACATCACTGGATGTTCCGCGTATGACCCTTGGGCACACGGTGACACCGTCCCCCTTGAACCCGCTCGGTGTCAAAGGCGCGGGCGAAGCAGGCGCGATTCCGGTCGGACCGCTGTTCGCGCAAGCCATCGAGGATGCGCTGCAACTGCCGGCGCAAGGCGTGGAATTGAACGAGATTCCGCTCAGTCCGAACCGCATCTGGGAACTCGCGGGCGAGCCCGGCGACTGAGCCATTTAAGGTTTTCTTAGGAAGTCCATACGAAGAGATTATCAACGGCGCATGGAAGGCTCCTTCACACTGGTTGCATCGATTCAACCACCGATGCACCACTGGAGACCACCATGAACATCGCCACGACCGTACGATCCAACGCCGCGCACCCTTCGACTTCCGCTTCTCTCGTCCAGCATCGTGAGGCACCCGCTTCCCGGTACGACCTCTACGCCGGCATCCATAAGGGCCTTCGCGCGTGGATGAGCGATGTCCTCGCAAGGGCTGGCCGGACTGATCCGTTCGATCGGTCCGAGGTGACCGACCTGAGCGCGAATCTACGCGCGCTGCTCCGATTCTGTCGCAAGCACATCGAGAGCGAGAGCAAGTATGTTCACTTCGCGATGGAACAGGCGATTCCCGGCACGCCCGTTGCAATTGCGGGCGATCACCTTCATCACGAGCGGGCGATCGCATCGATCGAGACCGAGCTTCGCGGCCTCGAACACGCCGAATGGTCGGCACGTGCCACCGCGGCACAGCGGCTCTATCGGCGCATCGCGTTGTTCGTCGCCGACAATTTCGTCCACATGCATACCGAGGAGACGGAGCACAACGCCGTCTTGTGGGCGACATACACCGACCATGAAATCGCCGAAATCGAGCAGACCATCGTCGCGTCCCACGCGCCGGAAGAATTGGCCGAGGTCCTGCGCTGGATGGTACCGGCGATGTCCTCGCCTGAGCGCGCGGCCATGTTCACCCGGATGCGGATGAATGCACCCACTGGAGTCGTCGATCATCTGCTTGGTGTCGTGAAGCCATACCTGTCGGACGGTGACTGGAACAAGCTCTGCGCGGCGACCGGACCGTTCAGCCATTGAGGATGATCAACCGTTCGCCCTGTGCCCGGCTGGATCGTCGCGTACCGATGAACCGGCTAAAGTAGCGTCCTGATCTCGCGAGGCATCCAGCATGAGCACAGCAGAACGCGCCGCATCCGAACTCCTCTACGAAGTGAAGGATGGCATCGGTCTGGCCACTTTCAACCGGCCGCACGCCCGCAACGCGCTCACCTTCGAGATGTACGAGCGCCTTGCAGACATTTGCGCCAACGCGCCGATCGATGGCACCGTAAAAGCCATCATCATTACCGGCGCAGGCGACAAGGCATTCGCGGCGGGCACCGATATTTCGCTGTTTCGCGAGTTCGGTGCGCCCGAGCAAGGCATCGAGTACGAGAGAAAGGCGGACGAAGTACTTTCGCGCATCGAATCGTGTCCGCTCCCCACGATCGCGGCGATATCGGGTGCATGCACCGGCGGCGGCGCCGGCATCGCGGCCTGCTGCGATATGCGGATCGGGACCCTTGACATGAAATTCGGATTTCCGATTGCCCGCACGCTTGGGAACTGTCTTTCGGCGGCGACACTCGAACGTTTGGTGGGCCGGATCGGCGAGGCGAGGGTCATCGAGCTGATTTACACATCACGCCTCATCAGTGCCGAGGAAGCGTTTGCGTTTGGACTGGTGAACGAAGTCGTCGCGGACCATTCGGCACTGATGGCCCGCGCGTTCGCGCTCGCCACGCAATTGAAGGGTCACGCACCGCTCACAATGCGCGTTACGAAGGAATTACTGCGTCGCATCCGGGCGGCACGTCCCCGTGTCGCCGATGACGATCTGATCGCAATGATCTACACGTCGACTGATTTCCGGGAGGGGCTCGAATCGTTTCTCGCCAAGCGGCCACCCAAGTGGCGCGGACGCTGACTCAACTGGGCTATTCGTTGAACTTCTCCATGCGCGGCAACGAGGGATCGACGATCCGATCGTGCAACCAGGTCACTCGCAGAGATCGTATCAAGACGCAATGTTCGAGTTCATCGAGACCCCGCTTTTCACTACGGCGCTTGATCGGTGCCTCGGTGACGACGAGTATCGCGAACTACAGACCTATCTAACCAGGCATCGCGACTCGGGCCAAGTAAGCGAGGCGGCTTGCGCGTCATCGATTACTTGCGACCAGCGCGGAGCCAGATTTGGATACTGACGCTCTACGGCAAGAATGTGCGCGAGAACATTCCCGCGCAGGTACCGAGGGCGACGAAAAAGGCGCTTCGATTGCTTTCCACCTGCCACCGATGGCCAACGTTTGGCGTTACGCATCCCCCCTCGTCAAGTCGTCGACCGAGGTACCTGCTGAATGTACTATCCGGGCGGCGGGAGACTACATGTCCCCGCAAACCGATCGGTTCTTGCCGTCCTACAAACCACAAGGAGAGAAGCATGGGATTCTTCAGCAACATCCTCGCGAAGCTTGGCATCGGTAGCGACAGCGCGGCCGCCGCTCCGGCACCCACTGCCGCACCGGTGGGTACGGCGCCGGCTGCACCGCCACCGCCCAAGCCGGTCACCCTGGTCGATGTCGTCGCGCAACTTGAGCGGCGCGCGGCAGCGAATCCGCAGAAGCTGAACTGGCGGACCTCGATTGTCGATCTGCTGAAACTCCTCGATATCGACAGCAGCCTCGCGGCGCGCAAGGAACTCGCGACGGAGTTGGGCTGCCCGGCCGATTTGATGGGGGATTCAGCGAAGATGAACATGTGGCTGCACAAGACCGTGCTCGCGCGCATCGCCGCCAACGGCGGCAATGTACCTGCGGATCTCCTGGCCTGAGCGAGGAGCGTAACCCCACAACCAAAGGCGCATCCACAGGCAGATCACCGACATTCTCGCCAGGGTGCGCCGTCCGCAAGTGCCAATTACCTAGGAAGTGCATACATGAGCTGGATCATCTCTTTGATCATTGGTGGAATCGTCGGCTGGTTGGCGAGCATCGTCATGAAGACCAACGCCCAGATGGGCTTGATCGCAAATGTGCTGGTCGGAGTAGCAGGCTCGCTGCTGGGGTTCTGGATTACCGGCCTGCTGGGCATCGAGCCCACAGGCGGCATCCTGCGATTCCTGGTCGCGCTCGCCGGCGCGGCGCTGCTGATCTTCATCCTGGGCAAGCTCGGCATCTTCCGAAAGACGTAACGCCGGCCGCGCCGTGCTCACCCTACGCCACGTCCGATACGAACACACCCGCCTTCTGAGCGAAGCGAACGGTGAGGAGACGTGTGTTAATCAGCCATTCGTGCTGCTGCCGTCGCGTTGAAACGATGAGGGCCACGGCATCGAGGCGCGCGCCGACGATCCGGATCGGTTGCCCGACCGGTAGCGCGACGCCGGCGTAGAGGCTCAAGCCGCCAAGTGAAATGTCGCGTAGGCGAACGGCAACCGGGTTGGCGCGCCAGTTCGGATAAAGAATCGCCGGATCGCCTTTCGCAATTCGCTGGCCGCTGCGCCGACCAAGGAGCTCGCGACCGCGCGTCGCGTGCTTGACGGGCTGGGCAAGAGAACAGGCGCAGCGATCACACCGGGTATCGACATTGATCGATCGTGGAAGCTTGGTGCCGCAGAACGGACAGGTCCTATGCTTTGCCCATGTGAAGGGATCCGACGCGGGCTCGCTCTTGGCGTCAGCCGCCGGGGCACGGGTCCACGCTACCCGATAGGTTCGCGCATACGCTTCGCGACGAACCGGATCGCTGAGCACGTCGTATGCCTCGTTGATAAGGGATGCATTCTCATGATCGCCACCCAGATCGGGATGCTGCTTAAGCGGCCCCATCAAGGTGCGATAGCTCGCCTTGATAATCGCAGGCGGCGCGTCGGGCTGAACGTAGAGGATCCGAAAAAAATTGCGCCTGTTTTTTCTCGTCATGAGACCACCGTCGCTCCCGAGGTTTGCACAATGCCGCGCGATCCCAACGCGATGCTACGACACGCGCGCCTCCAACGCATCCGCCAGTGCGCCCAGCATCCGCGCGCAATCCCCACGCCATGCGCTCCCATGCATGCATGCGAGCATGCGCGGCTTGGTATCGGCCAATCGCGCCAGCACCGCACGCGTATCCGGCGACAGCGCATAGTAGTTGTTGCGCTTTCTCATCATCTCGCTCGGTGCGAGGATGTCCGATTCGACGATCGGCTCGTGCGTCTCGCCCGGTTGCGTGAAGAGATCGCCGCAAAACAATGTCCCGGTGGATTCTTCGAGCATGTACCCGCAGTCCCAGCCATGCGGGACATGGGGCGCATCGAGCCATTGCACGGAATGCCGGCCAAGACGCAGTCGCTCGCCGTGGCGCATCGGTTGCGGCGGGCGAATCGCATACTCGCCGATCGTCACGCGCGCACCGACAGCACTGCAAACGGCGATGGCGTTCGGCGCTGCGTCGAGAAACAGATTCAGCGCGCCACATTCGTCGGCCTCGAAATGCGAGCACGAGATGTAGCGCAGGTGTTCAAGTGGCACGACCTTCTCGATCGCACGCCTGACGGCCGGAAAGAGCCGGATCATGCCGGTGTGATAGAGGAGCGGCGCTTCACCCGCGATCAGGAACTGATTGAACGTGAAGCCGCCGGGAAACACGGCAGGTGGAATCGCGGTGCTGATACGATGAATGCCATCGGCGATCTCATCGATGCGGGTGGGTCCGTCTGTCTGGTTCGATGTGCTCATGTCTGGTTCCTTAGCTCGAACGGCGTATGTTGCGCGCATCAGCATTGCTCTACGCTTGGGGCGGCGAGTACGATTGCAACGACCCGCGGACGGTCTGCACGTTGGCGGAGGCCACGCCGCGCTGTGCTCGATCCTCCCACAATTCCCCGACCGAAGGAGCCCACCCATGGCAACCAAAATTCCCCGCCTGCGACGCAACTGCGCGACGATGCCTGTCCACCATTTGCTACTCGAAACGGTGCCCGGCTTTCGCGCAAGGCAAATTGCACTGGAACATGCAAGCGCTTCGATGTTGCGCACTGCGATGGCGGTCCCAACCAGGCCGTTCGTGATCAAGACGATCGTGCATGTCCTCTACAACAGGGCAGAGGAGAACATTTCCCAGGCCCAGATCGACAGTCAGATCAAGGTGCTGAATCTCGATTTCCGCGCCAAGAACACCGATCGAGCCAAGACGCCCACCGTTTTCAAAGGCCTCGTCGCCGACCCGATGGTCGAATTCAAGCTGGACAGGGTGACGCGAACGAAGACGACGCGCACGTCGTTTCCCGCGGACAACAGCATGAAGCGATCTTCCACCGGAGGCATCAATCCGGTCGATACACGCAAGTACTTGAACATCTGGGTGTGCACGCTCGGTCAGAACCTGCTCGGCTATGCGCAGTTCCCCGGCGGACCGGCGAGCACCGACGGCGTCGTGGTCCTGAATCGCGCCTTCGGCACGAGTGGGACCGCGCAGGTCCCCTTCAATCGTGGCCGCACCACAACGCACGAAGTCGGGCATTTCCTTAACCTGCGCCACATCTGGGGCGACACGGAGGATTGCTCCGGCGGCGATCTGGTCGCGGATACCCCGAATGCAGAGACACCCAACTTCGGCAACCCTGCGTTTCCCCGTATCTCGTGTTCGAACGGACCGAACGGCGACATGTTCATGAACTACATGGACTACGTCGATGACGCCGCGATGTTCATGTTCAGCCAAGGTCAAGTGGCGCGCATGCGTGCGACGCTCGCGGGGCCGCGCAAGCTCTTAGGGACGTAATCGTCGATGCCTCTCGACAAACGCGATCTCCTTGGCGATTGGATGCACTCGCACGAGGAGGATACGAACGGCCTGACGGTCTTCAGGCCGTCCACGTTCGCGTTTCCGCTCTCGCGCGGACGCAAATCGTTTGCGCTTCGCGCCAATGGCACCTACAAAGGCACGATTCCCGGCCCCACCGATCGACCCGCGCCGACTGCGGGGCGCTGGTCGTTCGCTGGGACGACGCTTACGTTAAGCGCCGTGAAAGACGGGAGCGAGAGCGGTGTCGAGTACACAGTCGTCGAGTGTGTGACGGGAGAGCGGCTCGTCGTCAAACGCCCCGGCTAGCGGTTCATGGTTTGAACAACTGTTGATTGCGCATCGGCGATCGATCGCGTTGGATTCTTCAACATCCACTTGATGTCGGCAGCGGTGCAGTCTCTTCACCTCCCGGAAGGAATGCACCAATCCGCATTGCGATGCTGATTGCTTGCTGCACAGCGCCTAACTAAGGTACAACCTCGACCCGACGCCTCCGTCACATCATCCCGGCGCCACGCACGCCGTTCGCGCGCTTGGCTACAGCGCCTATCCCGATCCGTGAGCATCGATCATCGTTCCGATCCCGTGCAAGGCTTCTCGCCCGCCGGACAGCTATTGCATTTGATCGGAGGTTATTGGATTACCCAGGCGATCCAGGTCGCGGCGGAGCTCGGTATCGCCGATCTGCTCGGACGCAAGGGTCGCGACATTGACGAGCTGGCACGCGCGACGAACACGCATGCGCCATCGCTCTATCGCCTGTTGCGCGCTCTTGCGAGCGTAGACGTATTCGCCGAAGTGGCCCCGCGCAGTTTCGCGCTCACGCCGATGGGCGTCCTCTTGCGCGAGGACACGCCCGGCAATCTGCGCGCCTTCTCCCGGTTTCAGGGCGAGGCATGGCATTGGGGCTGCTGGGGCGACCTGCTGCACACGGTGCGCACCGGGCAGACAGCCATCGCCAAGCGTGAAGGCGTCGCCAACTGTTTCGATTACTTCGCGAGGAATCCCGCGTCCGCCCAGGTGTTCAATGCCGCCATGAGCGGCTATGCCACCCACGTCAATGCGGCAATCATCGATGCCTACGATTTCTCGGCCGCCCGATGCGTGGTCGACATTGGGGGTGGCACGGGAACCCTGTTAAGCGCAATCCTCGCCTGCACCGCGGAAGCCCGGGGCGTTCTTCTTGACAGGCCGCAGGTGATCGCCGCCGCGCAACCGCTGCTCGAGGCGCTCGGATCCGCCCCGCGCTGCGAATGCATCGCAGGCGATTTCTTCAGCACTATTCCCCAAGGCGGCGACCTCTATGTTTTGTGCGCCGTGCTGCACGATTGGGATGATGCGGACGTGACTCGAATATTGCGAAGCGTGTCCGCGGCCATGGCGCCTGCTGCTCGCCTGTTGATCGTGGAGCACCTGCTCACCCCGAATAACGAAGCGGATCCCGCGAAATTCATCGATCTGGAGATGATGTTGATCGCCGGCGGGCGCGAGCGCACGGAAGAAGAGTATGTTGCGCTGCTTCGGTCGGCGAATCTTCATTGCGAACGCGTGGTTCCCACCGCGATGCCGGTCTCGATTCTCGAAGCAAGGCTCGATTGAAGGACACGATTCTTACCGTCGCGGGCATCGTCAAATCCTACCGGGGCAACGCGAACCACGCCTTGGACGGCATTGATCTCTTGGTGCCGGCGGGAAGTTTCTTCGGGCTCCTCGGCCCGAATGGCGCGGGAAAGACCACGCTGATCTCGATCCTCTGCGGCATCCTCGCACCCGATGGCGGCTCCGCGCACATTCGCTCCGCGTCAGGCGTGGCACTCGATCCTCGATCGGCGCGCGGATTCGTCGGCCTTGTGCCGCAGGATCTCGCCTTCTATCCGACGCTTACCGTATACGAGAACCTGCGATTCTTCGGTGCCATGCATACCCTGCGCGGTCGGCGGTTGAACGAGCGGATTGACGCTTGCGTGGCGGTCGGACGACTCGAGGAGACGATCGATCAGCGCGCCGAGACGCTGTCGGGCGGCCTCAAGCGCCGCTTGAATTTCGCGCTCGGATTGCTGCATTCGCCGGGGTTGGTCGTTCTGGACGAACCCACCGCGGGGATGGACGCGCAGTCGCGCAATTTTCTGCGCGAGGAACTCAAACGGCTCAATGCGGAGGGCACGACGATCCTCTACACCTCGCACTATCTGGAAGAAGTCGAGCAGCTCTGCGACCGGCTGGCGATCATCGACCACGGCAAGGTCATCGCGCAGGGCCGGCTCGATGAATTACTCAAACAGGATCTCGTCACCCTTCACGTGGGGCAAAGCGCGCGTCCCGAATTCGTCTCACGACTCGGTGGCCTGCCCGGCGTGAGCGGCATCCGGGAGGAGCATGGCATCATCGCCATCATCACGGACAATCCACAGGCCACGCTTGCAGGCGCGCTGGCACTCGCGCTGGAACTTTCGGTCGCGATCGTGCAAGCAAGCATGGGCGCTCGCAATCTCGAGTCCCTTTATTTTCAACTGACCGGCACGCGCTTGCGCGATGGTCACGACACTGCCAATGTTCCATAGACTATTCGCCTGCGCGAGCAAGGAAATGCGCGTGCTGTCGCGTGACCCCGAAGGGCTGGCGATTCTGTTCCTCATGCCGGTCGTGTTCGTGATCGTGATGTCCCTTGCGCTGCAGGATTTCTTCCATCAGGGCACCGGGCCGAAGCTCGAGCTCGTCGTCCTCGATGGCGATGGCGGCAGCGCCGCGGCGGCCATCGCCCGCGCGGTCGATGACATCAAGGTATTTCGCAGCCATCAGCGCAGGGCCACGGACTACGCGAGCGACGCGCAACAGCTACGCGAGGACATTCGATCCGGTCGGTTGAGCTTTGCCTTGCTGCTTCCTCCCGGCATAACCGGGCGCCACGCGGCGATATTGGCAAGCGGCGGTCCGCGCGAGGTACTCGATGCGATGCAAGGGCCGCCGATCGCGATCGAGTTACTCGCTGATCCGGCGCTTCGGGCGGATCACCGCGCAATGGCGAGCATGGCACTGGAGCGGATTGTTCTCGGCGTGGAATCGAGCCGGCTCTATCAGCGATTCGCAGGTACTTCCCTCGACCGCGGGCAGCGCACCAGCGCATTCGAAATCGTTGATCGCTCCGATGCCATCACGCGTCGCGCGATGCCCACGTCCACCCAGCAGAACGTGCCGGCCTACAGTGTGCTTGCCATGTTCCTCCTCGTGATTCCGCTCTCTGGAACCTTTATTCGGGAACGCTATCAGGGCAGCCTCACCCGCCTTCGCTCAATGCCGGTACCCGGCGCGTTGATCATCGGCGGAAAAATTCTCCCGTTCTTCGCGATCAATCTGCTGCAGATGGGGCTTTGCCTGGCGGTGGGGCGCTTCCTGCTTCCCTTGCTTGGCGGCACGCCATTGCAATTTTCGGGGTCCGCCATCGGCATCGTCGTGCTCACCGCGGCAGTGAGTCTTGCCTCGATCGGTTTCGGACTCGCCGTCGCAATGTTCGCGCGCACACCTGAACAGGCAACCGCTTTCGGTGCGACAGCCATCCTTCTTTTCGCGGCGCTGGGCGGCATCATGGTGCCGAAGCTCCTCATGCCGCAAGCCCTTCAATCGGTCGCGGAGTGGTCGCCGCTTGGCTGGGCACTCGACGGATTTCTCGACCTGTTCGTGCGGGGCGCGAGCGCAGCGGACGTGCTGCCGCGCGCCATGGCGCTCGTCGGATTCGGTGCGGCCTGCTTCGCCCTCGCGATGGCGCGCTTCGGGCGACTCGCGCGCGCGCCATGAATACGCCAAAATGATCGGGTACAAAACATGAATACGCCACCTCCCATCCCCATCGACGATGCGGCGCTCAAGCTCGAAATCAAGCGTGCCATCCTTGCGGCAATCGAATCGGACATCGCGCCGGGCGCGATCGGCGACGACGACATGTTGGTAGGCGAGAATTCCACCTGGATCACCGACTCGCTCGATGGATTGCAAGCCGCGGTCGCGGTCAGCAAGCGATTCGGCGTGCGCATCCAGGATGGCAAACATGCACGACGGGTGATGCGCTCGGTCAACACGCTGGCCGAATTCATCCGCTCGCGACGACCTTGATCCCACCGGCTGTCCGCATCACCCGTCTTGGCGTACTGTCCGCCCACGGCGTAGGCTTGGTGCCGTTGGTGGATGGCATACGCGCCGGTCGCTGCCCGGTACGGCCCGCCAACGGGATCGGCTATCCGCTCGAGCCGGCGCCCGCAGTGAGTCAGATCAACGCCGCTGACACCCCTCCGGGGGAGCGAGCGTGTGCAGAGCAACTACTCGGCACGGTAGAGCAGGCGTTCACAGCGGAAAGTCGTCACCTGCTCGCCGAGCCCGACTGTGCGCTCGTCGTGGGGAGCGGCGGATTCTTGTTTGCCTCAGGCGCGGAACTGTACTGGCGATGGCGAAATCCGGGAGCGACCGCTGACCCGTTCCATGTGCGCGGCCCCGCGTGGGGCGCGTCGCTCGTCGCCGAACACTTTGGCATGCGCGGGCCAACGCTCACCCTGAGCACCGGTTGTTCGTCGAGCGCCAACGCCTTGCTTGTCGCGACTGAGATGTTGCAGCGTGGGCATGCGCGGCGCGCGCTGGTGGTCGGCGCGGAAAGCGTGAGCGCGGTGACCTTGAGCGGATTCGATGCGCTGATGTTGCTCGATCCGGAAGGTTGCCGGCCCTTTGATCGCGATCGAAACGGGGTACAGCTCGGGGAAGCGGTGAGCGTGTTGCTGCTCGAAGCCGGCGATCGGAACAGCGGTCGCGCGATCATGCGGGGCGGCGCGAATTTATGCGACACCCATCATCTTACCGGCGCGAGTCCCAACGGCGCGGTGATGCGCGCGGTGATGCTGGAGGCGCTTGGCCAAGCATCGATCGCCCCGTCCGAGATCGTCGCGATCAAGGCGCATGGCACCGGCAGCGTGGATAGCGACCGCGCCGAAGCCGCAGCGATCAACGCGGTATTCGCGGCGGACACGCCTCTGGTGGTGCCGGTGATCGGACTCAAGCGCTTCGTCGGTCATACGCTCGGTGCATGCGGCGCGCTGGAGACGGCCGCGCTGCTCGGCTGCTTCGAAGCGGGGTTCCTGCCGGCTACGGCGGGTTTTGGAAACGTCGATGCCGAACTCGGCCTCACACCAACCTCCGCCAATGCGCCGGCGCGGCCGGGATGTCATCTCCTCAATTTCTTCGGATTCGGCGGCAACTACACTTCGCTCGTGGTGGAGTTCGGTCGATCGTGAAGCCGCTTGCTTACGTCTACGCGGCCGGCGGCATGGGCCCGGAGGGGAATGTCGATCTGAATTATTTCCAGACGGCGCGCGCACCGATTGCGGAGGACGCGCGGCCGGTTCCGTTGCGCGACATGGCGAAGAAGATGAAGGCGCAAACGCCGCGATTGGTGTCGCGGTTCGTGGAGCTGGCGGTCCTTGGCGCGCGGCAGATCGCTATCCCGATCGCGCCATCGACACGCTTGTACCTCGCAACAGGACTGGGCGACATCGCCGCGACCGACGCCATGTATTACCAGGTGATGCCGCCAAAGAGCGAGATGATCATGCCCGCGCGATTCGCATCGGCGGGCAACAACATGGCGGCGTTCTTCGTTGCACGGCAGGCCGGCCTCGTGTCGCGCAACATGACGCTATCGCTCGAAGAGCTGTCGTTCGAGCAGGCGTTGCGGATGGCCTGCGATGATATGGCCGCGGGCGCCGCGCGGTCCGGGCTCGTCGGTGGCGTGGATGAAACCACCACGCCGCGAGAGTATTACGTGCGCCGATTCCCACTCGCCCGCGACCACGTGATCGGTGAAGGGAGCGCGTGGGTGCTCGTGGGTTCCATTGCAACCGGCGCAATGGGTGGCATTGAACCAATCGGGGAAATTCTCGACGCGGAAGTCTGCGGCCCGGGTGGCGACGAAGACGATCGCATGGCAAGCATCACACGCGGGGTATCCGGCGATCCACTCGTGCTGCTGGCCGGATGCCGCGCGGATTCTCGGGCGATTCCCCATCCCGCAGGACGGCCGCATCAGCGTCATCGCTATCTGCACCACACGGGCTGCTTCCCGACGGCCGTGGGCTTGGCGCTCGCCGGCACGTTCCAAGCCGCGTGTTCTCACACGACCACCTTCGTGCATTGGAATCGTGATGCGATGGGACGGTACGGCGTGCTGGCGTGGCGTGTCTACGCCCGCTCGCCGGGGACGGATCGATAACGTGCGACCGACGGCAGCGACTCAAATGGCCCGACGCAATGCCCGGAAGATGAGCTGCTCACGCTCCGCGCAATCGAGAAGCATCTCGGCAAGTCCTTCGAAATCGCCGGACGCCGGATCTTCGCTGCGAATGACCCGAGCGCCCCTCACGGCGAATTCTCGCCATCGATCACCCGCCTCCGTCAGCTGTTCGGACAGCTCGTGCAAGGCCGGCTTCGCCAGGATCGCCGACGCCTCATCGAGAAAGGCGGCGTACATGAAGCGAAACCCCGCGCCACCGGTACCGATCTCTTCCTGCATGCGAATTACATTGGCGAGCCACGATCGCGCGGTCGACACCCCATGCCGCGCGGGCCAGACCTTCATTGCCTTGGCAAGGGAGCGGATACCCCACACGCCCATATAGGGCAGCGGAATTCTTAGCATCCGCGTCACGGTCGAGCGAAGCCCATCACGGACCGCGGTGGCCAGATCGGGCAGCGGATTCACCCGCTTCACATGGTAGAGCAGGCCCTTCGGTGCGAGCGGGCCTTTGGAGAATCGCGCGCGTCGCAGATCGTCGGCGGGACAGCGCATCACCTGCTCGAAGACGGTATCGCTGATCAGGTAGTCATCGCGATCCCGGCCATAGGCGATGATGTGATGACCATTGAACTGAAATCGCATGCTGCGCGGAAAATACGGCAGCCAGAACACGCCCGTTTGCATGCCCACCGGGATATCGCGCGCGAGCATCGCATCGAGCTCGCGCATGCCCTCATCCGGATTGGAAAAGCGCGCCTTCTTGAGCGTCACCCCCAGGCGGCGCGTGCAGCGCGAAATGATTGCATTGGGTGCGTCGCGATACGCGACGAGTGGCGCACCGTAGAGCTTCAAAAACGGGAAGTAGAGGAAGAACAATCCGCTGCCGATGCCGAATACCATTGACTCGGTGAGCGTCAAACCATGGTGACGGAGCAATGCGGCAAATGCGCCGCTCTCGCAATGGGCAGCGTGCACATGATCGAACTCGATCGTCATCTTGTCGCGGTCGCAGGCGTGATCAATCCGGCACGCTGGCCAATGCCGCCGCATCGATATTGAATACCGCAGCGTACCGCCTGCGGATCGATTCGGGCAAGCGTCGAAAAACATCGGGACGCAAATGTCTGCGGATCCGGAACGACCAGATGCCGGTATGCGCGGCGAGGAGACGCGTGTCCATATGCGAGCACGCCATGTGGTAGGCCAGGGCGCTCAGCTTTCCCGCCTTGACATCGCGCAGCACAGCGCCGACGTGGGCATCGATCTCGCGGACGGCATGTTGATTCGCGACGCGTTCGACTTCCCACCCCCGGCTGGTGGCGATGACGTAATGCCCGGCGGCATCGCGCGCATAGCAGGCGCGCTGGTGCCCTTCTAGAATCGATGGATCCTGCGGAACGTCCTTGACCCGCATCACGCACCTATACGACGGTAAGCAGCATGAAGTAGACGGAGAATCGCGCACTCTCCGGCACAAAACAGAGAATGCGCTGGCCGCGCCGCAGCCTGCCGCTGTAAAGCAGTTCTTCCAGCATCAGGTACATCGAAGCCGAGCCCACATTGCCAACGGATGTGAGGTTGGTAAACCAGCGCTCGTCGGGAATATGGAAGTCAATCGACGTTAGGGTTTTCGCGAGCCCTGGCCGGAAGTACGCAGATGAGTAGTGCGGCAAGAACCAATCCA
>JBJXGX010000289.1:0-9978 GCA_046160305.1 Burkholderiales bacterium
ATTGTGATCGTCTCGGGCGATGCGTATGTCGATCATCCGAGCTTCGGCATGGCCATCGTCGGTCGCGTCCTTGAAGCGCAGGGCTTTCGCGTCGGCATCATCGCTCAGCCTGCGTGGCAAAGCCCCGCGGCGTTTCGCGCACTCGGACGACCGAATCTCTTCTTCGGTATCACCGCCGGAAACATGGATTCGATGGTGAACCGCTATACGGCCGATCGGCGCATCCGTAGCGACGATGCCTATACGCCGGGCGGCGAAGGTGGCATGCGGCCCGATCGATCCGTGCTCGTCTACGCGCAGCGTGCACGCGAAGCATTCAAGAATGTGCCGATCGTGATTGGCGGCATTGAAGCAAGCTTGCGGCGGATCGCCCATTTCGACTACTGGTCGGAAAAGGTGCGCCGCTCGATCCTCGTCGATGCGAAAGCGGATCTGCTTCTCTACGGGAATGCCGAGCGTGCGATCGTCGAGATCGCACATCGTCTCGGACGTGGTGAAGCGATCGGTACGATCACCGATGTGCGTGGGACGGTGTTCCTGCGCGACGGTTCTCCCGATGACTGGATTGAGATCGATTCGACGACGGTCGATACGCCAGGGCCCCTCGCCCCGCCGATCGATCCGTACGCGATGGAACCGGCCCGGACCGCGTCGCAAGCGCCAGCAGGCGTCGCATCGACCGTCAATGTGGTGCGTTTCGTCCGGCAGGTCAAGAACGAAGATCGCGCGCGCAGTGTGGTGCGGATGCCATCGTTCGAGCAGGTCGCCGGCGATGCAGTGTTGTATGCGCACGCGTCGCGCATCCTGCATGTCGAATCGAATCCGGGTAACGCGCGCGCGCTCGTGCAGCGCCATGGCGATCGCGACGTATGGCTCAATCCGCCGCCGATTCCGCTCACCACAGCCGAAATGGATGCGATCTACGAGCTGCCGTATCAACGGCAACCGCATCCCTCGTACGGCGAATCGAAAATACCCGCATATGAAATGATCCGCTTCTCGATCGCGATTCAGCGCGGTTGTTTCGGTGGCTGCACCTTCTGCTCGATTACCGAGCATGAGGGACGGATCATCCAGAGCCGCTCCGAGGATTCGATCATTCGCGAGATCGAAACCGTGCGCGATACCGTTCCCGGATTTACCGGTGTCATCTCCGATCTGGGCGGTCCCACCGCGAACATGTGGCGGATCGCCTGCAAGTCGCGCGAGATCGAAAGCGCGTGCCGGCGGCCTTCATGCGTCTATCCCGGCATCTGCCCGAATTTGAACACCGATCACACGCCGCTCATCAATCTGTACAAGCGCGCGCGTGAGCTTCCCGGTATCAAGAAGGTGCTGATCGCCTCCGGTGTTCGCTACGACTTGGCCAACGAGTCGCCCGCGTATATCAAGGAGCTCGCACAGCATCATGTCGGCGGTTATCTCAAGATCGCACCGGAGGCGCTCGGCGAAGGGCCGCTCTCCAAGATGATGAAGCCCGGGATGGGCACCTACGACCGGTTCAAAGCGCTGTTCGACAAGTTCTCGAAAGAGGCAGGCAAAGAGCAGTACCTCATTCCGTATTTCATCGCGGCGCATCCGGGCACCACCGACGAAGACATGCTGGAGCTTGCGGTGTGGCTGAAGAAGAACGGGTTCCGCGCGGATCAGGTTCAGGCGTTTCTGCCATCACCCATGGCGAGTGCGACCGCGATGTACCACTCCGGCAAGAATCCGCTGCGCAAGATTACGCACGAGAGCGAGGATGTGTACATCCCGAAAGGATTGAAGCAGCGAAGACTCCACAAGGCGTTCCTCCGCTATCACGATGCCGACAACTGGCCGTTGTTGCGTGACGCGTTGAAGCGTATGGGGCGAAGCGATTTGGTCGGAAACAGCAAGCACCACCTCATCCCCAATTTTCAACCCGCGGGGACCGGGCTCGCGTCGGAAGGCAAGCGGCGCGGTGCGAGTTACGTTGACCGGTTGAAGCGTGCGTCCGGTGCCAACGCAACAGTCGACGCGAGCACTGATGAGAAGCGACAAGGCCGGGCGGAGCGACAAGCCACGCCTTTCCGTACGCAGCACACAGGGTTACCAATCGTCAATGCACGGTCCGGGTCGCAGCGCGTAGCCGGTCGGCAGCAGGCGCCCCGACCAAGCACACTCAATCGACCGGGCAGTCCGGTCGGACGCGGCAAGCGAAGGTAGTTGTTCGGATCTGCTGGATCACGCAGGCCGCGCACCCACGCCTTAGAACTTCTCCATCCAGGGCCGCACATCTGTTTCGAACGTCCAGGTGCTGCGCGGTTGATTATGGATGTTCAGATAGAGATCAGCCAGCTCGGCGGGCTTCAGCATTCCCGCTTCGCCCACCGCTGCGACTCTGTCAGGAAACCGCTCGCGGACCTGTGGCGTGTCGATCATGCCATCGATGATGATCGATGCAACATGGATGCCTCGTGGACCGAGCTCGCGCGCCATGCTCTGCGCCACTTGGCGCAACCCGCCCTTCGCTGCGGCAAACGCCGCGAAGTTGGCCCCGCCTCGAATGCTCGCGGTCGCCCCGGTAAACAGGATCGTGCCGCCGCCGCGTGGCGTCATGTGCCGCGCGGCTTCGCGCCCGACCAGGAATCCGGCATAACAACCTAGGCGCCAGACCTTCTCGAACATATCCGACGGGGTATCGAGAATGGACGCCCGATAATTCGCGCCCGCGTTGAACACGACGGCGGAAATCGCGCCGATCTCGGCTTCCACATCATCGAACAGCTTGGAGACCGCGGACTCCTCCCTTACGTCCGCGACGTATGCGATGCCGCGTCCGCCTTCACGCTCGATTTCATTGGCGATGCGCTCAAGGCGTTCGATCTTGCGCGCCACAAGAACGGTGTGATAGCCCGCTCGCGCAAAGCGTCGCGCGACCGCGCGGCCCAATCCGTCGCCGACACCGGCGATGAGCGCGACTTGAGGTTTTGTTGCCATGGTATTTGCTCCTGGGGAAAGGTCCGGATCCGTGGTCAGACCAGCTCAGAGTCTTCATGCGCATAGGCCGGTGAGCATACGCAGAGGATGACCAGTGGTTGGATCCCGGTGTTCTCGATGCAATGCGCCATACCCGGCGCGATGCATACGGTATCACCGACCGCTACGTCGAACGTGTGCTCGCCCAGGCTTATTCGGCCTTGGCCGTGAGATCCGTGGTACAGCTCTTCACTCGTTCGATGCCGGTGGAGCAGCGTGCGCATGCCGACCGGAATGGTCGCCTCGGCGAGGCTTGCACCTTGACTGCCATGCACAGCCGGATGCATCAACTCGCGGATCTCCGATCCGTCTTTCGTGATGTATGCCGGGGCTTGAGCGCGACGAACATGGCGCGCCATCAGATCGCCCCACGTTCCCGAAGCAGCTTCGCGATCTCACCTGCGAGCTTCGCATAGCCTTGCGAATTCGGATGCACATGGTCGGCCTTGAGGCGGTTGTCACCGAGGATGCTCGCGAGCGCTTTACCTTCAAGCGGAACGTTCATGTCCTTTGCGACGGTTTCATAGACGCTCGCGGTCGACAGCCAGAGCCCCGGTTTCGGCACGCCGATCAGGACGACCGCGATGTTGCGTTTGCGCGCTGCCTGGATCATGGCCCGCAGGTTGTTCGCCAGCGCCGTTTCGTCACGCTTTTGCAGGATGTCGTTGCCGCCATGGCAAAGCAGCAGCAAGGCGGGTTTGACTTCTTCGAGAACCGCTTCGAGCCGCATGCGGCCCAAGTCGCTGATTTCGCCCGGGACGCCGAACGGCACGACCGTGCGCTTGATGGCACGCCCGAGATGCATCGGGTAGCTCTCGTCGAGCGGCGCGCCCGTTCCAAACGTGAGACTGTCGCCGAAGGCAAGAACAATCGCTTGCGCGTCGAGTCTTGGCAACGATGCGGTCTTCATCCCGCATGAAGCGAGCGTCAACACCGCGGCGAAGAGGTATGCAACGACCCGAATCGGTCGACGTGAAAGGGTGACGGTCATGTCGTGCCCGGTGGAATCGCCTTGCATTCGAGAAAAATCCGTGCGGTACATCGCGCGCATATCGAACGATCAAGGCGCTCGAAGATCTTGGAGATCGCCTCGTCCTTCGAGACGAAGATATTTTGCCGCCCGATGACGTCGAGCTGACCGGCCCGCTCCAGCATCCCGCGCACCGGCGTGCGCAGGCTGTAGAAATAGAGCCGGCCGTTCATCTTTGCGCGTAGCGCTGCTTCATTGGCCAACAGACCGACACCCGCCACGTCGACAAAATTGATGCTCTTTGACATCAGCAACAGGTGTTTCTGCTCTGGGTTTTCCGTGCGCAACCTGTCCAGATGTCCGGACACGTGGTCAGCGGCGCCAAAATAAATCGAGCCCTCGATGCGAAGAATCTTCAACTGCGGGCACTCGGTGAGCGCACCGTCGACCTCGACCATCTTGCGCTCCGCGTGATGGGGATTCGGCACGAGGCTTCGCATCAACGGGCGCGAGGTGCGATGGAGATACATCACCAACGACGCCAGAACGCCCACCAGGATCGCAACCTCCAGTTGCAAGGTCAGGGTTGCGGCGAATGTGATCGCAAGCACGAACGTTTCGCTGCGACTGATTCGGCGAACCGCCTGAATCGCCGCAAAGTCGATGAGACCCCACGCCACGAGGAGCAGGATCCCGGCCATGGCGGCGATGGGGATGAAACCAATCAATGGTGCGACACCGACCAGTATCGCAACGAGAAACACCGCCGAGAGCACGGCAGCGAGGGGCGTGCGTGCGCCCGCATCGTAGTTGAGACCGGAGCGGTTGAACGAGGCGCTCGAGGGGTAGCCTGAGAAAAAACTCGCGGCGATATTGGCGAGCCCCTGCCCGATGAACTCCTGATTGCCATTGATGCGCTGACCGGATCGCAAACCGATGGCGCGCGCGATCGAGATCGCTTCGGTGAGGGACAGCACGGTGACGGCGATGGCGATGCCCGCCAGTTGTTGCACGGTCTCGATCGACAGATCGGGCGCCGACAGGGGCGGAAGCGCGGAGGACGGTGCGGAAATCATTCGAAGGCCGGTGCGATCGATGCCAAGTAATGCATTGAGCAGCACGCCGATCGCGCTTCCCGCGACGAGCGCGACGATCATGAACGGCACTTTACGAATGAATCGGCGCGAGAAGAACCCCACCGCCAGGGTTGTTGTAGCCACCGTTAGCGCGTAAATATTCGTCTGGGCGAAATTCGCGATGACCGACGAAAGCGTCTGAAAGAAAGATTGTCCCCGCGGCAGATCGAGCCCGAAATAATTGGCGAGTTGCGATGTGGCGATGAGAAAGGCGGCGCCCGCGGTGAAGCCGATGACGACGGTATGCGAGATGAAGTTGACGATCGAACCGAGCCTGGCAAGACCCAACACGATCATGAGGAGTCCAGACAGCATCGATAGGGTGAGAGCGAGGCTCACGAACTCCCCCGACCCGGGTGCGGCAAGCGGTGCGAGGGTCGCGAACACGAACAACGACACCGCGGTCGTTGGCCCTGCGACCGCATGCCATGAGGATCCCCACAGCGCGGCGACCACCGCCGGCACCATCGCGAGGTACAAACCGTACTCGGGTGGCATGCCCGCCAAGGTGGCGAATGCAATGCCTTGCGGAATCACGACGATCGCACCAACCAATCCCGCCATCGCGTCGGCGCGCATGGTCTCTCGGTTGACACTTGGCCACCAGCGCAGGAAGGGCAACAACCGGGTGATGCGTGGTGAGGCGTTGGCCACTGGGAGCGTTCGCGCCGGGATGGGGTTGAAGGTGGCAATGGTAGCAAAGCCCATCCTTTGCCCCGCCAAATTTCGATACGCGAGGCGTGCGCTCTCCCGATCGGCGGAAGAATCTCGCCGGATTCATTGGGGTCGGTAGAATCAGCTCGTGATGAGCGAATCCGGCGAGGAGACGACGCGGTGCCCGATGCGAATGATTTTCAGACGTTGCATGAAGTCGTCAAGGCGGCTCGAGCCAATGTACCGGATGGCCCGTGGGATTATCTCGTGGGCGCCGCCGAGACCGAAACGACCGTTCTTCGCAATCGGCTCGCGATCGACAGCCTTGCTTTGCGTCCGCGCGTCCTCAATAACGTGCGCGATATCGATTGCACCAGCACGTTTCTCGGACAGCGCATGCGCCTTCCGGTGTTCGTCGCACCGATGGGCTCAGTGCAGATGCTCGATCCGAGCGCGGGCCTCGGTCTTGCGAAGGGCGCCGAGCAGTTCGGCGTCACAAGCTTCCTGTCCTCGACGGCCGCACCCGGATTGGAGGCCGTTGCCGCGGGCAGCAAGGGTCCCAAGATCTTTCAACTCTATGTGCGTGGTGATCTGGCATGGGTGGAGGATTACGTACGCCGCGCGATGGCAGGGGGCTTTCACGCGTTTTGCATCACGGTCGACACGGCCCTTTACGGGCGACGTGAGCGTGACGTCATCAAGCGTTTCGTTCCGACCGCTCGCCGCGCAATGACCGGCGCCGATTTCCAGGCGGGCATCAGCTGGGACCTCGTGCGATGGTTCAAAACCAAGTTTTCGATTCCGTTGATCCTCAAAGGCATCGCGACCGCCGAAGATGCGGTCATGGCTGTCGAACATGGCGTGGAGGTCGTGTACGTCTCCAACCACGGCGGACGACAGCTCGATCAGGGCGTCGGCTCGTTGGATGTATTGCCCGAGGTACTCGAAGCGGTGCGCGGCAGGGCGGATGTGATCGTGGATGGCGGATTCATGCGCGGCACCGACGTACTCAAGGGCATCGCGATGGGTGCGAAGGCCGTTGGGCTTGGTCGGGTGTGCGGCTTCGGCCTCGCAGCGGGCGGCGACGCGGGTGTGCGGCGTGTCCTAGAGTTGATGGAAGTGGAGATTCGCACCGCGATGGGCCTTCTCGGCGTGACCCGCGTCGATCAACTCAAGAGAGCGCATGTTCGCGCAGCGCCGGTCATTCGCATGCCCCACATCCTGAAAAGCGCGTTCCCGCATCTCGATCTGCCGGAAGGACAGTATTGATGGTGGCGTGCACGCGTAAGATAACCGGCTTTCCTCGGGCCTGCACCGCATCGTGAATCACCCAGTCACGGGTACGCGTTTTCTGAAGCAGGCTGAGCTCGTCGGCCGCCTGCTTGTACGCCTACCTGCGCATCGCGTGTTGCATGCGCGCGAAGACACGAAACCGTACGAGTCCGACGGGCTATCGGCGTACCGGGAGGTGCCAGGTGTTGTCGCAATCCCGGAGAGTGATGATGAGGTCGCGTTCATTCTGAAGACCTGTCACGCGCTCAAGGTGCCGGTTGTCGCACGGGGATCCGGAACCGGTCTCTCCGGTGGTGCGCTGCCGATGGCCGATGGATTGCTGCTCTCGCTTGCGAAGATGAAGCGCATCCTCGCAATCGATCCGGTGGCGCGCGTGGCCCGTGTGCAACCCGGCGTGCGCAATCTTGCGGTCTCGGAAGCCGCCGCGCCCTATGGTCTTTATTACGCGCCGGATCCTTCTTCGCAGATCGCCTGCTCGATCGGCGGCAATGTCGCGGAGAACTCCGGTGGTGTGCACTGCCTGAAGTACGGGCTCACCGTGCACAACATTCTGCGGGTACGGGGCTTTACCGTCGAGGGCGAGCCGATCGAGTTCGGTTCGGAGGCGCTCGATGTTGCCGGGCTCGATCTGATCGCTCTCGTGTGCGGTTCGGAAGGCATGCTTGCGGTGACCACCGAAGTGTCGCTGAAGCTGTTGCCCAAGCCCGAGGTCGCGCGCTGCGTAATGGCTTCATTCGACGATGTCGAGAAGGCGGGCAATGCGGTCGCCGCGGTGATCGGGGCGGGCATCATCCCCGCTGGTCTGGAAATGATGGATCAGCCCGCGACGCGCGCGGTCGAAGAGTTCGTGCATGCCGGCTATGACCTCGATGCGAAGGCAATCCTGCTTTGCGAGTCGGACGGCACGTCCGAGGAAGTCGAGGAAGAGATTGCCCGCATGCGCCGGGTGCTCGAAGAATCCGGGGCGAGCGGCATCCGCGTATCGAGCAACGAAGCCGAACGCCTGAAGTTCTGGGCCGGCCGGAAAGCGGCGTTTCCGGCGGTGGGACGTATCTCGCCCGACTACTATTGCATGGACGGCACCATCCCGCGGAAACGCCTCGGTGAGATCCTGCGATTCATCGCCGCGATGGAGAAGAAACATGGGCTGCGCTGTCCTAACGTCTTCCATGCAGGTGACGGGAATCTTCATCCGCTGATTCTTTTTGATGCAAACATTCCCGACGAGCTTCATCGCACGGAGCAGTTCGCGTCCGAAGTCCTCCAAAAGTGCGTGGAAGTCGGCGGCACCATTACCGGCGAACATGGCGTGGGCATCGAGAAGATCAACGAGATGTGCGTGCAATTCGAGCCGCAGGAGCTTGCATGCTTTCGCGGTATCAAAGCCGCGTTCGATCCGGACGGCCTGCTGAATCCCGGCAAGAACATTCCCAGCTTGCATCGATGCGCGGAGTTCGGTCGCATGCATGTGAGCGGGGGGCGTTTGCCGTTCGCGGACCTGCCGCGGTTTTGATGGGTGATCGAGCGATGCGCGCGAAACACTTCATCCGTGGCCGCGTTGAATCGCGAAGTACGGCGTCATCCCGATGAAGGATGTGCTCTCCTTGTTCTCTTCGACGATCCGTGCCGCTGGTGATGCCAGGCGGCCGCTGCAGATTCGCGCCGGTGGGACCAAGGACTTCTATGGCCAGGCGCTGATTGGCGATTTACTTGATCCATGCGCCTATGCGGGAATCGTCGATTACGATCCTGGTGAGCTGGTCATTACCGCACGGTGCGGAACGCGGCTCGCCGATCTTGAACGCGTGATGCATGAACGCGGACAGATGCTCGCGTTCGAGCCGCCGCATCTGGGCGAAACGGCGACGGTGGGTGGCGCCGTCGCGGCTGGTTTGGCAGGTCCGCGCCGTCAAGCCGCGGGGAGCGTGCGGGACTTCGTGTTGGGGGCGCGGATCATGGACGGTCATGGCAACCCGCTCACATTCGGCGGCCAGGTCATGAAAAACGTGGCGGGCTACGACGTCTCACGCGTCATGGCCGGGTCGATGGGTACGCTTGGGTTGATTCTCGAGGTGTCGCTCAAGGTGTTGCCGCTCCCGGTGGCCGAAGCTACGCTGCAGTTCGAGTTTCCCGAAGAGCGAACGATCGAGTTGCTGAATCAATGGGCTGCCAGGCCGCTCCCGATCTCCGCGACCGCGTGGCGAGGTGGCGATCTTGGCGTGCGTTTGTCCGGTGCGCGTGCCGCAGTGGAGGTCGCGCAAAGCAAGCTTGGCGGTGTGTTGATCGATCCGATCCAGGCAACAAAATTCTGGGTTGGCATCCGCGAACAATCCGATCCGTTCTTTGCAACCGACCTGCCGATCTGGCGGGTGTCGGTGCCATCGGCGGCCGCGGCGCTGCGAATTCCCGGCGATCAACTGATCGAGTGGGGTGGTGCGTTGCGCTGGTGTGCGACGAACGCGGACGCGCGCACGATTCGCGATCGTGCCGCCGCGCTGGGTGGGCATGCGACGCTCTACAGGAACGGCGACAAGACGGTCGGCGTGTTCACGCCGCTATCGCCCGCCATCGCGAAGATCCATCGCAACCTGAAAGCGGTATTCGATCCGCATGGCATCTTCAACCGCGGCCGCATGTACAGTGATCTTTGACTCTGCGGCCAACCATGCAAACCAATCTCGCTGATTTCATCAAGGACACGCCGGAAGGGAAGGAAGCGGATGCCATCCTTCGTAAGTGCGTTCATTGCGGTTTTTGTACCGCGACCTGCCCGACGTATCAACTATTGGGCGACGAATTGGATGGTCCGCGTGGGCGCATCTATCTCATCAAGGAGGTTCTTGAAGGCGCGCCGGTCACCGCGAAGACGCAAGTGCATCTTGATCGCTGCCTCACGTGCAGATCGTGTGAAACGACTTGTCC
>JBJXGX010000290.1:0-6541 GCA_046160305.1 Burkholderiales bacterium
GGCGCC
Source organism: Burkholderiales bacterium (assembly GCA_046160305.1). Taxonomy (GTDB): domain Bacteria; phylum Pseudomonadota; class Gammaproteobacteria; order Burkholderiales; family SG8-39; genus SHXR01. Next base: position 7 of record JBJXGX010000290.1, read on the forward strand.
ATCGCGTACGCCCTGCCATCGATCAACTCATAGCGGGCGTCTTCCGGCCAGGTTCTGTATTCGGCGTATGTGTGGAATCCGTGATCGCGGAGCGGCAGCCCCATGGCGTCCTCCAGGAGAACAGCGAGAAGTATACGCGACCATTGGACTCCATTGATGGCCGGCAAGCGCTCCGCCCATGAAGGATTCGACTGTGAAGCCGCGCGTCGTATCGCAGCGAGGCAATGCAGGTGTCGCGGCGGGCACGCCCCTCAGTCGATCAAGTCGACCGAGCCGCCTCAATCGCCCGCCGTCATCACCCGATTCTTACCCGCCCGTTTGGCTTCGTACATCGCCGCGTCTGCACGCGCGATCACCGCATCGAAGGTCTCATTGTCACGCATGACGGTAATCCCGGCGGAAAAAGTAATCGTCGCCTCTTCGCCATTCCAGACCATCGGACGCTTCACGAGATCGGACAACACGCGATTGATCGCAATGGCGCCGGATTCGGCGTCCGCCTCGGGAAGCAGCACGACAAATTCCTCGCCGCCATACCGTGCGAGGGAATCCGTCGGCCGGATCGCGTGCTTTATGACATCGACGAGCCGTCGAAGCGCCGCATCACCCGCCTGGTGTCCAAGCCGGTCGTTGAGCTTCTTGAAATCGTCCAGATCGAGCATCGCGATCGCAAGCGGCTTGGTGCGCCGTCGCGAGCGGGCTGACTCGACCGCATACTGTTGCTCCAGGCCGCGGCGGTTCAGTGCCCGGGTCAATGGGTCCTCGCGTACGAGCTCACTCACCGCCGAGAGTTTGGTTTCAAGCTCCTGTACATGGGCTTCGACCTCCGCGACCTTGCGCCGCGTGGCATCGAGCTCGGTGTGCGTGCTCGACATGTCGGCCTGGAAGAGGTTTGTGTCCTTGACCAGATGTTCAAGCACACCGGCAAGGTCTCGAAGATCCTTGCCGCCGCGGATGGATTCGGAATAGCCCGCCAGTCGGGTGGAATACTCCCCGGTGGACGCGGTCACGGCACCGAGCCGTTCGATGAATACCGCCATCATGTCGCGAATCGCGGCGTTGGCTTCGTCGATGCCCGCACGAGTAGAGGTCTGCCGGTAGCCGAATTCCTTCAGCGCGCGTTCGGTCTGCGCGAGCGCCTTCGGCGAAGGGTCCGTGCCGAGCAATGCTTGGATGCGCTCGACCTCCTGCTGAATCCACCGATCGTCAGGCGCCAGATCGCCGACATTCTGCAGAAGGAGCATCAATAGGCCGTGCAAATGTCGAATGATCGCCTCGGGCCCCTCCCCCCGAAGCTCGATCTTCATCCAGAAGCTCTTCAGCTTCAGCGCGATCTCGCTCACTTTCGCTGGAGCGTCGGCAATTTCGGCGAGCGCGACCAACGCTTTTGCCTGTCCGACATTCTCCTGTGAGTAGCCGGCACGTTCATCGACCAGATAATCGATGGTCTTCTTGAAGAGATCCTTGAACGCAAGGATCGTCTCATGACCGTCGGCGCCGTCGGCGGCAAGGGCCGCACTGCGCGCGGCACCCGATGCCGGAGTGGATTCAGCGGCTTCGCCAATGCCGGATTCGCGAAGCAGCGACCGGAATCCGCGCCGAACGCCTTCCCAATCGGACTTCCCGAGCGCCTCGATGATCGCTCTCGCTACATTCGAGCGTGCCGGGTCGTCGCGCAACTCACGCGCCATCGACTCGATCACTCCCCACGCCGGCAACACTTCGCCCAGCTTGACTTGAGCGGTCTCGGCGTAGAACTTCGCGTAGTTGTCCGGCGTCGGCGCGACCTTGCGCAATGCAAGCTGTTTGAACGCTGCACGGGCAGTCATTGCCGGATCGATTTGCGTGGTCTGGGTCATGGCAATAGTCGTTGGCTGGCTCAGCTTCGGTGCATCGACCATGCTAGCGCTGCGCGCCGCTCACGAAATCATCGAATAGCACGGGTAATCGCGGGCAATTCGAATACTCCATGGATATGATCCGTCGGACGCGCGGCGGTCCGGGGCGGGAACCACCTATCGTTGCTACGATGCGGCCCATGATGGACATCGAACCCAACGGGACGCGCGGGTGGACGAAGGCGAGGACACCATGATGGTCGATCCGACGTCCCAGGGACCGGGCGCCACAACGACCATCGATCCCCCGCTCGTTCAATTGGACAACGTCCACAAGAAATTCGGCAATGGCACCATGGCCCTGCGCGGCATGTCCCTCGCAATCGGCCCGCGCGAGTTCGTCAGCTTTCTCGGGCCGTCAGGTTGCGGCAAGAGTACGGCGCTCCGCTTGATTGCCGGGCTCAGCGAGCCCTCGGCGGGGCGCATCGTCTGGAACCGCCCGCGCAGTGCGGAAAACACGCAGGAGATCGGTTTCGTTTTCCAGGAACCGACCCTGATGCCCTGGGCAACCGTGTCGGAAAACATCTACCTGCCCTTGAGGGTGAAGCATATCGGGCGGCGCGAAGCCCGCCCGCACGTCGACGAGGCGCTGGCGATGGTGGGGCTCGAGTCTTTCCGCGAATCGTATCCGCGCGAGCTATCCGGCGGAATGAAGATGCGTGTCTCGATCGCGCGCGCGCTGGTCACCCGACCGAAACTTCTTTTGATGGATGAACCGTTCGCGGCACTCGACGAGATCACGCGGTTCAAACTCAATGATGACCTGCTCGCGCTCTGGGAACGCAACAATTGGACAGTCATCTTCGTCACCCACAGCGTCTACGAGTCGGTGTATTTGTCGAGCCGGGTCATCGTCATGGCGCCGCGGCCCGGTCGTGTCATTGCCGATCGGCCGATCGTTTCGCCCTATCCGCGCGACGAGGCCTATCGTACGTCGGCCGCCTACGGCGAGGCCTGCCGGGACATCAGCGCGGTGTTGCGTCGTCCATCGGATCATGTCAACTAAGACCCCTGGCGTCAGCCTTCAGGAATCTGCACGGTCTGCCGCGCAGATTCCTGGCATTGAACCCGCGCTGAATGTCGCACAGGCGCGCCGCAACCGCATCGCGCGCGGTCTTCAGCTGGCCGTGCCCGTGACCGTTTTTTTGTTGGCGGTGCTCGCCTGGGAGGCGACCGTGAGGATCAACGAGATTCCCCACTATCTCATTCCGGCGCCAAGCCTCGTACTACGGACGCTTGCGAACGAATGGCCCTCCCTCGCGCCGTCGCTCTGGTTTACGCTCAAGCTGACCTTCGCCGCGCTCGCGTTCGCGATCCTTGGCGGCGTGTTGCTCGCGATCGTGCTGTCGATGTCGCGCTGGGCGGAGCTGGCGTTCCTGCCATTCGCGGTGGTCCTGCAGGTGACGCCGATCGTGGCGATCGCCCCGCTCATCATGATCTATGTCGACAGCACGTTTGCCGCGCTCCTCATCTGCGCGTGGATCGTCGCTTTCTTTCCGATTCTCTCCAACACGATCATCGGCCTTCGCAGCGCCGATCACAATCTGCGCGATCTGTTCCAGCTCTACAATGCGAGCCCGTGGCAGCGCATGCGATGGCTGCTCCTGCCAAGCAGCTTGCCGTTTTTTCTGGGCGGTCTCAAGATCGCCGGCGGCCTTGCGTTGATCGGCGCTGTCGTCGCCGAGTTCGTCGCCGGCGCTGCAGGCAAGGATACCGGCCTGGCCTCGCGCGTGCTGGAAGCGAGTTTCCGGACGGAAATTCCACGCATGTTCGCCGCGCTCGTGCTGATTTCTCTCTGCGGCATTTTCATCTACCTCGCGTTCAACGGCCTGTCCCGGTGGTTGCTCGGCCGATGGCATGAAAGCGAGATCAAGGGCGATCGATAGCGGCGCGCTTGTCGCATTCCATTTGGATGCCTGGGTGAAGACCGGATTCGCGAGAGGCGGTACGATTACCAGAATAACCAGCAAAGGAGAGCATCATGTCGCGGAGAGGATTGCTCGGTGCCGCCATCGCGATCGCCACGCTGTTCGTGACCGTTGGCGCGAGCGCACAAGACAAGATCCGATTCGGCACGAACTGGCGCGCTCAAGGCGCCCATGGCGGGTTTTATCAGGCGCTGGTGGATGGCACCTACGTGAAGCTCGGCCTCGATGTCGAAATCGTGCAGGGCGGACCGCAGGTCAACAATCGACCGCTCCTTGCGGCGGGCAAGCTCGATTTCCTCATGGCGGGAAATCTTCTGCATTCGTTCGACAACGTGAAGAACGGCATTCCGACGATCGTTGTCGCCGCGTTTTTCCAACGGGATCCCCAGATCCTGATGGCCCATGAGGGCACGTACCCGGGCTTCACGGACCTGAAGAACGCCAAGACCGTGCTGATTGCGAAGGACGGCCAGTTCAGCTTCTGGCAATGGATGAAGACCGAGCATGGCTTCCGTGATGAGCAACTGCGCCCCTACACCTTCAACCTCGCACCCTGGCTCGCCGACAAGCGCATGGTGCAACAGGGCTACGCAATGGCTGAACCCGTCACGGCCGCCGCGCAAGGGGCCAAACCGCACATCTTCATGCTCGCCGACCACGGCTGGAACACGTACAGCACGACCGTCGAAATTCGATCCGAGTCGCTACGATCGAAACCGGACGTTGCGCGCCGATTCATCGACGGCTCGATCATCGGCTGGTACAACTTCATCTACGGTGATCGCAAGGCGACGATCGACGCGATTCGCAAGATCAATGCCGATCTCTCGGCGGAAAACATCGAGGGCGAGATCAAGCGCATGCTCGATCTGAAGATCATCGATTCCGGCGACGCACTGACGAAGGGCATCGGCGCCCTCGATCTCGCGCGGGTACGCAGCTTTCACGACAGCATGGTAAAGGCGGGACTGTACAAGCAGGGGGAAGTGGATGTCTCGAAGGTCGCCACCGACCAGTTCGTGAACAAAGGCGTCGGGCTCGATCTGAAAAAGAAACTGGGGAAGTAGCGGCTATGCGCCGGGGGCAACACGATTGCTCAAGGCAACACGATCGGCGCGGGCTGCCGTGGCCTCACACCGTCGCCGTACCCAGCGCCGGCGCGACATAGCGCTCCAACATCGCGCCCAACTGCTCCCGGCGAAACGGCTTGGCAATGTAGTCAGTCATGCCGGCTGCGAGGCAGCGTTCGCGGTCGCCCCGCAACGCGTTGGCGGTCAGTGCAACGATGGGTACGGGGATTGGCGCGGCGGCCATGCGTTCCGCGGCACGGATCGCCGCGGACGCCAGAAAACCGTCCATCTCCGGCATCTGGCAGTCCATCAGAATGAGATCGTAGCGCTTCGATGTCGCCGCGCTAACCGCCTTCAATCCGTTCTCCACCCAATCGACCTCGCATCCGAGTTGCATGAGCATCTTGATTGCAACGGTCTTGTTGATGAGATTGTCCTCCGCGAGCAAGACGTGGGCCTTGCGGGCCGATTCGTTCACCCTGATCGCGATGGGCTCGGGCGTTATCGGCACCTGGTCCCCGAGCAGATTACGCAAGACGTTCTCGAGTTCGTACCGACGCACCGGCTTGTTCAGGTAGACATGTATGCCGGCCTCGCGAGCGGCCTTGCCGCCCTCCGATGGCATGAGCGAGGTCAGCATCACGAGTCGCATCTGCGCCAGCGCGGGCTCATCGCGAATAATGCGCGCAAGCTCGATGCCGCTCATCAGCGGCATTTTCATGTCGATGAGGGCAACGTCGAAGCGATCGCCTGGTGTCGATAACCTAAGGAGGTCGAGCGCTTCGACACCGTCCCGTGCGGTCGCCACCGTCATGCCAAGTGATTTGACCTGGCGTCGGACGATACTGAGATTCGTTGCATTGTCATCAACGATCAATACCCGGCGCCCGATCAGTGCGCCCGCCGGCCGAGTTGGTCCGGACCCGGCGACCGCGTCAATTCGCACCGTAAAGCGAAACGTCGATCCATGCCCGGGCGCGCTCTCCACCGCGATCTCGCCCCCCATCGTCTCGACCAGTTGCTTGGCGATCGCAAGGCCAAGACCGGATCCCCCGTACCGTCTCGTCGTTGAACTATCGGCCTGCGAAAATGGCGCGAACAAGCGCTGCCGCTGCGCCGATGTCATGCCTATTCCGGTGTCGATGATCGAGAACCGGAGAAGACACTCGGCATCAGCTTCCATCGCCGTATCGCGCGCCACGCATCCGACCAGAATCTCCACTTCGCCCGCGTCGGTGAACTTGATTGCGTTGCTGACGAGGTTGGTGAGGATCTGGCGCAACCGCCCCGGATCGCCGATCGCGGTCTTCGGCACGTCATCGTCGATCTCGCATAAGAGTTCCAGGCCCTTGTTCTGCGCCCGCTCGGCCAGAAGCTCCGCCACGTCCTCCACGATCTGCCGTACATCGAAAGAGATTTTTTCCAACTCGATCTTGCGCGCCTCGATTTTCGACAGATCGAGAATGTCATTGATGATGCCAAGCAGGGTCTCCGCGGATCGGTGCGCCATCGTCACGAACCGGCGCTGCTCGTCATCGAGCCTGGTATCGAGCAAGAGCTCGGTCATCCCAAGCACACCGTTCATCGGGGTGCGGATTTCATGGCTCATATTGGCGAGAAAATCCGACTTCGCCCGGCT
>JBJXGX010000291.1:0-19966 GCA_046160305.1 Burkholderiales bacterium
TCAGCCGGCGCGCGATGCTGATCGGCATCGGTAATTTCGGCAGCGCGTCGATCGGAAACCATTGCGCCGCTTCTATTTCAAGCGGGTCGGGATTGATCTCGCCGCTTTCGTAATCCGCGATGAACGCAATCATCAACGAGTGCGGAAATGGCCAGGGCTGGCTCGCGAAGTAACGAAGATTATTCACGCGAATGCCGACCTCTTCGAACACTTCGCGATGCAGACATTGCTCGAGCGTTTCGCCGGGTTCCGCGAATCCCGCCAGCGCGGAATACATTCCGGGTACGAAGCGGTGCGAACGACCCAGCAGAATCTCATTGGGCAATTTGCGCACGAGCGCCATCAGCGCGGGGGCGAGGCGCGGATACACGGTCAGGCGGCACGCCGGGCATTCGCGTGATCGCTCGTCGGTGCGCAACACGGTCGGGGTCCCGCAGCGTCCGCAATACAAATGCGTGCGGTCCCAATCGACCACCTGCAACGCGCGTCCCGCCAGCGCGAAATGCGCTTCATCGAGTGCGCCAAAAAGTGCGCGCAGTCCGCGAAACGCCCAACCGTCGGGCGGTGCGCTCTCCTTGGGCAGCTCGCACGCCAGGCAATGATGATCACCAAGAACGCCGAGGTACTGGGTGCGGATCGGTTCCAGGTCGAGCGTCGAGGGATGCACTGCCCGCAACACCGCAGGCGATGCGCGATCCTCACGGACGAGCAGTTCGGTCTCGCGAAAAACGAACCAGAGCGTACTGTCGGGAAAATCGCTTGGCGTTCGCACGCCGCCGGTGAACGCACCGGGTGCGGAGAAGGGCATTTCGATCATGTGCGTGCGCGTGGTGAAGGGAGAAAGGGAGCGGGAAACGCGGGCGCACCTTACTTTCGGAACCGTTTAATCAGGCTCGAGGTGTCCCAGCGCCCGCCACCCATCGCTGAGATTTCGTCGTAAAAGCTCTTCACCATTTTGATGGCAGGCAGCTCGGCGCCATTGCGACTTGCTTCATCGATCGTGATGCGAAGGTCCTTCCGCATCCAGTCGACCGCGAAACCGAAATCGAATTTGTCATCGACCATCGTCTTGCCGCGATTTTCCATCTGCCAGGAACCGGCGGCGCCTTTGGCGATCACATCGAGGGTTGCTTTCATATCGAGGCCCGCGCGCATGCCGAAGTTGATGCCCTCGCTCAGGCCTTGCACAAGTCCGGCAATACAGATCTGATTGACCATCTTGGCAAGCTGGCCCGAACCCGCCGGCCCGAGAAGCTGGATCATTCGCGCGTAGGTTGAGATGACCGGCTTGGCTTGATCATACGCATCGGCCTTGCCGCCGCACATGACGGTCAGTGCACCGTTTTCCGCTCCAGCCTGCCCGCCGGAAACCGGCGCATCGACGAAACCAAGGCCGCGCGCATTGGCGGCTTTCTCGAGCTCGCGCGCGATGTCTGCCGAAGCAGTCGTGTGATCGACATATATCGCGCCCTTGATCATCGACTGGAAGGCACCGTCCTTGCCGAGCGTAACCTCGCGCACATCCGGATCGTCGCCCACGCAGGCGCACACGATCTGGGCGCCGGCCGCGGCTTCCTTGGGCGTCTTGCCGACCTTGCCGCCGTGCTTGGCGACCCAGCTTTCCGCTTTCGCGATCGTGCGGTTGTAGACGGTCAGATCATGTCCGGCCTTGGCGAGATGTCCGGCCATGGGAAACCCCATGACGCCTAGGCCGAGAAATGCGACTTTCGCCATTTGCCTGCTCTCCAGGATGCGCCGCTCATATGCGCCGGGCAGACGCACATGAACGACTATAAGGTAGGTTAATCAGCGATAATTATAGGCTGCATCTTCGACAACACCTGTAGCGATAAAGGGAGCGTACGCGTGACCGCAACATCAACATCAACTTCGCTCGACCGCGACTTGGCCAATGCCATCCGCGCGCTTGCCATGGATGCGGTGCAAGCGGCCAATTCCGGACATCCCGGAATGCCGATGGGCATGGCCGATATCGCGGTCGCGCTGTGGGGCCGGCACCTGCGCCACAACCCAGCCAACCCGAAATGGTCGGACCGGGATCGTTTCGTGCTCTCGAACGGGCATGGCTCGATGCTGCTCTACGCGTTGTTGCACCTTACCGGGTATGCATTGCCGATCGAGGAGCTCAAGCGCTTCCGTCAGTTGCATTCGAAGACACCCGGGCATCCCGAATACGGCTGCGCACCAGGCGTGGAGACGACCACGGGTCCGCTCGGACAGGGACTCGCCAATGCCGTTGGCATGGCGATCGCCGAGAAAGTCATGGCGGATTCCTTCAATCGCCCCGGCCATGCAATCGTCAATCACTTCACCTACGCATTTGCCGGTGACGGCTGCATGATGGAAGGCGTATCTCACGAGGTGTGCTCCCTTGCCGGGACACTCGGCCTTGGCAAGCTGATCGTGTTCTATGACGACAACAAGATTTCGATCGATTCGGAAAAAGGGCGCATCGAGCAATGGTTCACCGATGCCACGCCGCGCCGGTTCGAAGCGTACAACTGGCATGTGATGGCCGATGTCGACGGCCACGACATCGATGCAGTCGATCAGGCGATACGAAGCGCGCAAGCGGTGTCCGATCGTCCGAGCTTGATCTGCTGCAAGACCACGATCGGGAAAGGTGCGCCAACGAAGGCCAACACCGGCGCCGCGCATGGTGCACCGCTCGGCGACAAGGAGATCGCGGCAACGCGTGAGGCGATCGGTTGGGCGCATGCGCCCTTTGTCGTGCCGCAAGCGATCTACGACGGTTGGAGCGCGAAAACGCGCGGTGCCACCGCCGAACGTGAATGGAACGATCGCGTTTCTGCCTATGCCAAGGCGCATCCTGAGCTGGCGAACGAGTTCAAGCGCCGCATGGCAGGTGAGTTGCCCGCGACATTCGACCAAGACGCAAAGGATGCCTTGGCTGCGGTGCGCGCAAAAGGCGAGACGATCGCCACGCGCAAGGCATCACAAAATGCCATCGAGGCACTCTCACCGAAATTACCCGAGCTTATCGGCGGATCGGCCGATCTTGCCAGCTCCAATCTCACGATGTGGAGCGGATCAAAGGGTGTCTCGCGCGCAGGCGGTGGCAACTACCTTTTCTATGGCGTGCGTGAATTCGGAATGTGCGCCGTCATGAACGGGCTCGGACTGCACGGCGGCCTCATTCCTTATGGTGGCACGTTCCTGGTGTTCTCCGACTATGCGCGGAATGCGCTGCGTGTTTCCTCGCTGATGAAGAACCGGGCGATCTATGTGTTCACCCATGATTCGATCGGGCTGGGCGAGGATGGTCCGACGCATCAGCCGGTCGAGCACGCGGCGAGCCTGCGACTCTTCCCGCACATGGATGTCTGGCGCCCGTGCGATACCGTCGAGACGATGATCGCCTGGACGGTTGCGATCCGCCGACCCGACGGACCATCGAGCCTGCTTCTTTCCCGGCAGAACCTGGCTTTTCACACCCGCACCGATTCAATGGTTGAGAACATCGCGGCGGGCGGCTATGTTCTGGCGGATTCCAATGGGGCGCCTCGCGTCGTATTGATCGCGACCGGTTCGGAGGTGGATCTCGCGGTGCAAGCCAAGGCCAAGCTCGACGCCGCCGGCATCGGCACACGCGTGGTGTCGATGCCCTGCACCGCGGTTTTCGATCGGCAGGACGCGGCGTATCGCGATCGCGTGTTGCCGCGCGGCATTCCCCGCGTCGCGATCGAGGCCGGCGTAACGGACGGCTGGTACAAGTATGTCGGTCTGGAGGGTGCGGTCATCGGCATCGATCGCTTCGGCGAGTCGGCACCGGCAAAGGATTTGTTCAACTATTTCGGCTTTACCCCGGACAACGTCGTCGCGACGGTCCGCAAACTTCTCGGAGCGTAATCATGACCATCAAAGTCGCCATCAACGGATTTGGCCGGATCGGCCGCAACGTCTTGCGTGCCCACTATGAAGGCAAGAAGAAGCACGATATCCAGATCGTCGCCATCAACGACCTCGGCAATGCCGAGACCAATGCGCATCTGCTCAAGTACGACACGGCGCACGGAAAATTTCCCGGCACGGTTGCGGTAGAAGGCAATCACATGGTGGTGAATGGCGACAAGATCCGGGTGCTTGCCGTGCGCAATCCGGCGGAGCTTCCCTGGAAAGATCTCGGCGTTGACGTTGTCCTCGAATGTACCGGGCTCTTCACGACCAAGGAGAAGGCCGGTGCGCATATCAAGGGCGGCGCGAAGAAGGTGATCATCTCCGCCCCGGGCGGCAAGGATGTCGATGCCACCATCGTTTTCGGCGTCAATCACAAGGTGCTGAAAGCGACCGACACGGTGATTTCGAACGCCTCATGCACGACGAACTGCCTGGCACCGATGGTGAAGGCATTGAATGATCGGATCGGCGTGGTCTCCGGGCTCATGACGACGATCCATTCATACACCAACGACCAGGTGCTCACTGATGTCTATCACGAGGATCTGCGTCGCGCCCGTTCGGCCACGCAGTCGATGATTCCGACCAAGACCGGTGCGGCGGCGGCTGTCGGTCTGGTCATGCCCGAGCTGAACGGCAAGCTGGACGGCTATGCGATCCGCGTGCCGACCATCAATGTGTCGGTCGTCGATCTCGTGTTCGTTGCCAAACGCGCTACAACGGTGGACGAAGTGAACAACGCGGTGCAGCAGGCTTCGGAAGGCGAATTGAAGGGCATCCTTGAATTCAACAAGGATCCGCTCGTCTCGGTCGACTTCAACCACAATCCGGCCTCGTCGATCTTCGATTCGACGCTCACGAAAGTATCCGAAGGCACCTTGGTAAAAGTCTCGTCCTGGTATGACAATGAATGGGGCTTTTCGAATCGCATGCTGGACACGACCGTGGCGTTGATGAACGCGAAGTAATGTCCTGCACTCGATGAGCGCCCCATTCAATTCATGAACGTTCTCAGCCTCACCGACCTGCCGCTCGCCGCCAAGCGCGTCTTCATCCGCGCGGACCTCAACGTACCGCAAGACGATGCGGGCAATATCACCGACGATTCGCGCATCCGCGCTTCCGTGCCGGCCATTCAGCATGCATTGAACGCGGGCGCAGCGGTCATGGTTACTTCGCACCTTGGCCGACCGACCGAAGGCACGTTGAGACCCGAGGATTCGCTCGCGCCGATCGCCAAGCGTCTTGGCGAGTTGCTCGCGCGGACTGTTCCGCTCAAGCAAGGATGGGTGGACGGCGTAGATGTGAAGCCGGGCGAGATCGTCCTGCTTGAGAACTGCCGGGTCAACAAGGGCGAAAAGAAGAACGACGAGGTGCTCGCGAAGAAGATGGCGGCGCTCTGCGACATCTATGCCAATGACGCGTTTGGTACCGCGCATCGCGCCGAGGCGACGACCCATGGCATCGCGAAGTTCGCGAAGATCGCCTGCGCCGGTCCGTTGATGCGTGGCGAGATCGATGCGTTGTCGCGCGCGCTGGTGAGCCCGGCGCGGCCGCTCGTTGCGATCGTGGGCGGTTCCAAGGTATCCACCAAGCTCACGATCCTCGCTTCGATGGCAGCGAAAGTCGATCAGTTGATCGTGGGTGGCGGCATTGCAAACACCTTCATCCTCGCAAGCGGCGGGAAGATCGGCAAGTCGCTGGCTGAACCCGATCTCATCGGCGAGGCGAAAAAAATCATTGCGCTGCTCGAAGGGAAGGGCGGTTCGGTGCCGATCCCGATCGACGTCGTCACCGCCAAGGAATTTTCGGCGACCGCGAAGGCGGAATCGAAATCCACCGAATTCGTCGCGCCGGACGATTTGATACTCGATATCGGCTTGCAGTCGGCCTTGGCGATTGCGCATAGGTTGAAGAGCGCGGGCACGATCATCTGGAACGGTCCGGTCGGTGTGTTTGAGTTCGAGCAGTTCGCGGAAGGCACGCGGATCATCGCGAACGCCATCGCGCAATCGAAAGCGTTTTCGCTGGCAGGCGGTGGCGACACCATCGCTGCCATCGCGAAATTCGGTATCACCGACAAGATTTCGTATATCTCCACCGGTGGCGGCGCGTTCCTCGAATTCCTCGAAGGCAAGACGCTGCCGGCGATCGAGATCCTGGAACAACGCGCAAGAGGTTAGTCGTTACCGAGATGATGAACCACCAAGACACCAAGACACCAAGGCACCAAGTTTCAATCTGGTAGGCGCAGGCACGATGGCGTGTTCTTGCCCGCCCGATGATGCCAACCGAAGCTGCAACCACCTTGGTGTCTTGGTGCCTTGGTGGTTCAATCCGCAGTTGCTTGACTCGAAGAACCGTGCTCCCTCGCGTGCTAGACTGATTTGACCTTCTCCTCTTCCCCGAGCCAATGATCCGAAGCACGAAGATCGTCGCGACGCTTGGTCCTGCGTCGAGTGATCCTGAAGTCCTGGAGCGCATGGTGGTTGCCGGCGTCGACGTCGTGCGCCTCAACTTCTCGCACGGGACGCCCGAGGATCACATTCGCCGCGCCGAGCTGGTGCGCGAGCTCTGTCGCAAGGTCGGCCGCACGGTCGGCATCATGGCCGATCTGCAAGGGCCCAAGATTCGCGTCGGTAAATTCAAGAACGGCAAGGTCCAGCTCGAGCGTGGTGCCGACTTCATGCTCGATAGCAGTTGCGATCTTGGCGATGAGACCAAGGTCGGAATCGACTACAAGGAGCTGCCGCGCGACGTGAAGCCCGCGGACGTGCTCCTGCTCGATGACGGGCGAATCGTATTCGACGTGATCCGTGTGGCGGGCGACGTGGTGCATTGCTCGGTTCGCCACGGTGGCACACTGTCGAACAACAAGGGGATCAACCGCCTGGGCGGCGGGCTCACCGCACCCGCGTTGACACCGAAAGACATGGAAGACATCCGGCTCGCCACGAAAATCAACGCCGACTTCCTGGCCGTGTCGTTTCCCAAGAGCGGACGCGACATGTATCTGGCCGGCGAGCTGATGCGTGCGGCCGGTGGCAAGGCGCTATTGATCGCGAAGATCGAACGCGCGGAAGCGGTGGTCCCGGCTGCGCTCGAAGACATTCTTTCGGCGTGCGACGGCATCATGGTCGCGCGCGGCGATCTGGCGGTCGAAGTGGGTGACGCATCGGTACCCTCGCTGCAAAAGCGCATGATCCGCCTCGCCCGCGAACGTAACAAGCTCACGATCACCGCGACCCAGATGATGGAATCGATGATCGCGAGCCCGATCCCGACGCGCGCGGAAGTATCCGATGTCGCCAATGCGGTGCTTGATGGTACCGATGCCGTGATGCTCTCCGCCGAGACCGCAAGCGGAATGTATCCGGTCGAGACGATCGAATCGATGAGTCGCATCTGTTCGGTTGCCGAGCAGTCCGCGCCGGTCACGCTCGATCGCGATTTTCTCGATCGTGTGTTTACCCGCGTCGATCAATCGATCGCGATGGCGGCGCTGTTCACCGCCTACCACCTCAAGGTGAAGGCGATCGTCGCCCTGACCGAATCGGGATCCACGGCGCTATGGATCTCGCGGATCAATTGCGGTGTGCCCGTGTACGCGCTCACCTCGCAAAGTGGGACGCGCTACCGGTGCTCGCTCTTTCGCGACACCTACCCGCTGCCGATGCGCTATATCGGCCATGATCGCGAAGAGCTGCTTGCCGAAGCCGAGCAGGTCCTGGTCGACAATGGCGTCGCGAAACCCGGGGACATCATCGTGGTCACGTACGGCGAGCCGATCGGCAAGTCAGGTGGCACCAATACGATGAAGATCGTCAAGATCGGCGAGCATCGCCGTCCTTGACGCATGATGTCCGCTTGCAAGGGCGGTCGGTTGATCAGACGGCGGGCTCTGTCGCCAGCAACCGTGTGCGCATCGGTGCGATGATGTACGGGATGACCTGACCCGGCGGGACCGGAACCCCGAAATAATATCCCTGCGCGAGTTCGCATCCGAGCTTCTGCAGGAACGCGGCCTGGTCCTCGTCTTCGACGCCTTCTGCGACCACCATCATGCCGAGGCTCTGTCCGAGCCCCGCGATCGCGCGCACGATCGAAGCATCCTCTGAATCGATGAGCAGATCGCGAACGAAGCTCTGATCGATCTTGAGCGCGTCGATCGGCAGGCGCTTCAAATACGACAGGCTCGAGTAGCCGGTCCCGAAATCGTCAACGGTGAGTCGGATGCCCATCTCACCCAATTCATGGAGCCCGGCCACCGCCTCGGCGTTGTTCAGCATCAAGGTGCTTTCGGTGATCTCGAGGTCGAGGCACTTCGGCGGAAGTCCTGTCTCTTTGAGAATAGAGCGGACGATATCGACAAACGCCCGCTGCCGGAATTGGCGTGCGGAGACATTGACGCCGACCCGCAACGGCCGCGAGGCGACGCGCTGCCACCGGACCGCCTCGCTGCAGGCGCTGCGAAGCACCTGTTCGCCAAGCGGAAGGATGAGTCCTGTTTCCTCGGCCAGCTGTATGAATTGTGCGGGCGGGATGAGACCCAGATGGCTATGCCGCCAGCGCGCGAGCGCTTCAAATCCTACGAGATTGCCCGTCGCAAGATGGATCTGCGGCTGGAAGAACAGCGTGATCTCCTCTTTCTTGACGCTTCGTCGGAGCGCCGTTTCCATGGCGATTCGCCGTCGCGCCGCCTCGTTCATGCTTTGCGTGAAGAACTGGTATGTACCCGGGCCGCTTTCTTTCGCGTGATACATCGCGGTATCCGCATTCCTGAGGAGCGTCGTCGCGTCCTCGCCGTCGTTCGGATGCAATGCGATGCCGATCGTCGCGCTGGCGAGGATTTCGTGATCATCGATGCGGAATGGCTGGGCGAGGCTCGCGAGCAGCTTCTCGGCAACCAGCGCCGCGTGACTTTGCGCGCTCAGGTTGGTAAGCAGCACGATGAACTCGTCGCCGCCCTGGCGTGCCAGGGTATCGCCCGCACGCAGGCATGCGCGCAGGCGCTGCCCGGCCTCTTTGAGAAGCGCGTCGCCGACCTGATGACCGAGCGAGTCGTTCACGTCCTTGAACCGATCGAGATCCAGGTACATGACGGCGAGCTGTGCACCATTGCGACGGACCTTGGCGAGCGCCTGTTCGAGTCGATCGTTGAGCAGCGCGCGATTGGGCAGATCGGTGAGCGCGTCGCGGGTCGCCAGATGCTGGATGCGTTGCTCCGCTCGTTTCTGTTCGGTGATGTCGCGCACGAATCCGGCAAAAAGCGGCGGGTCCTCGCCCGGAATCCGCACGATCGAAGCCTCGACGTCGATCTCCGATCCGTCGCTTCGCAACGCGCGCGACTCGAAGCGGCGGTTCAGGAAGTTCGATCGGCCCGTCTCGATAAAGCGCCCGAGTCCCTCGGTAATCCGCTCGCGATGGCGCACCGGAATGATCAGATCGGCGAGCGCGTTGCCGACCGCCTGCTTGCGCGTGTACCCGAAGCACTGCTCGGCCGCCTCATTGAATTCCAACACGAGTCCGCGATGATCCACCGTGATGATGGCATCGAGCGCCGAGGCGAGCATTGCGCCTTTCAGCGCCTCGGACCGGCTGAGGGCGACCTGCCTTCTCTTCGATTCGGTAATGTCGCGCGTGAACCCGATCATGCGAAGCGGGGCGCCGCCTGCGTCACGAAGCACCGTTCCTTGCGAGGAAAGCCAGCACACGGCCCCATCCGTTCGATTGAGCCGATACTCGACGTCGTAGGCCGCGTTGTTGTCCAGCGCCGCACGCTTGGCCGCGAGAAACATGGATCGGCTGTCCGGATGCACGAGAAAACGAAAATCGGGATACCCCTCGGCCGCGCGGGGTCCCAGGAGCGGCGCGGGGTCGCGTCCCCATCTGAGCTCGTTCGTCCCGGCATCCCATTCCCAGTCGAAAAGGCCGGTCGCCTCGATCGCGATCCGCAGGCGGGTTTCACTTTCCCGGCGCGCTGCTTCAGCCTTGCGCTGCTCGGTAACGTCTTGCACCAGTGCGTGTACCCCATCCACGTCACCCGTTGCGTCGCGAGCCGGCACGAGCCATACGTCGAAGTGGACCGTTCGCCCATCCGGATGCGCATGGGCCCGGGTGTAGTTGACCGTCTCGCCGTCCATCGCGCGGCGCATCTGATCTTGGATGGTTGCGTAATCCGCATGGCCGATGACATCGCGCGCGCTCCGGCCGATCGCATCCTCCGACCGCCAGCCGAACAGCGCGGCAAAGCGCGCATTCGTATAGACCAAGCGTTCATTCCGATCGAGATGGGCGATTCCGGCGGGGACGTTTTCGGTGATGAGCCGCAACTGCGCTTCGCTTCGACGCAGTGCGTCTTCCGCATTGCGTTGCGCGGTGACATCGGAGATCGCGACCAGCACGCGCGAGTAGTCGGGCGGCGAGCCGGGGACGGCAATTCGCAGGTGCGCGAGCAGGGGCCGACCATCCAGCGTGCGCATCTGCATGTCGGATTCGAAAGCGGCGCGGCCGGATGCGATGGCGAGCAGCTCGTCACGGAACACCGTGTAGGAAGCGGTGGTAAACAAGGTATCCAGGGGACGCAGCAGGTCGCGGCGCTCCCGCGCGCCCATCATGTCAAGCGTTGCGGCATTGACCGCGAGCACGCGAACCAGGCCGGCCAGTCGGGCGAGGAGGTCGGGATTCGCATCCAGATGATGGGCGAGCTCCGCAGGGGATTGCGCCAAATCACTCAGTGCGGCGCGTACCGCGGAAAAATCCTCGACCCAGATCGATACCGGAACGGCATCGATGATGTCCCGAAACAGCGGCTCACTCAGGGAGAGCGGTGCAGAGGCTTCGGCGCGATCATTCATTGGAGAGGCCCCCGCAATGCGTTCGCGAACCGCATCCGACCGTTCGACCGGCAACGATCCGATCGAATGGGTTATAATTCGCATTCTGATTCCCATGGAGGAGCCCCGAATCCCCGCGATGATTTATTGCGATCCAACCGGAACGAATGGCCCGCGGAGGGTAAGCCAGTCGACGCATCGCGCAGTACGAATGAACAGTAGTCCCTAACTCCGATCGAAAGCAATTGGCTTGAAAGATAGTGACGATTTGCCGTGCGCATCAGTTCACGAAACTATCGGGGCGTAAGAACGCCGTAACGTCGGGGGTTCGCGTTTGTTACCGGCAACACGGCGTTAAGCACGTCGGCCGTCGTTTGCGCCGGGTTCGAAGGCGCCGGGCATGCGGCATCGCGCAATCATGATCCTGCTAGATTGCCGGCTGTTCCGATCTTGAGCTTGGGCGAACGATGACCAGCCACCCCGCACGCATTGTCGATGTTGATCATATTGAAGATCTGATGACGGCGCCGTCATCGGTATTGGTCGACGACCTCGCCGCCGTGGATGGCGATCTCATCGTGCTGGGCGTCGGTGGAAAGATGGGGCCGACACTCGCGCGGCTGGCCAAACGTGCGGCACCCGGCAAGCGTGTCATCGGTGTCGCGCGATTCTCCGACGCGCATGTGCGGGCACAGCTCCAATCCCATGGCGTCGAGTGCATCGAGACCGACCTGCTCGATCGTGCGGCGGTCGAACGCCTCCCGAAGGCGGCGAATGTCGTGTTCATGGCCGGGCGGAAGTTCGGCTCGGCGGGCAATCAGCCCCTCACCTGGGCGATGAATGCGCTCGTACCAGCCTACGTTGCCGAGGCGTATGCGGCATCACGCATCGTGGTCTTCTCGACCGCGTGCGTGTATCCATTCGTCGCGATCAGCGGACCAGGCGCGGACGAGCATGTCCCGCCGAACCCGCCATCGGGCGAGTACGCTAACTCCTGCGTCGCCCGTGAGCGTGTATTCGAACACTTTTCGCAGATCCACGGCACGACAGGACGGATCATTCGACTCTCGTACGCGATCGACATGCGCTACGGCGTCTTGCACGATATCGCCCGCAAGATCCTGGACAACGCGCCGATCGATGTCGCGATGGGCGCGGTCAACGTCATCTGGCAAGGTGACGCGAATACCCAGGTGCTGCGAGCGCTGCGCGTAGGGTCCGCGCCGATGTCGGCGCTGAATGTCTCGGGCCCGATGCAACGCGTTCGAGATCTCGCGGATGGACTTGGTCGCCGGCTCGGACGCTCACCCCGATTCAGCGGCACGGAGGCACGGGATGCCTGGGTCATCGATTGCAGCGAGGCCGCGCGGCTGTTTGGTCCGCCTTCGATTGCGATCGAGACGCTCCTCGACTGGACCGCCGATTGGGTCGCGCGTGGCGGCACGAGCCTTGGCAAGGAGACCCACTTCGAGACCCGCGATGGCCACTATTGAGCATGACGATCAAGCACCCTTGACCGAGCATCGGCTGACGCACGACCATATCGACGGCGGCATGGCGCTATCCATCGCGGCCGAATGGAATCAGAACGAAGCCGACTGGCGACTGTTCCTCGATCGCGGTTATGGTGTCGGCCTGTTCGACGGCGACGGTCGACTGTGCGCGACCACGATGATCATCCCGCTCGGCTCCCGATTCGCATGGATCAGCGTGGTGCTCGTGGCCGAGCGCATGCGCCGGCGCGGACTGGCCACGCAACTCACCGAGTGGGCAACGCGCGAGCTTGCAGGGAAGCAGATCGTCCCATTCCTCGACGCGACGCCGGCCGGTCGCGAGGTGTACCTGCGGCTTGGATTCAACGATTGCTGGTGGCTGGAGCGATTGATTGCGCAGCCTCCCCACGTCAGGCCTGCAACGGTTTCGGATGTGGTGACCGACCCGCCGGTGATTCCGAAATCGCGCTCGCACGACATTCATGCGATCACCGATGCGACGTGGCCGCTCGTGCTCGCGTACGACGCGTTGATATTCGGCGGTGACCGCAGCGCGATTCTTGGTGCGTTGCGTGCACGGCTTCCCGATGCCGCGCTCCTCGTGGAGGAGGCGGGACGCGTTGTCGGATTCATCCTCGGGCGCGACGGCCGGCTAGCGACGCAACTCGGGCCGCTCTCTGCAGACCGCGCCGACATCGCGATTGCCCTTTTGTCGCAGGCGCTGTCACGCGTACGCCATCCGGTATGCATCGACCTTCCGGCGCGGCACTGCTCGATCCGCGACTGGCTCATCGCGCGCGGATTCAGTGTCGGACGGCCGTTCTCGCGGATGGCGCTCGGCCGGGCCGATACGTTCGACGACCCATCGCGACTGATTGCATCGGCCGGGCCGGAATTCGGATGAGCGCCGCCGCGTGCGGCGTTGCGCTAGCGCCTTGCGCGCGTAACCAGCAGCAAGACCAGCGAGACGATAAGCGTCAACAGATAGATATCGATCCAGGACATATGGGCTTCCTCGAGTGGCGGTTGAGCGGGTTGACCCGAACACGGGCAGATCCAAACCAAACGATACGTCCGCAACGTCACTACCACGGCGCATTGCCGCGTCCCCGGCCGTCATTGTCGATCGCAATAGTGGCCATGCGCTGAGTATTTCTTCGCGTTTCGTGATCAGGACCAAATCGCAGTCGACCGCGGCCGCAAGTTGCAAACCGCGGCCGAATCGGTTACAACCCGCGCTCCCGTGCCAACGGTTTCATCATCACTATGAGGAGTACGCTTTGCTGATCCTCGACTGGCGAAAGATCTCACTTCTAATATTGATCGGGGCGGTCGCGGCGTTCGTGTCACTCAATGCGAAGGCGCAGTGGAAGCCTACCAAGCCGATAACGATCATCGTCCCTTGGGCCGCGGGTGGTTCGACCGATCAGGTGACGCGCCTCACCGCCGCCGAGCTCGAGAAGCCGCTCGGGCAGAAAATCGTCATCGTCAACCAACCCGGCGCTTCGGGTTCGATCGGCACGAAAAACGCACTCGAAGCCGCGAAGGACGGCTATACCTGGACCGCCGGCGCCGCGCAGGACCTCGGCGTCTATCGCGCGCTCGGCATGCTCGAGACGAATCTTACCGATTGGCACCTCTATCTGAATGTTGCCAACGTGCCGGTCGTCGGCGTGAATGCCGCAAGCTCATACCAGAATATCCAGGCGCTGATCGATGCGATGAAGGCCAAGCCCGGCCAGATATCAGTGGCCACCGCGGGGGTGACCTCAGGCGGACACAACGCGATGGAAGCCATCGCGCGCGCCACCGGCGTCAAGTATCGTCATGTGACCTACGACGGTGGAAATCCCGCGGTCGTCGCGACGGTCGGTGGCGAAACCGAGGTGACGACGCAGCTTGCGGTGGAACAGGCCGACATGATTCGCGCCAAACGAATTCGTCCGCTTTCCACCGTGAGCGACAAATCGATCGTCATCGAGGGCTACGGCACGATCGAGTCGATTTCCCGGGCGATTCCGAATTTCAGCGCGCCCACGAATTATTTCGGCATTTTCATCCCGAAGGGTATTCCGCAAGAAGTCGTCGCCACGCTCGACAAGGCGTGGTCGGAGATCATCGCCTCGAACGATGCACTAAGAAAATATTCGGCGAGTCGCGGCGCATTCTTCGGGCCGCTTGCCGGTGACGCTGCGCAAAAGGCGGCGTTCCCCGCGGTCCAGGCCAATGCCTGGCTGATGCACGCGGGTGGAAAAACCAAAGTCTCTCCGGATACGGTCGGCATACCAAGACCCTGAACGGGCATTCGCATCAAATCCGATAAAATTGCATCCAACCACGGCGTCGCCCCGAAGGCCGACTTTTACTGGGCGCTTGGCTGGATCATCGTGGGTGGCGCGATCGTCCATGGTGGCTGGACCATGGACCGGCTCGAGCGCCTCAACATCAATCCGTATACCGCGCCTGGGCTGGTCCCCGCGATGCTCGGTGCGGGCATCGCGATCATGGGTTTTCTATTGATGATCCGAGCGCTTCGGGCCGGCGCGTTTTGCGACACGAGCACCGAACGAACCAGCCCGGCCTCGAACACGCGGCTGATCCTCGCATCGATTCTATGTGTCGGATACGGAGCGGGACTGGTCGGCCGCGGACTGCCATTCTGGCTCGCAACATTCTTGTTCGTGTTCGTATCCATCGCGATGTTTCGCTGGTCCGATTACCGATCGTCCGGCCAGGTCGTGCGCGGACTGGTGATCGCCGCAGTTTGCGGTGCGGCCACCGCGATCGGTGTCACCCTGACATTCCAGGAAATATTCCTGGTGCGACTCCCCTGATGCAGATAGCGCCGGGAAATCGCTCGCACGTACCGATCGGCCAAGCGCGACGATGGATGGCCTAGTCCTATTCGGCCGCTCGATCGCGGGCTTTCTCGATCTGACGAGTCTTGCGTATATCGCGGTCTCAACGCTTCTTGGCATCATCATCGGCGCATTGCCGGGGCTCACCGCGACGATGGGCGTGGCGCTCGTCACCACGCTCACCCTCAAGATGGAATCGAACGTGGCGCTGCTCGTTCTCATATGCGTCTATGTTGGCGCGATCTACGGTGGGTCACGTTCCGCGATTCTGCTCAACATTCCGGGCACACCTGCCAACGCGGCGGCGTGTCTCGACGGCTTCGCGCTCGCCCAGCAAGGCAAAGCCGGCCGCGCCATCGGCATCTCCACTACGGGCTCGGTCATCGGCACCTTGATCGGCATGTTCTTTCTCGCACTGTTCACGCCGTCGTTGGGAGAGGTGGCGCTCAAGTTCGGTGCGTATGAGTTTTTCTGGCTCGCATTGTTCGGCGTGATCATCTCGGGCAACCTGACCGGCAGCGATCCATTGAAGGGGTGGATCGTCGGATTTCTTGGGCTCTTCATCGCATCGATCGGTCAGGAATCGATCCACGCCTTCGAGCGTTTCTCCTTCGGCAACCGTGATGTTGCGGGCGGCTTCCAGTTGATCCCCGCCCTCGTCGGTGCGTTCGGATTCGCGGAAGTCCTCACCGTCCTGTCGGAGCGGATGGCGCGGCCGAACATTCGGGAGTTCGGCTCGCATCTGCCGCGACTCTCGGATGTGTGGCGCTATCGGCGCACCATCATTCGCTCCGGAATCATCGGGACATTCGTTGGCATCGTGCCGGGTGTCGGCGAAGATGTCGCGGCGTGGTCGTCGTACGCGGCCGCGCGTCGCGCAAGCAAGGAGCGCGAGCTGTTCGGAAAGGGATCGGTCGAAGGCCTCATCGCCGCCGAAACGGGTGATAACGCCTGCGTGCCCGGCGCGATCATTCCGGTACTTGCGCTCGCCGTGCCAGGCTCCGCACCCGCGGCGGTGCTCATGGCGGCAATGATCATTCATGGTGTGCAACCCGGACCGCTGATCACCATCAACAATCCGCAGTTCGTGTACGACGTGGTGGCGATGATGCTGTTTGCGACCATCGGGATTCTTGTGTTTGGTCTTGCCCTGGTGCGGCCGATGCTCAAGATCCTGCAGATCCCGCGCGAGATCATCATGCCGATCGTATTTGTCCTCTGCGTGATTGGCGCGTTCGCGATATCGCAGCGGCTGTTCGATGTATGGACCATGCTCGGCTTTGGTATCGCCGGTTTCATATTGCGAAAATTCAATTACCCCATGGCACCCTTCGTGCTAGGCATCGTGTTGGGTGATCTGCTCGACAAGAACCTTCGCCGCGGATTGGTGCTCTCGGACGGCGATCCGACGCCCTTCTTTGCGCGACCGATCAGCTTCGTGCTCTTCGCGACCTGCCTGGTCACCGTGCTTCTCAACGTGAAAGCGGTACAAGCCGGGTTGTCGCGCGCATGGAGACTGGTCACCCGCAAGGGCTGATCACGCGCCCGCGTCGCGCGCCTGCAATTCGCGCACGGAGAAAATCATGAAGATCGCGCTTTGCAATGAAGTGCTCCAACCGATGGCCTTCGCCCAGCAATGTGTCCACGCCAAGGCCCTCGGCTACGACGGATTGGAGCTTGCCCCGTTCACGATATCCGATACGCCACATCAACTAAGCCGCGCGGAGATCGTCGCGACGCGCCGTGCCGCGAGCGATGCCGGCATTGCGATCACGGGCTTGCATTGGCTGCTGGTGCGGCCGGCGGGATTGTCGATCACCTCGGCGGACGGGGCGGTGCGCTCGCAAACCGTCGATGTCATGCGTGCACTCATCGATCTATGCGCGGAACTCGGCGGAAGTTATCTCGTCCACGGTTCGCCTGCGCAGCGCCGCACGCCGCCAGGCGATACGAAAGATGCGGCGCTCGCTCGCGCGACCGAATGCTGGGCACGCGCGGGCGAGTATGCACGCAGCACCGGTGTCACCTACTGCATCGAGCCGCTTTCCCGCGATCTGACCGATCTTGTAAATACCGTCGCCGAAGCGGCCGCGCTCGTCGACAAAATCGGCAATCGCGCGCTTCGCACCATGATCGATACCTGCTCGGCCGGTCTCGCTGAAACCGAAGCGCTTCCCGCGATCATCACACGCTATGTGGGATCGGGGCATATCGCCCACGTCCAGGTGAATGACCGCAATCGCCGCGGACCGGGAGAAGGGAACGACACGTTCGCGCCGATCTTCAAGGCGCTAAGAGAAAGTCGATATGCCGGGGTGGTCGCGGCCGAACCTTTCGTCTATGAGCCCGATGGTCGCGCTTGCGCGGCGCGATCGATCGGCTATATCAAGGGGATTCTGGAGGCGTTGCAAGTCTGAGCGGCGCGCTACCCAGGTTTCTGAACGGGCGACGCATCCACAAAACGATTGCCCGTCAAGCCGGATGCGCCCGGCGCGCGCCGCGGCGAACGCGCAGTTTCCGGTAACCGTCTACGCGAACAACGCCCGCTTCTGGCAGCATGTCGCTCCGGAACGCCCGAAAGCGGGCCCCTCGCATCAAAGCAATCATTCAATGAGCAGTCACATCACCGCCGCACCATCGGTATCCGTCCGCGCGATCGAGCTTCTCGAGCGTGACGTGACATTGCGCCTGCCTTTTCGCTTTGGCGTGGTCACCCTCACCGCCGCGCCGCAGGCGTATGTGAGGGCGAAGATCCGCATGCCTGACGGACGGGAAGGTTGGGGCATGGCCGCCGACCTGCTCGCGCCGAAGTGGTTCGACAAGAATCTCGCGCTGTCCAACGAAGACAACTTTCAACAACTACGCGATGCGATCTTGATCGCGGCGCGCGCGTACACGAGTGATGGCAATGCGCGTTCGGCGTTCGGGCATTTCTCCGCGCACTACGATGCGCACCTTGATACCTGCGCCAAGCGCGGGCTCAATCCCCTGGTGGCAAGTTTCGGCCCGGCGCTGATCGATCGCGCGATTCTCGATGGCCTTTGCCGGCTTCTTGGACTCACGTTCTTCGATGCCATCCGACGCAATGTGCCGGGCATCGACGTGGCACCGCATACCCCCGACCTTGCCGGATTCCAGCTCGACAAATGGCTTGCGAGTCTGTCGACGCCTTCCACGCTCGATGTGCGCCACACGGTGGGGTTGGTCGATCCGATCCGCGCTTCGGATGTGAAGGCGTGGCGCAAGGACGGGCTGCCTGAAACGCTCGAGCAGGTCGTACAAACCTACGGACACTCGTATTTCAAGATCAAGGTCGGCGGCGATCTCGACGAGGATCTCGCGCGTTTTACCAGTATCGCCGGTGTGCTGGATACCATTTCTTCCCCCTATCACGTCACGCTCGATGGCAATGAACAATATGACATCGTCCAGGGCGTGAGCGCACTCTGGGCGCGCGTTGCGGAAGCGCCAAAGCTCAAACGGTTCGCGGCAAGCGTCCTATTCATCGAACAGCCGATCGCCCGCGTGCGTGCGCTCTCGCATTCGGTGGAGTCCCTTGCCCGTCGCAAGCCGTTGCTGATCGATGAGTCGGACGCCGACCTCACCGCGTTTCCGCAGGCCAAGACGCTCGGCTACACCGGGGTTTCGACCAAGGCGTGCAAGGGTCTGTACAAATCGATCTTGAATGCGGCGCGATGCGCCCACTGGAATGCGACCGAGCGGGGCCGCTATTTTCTTTCCGCCGAAGATCTCACATGCCAGGCGGGCGTCTCCGTCCAGCAGGATCTCGCGATCGTCGCGCTGCTCGGACTAGGCCATGTGGAGCGCAACGGCCATCACTATGTCGACGGCATGGCAGGCATCGACGAGAGCGAGCAGCGCTCATTTCTCATTGCACACCCCGACCTCTACGAGAGAAGTTTTGGCGCGGTGCGGTTGCGGATCGCCGGAGGCATGGTTTCGATCGGGTCACTAGCGTGCACTGGTCTTGGTGTCGGGGCGGAGCCGATGTGGTCCGGCATGCGGCGCGTGTTCATCGAGGGCTTCGCGTGATGGCGGCGGCGTCGGCCCCCGTCGGCATCATCGGTCTTGGCCTCGTCGGCACTGCCATCGCCGAGCGATTGCTGGAAGCAGGTCAGGCGGTGTGCGGCTTCGATCTCAAGCCGGAACGATGCGAGCACCTGCGTTCGTGTGGCGGATCGATCGCAGAATCTCCGGCTGCTGTCGCCGCCAGTGCGCGAAGGATCGTGCTTTGCGTGTTCGACGATGACGATATCGAACGCGTGCTGTGGGATGAAGGCGGGGTCATGCGCGGCGCCGTGCGTCCGCAGGTCATCATCAGCACCACGACGAGCGATCCCGATCGCGTGGTCGAGACGGCGCGTCGCGCCTTGGCGGCAAGCGTCCCGTTCCTCGATGCGACGATCTCCGGGACGAGCGTTCAGGTACGTAAGCGCGACTCGGTCATGATGGTGGGTGGGGATCAGGCGATCGCTGCGTCATGTGCCGACCTCTTTGATATCTTGGCCAAACAGTGGTTCCACGTCGGCGAGTCCGGCGCCGGGGCGCGTGCCAAGCTCGTCATCAATCTGGTGCTGGGGCTCAATCGTGTCGCGCTCGGGGAAGGGCTCGCATTTGCCGAGCGCATGGGGCTCGATGCAGCGGCGCTGATGGGTGTCCTGAAAGCATCGGCGGCATACTCGCAAGTGATGGACATCAAAGGCGACAAGATGCTCAAGCGCGATTACACGACGCAAGGGCGCCTGCGCCAGCATGCGAAGGACGTGACCTTGATCCTCGCGCAAGCGGAGCGGCTCGGCATGCGCCTGCCGATGTCGGG
>JBJXGX010000292.1:0-3528 GCA_046160305.1 Burkholderiales bacterium
TTGATGTGCATCGCCTGCATCTGCGGCAGCGCGCGCTCGTCGAGCTCCGGTGGCGCCTCGATCTGCAGCTGCACATGCATGAGCTGGCGCGTCACCTGCTGGCGGATGCGCGCAAGCAGCCCTTCGAGAGCGGTTGGTTCACGTCAGTGTCGACACCACACGCTTCGATCAGTACACTGAGAATTGTCTGGCCGCTCGTTACTATTGATCGAAAAACTGGGAATACGCAGCGGCGAACTGCAGCCATTTTGATCGGTCGCCATGCGCCTCGATTACCGCTGCCATCGCGCCAGCCGGCCAAACCTCGGGATGCTCAGCGTCGTCTCGGACCCAGTCTTCTAAGACCGCCACTAATAGGTCCCGAAGGAACGTCTTCTCATCTGGGCTTGTGAATGCCTTGTTCCTTTTGAAGGTTGCCGATGGCTGAAGTCGATGCAGCTCACGCCAAAACGCCCTATATATCGACCGCACGCTACGCAGTCCGATTGTAGGTTCGCCAAGAGGGAGTGGAGCGCCTATGGACTGCCAGCGCGGATTTCGACAAGCATCAAGGATACGCTTGAGAGTCATGAGACGATGATCTCCCCACAACAAATCGTCCTCCAACAAGCGGGCGCGTTCGGCCAAGGCGGTGAGCTCGTTCGGAGGCGTCAAGTCGTGATCCCGCAGGGCGCACTCCAAATAGACTCTGGTCGACTGCAACGAATTCCCGCCTTTGTCGCGTTTGCTGCGTTCCTTCTCGAAACCTTCGGCCAACTCGATAATCACCTTCCAATCCGCGGCCTTCGTGACTCCGCCTATCGTCAGGTGGCCGACATAGCCGATTTTCTGCGCCAGCGACGCAGCCGCGCTCAGCGCGATGAAGTCTCGCTCTTTCGATGCGTTGGCTAACGCTGCGTCGAGGCGCGTCGTCGCCGTTGCATTGTCTTCTAGCGTCGGATGTCGTTCCGGCTTCGTCAGAATTCGGGCGTGCATGAGATTGATGAGACGCGAGCGGTGGCCGCCATCAGAAAAGAAGGGGTGGAAGGCGCTGATTGCCGCCTCGATGGCCTGGATTGCGACGTCACCGACGCGCGGCGCGGCCTCAGATAACATATGGCGACATGCGTGCGCCAAAGTTGCTTCAGCATTGAACGTTCTCTCCATCGCCCGAAGGACTTCCCAGGCGATGCCATGTTCCAGGCCATTGGACGCGGCTGCGCGGATCAACGCTTCATAATATGGCCACTTGGAAAACTGAACCTTCCATTCTTCGTCCTCGTCCAACAGGTAGTGGAAGAAAATGTCGGTGAGCGCAGGGTGGCGAATCTCGAGAGTGGGATTATCTGCCTGGCTTAGCTCGTCGGCGCTGCGCAAGTTCGCGAGTTCGCCCTCTAGATCGTAAGGCAACCGGCGGAGCGCTCGCTTGACCTCATCGGTGGCCTCGTCGTGCAGCGGTAGATGTTCGACAAGAGCCTCCAAGAGCTTTCGCTTTGCTTCCGGCATAGGCTTGTTGTGCCGATCTGCCAGGGCGTTGACGAAAACCAGCGCCGAAAGCGCGCGCCGGACTGCGGGTTGGAGTGACGATGCAAGTGTGCGGACGCGGTCTCTGAGCAGTTCACCGCGCGTCGCCTGGTACATTGCCGGCCAAAGGCCGGCGCGCGCCTGCAACAGTTGTAAGCCGTTGTTGAAAAGCTCTTCGACGCGGCTCTTGTCCGATCCTTCCAGGCAAGCGCCGTAGGCCATGATCAGATCGACGTAGGGCCGCGAATCCTGGACAGGCACGGCTTGCAGCGCCTGGTCCCGCCTGCCGCGCCCGGACAGCGCCTGCTGCACCAGCGCGCGCGTTCGCGTCCTCGTTCCCAGAATGAGGCAGCCGTGCGGTGCATCGCCGAAACTGGCGGCCATCCATGACGGCGGCGATTGAATTCCCGTTTGCGGATCGGCCGCGTCGTCCATGATCACGATCGGTCCCGTCGTCCACGCCACGACTTGCGTCAGATTTTCGAGCGCATCCCGATTGGCGACGCGGAAGACGCGATAGCCGCGCGTCAGGGCTTCGTGCGCCGCCTGCAGCAGCACCGTGCTCGTGCCCTCACCGGTGGGTCCGTGCAGAATGATCGCTTCCGCCGCTTCGGCCAAGTCGACGATGTCGCTCGAGTCTTTGCGCCAGACGGCGGCCTGAACGGCTGTGCTGGGAGAGGGAAGCGCGCCGCGCAGATATTTGCGCGCGTCGGCAAAGAACGCGTCGTCGCGCGGCCGGTCGAAATCGGCGATCGTCAATTCGTGTATCCCGGGAACATGGCCAGCGACGCGTATGTTCAGAGCCAGGTCTTGAAACGATGCGGCCTTCTTCGTGGTCGCCGGTTTGTCTTCGATTGCGGCCAGGTATGCGCGAAGCCCGCCAACAATGCTGTCTGGATCTCCGCCATTAATCTCCGACGGCTTGGTTCCCTCGACCAACGTGATCAGCCTCGCGTACTCCTTCTCTGAGCCGTGCAGGGGCCAGATGAGGTGCGTCTGGCGGTCTTGTTCGTTGCGGGTAAGGAGATCAATGAGACGTTCCGTCGTAGCAACTTGAAACCGTGGATTGTTGTCCTTGCCCCTACCCTTTAGCCATCTCGTGATGGCGTTGTGCAGGTTTGCGCCTCCTACGATCGTCGCCAGCGCGTCGTTTCTCCTGTTGAAGTTCTTCGCCACTCGATCGCGAAATTCTTTCACGCGATGAGCAAGCCAAGCTGGGGGTGGGGTGAACCTCGCCTTTGCTGGCGCTCGAGTTTGGTTCGTCTTGGGTAACCGCGACATGCCCGCAGTTTAGACCAACTCCCGGGCGAAGTGAGGGTGGGCCAGCTCCCGCGTTTTGGCGTTTTGGCGGTTTGGCCACCCGCCAGGATTCTGGGGCGGCTGCTGCGTTACCACTGCATCGACGACGCGATAGTCGCGTCGGACCGAGGCGCCAAGTGGAGGGCGTCGAGCCATGGAGGACGTGAAAATGGGCAAACGAGTCCGTTACCACGAACGCCGCGAACCGACCTATACGATCTGGGGTTCGCGCAACGGGACGAGGGTGTCCCGCGAATACTACTAAGATCAGCCCGAAGGCAGGAGCCGGCCCAAACGCCGGCTCTTGCACCATCTGCAACTGGAAAGGAGGTGAGCCTCAATGCTCTCACGATGTCGGCACCATCGGTGCAAACCGGTGATGTTCGGAGAAGTTCGCGCTGCCTGCCCAACATGCGGACATCCGCTGTCAAGGACGGAAGCTACTTGGATCTGACTTGAGGGGGAGGTGTGATGCCTCCCCATTTTTTTGTCGGCAAATTGCCGACCTTCGATCGTCAAAAAGCCCCGTGACATTGTTTGAACTTCTTGCCCGACCCGCAAGGGCAGGGCGCGTTGCGCTGCACTTTGCCCCAGGTTGAGGGGTCGTTCGGGTTTAGCGGCACGCGCTGGCCCGCAACGCGCGGCACGTTGATCCTCGGCCCCGGCGGCGGCTCGTCGTCGAACTCGTTCTCGCCGGTGTCCGGGTTGATGTGCATCGCCTGCATC
>JBJXGX010000293.1:0-15747 GCA_046160305.1 Burkholderiales bacterium
CTTTGGCTAGCGCAACGACAAGTGCAGCATGTCGGGCGTTATCGAGGTGAGGTTCCGGCCGAATTCGCGATCAACATCACCCTCGATCAGCACCAGAAAGCCGCCGACTATACGATTGCGCGAACACGCCTCTCGATGCTTGACGCCATCATCGGCGCGCTGCTGCTTTGTGTGTTCACCGTCGCAGGTGGATTGGAATGGATCGCCGGTGCCTGGTCCGGCACCTTCGCGTCGCAGGGTTACGCGCACGCACTCGCGCTGATTTTCAGCGTCGCGCTGGTGACCGGCCTGGTCGACCTCCCGTTTACGCTCTACCGGACATTCGGCATCGAGGCGCGATTCGGGTTCAACCGGATGACCATCGGACTTTTCATCGCCGACATGCTGAAGCAACTCGGGCTGGCCGCCGCGATCGGCATCCCCCTGCTGCTGGTCGTGCTCTGGGTAATGGCGAAGATGGGCGATTTCTGGTGGCTTTGGACGTGGCTCATCTGGATGGGCTTCAATCTCCTGATGCTTGTTCTCTATCCCACGGTGATCGCCCCGCTCTTCAACAAATTTTCCCCGCTTGATGACCAGTCGCTGCGTGAACGCATCGACAATCTCTTGTCGCGTTGCGGATTCCGGTCGCAAGGCGTATTCGTGATGGACGGGTCCCGGCGATCGAGTCACGGCAACGCCTACTTCACCGGCTTTGGCGCGGCCAAACGGATCGTGTTTTTCGACACGCTCATTCGCCGCCTCGGTCCACCCGAGATCGAGGCCGTGCTCGCGCACGAGCTTGGCCATTTCAAGCTCAGGCATATCACGAAGCGCATCGCATGGCTGTTTGGCGCGAGTCTCGCGTTTCTCGCGCTGCTCGGATTCCTGATCAAGCAACCGTGGTTCTTCAGCGGGCTTGGTGTGGAGACGCAAACGACCGCGATGGCGCTCGTGCTCTTTTTCATGGCGCTGCCGGTCTTCACGTTTCTCTTCTCCCCGATCGGTAGCCTCTATTCGCGCCGGCACGAATACGAAGCGGACGCCTATGCGGCCACGCAGGCGAACGCGGACGATCTGGTGCGCGCACTGGTGAAGCTCTACCAGGACAATGCCGCGACACTCACGCCCGATCCGCTGCATTCAGCTTTCTACGATTCGCATCCACCCGCGGCGCTGCGCATCGCTCGTCTGCAGGCCATCCCCCGATGACGACGCTCAGCGACCGTCACTGCCAACCGAAGGTTACTCGACTCACTGGGGAGGCAGCGCGCGCGCTGCTTGCGCACCTGCCGGGCTGGAACATCGAAGGCGATACCTTGGCACGGACCTATGCGTTCCCGGATTTTCATCAAACGATGGCGTTCGTGAATCTGGTTGCGTTTATCGCGCATCGCGAAGATCACCATCCAGAACTCGCGGTGAGTTTCAACCGGTGCAAGGTCGCCTACAACACCCACTCGGTTGGTGGACTTTCCGAGAACGATTTCATCTGCGCGGCGCGCATCGACCAGGCGAGCCGCGCTTGACCAGCCTCACCGGACACGCGGCGCGCTGATGCAAGACGCGTTGACCGGAACCGTCATCGCAGCCCACGGCCGGCGTTTTCTCGTTGGCGCCGACGATGGAACGGTTCACGATTGCGTGGTGCGGGGCAAGCGCGCCGATCTGGCATGCGGCGATCGCGTTTCGTTTCGGATGACCGGAGCGGCCGGCGGCGTGATCGAAGCCACCCTGCCAAGAAGCTCCCTGCTGCAGCGCGCCGCGTTCCATCGACGCAAGCTGATCGCGGCCAATTTGACCCAGGTTGCGGTGCTGGTCGCCGCCGAACCGAGTTTCTTCGATGAGTTGGTCGCGCGCGTGCTGGTGGCCGCCGAAGATCTGCAACTCGCCTGCCTGATCATTCTCAACAAGATCGATCTGCCCGCGGTGGGGTTCGCCCGCGAACAGCTCGCCCCGTTCAAGGCGGCGGGTTATCGGATCGTCGAGATCTCCGCGCGTGCGGACGTGTCGGCGCTCCGCTCGTTGCTGGTGGGTCATCGCACTGCGTTCCTCGGCCAGTCCGGGATGGGCAAATCGACCATCGTCAATGCGTTGGTGCCGAACGCGGGCGCCGTGACGCGCGAGATATCGCATTTCCTCGACAGCGGCCGCCACGCCACGACCGCCAGCCGCCTCTATCACCTCGATGGCGATTCGGACATCATCGACTGCCCAGGAATCCAGGAGTTCGGCCTCGCGCATCTCGATGCCTTGCGTGTCGCCAACAGTTTCCCCGAGCTTCGAGCCCTCGTGCAGCGCTGTCGCTTCAACGACTGTCGCCACGAGTCGGAGCCCGATTGCGCCATCAAGGCGGCGGTAGCCGGCGGCCGGTTCGACCCGCGTCGCTATGCCCTGCTGCTGCGGCTCCTGGCGGGAACGCGTAATCCGTGAAGCGGGTGTTCTCCACCTTGAACTGGATCGAAGCGCATCACATGCAGGCGCTTTTGAAGTCCGCCGACATTGCGTGCCTGCTTCGAAACGAATACCTGCACCGCATCGCAGGGGAAATTCCGTTCGGCGAATGCGAGATCGAGTTGTGGGTGCAGAGCGATCTGGAGGCCGATGCGGCTCGGGAAGTGATCGTGGTTGCGCGCACTGCACCTGCCATGCCGGGGCCGCCGTGGCGGTGCGCCGGATGCGAAGAATCCTGCGAGCCGCAGTTCAGCGCGTGTTGGCAATGCGGATCAAGCCGGCCTGAATAGCAACTTTCAGCATAGTTGATCGACGCTTTGCGAACAGAATCTGTTCGACACTGGCGTTATTGTTTAGCGCTCTCGCGTTATTGAAGGCACGTAGCGTCTGCCATCAGGGATCTGCGGGGTCTGCCGCGCAAATTCCTACACAAGTGCACGCACGATCGTGACGAGCAGGATCAAGGCGAGCCACAGGACCAGCGCGCGCCATAGCAAACCAACCGTGGTATCGAGTGCGGGCGCATCGGGGTCGTCCCCGGTACCAAGCTCAGGTCGATCGATGATCGTGCCGTCGTCACCGGGCAGCGGATTCCCGAGTCGAATGCCCATCGCACCCGCTCCGCTCGCGAGGACGACACCAAGCAGCCGGTCCGCCCAGCGCGGTGCCTGCGTGCGCCAGCAGAATATTGCGTCCTCAAAATTGCCGACGATCGCAAAGGCGATCGCTGCGAGGCGCGCTGGAATCCAGTCGATCAGATAAAACGCTTCGCGCGCGAACCACCCGAAGCGCCCGAACTCCTGCTCTTC
Source organism: Burkholderiales bacterium (assembly GCA_046160305.1). Taxonomy (GTDB): domain Bacteria; phylum Pseudomonadota; class Gammaproteobacteria; order Burkholderiales; family SG8-39; genus SHXR01. The sequence goes on from JBJXGX010000293.1 coordinate 3,243, forward strand.
CACACCGCCCCAGCGCCCATGCAAATAGGCCGCGAACCGATAGAGGATCGCACCCGCCGGCCCCGGCAGCACGACGAACCAGAAGACCACCCCGAACACATAGCGATGGGACCCCGCCAACGCCTGCTCGATCGTTATTCGAATAATGTTTTCGCGGCTGAGGGAGGAGGCCGATCGTCCCCGCCAAAGTGCGAGGACCTCGCGCGCACGATCCAGATCACCTTCCCTGATGCACTTTTGGATCTCGCCAAAGTAGTGGCTCGCCTGACGAAACCCCATCGTGGCATAGAGCACTCCGACATTCAATGCGAGGCCCAATGCCGGGTGGAGATTGGCGAGCAGCCAATACAATCCCCAGACCACCGCAACGGCCGGCAGCACGCCGAGGATCCACGCAATGACCCCGTGCTGCGCCTCGCCCGCGTTGAAATGCTTCTGCAGGAATCGCGCATAGCGCGCGAATGGCCCGGTGACCACGCGCCGGTCGGTGAGCGGACGCCATTGCTCCAGCAGCAGCACAAGAATCAGCGAGACGAGTGTCATCCGCGTGCTCGCATTGCCGCGACCGGTTTCGCAATCGATCTCATCGTGCTTGGGGAATGAGGAACCGATGGAGATTCATCAGCATTCCGGCCGTCGCGCCCCAAATATAGTAGCGCTCGTAGGGCATCGCGAAGTACTGCCGGCGCCGACCTTGATGGACAACGGTCGTGCGTTGATGGTTGCGACCATCGAGAAGGAAAGCAAGCGGGACTTCAAAAGCCTCTGCCACCTCGAAGGCATCGAGCCGTAATTCGAATGGCGGTTTGACGATCGCGACCACGGGCGTGACATCGTATCCGGTTACCGTCGTGTACCGATTGATCGAACCGATGATCTCGACATGATTGGATGCGAGGCCGATTTCCTCTTCGGTTTCACGGAGCGCCGTGTGATGGGCGGACAGATCCTCGGGCTCCGCGCGCCCGCCTGGGAAACTGATCTGCCCCGCATGGTCGTGCAGATGCGCGGTGCGACGGGTGAAGAGCACGGTAGGACCACCTTCACGATCGACGACCGGCACCAGCACCGAGGCCGGACGCAGCGCGTCGCCGGGCTTGAGCAGATGCCCATCACCGAACGTTTGCGGATCGTATGGCGCGGGACTGGCGAATCGCTCTCGCAGCCAGTCGGTCGTGAAGCGCTGCTCGGACACCCCTAATCCCTCACGGAATGAGGATCGTCGACCCCGTGGTCTTCCGCCCTTCGAGGTCGCGATGCGACTGCGCCGCATCTTTCAACGCATAGCGCTGGTTGATCTCGATCTTGACCTTGCCCGCGGTGACGACGTCGAACAGGTCTTTGGCGGTCGCAAGGAGATCCTCGCGTTTGGCGACATAGGTGTTGAGCGTCGGTCGCGTGAAAAAAAGCGATCCGCGATTGGACAGGTCGAGCGCGTTGATCGGCGGCAGCGGTCCGGACGCGTTCCCGAAGGTGACGAACATGCCAAGCGGCTCCAGACAATCAAGCGACTGCGGCCAGGTGTCCTTGCCGATCGAGTCGTACACGACTGGCACCCCTTTGCCGCCGGTGATTTCCTTCACTCGCTGCACGAAATTCTCGCGCGTATAGACGATCGGATGGTCGCAGCCGTGCGCCTTTGCAAGGGCTGCTTTTTCGTCCGAACCGACCGTGCCGATCACCGTCACCCCGAGCGCCTTCAGCCACTGGCACGCAATCAGGCCAACCCCGCCCGCCGCCGCGTGAAACAACACCGTCTGCCCCGCTTGCACCTTGAATGTACGGCGGATCAGGTATTGGGCCGTCATGCCCTGCAACATCATCGCCGCACCTTGATCGAACGACAGCGCAGCGGGCAGCACCACCAGACGGTGCGCAGGCATATTGCGAACTTCGGCGTAGGAGCCGATCGGTCCGCCTGCATACGCGACACGATCCCCGATCTTCACCTCGGTGACACCGGCACCGACCGCCTCGACAATCCCGGCGCCTTCCATCCCGATACTGCCCGGCATGGGTTGCGGATAAAGACCGGTCCTGAAATAGACGTCGATGTAATTCAAACCGATCGCGCTGTGTTTGATGCGTGCTTCGCCGGGTCCGGGCTCGCCAACGGAAACATCGTCGAGCTGCATGACTTCGGCACCGCCGGTCTTGTTGATTCGAATCGCTTTGGGCATCGGATTCTCCTTTTGTTCGTTCGCTACAAGTTAGTTGCTACGATTCTTAACCACAGGGGACGCAGAGGACACAGGGGAAAAGGCGAAGGGATGAGCAGACTGGCGTTTCCGGTTTCCCGTTTCCCGTTTCTCGGTTTTTCTGCGTCCTCTGCGTCCCCAGTGGTGAATAAATTTCAGTCCATCAAGTAAATAAGGTCAGCACGCCGGTATACCCGTACAACCGATCATGCGAAATCTCTCCGTTCGCGAAGAAGCCGACCAGCGGAATGTCGCCAAAGCGCTCGCGAATGATCGACAGCTCCGCGGAACGCGTGCCGAACATGTGCTCGCCCCGCCCGACGCACGCGACATAGACGCCGCCCTTGGGCTCGCCGGGCAATGCCGCCGAGAGCTCATCGAGCATGCGTTGGAGGTCGACCCGCGCGGCATCGCCACCGCGCGTACAGAAGAGGAGCGGCTGCCCGCTTTCGATCTCCGCGCCGATCGCGAGCAGATTATTCTTCGGATCGATCCCAACGACATTGCGCACCAGATAGTCGCCGGTGTCGGAACCTTCAACCGGCAATCCGACCAGGACGGTGAACGCCGCGCGCCGCAAATCGCGCGCGAGCTCGGGACCGACCACCTCCTTGAAAACCTCGAGTGCGGGCCGACCATCGATCTTGATCATCACGTTCTGCTTGGCCTCGGTGATGACATGGCGGCCGGGCAGCGGCGAGCATCCTTGCGTCAAGCGCGTATGGACCGAAATGGCCGAGGACAGAAATACGCCGGAGAGTCCGCCTCGCAGCACTTCGTTGGCAACTTGAAACGTCCCGGAGCGACCGCTCGACAGTCCGCCGACAATGAAGCCGCTCGCCGTCTTCCGCGACATATCCTCGATCAATTCCGACATGTCCGCCGTGTTCGGATCCGCGTGAACGATCGCGAAATGCGCGGCGGTCGCACCGCTTGGGCTCTCGTCGCCCGCCGCCGGCGCACGCGCCCGGCCCGAGAACACCGAGTACTCGCCACGCGGCCAATCAGTAATCATGGCGGCGATGGCGGGCTGGTCCATGTATTCGATACCGGTCGCGATGATGCCTATGCCGACCGTGCCGACCCATTCTTGCACGCTGGTCGCCTCGCGCAGGCGGCGCAGGATGTCCTCCGCATGTCCGCCGAGTTGATCCGCGATATACACGAAACCCAAGCCCTCTATTTCGTTCGCCGGACCCAGTTGCGCGATCAGACCATCGACTGCTGCTTTCCAGTCGCGATTGACCGCATGACCAAATCGGAAAGACATCGCCCTGTTCTGGTCAGGTGGCCTTGCGACCGCGTTTGGGACGCGGCGCAGCGTGATCGGGAGGCGGCGCGGCCGGCGCCTTAGGTTGATCAGCCGAAGCCTCCTTCGCAGCGCTGGCGGCGGCATTCGCGGCCGCGGTGGCGCCCTGGTGCATCGTATGAATAGCCTGCACCGTAGCGCGTTGCGCCTCAAGACCCTTGATCGTCGTGCGCACGATTTCGAGATTGAGCGCAAGCCATGTTTCAACCGAGCGCATATCGCTGATGCGCCGTTCAATCTCGCCGATATCCACCGAGGGGAACATCATGCCCGGCGTCCCCATGCCGGACATCGGCAGACCCATGGGTGCCCATAGCTTCTTCAGAAATTCGAACGGATCGCCAGGATTGGAACTCATGGGAAGGAAGCCTTGTCGCCGATACGATGCGTGCGGCGGGAGGCGTAACAGGTGCCTCCCCACGACCGCTGCATGGAGCGATCTCGGTTTGCGAATGGATAAGCATCGATTTTATCAGCGCGGTGGGTTTCCCGTCGGGAATCCGCACAATGTGACGCGCGGATTCCGCGCTACATCGCCATTTCGAAAAACGCGCTGACCAGATCACGGCGCGCCATCGCATCGCGATATCCCAAACCGATCAGCGCGTCGCAAAAACCCGCCTCGAACAAGAGATAGCTTGCCAGGTTCGCGCCCGACTTGCGGGTGCCGCCGAGCGCACCGAGGAGGAACCGTATGGTGCGCGGCAACTCGCGGACATGGCGGGCGGCGATTCGCTCGATCGGCTCCGACGGCGCGATGACCAGCACTTCGATTCGCCTGAACGGCAGCAACTTGCGATTCTCGGGCGGGAACAGGCCGATGATTCGATTGATGCGCTCCAGCCAGTCGATGTCGTGCGCGAGGGTATCGAGAAAAATGCTGTTGAGCGCATGCCCGGCGATCTGCGCAACCGACGGATAGATACTCGATCGGACCGGCTGCGCGTGTTCATGATCCCGCAACCGCAGGCCGGTCCCGATCACGAACACACGATCCGCCCCGAGATGCAAGGCCGGGCTAATCGGGGCGGTCTGCCGCATCGAGCCGTCACCGAAGTACTCGCGATGCAACTTCACCGCGGGGAAGAGGAACGGCAGCGCACTCGAGGCCATCAGATGATCGAGCGTGATGGTCGCCGCCACCCCCACGCGCTGCACGCGCTCCCACGGCTGCACGCCCTGGACCGCCTGAAAAAACGAAACACTGTGTCCCGACGTATAGCCCGAGGCGGTTACTGACAGCGCATGCAGGCTGCCGTTCGCGAGATTGCGTCCGATGCGCCCAAAGTCGATCCGCTCCCAGAGCAGCCGGCGCAACGGACTATTGTCGAGCAATGAAATCGGATTCCGCCGATACACCTGCATCATCGCGGCAAGCCAGCGCCCGCCCGTTCGAATGATCGCCGGCGGGTCGCTGCGGTATACACGATGCGCATGGAAGCTTCGCCATACGTCTTCGAGTTCGGCGATCGCCCCGCTGAAGTGACTCGCGTAGGCGCCAAGTGCGGCCGCGTTGATGGCGCCCGCCGATGTTCCGCAAAGGATCGGGAAGGGATTGTGGCGTCCTTTACCGAGAATTTCGCTCACCGCCTTCAATACGCCGATCTGATACGCGGCGCGTGCGCCACCGCCGGTAAGAATCAGCCCAACCTTCTCGCGCGATCGAGCCATCCGCTCAAGCCGCTTCCGCGATGCTCGCCTCATTGGCGCGAAACGCGTACGGGAATCCCGTCGCAGGGCGGTCCGGAGTATTCATGTTCAACCGCCCGATTGCACTTCCGCGGCCGCGGTACGCCCGGCAATTCGACCCAGGCCAACGGCCGTCAAGAGACCGGCGCCCGAGGCATATCCCTTCGCCCCGGCACGTCCGCAAATTCCGGCCGCCGCGCCGCCCCCCGCAAACAGATTGGGAACGACGCTGCCGTCGGTTCGCAAGACGCGCGCCGCCGCATCGATTACGAGCCCGCCTTGCGTATGAAACAGGCCGGGCACGACTTGGCAGGCATAGAACGGCGGGGCGAGCGGCGCAATCCCGAAATCGCGGCGCCCGAACGGGTCGGGCTGTTCAGCGCGTGCCGCTCTGCCATAGGTATCGATCGATGCTTCGAGGGCCTGCGCATCCACACCAATTTGCGCGGCGAGCGCGCGCGCATCCGCTGCGATCTTGAATCCACCCATCGCCAATTGCTCGAGAAACTCGGCCTCACCGCGGGTGATCGCGCAAATGCGTTCGTCGAACACGGCGTACACCTTCGCGTTCTGCGCAAGCACCTCGCGCGCATAGCCCGAATAGCCGGTGTCTTCATGGCCGAAGCGATGGCCCGATGCGTTGACGAGGATGCCGCCCTTCTCCACCGTCGTCCATGACAATAGCGAGCCATGCGGATACGCGACTGCCGCATAGCCCTGGTAGGCATTCATGTTCCCGAGCGCCGCGCCCACCTCTGCGCCCCAGCGCACCGCTTCTCCTTCGCTGCCTCGCGCGCCGAAGTATTCGGCCCCCGCGATCTCGGGACAGTAGCGCTCGACCATCTCGCGGTTTCCGGCAAAGCCGTTGGTTGCAAGAATGATCTTGCGTGCACGCACCGCGTAACGGGATACGCCCTTGCCCGCAATGTGCGCACCGATCAATGCCCCGGTTGTTTCAGTAACGAGCGCCTGGACCGGGTTTCCCACCGCCACCGCGACGCCGCGTTTTTCGACGGCGCGCAGCAGATCGTCGAAGAGGTCCGCGCCTCGCCTTGAATCGGGTGCGTGCAAACGCGGCACCGAGTGACCGATGTGCCGGTACTCGTGTATGAGGCGCATGCGCGCGCCAACCCGCTCGATCAACCAATCGATCAGATCGGCCGACTCATACGCAAGCACGCGCGTTACCGCCGGGACGTCGTGCTCGCCGGCCGTGCGAACGAGATCCTCGATCATGCGCTCGGGTGAATCATCGATACCCCGCTCCCGTTGGTAGCGCGTTCCGGCGCCGGGAATTGAGCCGGTGGAAAGCGCCGTATTGCCACCCGCGCGATCGAGTTTCTCGACCACCATCACGCTCGCGCCGGCATCGTGCGCGGCGACCGCGGCGGCCAAGCCGCAGCCGCCGGCGCCGATGACGAGGACATCCGTTTCGATATCGAATTTCATTGGAATCGGAATGCCGTCATCGGTGGATCGGCAACCGGCGTGAACGCGATGCGCTTTACGCCGCTTGTTTTAGCGATTCGAGCTTTCGCATCAGCTCGCCGGAAGGCATAACGTCGGCATACTTCGAGGCCATATCGAACAGATTGACCGCGTGCGAAGTCGGGCTGCGATCGTAGACACAGTCCTCCGGCACGGTGATCTTGAAATTGTAGGCAAAGCCGTCGACCGCCGTGCCGCGCACACAGCCGCTCGTCGTGCAGCCGGTGAGGACCAGCGTATCGACGCGTAGATCGATGAGATGGCTCGCCAATGCCGTCGCGAAGAACGCACTCGGATGCTTCTTCGGAATGACGAGGTCATTCTCGCGTGGCGCGATGTCCGGAACGAACTCGTATCCTTGCTTCGAAATGTTCATGATCGCAGGCACTTTCTCGGCAAGCCGGCCGGCGTCATGGCGTTTATCTTTGGGCGCCACGCATGGATAGATCACCGGCCAATTCCGCGCGCGAAAGAATCGCAACAGCGGTGCGATCTTCGCGACCGCGTTCCATCCGTCCTCGCCGCACGCCGTAGGAAAATCCTTGATGGCCTCCCAGAACGGCTTCGACGTCAAGCCGACGGTGCGGTACTGAACATCGATGATCAGGAGCGCCGGCCGATCGCCAAGACCTGATGGCCGACCGAATCCGGACGACTCGTACCGTCGTTGCTCTTCAGCGGGAATGACGTGATCCCAGGGTCGCATATGAATTCCTACGCTACGAAGCCTGCATGAATTTTGCGGCGCGTTGCCGCCGACCGGCGCACTGTATACACTCGGCAACGACTCAACAAGAGGGATTCACCTCACCAATGCCCGGCCGCATTCCGGTCACCCTCCTTACCGGATTTCTAGGCAGCGGCAAAACGACGCTCGTCAACGCCCTGCTTCGGGATCCCGCGCTGGCCGACACCGCCGTCATCGTCAACGAGCTTGGCGACATCGCGCTCGATCATTTGCTGATCGAATCAAGCGACGACAATGTGAAAGTGCTGAGCGGTGGCTGTCTCTGCTGTGTCATGCAGTCCGGCCTCCGGGAAACGCTGGCCGATCTGTTCGTGCGCCGCGTCAACGGCACGGTGCCGCGATTCCGCAGAGTCCTCGTCGAGACGACCGGCCTCGCGGATCCCGGACCGATCGCCAACGCGCTGGTCGCGGATCCCCTGGTGCGTGCCGAGTATGAACTGTCGGCCATCGTGACCACGGTCGACGCGATGCATGGCCACCTGCAGCTCGCCTCGCAGCCTGAATCGGTTCATCAAGCCGCACTCGCGGACCTGATGGTGATCACCAAATGCGACCTTGCCGCCCAAGAGATGTTGGATGTGCTGCATGCTGATCTCGCGTTGCTCAATCCGCACGCCCGCCGGATCGAGGCGGTACACGGCAAGCTCGATGCGAATATCGTCTTGACGGCGTCCCACCGCGCACCGGTATTACCCCGCTGGCTTGGCATCGCGTTGGAGGAACCCTCGGGCGATCACGCGCCCTATCGCCGGCTTGTGCCACTCGGGCAAGCGACGCATCTTGCTGACATCAAGTCGATCTCAATCGTCCTCGATGCACCCGTTTCCTGGGCCGGGCTCGCGGCCTGGAGCGCGCTCACGAGCGAGGCATTCGGCAAGAACCTTCTGCGCGTAAAGGGCCTGATTGAAATTGCGGAGACACGAAAGCCGGTGGTCGTGCATGCGGTGAGCGGCTATTTTCATCGTCCCGAACGCCTCGATACATGGCCGGGCAACGATCATCATTCACGGCTGGTAGTCATCGCGCGCTCCATTGGCGAGCAAGCACTGCGGGCCAGCCTCAAAGCACTTACCCTTCCGGCGGGCACTGCTCGTCCAGCCTCATTGACCGATCTGGAGAACTTCGATGGAATTTGATTTGCTCGTGCGCAATGGAACGGTCGTGTTTCCCGGGCGCCCCGGCGCGTCGCTCGATATCGGCGTGAAGGATGGCAAATTCGCCGCGCTGCTTGCCCCGGCCACACCAGCGACGGCGGTGCGAACGATCGATGCCGGCGGCAAGCATGTATTCCCCGGTTTGATCGACTGCCATGTGCATTTCGGATTCGGCGAGAAGATTACCGAGTACACGACGGAGACGGTCTACGCGGCACAAGGCGGTTTTTCCACGGTACTTGGCTATTTCCTCAACAACGAAGCGTATGACGAAGTCTTCGCCCGAGAAATCGCCTATGCGCGCGAGCGCTGCCATGTCGACTTCGGGTTCCATTTCAGCACGGCCAACGAGTTGCATCTTGCCGAGCTTGGGCGCTATGTACGCGAGTTCGGTGTCACCTCGTTCAAATACTTCATGAACTTCAAAGGCGACGAGGGCCGCTACCTCGGACTGGACGGGACCGACGACGGGTATTTCTACGATCTGCTCGAAAGCGCGGCCGCGCTGGGCGATGCGGTGATCGTATGCCACACCGAAAACATCGAGATCGTGAATCGCATTCGGCGCAAGTTCCAGCAACAAGGTCGCAACACGCTGCGCGATTGGTGTCTCTCGAAGCCGGCATTCACCGAGGCCGAAAACCTGGTGCGCGCGGCGTATTTCGCCGAACAGTTGGGCGCGCGCATCTACATTCCCCATCTTTCATCGCGGCTTGGACTGGAGGAGACCCGCAAGTGGCGCGAGCGATATCCGAATGTTCACCTTGAAACCTGCCCGCATTACCTTACACATCACCTGGACATGGACATCGGTTCGCTCGGCAAGGCCAACCCACCCTTTCGCACCTCGGACGATGTCGAAGCCATGTGGGAAGGCATCGCCGATGGATCGATCGAAGTCGTGGCCTCCGACCACGTGCCGAGAAAGCGCGCGACCAAAGAGAAGCCGATCTGGCAGGCGTCACAAGGATTCCCGGGAACCGCGACAATTCTTCCGGTCCTGTTATCCGAGGGCTATCACAAGCGCGGACTTGCGCTCGATCGACTCTGCGATGCGCTCACCGCCGCGCCGGCCCGCATTTTTCATCTGGCTGATCGCAAGGGCGATATCCGGATCGGGCTCGACGGCGATCTCACCATCGTCGATCTGACCCTTGAAAAAGCCGCGGATCCGGTTGCGCTCGGCTCTTATTCCGACTACAGCCTCTATGAGCAATGGCCGCTCAAGGGATGGCCGGTGATGACGATCGTCCGGGGCGAAGTGGTCATGGATCATGGACGAATTGTCGGCGCAGCAGGATCGGGGCAGTACTTGCGCCGCGCGTTGGCCGGCTAGTGCGCTGGCGTAGGGAAGGATGCTCCCTGAATGGCAGATACTTTACGTGTCCGTGCTGATGCCTCAGTTCCTCATCCTCCGTTCGCCCTGAGCCTGTCGAAGGGTAACGCGGGCTTCTCGACGGCGCACTTTTGTCCGTTCATGGTGTCCGCTCACGGACTCATCGGTATTCGCCCTTCGACAAGCCGAGGACGAACGGTCAATCTTCACTCTTCACTCTTCACCCACGCGATGCGCGCTGCATCACCCCACCGTGTCAGGCTTCGCCTACAAGTTCGCCGATCCGTGACGCAGTCCAGTTGGCGTTTGTGGTGCAGATATCAATTTCGAAACGATTGCTGATACTGCATCAACTGCGCGCGGTCGACGCCCCCTCCTAATACGCTGCGAAAACGGGGCATGGCATCACGACTGGCGCACGTCCATAACAACAGTGCGGACGACGCCCATGCCCCCTGCCCTACGTCTTGCCATTCCGAATGCCTGGCACGTACCACCGGGCGCCACCTCGCTCGACGATCCCCTGCTTGGTTGCCTGCAGATCCTCTGCCGCATCCACGCACGCGATGTCGCGCCGGATTCGCTCACCGCAGGCCTGCCCCTGGTCGAGCATCGTTTGACCCCCGACCTGTTCACCCGTGCGGCCGAACGCGGCGGCCTTGGCAGCAAGATTGTTCACCGCACCATCGAGAAACTCTCCGAGCTCGTGCTCCCCGCGGTGCTGCTGCTGGAAGACAAGAAGGCGTGCGTACTGGTCCGCAAGACCGGCAACATCAAAGCCACGATCGTCCTGCCCGAGACGGGACAAGGCGAACACGAAGTGACCTTGAAGCACCTCGCGCAGATGTATACGGGCTACGCGATTCTTGCGCGGCCGCGCTTCCAGTTCGACGATCGCACCGCCGAGAGCACCATGCCGCGCGCCCGGCACTGGTTTGCGAGCGCGCTTGCAGGCTCTTGGCGAATCTATGGCGAAGTGCTGATCGCCTCGTTCCTCGTCAATCTATTTGCGCTCGCGATGCCGCTCTTCACGATGAACGTGTATGACCGCGTCGTGCCAAGCCGGGCGATCGAGACGTTATGGGTGCTCGCAATCGGGGTGGGAATCGTCCTGCTGTTCGATCTCGGCATGCGAGCCCTGCGCGGCTATTTCGTGGATCTCGCCGGGAAGAAGATCGATGTGGTGCTCTCGACGCAGATCCACGAACGCGTCCTGGGACTGCAGATGGCCGCACGGCCGAAATCGGTGGGTGCGTTCGCATCGTCGGTCCAGGAGTTCGAAGCGGTTCGCGAATTCATCACGTCGGTCACGATCACAACGATCATCGATCTGCCGTTCGCACTCTTGTTCATCGCGGTGATTGCGTGGCTCGCCGGCCCGCTTGCCTGGATTTGCGTGGCCGCCGTGCCGGTGGTGATCCTCGCGAGTCTCGCCGTCCAGCGACCTCTCGGACGCGCGGTCGAGGCCAATATTCGATTGAACTCGCAACGACAGGCATCCTTGATCGAAACACTCGTTGGTCTCGACACGATCAAGATCATGCGCGCCGAGGGCCAACGGCAACGCCGCTGGGAGCAGGTGATCGCGCAGATCGCCACCCACGCGTTGAAGTCGCGATTCCTGTCGGCGACCGCAGTGAATTTCTCGCTCTTCATGCAACAACTGGCGTACCTCGCGATCGTGATCGGCGGGGTATATCTGATCGCTGCGGACAAGCTTACCGTCGGCGCGCTCATCGCCTGCACCTTGCTCACCGGCCGCGCGCTCGCACCGCTTGCGCAGATCGCCGGACTCCTCACGCGATACAAGCAGACCCGGACCTCGCTCGGTTCGATCGATCGATTGATGAACCTGCCGATCGAGCGTCCGGCCGACAAAGTGTTTCTGCATCGGCAGCGTTTGAACGGTGCGATCGAATTCCGCGGCGTGTCGTTCAGCTATCCGGAGAGCCAGCGGGACGCCTTGGAAAACGTCTCGTTCAAGATCGCGGCAGGCGAGCGGGTCGCGTTGATCGGGCGGATCGGGTCGGGGAAATCAACGATCGAAAAACTGATCCTCGGCCTCTATCCGCCCAAGAACGGGTCGATCCTCATTGATGGCACCGAACTGCGGCAACTGGATCCGGCCGCGCTCCGGCGAAATATCGGACACGTGCCACAGGACATCACGCTTTTCTACGGCAGCGTGCGCGACAACATACTGATCGGCGCACCTTATGCAGAAGAATCGGCAATGGCACGCGCGGCCGAGATCGCCGGTGTGAGTGAGTTCATCGATCGCATGCCCAACGGTTTCGATCTGCCCGTCGGTGAGCGTGGCGAGTCGTTATCCGGTGGACAACGTCAAGCCATCGCCATCGCGCGCGCTGAATTACTCGCACCACCGATTCTATTATTCGACGAACCCACCAGTGCAATGGACGCGGGATCCGAGGAGCAGTTCAAGGCACGCCTCCAGATGCAGCTCGCCGGTCGCACATTGGTGCTCGTCACGCATCGGCCGTCACTCTTGAGCCTGGTGAATCGCCTGATCGTGATGGACGGTGGCCGCGTCGTTGCCGACGGTCCGAAAGATAAAGTGCT
>JBJXGX010000294.1:0-4639 GCA_046160305.1 Burkholderiales bacterium
ACTCGATCGAGTGCCGCAATTGCCATCACGACGATGCCTGGAACCCCGAGCTGCAGTCCGAGAAATCAAAGAGCCGCCATGCGAAGGGCCGTGAGGAGGGCAAGACGTGCATCGACTGTCATTTCGGTATCGCGCACAACGAGCCGGTCGGCGGGCCCGGACCTCAGGAGCTTGGCATCAGCAAGACGAAGTAGCCCACAACCCGTGGCGATAATCTGGAGACCCACTCGAATGAAACCGACACGATGTTTGATCGTGATTCTCCAGAGCGCCGCGCTGGTCGTAGGGCTGGGTGGAATCGCCTTGGCGCAAGACAAGGATGCCGAGCGCGCCCCGCGCAAGGATCTCGTGATGAAAGGCGACGCCAAGTGCACGCGCTGCCACGACGAGACCGAGGAGTTTCCGGTCCTGGGGATCGCCAAGACACGGCACGGCGGCGCGGCGCATGCCGCCGGGCTCACCTGCACGAGCTGCCATGGCGAGAGCGAGACCCATGTCAACAAACCCGCCACGGCCAAGGAGCGGCCGCTGCCCGATCGCATCTTCGGCAAGAAAGGCGCGCGGACCTCGGCCGATGGCCGTAGCCAAGCCTGCCTCGCTTGCCACGGCGGCGATCGTCAGCTCGCCTTCTGGGAGTCTGGACGGCACAAGAAGAACGACGTGGCGTGCGACAGTTGCCACGTGATCCATGAGCCGCGGAACGCGCCGCTGAGAACAGACAATCCGTCGATCACCCCGTTCGTCACGACCACTCGCCAGCTCGAATACGAGACCTGCACGAGCTGCCACAAGCAGATCCGCTCACAACTGCTGAAGACTTCGCACCACCCGATCATCGAAGGCAAGCTGAAGTGCAGCTCGTGCCACAACCCGCACGGGGCGCTCAGCCACGCGATGGTGAAGGACGAATCGATCAATCAGCTCTGCACCAGTTGTCACGCCGACAAGCGCGGGCCTTATATGCATGAGCACCCGCCGGTTGAAGAGAACTGCCTGACCTGCCACAACTCGCACGGCTCGCCTCACGCCAAGTTGCTGAATGAGCGGGTGCCTAACCTTTGCCAGGATTGCCACGACTGGTCGCGGCATCCGGGGACCTACTACAGCGGCAATCAGGGCTTCGGCAGCCCAACGGCCGGGGCGCCCAACACGCGGCTGGTGAATCGCGCATGCCTCAACTGCCATACCAACATCCACGGCAGCAATGCCCCGGCCAACCGGGGCAAGTTCTTCACGCGGTAGGAGACGAACATGACCACCCGAACGATCCCGATCGTGGTGATCGGCCTGATCGCGGCGTCCGGCGCGCTGGCGCAGGATATCGCTGATGGTTTCAAGGTGTCCGGCGAAGTCGGGCTGGGGCTCCGTATCACCAATGACAAGGCCAATGATGCGGCCAAGCTGAACGAGTACCGCGATCTCGACTCGGGCGCCATCGGCGGCTTCGATATCAAAGGCCGTGGTGCCCAGTACTACGTCGACGTCTACGGCGAGAACATCGGCCGGGACGATAAGTATCTGGATGTGAAGGGCGGCAAGTACACGATCTTCAAGTATCAGTTGTATCAAAACAGCATCGTCCACAACTGGGCGTTTGGCGCCCGCACGCCGTATGCCGGCGCCGGCACCGGCACCGGCACACTGACGGCAGTCCTGCCCAACCTGAACACGAATACATGGGCCTCGTACGACCTTCGCGAAAAGCGCGACGACCGCGGCCTCATGTTCGAGCTATCCAACAACTCGCCGTGGTACTTCCGCACCGAGGCGAATCAGGTTACTCAGGAGGGTAGACGGCTGATTGCCGGCGCCAATGGCACGAGCCCGGGCAACGGATTCACCGACAAACCCTTCCCGGTCGACTACAAGACGCGCAATTTCTCGGTGGAAGGCGGCTATGCATCGAAGCGTGGCCAGTTTTCCCTGAGCCTTCTGCACAGCCGGTTCAACAACGATAACGAATCCCTCCGTTGGACCAACGGCTTCTTCGGCAACGGCCTGGATACCACGACGCTCGCCCCCGATAGCGATTACAGCAAAATCGGCGCCAACGGGGCGCTGAAGCAACTGCCGTTCGGCTCGACATTGGCCGGGCGCATGACCTACAGCAAAACAAGCAACAGTGTCCCGATTGCAGCGTCGGCATTGAATACCGGTGGCGTGTTCGGTGCAACGAATCCGGACCGGGCCAATTTCGATGGGGACATCCGGCACTTGACCGCGTCGTTGTCGCTGCATTCGAATCCCACGCGGCAAATCGATACGCGCGCCTACTGGAATTGGTTCAACAAGGACAATCGCTCGCCCCACGTCACGTTCGCGACGCCGCCGGCCGGGCTCAACTGCGGCGGGCTGAGTTGTATTACCGAGACGCTCAGCTATCGGAAAAACAATGTCGGTCTGGATGTCGGTTACCGTTTCAGTCCGAGCCACAGACTGGTGGTTGGATTCGACTATGTCGACCTGCACCGCAATCGCATCGATTTCGACCAGACCAAGGACCGGAAAGCGAGCATCGAGTACCGCAACACCATGCTCGATTGGGCGAGCGCGCGTTTGAAGTATCAATACATGCAGCGCCGGTCGCACTTTCTCGAGGGCGATGCCGGCACCGGACCGGCCGATCCCAACTACCTGAACCGGTTCGTCGCGCGCTTCGACGCATCGAACGTCGACCAGAACCTCGTCAAGGTGGTCCTGGATATCCAGCCGGCCGAGCTATGGGACATCGGACTCGAGGGCATCTACAAACAGAACAGGTACAAGGACACGGTTCTCGGGCGGACCAAGGACGACCGCCAGGAGCTCTATCTCAGCGTGGCCTGGGGCGATATCCAGCGATTCCGGGTGATGGCGTTCGCGGACGTGGAGTGGATCCAGTACGACTCGTATCACCGCAATATCAGCGACCTCGCGGCCGCGAATGCGTACGATCCGTACGCCGCACCGAACAACAGCAACTACAACTGGGGGGCCCGCAACAACGATCGGAACTATGCGGTCGGCCTTGGCGCGGACTGGCGGCCCGCGGAGCGCTGGAAACTGAATGGCTCCTTGATCTGGCAGCGGACCCGAGGGACCGCGGACTTCTCGGTTCAGGAGGGCGCTCTCCCCACCGTGCCGGCGACCTCGATCAGCAATTACGACAATACGCGGAAAGTGGCGGTGAACCTGCGCGGCACGTATTCGTTCACCAAGCGATGGGACCTCACCACCGGCTATGCGTTCGAGCGCTTTCGCTTCAGCGACATCTCGTACGACGGCTACCAATACACGATCGGCGCCGGAACCGGTGCGAGTTACCTGAGCGGCGCGTTCGCTAATCCAAACTACACCGCGCAGATCGTCTACGTGGCGATGAGTTACAAGTTTTGATTGGGCCGCCGATGACACCGCCTCTTTCGCCCGCGTCCGAGGCGGTGCTGGGCGGTTTCGGGAGCGCGCCCTTGAAGCCGCAGCCGATTCCGCACTATCTGACGCAAGTGTACTGGTGGGCCTATGTGCATCCGCGCGCGGTGCGCGTGTTCGAGCGTGAACGGCTCGTCAACGCGATCCTGTTCGGTAATTTCGGTCGGTTGCGTGATGCCGCACTGGCCGAGTTGTGCAGCCCGGCGCAGGGTAAGACCCTGCAGGTGGCCTGCGTGTACGGCGACTTGACGTCGCGCCTGCTCCAACGCCTGGCCGCCGACGCCAGCCTCGACGTGGTGGACATCCTGCCGATCCAGCTCGCTAACCTCGCTGGCAAGCTGCCCGTCGACGAACGTGTGGCACTGCTCCAGGGCGACTCCTCGTCGCTCGCCTGCGCCGATGCCGGCTACGACCAGGTGCTGCTGTTCTTCCTCCTGCATGAGCAGCCCGAGACGGTGCGCCGCGCCACCTTGGCCGAGGCAATGCGCGTGGTCAAACCGGGTGGCAAGGTCGTCATCGTCGACTACCACCGGCCGCGACCTTGGCACCCGATGCGGCCGCTGATGCAGCTGGTCTTCCGCAAGCTGGAGCCCTATGCAATGGACCTGTGGGAGCACGACATCGAGCAATTCCTTCCCTCTTCGGCGCCCCCCACTTCATCGGATCATCGCACCTACTTTGGCGGCCTGTACCAGAAGCTGGTGTTGACGCGCTGATGCTCGGGCGGCCCGAGAGATGACCATGGAAATCATCAAGGTCGATGTCGCCATCGTCGGCGCGGGCGGCGCCGGGCTGCGCGCTGCAATCGCGGTGGCCGAGGTCGACCCCGCGCTCAGCGTGGGTCTCGTCTCCAAGGTCTACCCGATGCGCAGTCACACCGTGGCCGCCGAGGGTGGCGCTGCCGCAGTGACGCAGGCGCACGACAGCCTGGAAGCCCACTTCCACGACACCGTGGCGGGTGGTGACTGGTTGTGCGAACAGGACGTGGTCGAGTACTTCGTGGCGAACGCCCACGAAGAGATGGTGCAGGTGGAGCACTGGGGGTGCCCGTGGAGCCGCAAGCCCGACGGCCATGTCAACGTGCGGGCGTTTGGCGGCATGGAGATCGATCGCACGTGGTTTGCCGCCGACAAGACGGGCTTTCACATGCTGCACACGCTGTTTCAAACCTCGATCAAGTATCCGTCGATCCGGCGCTTCGATGAGCACTTCTGCATCGACCTGGTCGTCG
>JBJXGX010000295.1:0-11476 GCA_046160305.1 Burkholderiales bacterium
GTGCGATCAAGCCGTTGCCCAACACGCTCAATCGTCCTTCCCGCCCCTGCCGACGACGGTGAGGTGATACGTGATGTCTTGGGAGTTCCCAGGCGTACACCCGCTCGCTATCCATTTGATCTGATGCCTGCCGGGCGGCAACGGATGCACGAAGAGGTAGTACCCCTGTTCGGCGCTCGGACTCAGGACCAGCTCATTTGCCGCCGCCTCATTTAATCCGAACAGATTGCCAGGAGGAAGCTGCACGTTGAAGAATGGCGATGGATTGCCTGAGCGGCCGGTGAAGTACTGGGTCGGGTTCCGAACCTTCATGCCGTTGATCGACACCGAGATTTGAGCGGGTTCTGTACAGCTCCCAGCGGCGCGAATGTACTGATCGGTTCGCGTGTCTGGTGCGTCGTTCAAAAACGCTCCGTATGAAATATTGATCAGCGGAAAGAACAGCGACTTTCCCGCCGGCACCTCACACGTCCGCTGCACCGACCCAGGGACGAACGATCCGGCGAGAAACCATACTTTGTCCACCTGGCGCTGGGCGCAGTACGCACCGGTCACGTCCAGGACGGGATTCGTGGCGCCTGGAACACCAAGCGCCCACTGCCACCACTCCGCCGCCCAACGGCCATATGACTGGCCGCCAGGATTCGACCCGATCGGGGCGACGAGTCGCGTCATATCGTCCGCCTGCACCAGCGGGGCAACACCAACACCGAGAAATCCCGCGAACAGACACGCGTGCCTCCACTTCCCGAAATTAGTTTTCATCACTTGTTCCTTCTCTAAAGGTGGCCGCCTCCCCAGGTGGCCTGGTTGGGACAGACGCAGCTAGATTCCTCCTTCTTGACGACCGCGGTGCACATCACTCAGCCCGCGATCGATTGAAGAGCCGCACATCGCCACGCGCGCGCATATTGGACTCGGTGCATTCGGATTCGATTCGGGCGATTGAACGCGTCCCGCTCCGGATCTTCCAGGGACTGCGGTCCCGGGGTGGGTTCGGAAACCGCGAGTCGAAGCCGTGCAAGTAGGACTCTTGTCCCGACAGCGCCTCTTTTCGTTCGCTCGGGCGGCGCATCGTGCCTATCAATTCGTGCTCATCGACTTGATGGCTCTGGTGCATCGCAGGCCCCTGTTTGACGCTTTTGAAAGTGTCAGTCTAGGTGCGGGTGCGCTTGCCGCAAATCCTCATGATTGACCATTGCATTGCGGACCTTCGCCAATGGTCCTGGTCAGGATTGACTAGTGACGGCGTAATTGCGCCCCTCACCCACACCCGATTCGTGGCGAGGGAACCTCCATCGTCGCGCCCAGGCGTTTGCGTATTGTCCGGGGTATTCCGCCAATCGTGCGATCACGCTGGGGAACCGCAGCGCATCAAAGCCGCTCGGCTCGTGCGCGTAAGCGATGACGTCTCCCTTGCCCTGACTGGTGCAGGTCGAGCCGTACGCAAGGATGACGTCCTTGCCGACGCCGCCCTCGGTAATCCAGATCTCTCCCGCGCGGCACGTGATCTTTACGCGCGGCATGCGCGGAAGCTTGAGCATTTGCCCGGCACCGAGATTGAAGCGTGTTTCACTGCGATTGATGGTTTGCATGATCCCTCCCGTTCGACAGTCGATATGCTCTGCCGCCATACCTTCCGAAGCATTGCGCCAACACACACGAAAGGCGTGATCGGCGTCACGCCCTCAGGGCTCGTCTATACGCGCCACCAGAACTGCGCACTTGCTAAGAATGGATCAGCGCCGTCGTTCTTATGACCATGCATTTCGCGCCGACGGCCAGTGAGATACGCTTGGTAGATTGCTTCCAGAAACCTCTCCCACAAGCCACCCTGCAAGGCCGACGTGTTGACCTGAAGCTCATGCTGGCTGCGATCGTTGCTGGTCATGGTGGTCTCCTGTTTCCGATGGAACACCGACATTGGTGTAGGAGCCATTTGAGCCGACCCGCGCCCACAACCGGTCACGCTTTGCCGGACAGATGCGGGACAGCGAGCGGGACAGAAAGTGACACAGATTCCGGCACGCCGATAACCGCGATCGGAGGCTGAAGTAGACTCGGCGCTGATCGGGTCTTCATCAGATGAGATCGCCCATGAGTGAGCACACCGACTCGTTCGGCTACTGGTTGCGGCGTCGTCGAAAGGCGCTCGATCTCACGCAAGAAGCGCTTGCCGAGAGCGTGAGCTGCTCCCCATCGGCGATCCGCAAAATCGAGACGGATGAGCGCCGACCTTCGAGACGCCTGGCCGAACGCCTTGCCGATCGGCTGTCTATCCCCACCGACGAGCACGCGGCATTTCTCGATTCTGCGAGAGGCATTCACACAACCGCACATCTCGACGTCGATCGCGAACCGAGATTGTCGTCGTCCGATCGGCCGTCTGTCGTCACGGTCCCAGCGTCGTCCGTGCCACTGTCCAATGCACACCCCGTTGATGAATCGGGAACCGGACAATTCGTCGGCCGCAGGAAGGAAATGGACGCGCTCAAGTCGGCACTGTCCGACATACAGGCCGGACGCGGCCGACTCGTGATGCTCTCGGGCGAGCCCGGTATCGGCAAGACGCGCACCGCACAAGAACTGGCCGCGCACGCGCGGCATTACAACGCTGAGGTGTTTTGGGGACGCTGCTACGAGGGAAAGGGTGCGCCGCCCTATTGGCCATGGGTGCAGGTGATCCGCTCAGCCATCCACGGCAAAGACACCGCCCGTCTCCACGCCGAGATGGGTCACGGCGCTGCCGCGATCGCCGAGATCGTTCCCGAGGTTCGCATCCTGTTTCCGCGCATCGCCCCCCTGCCGAACCTCGACCCGGAGCAGGCGCGGTTTCGGTTGTTCGACGCCATCACGACGTATCTCATGAATATCGGCAGACGCCGGCCGCTGGTGCTGATCCTCGACGACCTGCATTGGGCCGATCACCCATCACTGCGGCTCCTCGAGTTCCTCGTTACGGAATACGAGGCGGCGCCGATGCTCATAGTCGGCACCTACCGAGACATCGAAATTTCGCGCAAGCACCCGTTGTCTCAGACGCTTGCCGAGCTGACCAGGCAAGGGCGGCTGCGACGCTTCACCCTGCGCGGCCTCGATCACGATGATGTCCGTACGTTCATCGCGACAATAGCAGGAGGCTCAGCGACACCAAAAGCGCTGGTCGCGGCGGTGCATCGGCAGACCGAAGGCAATCCATTCTTCGTGACCGAAGTGGTTCGACTGCTGGCGGAGGAGGGTTCGCTGCACGCGAATCACCCGAAGGGAGACGAAGGATGGACCTTGCGCATCCCAGAGGGCGTGCGAGAGGTCATCGGCCGGCGCTTGGACCGCCTCTCGGAAGCGTGCAATCACGCCTTGACGATCGCAGCCGTAATCGGCCGGCACTTCACGTTGAAACAGTTGGGCCGGCTGATCGCGGACGTTGCAACGGACCGGTTGGTCGAAGTGCTGGAAGAAGCGCTCGCCGCGCGCGTCATTGAGGAAATTCCGGCGAGCATCGACCAATACCAGTTCACCCATGCACTGATCGGCGAGACGCTGGTCGCGGAACTTTCAACGACACGACGAGTTCGCGTCCACGCGCAGATTGGTGAAGCGCTCGAATTGCTCTACGGATCGCATGTCGAGGCGCATGCCGCGGAGCTCGCACATCATTTCGCCGAAGCGTCATCGTTCAGCGGCAACGGGAAACTTGTTCACTACTCGATGCTCGCTGGCGAGCAAGCGCTTTCCGCTTACGCGTATGAGGAGGCCCTCGAGCACTTCGATCGGGCATTGGCGGCGAAGGAAGGCGAACCCATCGATGCGAAGACCGCGGCGATCCTGTTCGGAATCGGATGCTCGCAGATGGGAACACTCGAGCGGCTTCAGTTTGCGAAGGCGATCGAATCGTTCCGAAAAGCGTTCGACTGTTTCGTCGATCTCGGCGAGGTGACCCGCGCGGTTGCGATCGCCGTCTATCCGTTCCCACATTTTCCCGGTCTGGAAAGTGCGATGGCAGAATTCGTGGGCCGGGCGCTGCAGCTTGTTCCAGCCGACTCGCTCGACGCGGCCAAGCTGCTGTCGCGCAACGGGAGGATCTTGGGGATCCATCAGGTCGATCCGATGGCCGCGCGCAACGCATTCGATCAGGCGCTGACTATCGCCAGACGCCATGCAGATACCGTCCTCGAAATTCGTACCCTCGCGAGCGCGATCTATATCGATTATTTCCATCTTCGTTACCGGGAAGCGATCGCGACTGGCAAGCGAGCAATCACGTTGGCGGAGAGCACCGAAGAGCTTGACGCTGCCCTGACTGCGCGTTACTGGGTCGCCTCGAGCCTCCGCGATCTGGGTGACTTGGATGGATTGCGAGACCATGCTGCTGCATCGCTTCCCGCCGCGGAAAAGCTGCGCAATCGCTTCTGGCTGGCGGGTGTGCACTGGTTGAACGAAAACGTACACCGTTTGAAGGGCGAGTGGGACCCGGCACGGGAGGCCAGTAACCGCGGCCTGGCCTTGTCTCCGATGGATTTTCGACTGCTTTGGACACGCGCCCTCATGGAGCACGAATGCGGCAATATCGAAGAAGGTGACGCCCACATTGAACGATTGATCGAGGTCATGCGCATGACACCGCCGGGTCCGACGCCGGAGCATGCGGTCACCGGAGGGGCGCTGGCCCTATGCGCCTCGATCTCCGGAACGGGTGATCGGCTGTCAGTTGTGACGGAGGCAGCTTCGATCGCGCTCGCTCATGCCTCTCATCTGCCGGCCCTCAGTCGAATGGCGCGCGTCGGGCTCGCGATGGTCGCGGTGGTTTCGCGTGATATAGGATTGGCGACGGAGCAGTACACGGCGCTGCGCCCGCACCGAAAAATGCTGGCGTTCGCCGCAGGCCCTTGCGCGGATCGCGTGCTTGGACGCCTTGCAAGGACCATCGGCAATCGCGATGCAGCCCATGCACACTTCGAGGACGCAATCGAGTTCTGCAAGACCGGAAGATTTCGTCCCGAGTTCGCCTGGACACTGCGCGACTACGCCGAGGCACTCGTCGAATCCGATCGACGTCCAGATCGAATGCGGGCGCTCGCCTTACTTCAGGAAGCCGAATCGATTGCAATCGAGTGCTCAATGCGGCCACTCATCAATCAAATTGGTGTGGTACGGGAAGCCATCCCTGGGTGAATGTTCGTTGGACGTCCAAAATCACGCGCCATCTCGACGACCAGCACGATGAATGCCGAACCACAAGAGATCGATGCCGGCGGCTCTCACCGACGGCAGGATCACTGACGCGGTCAATACCACCATCGAGATGCCATCCAGAAAGCAGCCGAGAATCGTGAAAAGGACGGTGCGGCCGGTCACCACAGCACGGAAGCCCTGGAGGTACGCACGAGCGAGCCACCCCGGCGCAATCAGATCATGGACCGCACACACGGCCATCCCGTCGAGCGGATTGGCTTCGTTGAAGATTGGCGTTCGAGTAGCTTACGGGCCCCGCACGCCCGCCACAGCGGGCCGCGAATGAGAGGCCCTGGGCGCCGGCGAGTCGCGCTTGCGCCTCCGCTAGCGTCGTGGTGAAGGGGTCGAAGGCACTGGGATGCATGACGGTCATTCGAAGCGTGTACTCGGAACTACGCCGCCTTTCTAACTCGCAAATCAATCCGCATCCCTGCTCGCACTGCGATATTCACCAGCGCGTCCAGACTGAACAGGTTGATCTTGCCTTTAAGTAGCGCGTTGAATCGCGGTGCGGTAAGCCCCAGTGCCTTGGCCGTGGCCGCCTGCGTTGCGCCGCTCGTTTTATAGTAATCCTCGATGCGCATCATCAGATCGGCGCGCAGTTTGAGGTTTTCCGCTTCTTCCGCGTCAAAGCCGACATCGTGAAACACGTTGCCACTGCCGCGTGTGATTTTCAGCCGTCCACTCATGATTGTCTTCGCTCCCGAATCAGCTCCCTGAACCGCATGCGCGCCAGTTCGATATCGGGCTTGGATGTCTTGCTCGCCTTCTTCTGGAAAGCGTGCAGCACGTAGACCGCCTCGGCAAAGCGCGCCACGTAAATCACCCGAAAAGCGCCGCCATTACGCACGCGGATTTCCTTCGCCCCCAAGCCCACGGACGGCATGGGTTTCCAATCGGCGGGGTCTTTGCCGGCCTGCACCCGCTCAAGCTGATAACCGGCCTCGCGCCTTGGATCGTCCGGAAATTCGCGAATGTTTTCCCGGCTGTTACCCAACCACCGCACCGATGGCGGTCATATTATCAGTTTTGGTAATTGCCGCAAACGCTCGCGGTCGACAGTAGACCGCTTCGGATGTGTATGACCCACAAATTCCCTCCGCATAGGGGAGAGTCGTGCTTTAGCGGATCAATACGGACGGTCTTGGATACTACCGTGGTGCGGAGGCGGGACTCGAAGTCTTTCCTTAAGACACTGATTGTACGAGTAGCAGTTCAGTATTGTCGCTATACATACCCCCAAAAACACCCCCAATTGAGCTGTCTGAGCGGGCTACGTGACGCCGAAAAGCCCAATGTGAACAAGCAGCCGGCTGCCAATCGCAGGCAAGTCAAACGCACTTCCTTTTGTTGCGAGGTCACTGCCGGGGTGCCGTTGGGTGTCGCGGACGTATCGGAGCCCGGCGATTAGATTGTAGGGTCAATCGAACAAATCACGACCTAGAAATCGTCGACGGGACTCAGGTCCTCCCCAATCGCACAATTGGTCAATTGGTCCTTTGAATTGTGTACCGCTCCAGATTCATTCCACGCTATCTACACTTGTCTATCGCGTCCGGAACAATTTCCGTCGCCGAGTCCTCCAACAAGCTAAGGGCAGCCGACGCGGCGATCCGAAAATTTCGGCCTGAGTTCTCGGAGCACCGTGAACTGCGATCCGGCAGCGCTTCTCCAGGCGGATTATCCATAGCATAAACAGGTTGAAAAAAGACTGCTGTTGCTGGGCCCGAAATTACCGGCGCTCTACGGATGCCGCCATTCTCCGACCACCCCACGGTCTCTTCCGTCCCATTCGGTCGCATCACGATCACTTGACAGAAGAGGAGTTTTTTAAGTGACGCCGTCCGGCACCACTCCCAAAGATCAAGCGCAAAGGGATTGTTGCTAACATCTCGATCTCGATGCCAAATGGAACCCCGTACACTGATGCTCGCTTTCTCCTTCGGGCCTAACGCCCCAAGTACCGTCCGTCTCGGCCTACGCGGATAGAACGGCGACGTCTCGATATTCGACCATTCCCTTCTCCCGGCGCTCCATTTTGATCTAACGTCGCGTTTGTCAACCATTTGAATCTTTGCCTTGGCGGGATCACATCTGGGACTAATCCCTCGATTCGCCATTTCGGACGCGCATCTTTCTGCGAGATCCGTCGCCGCCTTCTCATACCCCTTGAATTCGGTGACTTGCGCGTCAAGAATCAGGATCTCTTGCTCTGTGAGGCGCGGTTCCAGTTGCTCCCTATACTCGCGAAAGCGCTTTAACTCCGCTATTGCTTCCAGCGTCGTAAGACTGGCGGTTAAGGCACGTTGCGTAAGCTGGAACAGTTCGGTGACTGCCGGGGCATCGAGCGATGTGGTCGGTTCCATCTGGTAAAAGATTGGGAGCGTAACTCCGTCGTAATCCGCGAGGCGACAGCTTCGACTCGGAATTTCCTTCTGGCAACCTTCGAATCGCTTCTGAGCCGAATCTAACCCGCCTTTTACTGCTCCGCTCATTATCGTCGCACAAGAAACCATGGCCGTAAGTTTGCTCTGCCCAGTGGTTTTCGCGTCCAGAATCGTCGCCATGTATGAATTCGCATCCCTTGCCGATCCGCAGATTTCGCGCGTGCCGTTTTGGATCACTTCGAAATTGACCTTATTCGAGATGCTCACGAAGTCCAGAAAACGATTGACGCTGCCGGCGAAATCAACTGACCCGGTTCCATCTTGATAGCCGCCGGAAAGCTTTCCAGAGAAATTCTTATGCTCTTCTTCTGTGAGGCGCTCGGCCTTGAGAATAGCCCTTAGCGATACCCCGTACCCAATCCCTTTGACGTAGTGCGTACCGCATATTTTGACGAATTCTTTACTCGTCCGGTTCGGGAGGCCCTTGTCAAGCTGTGATGCCGAGAAATCTGCCGTACGCGGCAAGAAGTCGGTACGAAATTCGAGAACCGCATAGACCGCGTTGCTCGAGCGGGACTTTTCGATAAGCTCCGCGTAATTGAAGCTTCCCGAGTACGCGCCGTATCTGGCGGCGGCGTAAGCGGAGAGGTCGCTTTTTTCCTTTAGGGACTCAAACGTGTCGATGAGATTGACCTTCAGTTGGACCGTTGCACCCCCGGTCAGGATTCGGTTCTCCGCCTCAAGAACTACGGACCGGTCAAAGCAATTCCTAGCGCTCCACGTTCCCGTAAGGGCGTGGAAGCTTGACCCCAAGGTTGGCGTCGCAACGTCGGTTGTTTCTAACTTCTGCAGGTCAGCGCTGCTTGGATTGATCGACGCAATTGATTTTGCCGTCTCTTGCGGAGTGAAGCGGTAATCCGCCCCTGTCGCGATTGCGTTCATTGCAGACGCCGCCCAGAGAAGGACCGCGACTCCAAAGATTTCGCAAGACTTACGGTGGCCCATCTGCGTTTCTGTCTTAGACATCATTTGGACGGTCCTTTCTGGCTCTCTATCCTCTTACTGACCGTACGTATAACCGACCGCACCAATGAGCCACCCTATGATCGCTAGATTGGCGCCAGTTTTGCCGCGATCCGAGCGCCTCGAGGATGACGAGTGTAGCGGGTTGAACGCGCCGCTGTCATTACCATCTGGTGCATCGGCGTTACGGGGTCTATCGTAGTGGTGTCGCTGCCGGCTTTATGGGGAGTCCGAACGGTGGGTGCCCGCTGCGACGAAGAAAGTGGCGCACTATCGCAATAGACCCATTGAATGAAAAACGAAAGCCGCATAACCTATCATTTGCGCCTTCACAATTCCTTCTGCTCTTTAGACATTGCCAAAGCAAAAGCGGCTCGAGGGTGCCCGAAAGAAAGATCCCATGTCGGCTGCAATATTGGTGAGCAATTCGCGATTCGATTCATAGCGAGTTCTCATGCATTCCACCTAATGGAGGACTCGTGGCAACCATTTATCGAGTGACCTGCCAATCATCCAACAAGCAAACGGAACTAGAGATCGTTGACAGCCTCAATCCACTGCCGGGTAGTGACACTTGGAGCGCCATCGACCCTGCATCTTGGGGGCTAGACCGTGGAACCGTCGCAAATTGGGGCTCCACCGACGCCCATCTTCATGGTCTAGGGTCTGGGCAAATTGCCATCCTTGAAGGGTTTTCGAAAGCAACCAAGGTCGGCGACAAGAACAAGGGAGAAAAATTCTATTCCGAAGGGAATTTTCCGACCGGGATCTTCACTTGGCGGTGTACCAATAAAGAGTAGAAACTAATTCGCGGATGGCTTCGAATTGCTCACGGGCCACCAACTTCGAAGGAACGTCTATGGCGAGGCCGCCGTTAGCGAAGGCACATGTGACATGCATGCCCACTCAAGTTGTGGCGTTCACCACCGTCAGTAACCCCAGGACTCATGCCCGAGAGGCGCTATGTTCAAAAGCTCCCTGAGTTGTTTCCATTGCGGTAGGAATTCGTCCATCAGTGCGTTGAATCGATCGGTGTGCAGTCGCTCGCGAAGATGGACCAACTCGTGAACGAGGATGTATTCCAGGCACTCCCGAGGCTTTTTAGCCAGCTCGGTGTTGAGACGAATCGTGCGCGCCTCGGTATTGCAGCCGCCCCATCTTGTCTTCATGCGTTGAACGAAGAATCGCTGTACCCGAACACCAAGGATCGGTTCCCACGTTGCGATCAATTCGGATACCGCTGCTTTGAGTTGCTGCCGGTACCACTTGGCAACGATCGCTTGCCGCGCGGCTTCGCTCGCCCTGGGGCGAATCCGCAGCACGATTGATCCGCGCTTTAGAGTCACGCTTGGTGCGGCGTCTTCCTCTACCACTTTGAGCAGGTAGCGCTTGCCCCATAGGTAGTGGCTTTCGCGGTCCAAATATTCGCGCGGGGATTCGCGCACTTGCGCCCGCAGTTTCCTCTGCTGTGTCCTGATCCACGGCAGCTTCGCGATGGCGAAGACGCGCAGGTGGTCAAGGCTCATGCGCTTAGGCGCGGCAATCCGTATCCTGCCGTCGGGCGGATAGACACCGAGATGGATGTTCTTGATGTCCTTGAACACCACATCCACCGCATCGCCGCCTAGATCGATTCGCGAGGACATCAGTATTCTCGCTGCGCCTTGATGATCAGGAAAATGCGCTCCACCTCGGCCACATCCTGCAACACTCGATACAGGGCGGCCTTGATCACTTGCTCGCGGGCTTGAACGCCACGCCAACTGTCCGGGCGCACGGTCCTGACGACATCATTGATCTTGATCGCCAAATCGAGAATGTCGTCGCCCTCGGAACTTGGGGAGGCCGATGCTGCACGCAACCGCCTCCCCGATGATGCGTCGCTCTTCAAGTTGTTGTAGAGCGCCCGCTTTCCCGGCGTATCGAGTGCGGCCGGCGTGTCATCTCCTTTGCCCGCTTCGACGCTCTTTATCAGCGCCGCGACGCGTTTCAAGAATTCTTCGTAGGCGATCGCCTTCGCCTTTCGTGCGGCAATGATCTCATCAAGCAGCGCTGACATCTTCTCGTAGAAAGCCGGATCGCTCAGGTGTTCCTTGATGATCTTGCTGCGAACGTTGTTTTCGATCGTCTCGGCGATGGCGTTCTTGTTGCCCTTCATGCCACCGAGTTGCGTGTTGATGGCATCGGCGATACCGGTCTTCACGATCAGCTCCAGCAGGCCCATGTTGTCGAAGGGCGAGATCTTCCTCGGCTCGTCGGCCTCGATGTAGGTGTCGATGAGGTGCCGCATGTCTGCCTCGTACGCTTTGAGGTCGAGGCTCTCGCCGCTCGCCTTGCGGATGATCTCGCGCACGTTCAGGTAATGGTCGAGCTGCTTCTTGATGCGCCCGACATCGGCGACGCTGTAACCGGCGGGCTCCAATTCGTCGGCGATGTTGGCGTAGGCACGCACTAGCGCGACAGCGCCCTTGTAGAGTGCGGCGCGCTGCGGCTCTCGTTCTTGCAGATTGGCCGGAATCTCCGTGTTGCCGCAGAAGTAGTGGATATGCTCCAGCTCACCTTTCGGCGGCTCGACCGGCTCGCACAGCAGAGCAAGGGCTTCGATCGCGTTGTCGAGGCGTTCCCTGCCCTTCTTCAGTCGATCCTGCAGCAATACTTCCGGGTCGGCTCCGCCGGCACTGTGATCGAGTTCCGAGGTGTAGACCGCGATGGCGTTCTCGACCTTCTTGAACAGGTCCTTGTAGTCGACGATGTAGCCGAAGTCCTTGTCCTCACCGTCCAGGCGGTTGGTCCGGCAGATCGCCTGGAAAAGGCCGTGGTCCTGCATGGACTTG
>JBJXGX010000296.1:0-22936 GCA_046160305.1 Burkholderiales bacterium
AAGGCGACCGTCCGCACCCGCGCGTTCAGCAGCGCGTCGCGGATCTGCACGGCAGCATCCACGCGTCCTCCGAACGTATTGATCTCAAGGATCACAGCCGCCGCGCCGGCTTCGGTTGCCTCGTTGAGGACGCGCTGAATGAAAGGTGCCAGACCGAGATCGATGACGCCTTCGATCGGCGCGATGTAGACGACCGGATGCTTATCCTGGGCGAGTGCCAGCGCAAACGTAGCAATGAACCCGAAAACAACAAACGACAAGGTGCCGACACAGTTCCGGGCAGCGCTTCGCAGCATCGCTCTCCTGCCGCGCGGCGACACTATACGCAGGGACGGGTTCGAAGCGATGAAGCCGGTGGCGGCGAAGGTTTTGATGCTACTCCGGAGGCGCGAGATGCTCCTCGGCAGGGCCGGGAAGTCGGCCGCGACGGACTACACTACTACTACCTGTGACTATCTCTGGTGGCGCTACACCTGGGATCCTAGCATGGCAATTCACTTTTGCCGGTCACGGCATCATCGGCGGGCTCTGTGCCCTTTTACGAGACCTTCTTCGCCACCAACATCTCATGCAGCTCGTACGTCATGAATCCGAGGAAGGCGCACAGACCAAGGTACCAGACGCCATAGAGAATTCGCACACGCATCGGCGTATCGAAATAGCGGGGTGGTGCATCGCCTTCCCGATTGCCCCGGAAAGCACGCCACGCATGCGGCGCGGCGAGCAGCGCAACCAGGATCAGCATCGGACTTGGCCGCATCCAGAAGAGCGCAAGCAAAACTGGGATGCCAAGCCACCAAATGCGCGGCGAGAGCACATTGGTAATGCGCCCGCCATCGAGCGGCAATAGCGGGATCAGGTTGAAGAGATTCAACATGAATCCGGTGTACGCAAGCGCGAGCCAAAGCTTCGAGTCGATGGTGTTCGCAACCCAATAGCACAGGATCGCCGCGACAGTTCCGGCAATCGGACCGGCGATGCCGATATACGCCTCGGTCTCGGCGTTCATCGGCTGGTCCTTGAGCTCGATCCAGGCGCCGACGAACGGAATGAATGTGGGCGCCCCCACCGCCAAGCCACGCTGTCGGGCCGCGACGAAATGCCCCATCTCGTGCACGAAGATGAGCAGCACGATCCCCACCGCGTACCACCAGCCGAAGATGAAGGCATACACCCCGACCGAGATGATCATGGTGCCGCCGGTCTTCAGGACGAAGCCGAGCTTGCCAAGGGCGAGCAGCGTGAGAATGGTCTTGATCATCGATGCTTGATCGTTGGTGCGTGCGACAACGGGTGCGTGCGAACTCGATACGTTCTGCGTGTCATGGTACGGTGAGGATTCGAATCCCGTCGAATCTATTCACCCAGGTACGCAGCGCGCACTTTTGGGTCCGCCAGCAATTCCGCCGAATTACCCGATAGCGTGATGAGCCCGCTTTCCAGCACATAGGCACGATGGCTCGCCTTCAACGCGAGATTCGCATTCTGTTCGACCAGCAGGATGGTGACGCCTTCCCGTGCGATCGCCTCGATGACCTCGAATACCTTTTGCACGATAACCGGCGCGAGCCCCATGCTCGGCTCATCGAGCAGCAACAGCTTTGGGCGGGACATGAGCGCACGGCCGATCGCGAGCATCTGCTGCTCGCCCCCTGAAAGCGTGCCGGCGGATTGGCCGCTGCGTTCGCGCAGTCGCGGGAAGAGTCCGTACACACGCTCGACATCGTGCGCGATCGCCGCCTTATCGTTACGGATGTATGCACCCATCGTAATGTTCTCGGCGACCGTCAACTGTGGAAATACGCCGCGCCCTTCCGGCACCATCGCCAAGCCGCGTTGCACGAGACTGAAGGACGACGCCCCGCCGATGGCGTGGCCCTCGAACTCGATCGATCCGGCGGCAGGAGCGATCAACCCTGCAATGGCTCGCAGTGTGGTCGTCTTGCCCGCGCCGTTGGCGCCGATCAGGGTGACCGTCTCGCCGGCGTTGATTTCGAAATCGATCCCCTTCACCGCCCGAATGCCACCGTATGCAACCGCCAGGCCCACGACGCGCAGGATCGGTTGGGCGCTCATGGTGTCGCCACCGCCTCGCCGTTTGCATCGGTCGCGGTGCCAAGGTAGGCATCGATCACGCGGCGATTACGTCGCACGTCTTCCGGCCGGCCTTCCGCGATGGGCTTGCCGTAGTCGAGCACGAGGATGCGATCACAGATCCCCATCACAAGTTTCACATCGTGCTCGATCAGCAATACCGTGACGCCATCAGCCCTCACGCGCTTGATCAATTCGCCCAGCGCTGCCTTCTCGGTCGCATTCATGCCAGCGGCCGGTTCATCAAGGGCGAGGAGCTTCGGTTCGGTCGCCAGGGCACGCGCGATCTCCAAGCGCCGTTGCTCGCCGTAGGGCAGCTTCTTTGCCAGGTCGTTGGCGCGATCCGCGAGTGCTACGTAATCGAGGAGCTCCTGTGCGCGCCCCTCGATCGCCGCTTCCTCGGCGCGCGTCGCACGATTTCGGAGCACGGCTCCCCATACCCCTGCTTTGGTGCGCACATGCCGGCCGATCATCACGTTCTCCAGCACCGTGAGGTTCGCGAAGAGCCGGATGTTCTGGAACGTACGCGCAATGCCCTTGGCGCACACTTTGTTCGGGGCCAGGCCCGACAAAGATTCGCCGATGAATTCAATCGTCCCGCCGTCGGGTGCATAGATGCCCGTCAAGAGATTGAACAGCGTGGTCTTGCCCGCCCCGTTGGGGCCGATGAGGCCATAGATCGCGTTGCGTTCGATTCCGAACGACACATCATCGAGCGCCTGCACGCCACCGAAGCGTTTCGCGAGATGGGCGCAGGCGAGGAAGGTCTCACTCATCAGCGGACCGCATCCGTGTCGGTGCGCACCCGCTCGCGCTTGCGCTGGGCAGAAGGAAAGAGTCCCGCCGGCCGATACAGCATCACCGCCACGAGCGCCAGTCCGAAGAGCAGCATCCGAACGACTTCCGGCTCGACGATCGCTTTGCCGAACAGCGCGGTCTGCACGGGCAGCACCGTATACCGAAGAATTTCCGGAACGAACGAAAGCAGCACCGCGCCCGCAACGACCCCCCATATGTTGCCCATGCCGCCGAGCACGACCATCGACAACACCATGATCGATTCAACCAGCACGAAGCTCTCGGGGCTGATGAATTGCTGGATCGCGGCAAAGATGCCACCCGCCACGCCACCAAAGCTTGCACCCATCGCGAACGCAAGCAATTTCATGTGCGTCGTGTTGATGCCCATCGCACGCGCCGCGATTTCATCTTCGCGGATGGCTTCCCACGCACGACCGATCCGCGAATTCTGCAAGCGAATGTTGATCACGATCGCCACGAGCAGGATGAACAGCAGGACGTAGTAGTACTTCATCGGCCCGGAAATGGTGAGCTCGAACAGCTTGTCCGTCGTATTGAATTTGATGCTGCCGATCGAGAACGGATCGATCCGCGAAATCCCCTGCGGTCCGTTGGTGATATTGATCGGTCGCGATAGGTTGTTGAGAAAGATGCGGATGATCTCGCCGAATCCAAGGGTCACGATCGCGAGATAGTCGCCGCGCAACTTCAAGGTCGGTGCACCCAGCAAGACACCGAAGAAACAGGCGACCAGCGCGCCGATCGGCAAGATTGCCCAGAAGGGCAGGTGCAACCCGAAGTGCGGCGAAGCGAGCAACGCGTAGCAATAAGCGCCTACCGCGAAGAACGCGACATACCCAAGATCGAGCAGGCCCGCGAAACCCACGACGATATTTAGACCAAGGGCGAGCAGGGCGAAGAGAATCGCGAGATTGGCAATGCGCACCCAAGCGGTACCAATCTGCGACAGCGCGAAGGGCAATGCAAGGAGCGCCACCGCAATAAGCGTCACGCCGACCCAAACCAGCGCCGGCGATCGCCCGGAATTTCGCAGCTCACCCTTCACGCTTGGCATTTCCCGTTTCCCGTTTCCCGTTTCCCGTTTCCCGTTTCCCCGCCTTTAAGCCCGATCTCCCACCCGCTCACCCAACAGTCCTGATGGCCGAAACACGAGTACGCCGATCAACACCAGAAACGCGAACACATCCTGATAGTTGCTGCCGAACAGGCTGATGTGCTCCCCTGCCGCGCAGCGCGCCGCAAGGCCTGTGAAGAGCCACGTGACCGCACACAGATTGGAGAGATCGCCGATGTAGCCCGCACCCAGCGCCTCGATCACGCCAAGCAGCAGGCCGCCCACCATAGCGCCCGGTACGTTTCCGATACCACCCAGCACCGCCGCGCAGAATGCCTTCAAGCCGAGCAGCGCACCCATCTGGTAATGCGCGATGCCGTAGTACGAGCCGACCATCACGCCGGCCACCGCACCCAGCGCGGCGCCAATCGCGAAGGTGATTGCGATTTCGCGATTGATATTCACCCCCATGAGGCCCGCGACTTGCGGGTTCTGGGCCGTGGCGCGCATCGCGATACCGAGCCGGGTGCGATGAACGAGCCACAAGAGGCCGGCCATCAGCGCGAAGCACAGGATGAGAATCGCAACCTGCACGTTGGTGACCGATGCGCCGCCGAATTCGAAGGTCTGTATCTTGACGATCTGAGGGAACGCAAGATTGTTGCGGCTCCAGACCATCATGGCGACGTGCTGCAAGACGATCGACATGCCGATCGCGGTGATGAGCGGTGCGAGACGCGGTGCATTGCGCAACGGGCGATAGGCGATGCGCTCCAACGCATAACCGACCGCGACGCAGACGGGAATCGCGCAAGCGGTACCGATCACGACGATCACCGCCGGCGGCAATCCGGATTTGGCGAGCAATGTGATGACGGTGAAGGCCACCATTGCGCCGATCATCACCACTTCGCCGTGCGCGAAGTTGATGAGTTGGATGATCCCGTACACCATCGTGTACCCGAGGGCTACGACGGCATAGACGGCCCCCAGGGTCAGGCCGTTGATGAGCTGCTGGAGAAAGATCTCCATGCGAAAAACGGCGCCCGCCCGCGCCGTTTTTTCATATGAATCGGATGACTCCCTTATTTCTTCTCTGCGTCCTTGGCGGGCTCGGCCGCTGCCGGCGCCGGCGCCGCACCACCCGCGGCCATCTTGATGAAATCGTCGAATTTCGTCGACTTGCCACCCTGCAGCACGGCCAGCGGTTCGATCTTGCCGCCTTTCATCGTGAAGATCGTAATCTCGGCGTCCTTGCGATCGCCCTTTGCGTCGAACGCGATCCGGCCCGTCGCGCCGGCATGACTGATGCCCGCAAGCGCCGGCAGATACTTGGCCGGATCAGCGGAGTTCGCCTGCTTCATCGCCTCGATCAGGAGATTGGCGGCATCGAAGGTGAACGGTGCGTAGAGAATCGGTTCCACATTGAATTTCTTCTTGTACGCATCGAGAAATTTCTGGCTCGCCGCCTGCGGGGGCAGTCCGGCCTGCGAACAGATCAGTCCTTCTGAGGCGTTGCCGGCAAGCTCCTTCATCTTGTCGGTGCACGCGCCGTCACCGAACGAAAAGACGGCCTTGATTCCAAGCTCGCGACCTTGTTTAAGCAGCGGACCACCCGTGGCGTCCATGCCACCGAAGAACACCGCATCCGGATTGCCGCCTTTGATCTTGGTCAGCACGGCCTTCCAATCGGTGGTTTTGTCGGTGCCTTTTTCGCGGGGAAGCACGTTGACACCAGAGGCCTTGAGCGTCTTCTCGACCTCGTTCGCGATCCCCTCGCCGTAGGCGGTTGCATCATCGATCAACGCAACGATCTTCGGCTTCGCCTCGGCGTTCAGATACTGGGCAACCGCAGGGCCTTGCTGGTCATCGCGACCGACCACCCGAAATGTCACTTTGAGGCCGCGTTCGGTGACTTGCGGATTCGTCGCGGAACCGGAAATCATCGGAATGCCTGCCTGGTTATAGATCTCCGAGGCGGGAATCGTGACCCCCGAATTCAGGTGGCCGACGATCCCTGCGACCTTGGCGTCCACCAGCTTTTGCGCAACGGTCGTGCCGACCTTCGGATCGGCTTGATCGTCTTCGGCGATCAGCTCGAATTTCGCCACCTTGCCATCGATCTTGATGCCGGCCGCATTGGCTTCGTCGATCGCCAGGCGCGCACCGTTCTCGTTGTCTTTGCCGAGGTGAGCGATGCCGCCGGTGAGAGGACCCACATGCCCGATCCTGATGGTGATGGACTCTGGTGCGGCGGGCGCGGCGGCCGCTGCCTTGGCAGCGGGTTTAGGATCTTCTGTCTTGCCGCACGCGCCAAGCAACGCGACTGCGGATGCGCCGACGATGAACAAGCGTCCGTTGATAGACATGGAGGTGCTCCTTTTTTTCGTGGGCTTTGGGCTCCCGCGCAACAACGTACGCGGCGAGTAGATTGTGCGCGATTATGGAAACCCGCGGTGTGCCTGTCAATCGAACGCTGGCGGCAACGGGTTGGCCTCGTCAGGCCAAGGGTCCTCGCGGTGGACCGCGCAGACGCCGAAGACACATCAAAGCGCGAGAATGAATTTGACCATCGCATTCACGTCGGCATCGCTGACATTGGGATTCGGTGGCATCGGGATCGGCCCCCAGGCACCCTGCCCACCCTTTTTCACCTTGTCGGCAAGCATCGCCACAGCATCCTTTTGGCCCTTGTATTTGGCCGACACTTCTTTGTAGCCGGGGCCGACCAACTTCTTATCGACCGAATGGCAAGCGGTGCACGCGTTCTTCTTCAACAGTTCCTCACTCGCCAGCACCGGCCCGGCAACCAGCGATAGGGTCGCTGCCACGCCCAACAAAAACGATCGATTCATCAATGCTCCTTCAATGGAATGGAAAAACCGGCGCGCGGAGTCTACCGAATTCGCATCGCCGCAGAAACAGGGTTGACTGAAACACGGCGGCCTCGATCATCCCGGCGATCGAACGCCGGATTCGCCGCTTGCCTTCGCCTCGAGCAGTGCCTCCAGCTCGGCTAAGTGCTCGACCGGCGCCGAACACGTAACGCCTTGACAGAGATAGGCGTTGACGCCTTCGGTGGGTGCGGGCCGCGCGAGGACCGACGGGATGTCCGTGAGCCCGGCATCAATCGCGATCACCATCGTCTCGGGTCGATGGCGTGCGTTCAACGCCGCCAGCCACGCCCGCGTCATCGCCCGCGGACCGGCCAGCACCACCATTCGCGTCGGCTCGATCGACTCCTGCAGCGCCCAGAGAAGCGAGGCAAACACCGGTGGATGATGCTCGATCTGCGCATGGAATGCCTGCACGGTCCGCTCAGCCGCGGTGATGTACCGAATCTCTCCGGTGAGATGACCAAGCCGATTGAGCGCGTAGGCGGCGACCCCGTTCCCCGATGGGGTCGCATTGTCGTGGGCCGACTTCGAACGTTGAATGAGCCGCTCGTGATCGTGGCTGGTGAAAAAGAATCCACCGTCGTCCGCATCTTCGAAATGCCCGATGAGCGTATCGGCGAGGGCCCGCGCGAACTTCAAATCGTCGGGCTGGAAATCCGCCTGGATGAGCTCGATCAGGGCGTCGATCAGAAACGCATAATCATCGAGATAGGCGTTGAGATGCGCACGTCCGTCCTTGTATGTGGCGAGCAGTCGGCCATCCTGCCACAGCGTTCGCGCGATGAAATCTCGCGCACGACGCGCGGAGGCAAGCCAATCGGGGCGATCGAATACGCGCGCGGCACGCGCCATACCCGCGATCGCAAGGGCGTTCCAACTGGTGAGGATCTTGTCATCGCGACCGGGTCGCACGCGCGTTTCGCGGACGACAAATAGCGCGGCGCGCGCGCTTTCCATCAACCGCTCGCACTCTTCCACCGGTTTGCCGACGCGCACCGCAACGTCGGCGAGGCCGGCGGCGGTGCGCAGATGCCAGTGCGTCCCCTCGAAGTTCGCTGCGCCATCCAAGCCCCAAACCCGGCTCGCCACGTTGTACTGCTCGGCGCTCAACCGCGCGCGCGCCTCCTCGGCAGACCAGACATAGAACTTGCCCTCCCCGCCCTCTGAATCGGCGTCGAACGACGAGTAGTAGCCGCCTTCCGGTGATTGCATCTCCCGCATCATCCACTGCGCGGTTTCGTCGACCACACGAGCGAACTGCGAGCGCTTGGTCGCGGCCCAAGCCTCGGTGAATAGAGCGAGCAGCGGCCCATTGTCGTAGAGCATCTTCTCGAAATGCGGAATCTGCCATTCGGCGTCGACCGAGTAGCGACAGAAACCCCCGCCAAGGTGATCGTAGATCCCGCCATCCGCCATCTTTGCGAGCGTATGGGTGACCACATGCAGCGATTGCGCATCGCGGCGTCGGGCCGCATCGCGCAGGAGCAGCGCAAGATCGGTCGGATGCGGAAACTTCGGCGCGGCGCCGAAACCACCATGCACGCTGTCGAAGCTCCCTTTCAGCATCGTCACTGCCTGCTCGATCGGCGCGAAGGTCCACGCGCCTTCGCTCGGGGTCGCGGGCGCAGCGCGCTCGTTCAAGGCTTCGAGCACGATGCGGTTCTGATCGTCGATGTCGGCGCGCCGTTCACGGTAGGCCTGCACGACGCGCTCCATGATCTGAACGAACCCAGGCAGGTTGTAGCGCGCGGTTTTCGGAAAGTACGTGCCACCGAAAAAGGGTGCCTGGTCCGGCGTGAGGAACATCGTGAGTGGCCAGCCGCCCGAGCGCTTGGTGAGCATCTGATGTGCAAGCTGGTAGATCTGATCGATATCCGGGCGTTCTTCCCGGTCCACCTTGATGTTCACGAAATACTCGTTCATCACCGCGGCCACCGCCGGGTCCTCGAACGACTCGTGCGCCATCACATGGCACCAGTGGCACGCCGAGTAGCCGACGGAAAGCAGGATCGGCTTGTTTTCCGCACGGGATTTGGCGAGCGCCTCCTCGCCCCACGGATGCCAGTCGACAGGGTTGCCGGCGTGTTGCTGCAGATAGGGGCTGGTTTCGTTGGCGAGGCGGTTGGGCATGCTAAGGCGTGAAGCTGAGGAGAGAGAAGGGTGATGCGTGAAGCGTGAAGGGGGAAGGGGGAAGGGTAACAACGATCCGCTATTCGAGATAGTCGCACGTCAAACGACGCCACTCGATTTTGAGTGCCAAAATGTATGTCGCCGCGCGGCATGGCGCCTCCCGTCACCCGTCACCCTTCACCGTCCGCTCAACATGAAAACAATCCTAATGACCGGCGCCGCCGGCAGCATCGGCACGTTCTTGCGCAAAGAACTCGCCGATCGTTATCGCCTGCGGTTATCCGATATCCGCACGATTGCCGATCTGCGGGCGAGCGAATCGTTCATGCCGGGAGAGTGCGCATCGCTCGATGACATGCTGCGCGTGACCGAAGGGGTGGACGGGGTCATCCACCTGGGCGGCTTCTCGGTCGAAGGCCCATGGGAAACGATCCTCCATTCCAACATCATCGGCACCTACAATCTCTACGAAGCTGCGCGCCGCAACGGCGTGAAGCGGGTGATCTTCGCAACCAGCAATCACGCCATCGGCTTCTTCAAACGCACCGATCGTATCGATCACACCGTGTATCCGAAGCCTGATGGCCGCTACGGGCTCTCGAAGATGTTCGGCGAAGGCGTGGCAAGCCTCTACGCCGACAAGTACGGCGTATCGTCGCTTTGCATCCGCATCGGCAATGTCGCCATGCAGCCGATCGACGTGCGACGGCTATCGATCTGGATCAGTCCGCGGGATCTCGCGCGATTGATGGAGATCGGATTGGATCATCCCGACATTCGCTTCGAGATCGTCTATGGCGCCTCGGACAACGCGAGGGGCTGGTGGGACAACGCCAACGCCCATCGACTTGGGTATCGACCGCAGGATCGCAGCGAGGATTTCGCCTCCGACGTGCTCCGCCTGCATCCGGCTACCACCGGTGATCCGATTGCCGACTCGCATCAGGGTGGTTCGTTCTGCACGAGCGAGACCGGCGGCGATCCCTTCAAGACCGCGGATGGGCGATCCATCGACACGCGCTAACTAGTTCATGATCACGAAGCCGCTGGCGATCCTAGCGGCCGCACGCGGTCACGGTCGGCCATCGATTGCGCTATTGCTGAACCACGTCCGGCCGACAGATCCCCTGCCCCTTCCCTGAGCGGGGACGACCCAGAGGATCCTATGAGCGATTCGACATTCTCTCGTCAGCTTTTGCTGGCATCCATTACCGTGTTGATCTCGATCGCGGCGCCGCATGCAATGGCGACACGGGCAGGCACGGTCGAGTTCGTCGTTGGCAACGCCATTGCGCAAGGCGCGGACGGTGCGACACGCAATCTGCTCCGCCATGCGGAGATCAACTCCGGCGATCGCATTCTGACCCGCGACGGACGAACGCAGATCCGCTTCACCGACGGCGCGTTCGTGTCGCTCGTTCCCGACACCGAATTCGTCGTTCGCAACTACGTCTACACGGGTCGCAGCGACGGCGCTGAGACGGGATTCTTTTCGTTGCTGCGGGGCTCGATTCGCGCGGTGTCGGGCGCGATCGGCAAGGTCAATCACGCGCGTTTCCAGATCAACACACCGACTGCCACACTTGGCATTCGCGGTACGGCCGGCATCATCGACGTCGCCGCCGACGGCACTACGCGTATCACCTCGACCAGCGGCATCTGGGTGATGTCCAACGCCACCGGGACGATCGAAGTCCCTGCGGGGGGTTCGGCCATCGTTACGCCCAATACGACGGACTCACCGCGCCGAACTGCCGCGCAGGCGACCGGCGCCCGAGTGGTCGCGCGTAGCGAATCGGCGAGCCGGGGCAGCCCGGGCGAAAGCGGTCGGGGTGACGGCAATCGTCAGCAGCAAGGCCCCGGTGCACAAAGACCGATCGCGAGCAATGACCCGCGTGGTGTTCCGCAACCCGGCACAGTGAACGATCCGGCCAACGGCATGACGCAACCCGGCGCGACGCCGCCACCACCGCTGCCACCCTCACAACCATTGGGAACCGGCACAACGGCGCCCCCGGTGACAGCACCACCACCAGCACCCACCTACATCAGCCTCACCGGCATCCACTCGCCCACCGAGATGGACTATGCGGTCGTGCCGCAAACAACCCCGACATTCGGCGTGGTTGGGAACGAGGTCGTGAGTATCGTATTGCCAAGCGGCGGGACCATCCCCAATCACGCGTTGACCGACGTGAGGACGCTCGTCACGGAAGTCGGCAGTCTCGGTACCGATATCTACTGGGGGCGATGGACCGGCACGTACTCGGCAATGTTGGGCGGGTCCTATCGGCCGGCGACCGCGAGCCCGAATGATGGCTACCACTATCTCGTCGGCCTTCCTGCATCGCCTGCCAGCATGCCAACCGGCACGCTCAGTTTGAATTTCATTGGGGCGACAAGTCCCACGATTTCAAACGGCTCGATACAGCCAGGCCAGTTCAGCGGGTCGGCCCCGATGATCATCGATTTCAACACCGGTAAGATCGCCGTCGATTTCTCGCTCGATTGGACGGCCGCACAGGCCGCCGGCGCGCCGATGTCGATATCGGTGCGATCGCCCGCCAATCTCAATTCGTCGACATTGCAGATCGACAGGGCGGGCACCGGCTCGTTCCTCCCGACATTCAAAGGCTCGATCAGCGCCGCATCCGGCGGGAGCATCACCATCACTTCAGCGCCGTCGATCGCCAATATGCAGTGCGCAACCAATTGCGTCGCGAGCATCAGCGGGGTCATCGTCGGCAATGGTGTCACCGGCGCGGGATTCGTTTATCGGGTCGGTGACCCGGCGAACGTCACGACCATCACCGGCGCGGCCGCCTACCGGAAGTAGGAACCAAGAAACTGCGATCCGCGCGGCCAACCCGCGGATTGCCGCCGAGGTAGCATTGACCGTCGGCGTGCTGGTGACGGGCATTCCTGCGGCGGGTGCCGACAATTCGCCTTGATCGCCTCTCTCCTCGAACGAAGAGAATCGCCATGCCTCGATTCGCTGCCAACCTATCGTTTCTCTACACCGAGCGCGATTTCCTCGATCGGTTCGCCGCCGCCTCGAAAGATGGATTCCGCGCGGTCGAGTTTCTGTTTCCCTATGAATACCCGGTGGCTGAGATCGCGAAGCGCCTGAAAGACAACGGCCTCAAGCAAGTACTATTCAACATGCCTCCAGGCGACTGGGACAAAGGCGAGCGCGGAACGGCGGCGCTCCCCGGTCGCGAGCAGGAGTTTCGCGACGCGATCGCCAAGGCGCTTGACTACGCCGCAATCCTCGATTGCAATCAGGTACACGTGATGGCGGGACTCGTCGCACCGGGCGCCGATCGCGCCGCGATGCGCAGGACCTATGTGGAAAATCTGCGCTACGCGGCGGGCGAGGCGGCCAAGCAGCGTGTGGACGTGCTGATCGAACCGATCAATACCGGCGACATTCCCGGCTTCTTCCTCAACCGGCAAGATGAGGCGAACGCCTTGATCGTCGAAGTCGGCGCACCGAACCTGAGAGTGCAGATGGATCTCTATCACTGCCAGATCGTCGAGGGCGATGTCACGACCAAGATCCGGCGGTACATCGGCAATGTCGGTCACTTCCAGATCGCAGGTGTTCCAGGCCGCCACGAACCGAGCGTAGGTGAAATGAACTATCCGTATCTGTTCTCGGTGATCGACGAACTCGGGTATGAAGGCTGGATCGGCTGCGAGTATCGGCCCAAGGTGAACACCACTACCGGGCTGAGTTGGATCAACGCTTACCGGTAGGACATCCATGAGACACCTAAATAGTGCGTTCGACGCGGATCCGGCAGCCGCCAAGCAGGCAATCTTCGACTACTGCAAGAAGCGCGGAGCCCTCGCCGTCGGTGTCGCCGATCTCGCAGCCCTTGAGCGCATCGCACCGCCCGGCCACCGTCCGACCGATCTCATGCCGCGCGTGAAGTCGGTGATCTCGCTCGGCGTCGGCGGCCAGACGCAGGGCGCATGGCAACTACCCGCGAAGGCGATGGCCTATTCCGGTTCGACGGAAGTACGTGGCTACACCGTGGCCTACGGTTGCGCGTTCTTCATCGAGCAAAAATTCGGCGCGCCCTCGGTCTACGTGCCACCTGACATTGACCCGGAGGGCGGGCCGCGCGTTCCGCTGCAAAGCCTGAAGCTGCATGCGGAGATCGCCGGGATCGGCGCGCGCTCGTTCGCGGGCGACATTCTGTTGCATCCGCAATTCGGCTTCATGTACTACGCATCCGTCTTCACCGAGCTGGAATTGCCACCCGATGCGCCGATGGCGGAGAACCCGTGTCCGGCGCCCTCGTGCGTGAGCATGTATCGCTCGACCGGCCGCACGCCGTGCATGAAGTTCTGTCCGGCGCAGTGCCTGTCCGGCGAGATCGATTCGGCGGGCAAACAAAAGAGTTCACGTTACGACATGGCCGCATGCGCCGAGCTCACCCAGGAATACGAAGCTGTCCCGAAGATTCTCGCCGAGGCGGTGCGCGATGAAGTGCCCTCACACGGCGCTGATCGGCTTCTCGACCCCGACAGCAAGATGCTCTGGTACAAGGTGTCGGCCGGATCGGGTGGATGGTTCGCGCAATGCTTCGAGTGCATGCGTGTATGCCCGATCGCGACGCAAGCGCCGCAGGCCGATCCGATCCTGCGGACGGAGGCGCAGCGCTCGCCGGCGCTCAAAGGAAGCTGAGCACGCACCAATGGCACGCGGCCTCACCCGGGAGCAACTCGGCATTACCGAGGAGTTGATCCGCACGTTCGGCGAAACCATCTTCCAGATGAGCCACAACCTGCAGGTGCGCGAAGGCGATCCGATCCGCACCTTGAACTGGGCCGAGATCGAGCGTCAGCGCGAAGGAATGGGGCTGGCCGATGGGCAGATCGCGGCGCGGATCGGCCTGTCGCGCGAGCAGGTGATGTTCATTCGCAATCACGAGGAGAGCCGACGCTTTCGCACCGGCCAGCAGGCATACCTGCTGGATCTTGGCGGCGGCCGGCGCTTTCGTCCGGAGCGCGTGGTGCCGCTGGAAGAGCGGTTCAAGTACTCGCAGAACGCGCTGCGCCTGCGTGCCGCACTGACCTTCGATCCCTCGCGCGTGCAAAGTTTCGTGAAGCGGGGTTGGTGGACGGATGACACGCTGCATGGATGGATCAGCAAGCACGCGAAGGAGCGGCCTGATGCACCGGCGCTCATTCTGGGCGAACGCCTCGTCACTTATCGCACACTGGCCGATCAAGTCGCCCGCCTCGCCGAAGGACTGCGTCAGGCGGGCATCGCGCGCGGCGAAGTCGTCGCGGTGCAACTTCCCAATACGATCGAATTTGTCGTCGCGTATCTGGCGATTTGCCGGCTCGGCGCGGTGCTTTGCACGTTGCACGTGCCCTATCGCGGCGCGGAGCTCGAAGCGCTGCTCGCACACAGTCGCGCGGTCGCGGTGATCGGGCTCGCGGAGGCCCGCGACTGGTCACCGGCACGCACTTATCTCGCTCTGCAACGGCGCGTCCCGACGTTGCAAACAGTGATCGCTGCCGGTGCGCCGGTCGACGGCACGCTATCGTTGACCGCGTTGATCGAGACATCGTCACCGATCGATGCACGCTTTCCGGGTCCACTCGCGGCCGACCCGTTTCTACTGCTCTATACCTCGGGCACGACCGCCGCGCCAAAAGGCGTTCCGCATCCGTATCACACGATGCTCTCGAATGCGCGCCTCGGTGCGCCCGAACACCGCATCGGCCCCGCGGATCGCGTGTTGTCCGCCGCGCCCTTCACGCACCTCTATGGTCTCTATAGCCTCCACGTTGCGTGGGCTGTCGGTGCGGCTTGCGTCTTGCTGCCCGCCTTTACGCCCGCCGATCTTGCCGCGACCATTGCACGCGATCAGCCCAGCGGACTTTGGTGTGGTCCACCGCATATTGCGTCGATGCGCGCGCAAGGATTGTTCGAGCTACACGATTTCTCGTCGCTCCGGCTTGCGATCATGTCGGGCAGCGCTTCGCCGCCCGATCTGGTCCGATGGTTTCAGGCAACGACGCCGCAATGCGCCGTCACGCAACTCTGGGGCATGACCGAAACGCAAGGCGCGCTCTACTCACGGCCGGGCGATGCGCCCGATGTTGCGGCCACCAGCGCCGGGCGCGCCAGCCCCGGAACGGAAATTCGAATCGCGGGACCGGATGATCAAGCAACACCCGCCGGTAGTGAAGGCGAGCTGCAAGTGCGCGGCTGCCTACTCTTCCCCGGCTTCTTCGACAACGCTCGGGCGAATGCCACGGCGTTCACCGCGGATGGCTGGTATCGATCGGGCGATCTCGCGACGATGGACGAGAACGGTAATGTCACCATCACCGGCCGCAGCAAGGACATCATCAATCGCGGCGGGGTGAAGTTCAATCCGCGCGATATCGAAGACCTGCTCGATGTGCATCCGTCCATCCTGCAATCGGCGATCGTACCCATGCCCGATCCGGTCCTGGGCGAGCGCGCGTGCTGCTTCGTGACATTGCGGCCTGGTAC
This sequence comes from Burkholderiales bacterium, assembly GCA_046160305.1. Taxonomy (GTDB): domain Bacteria; phylum Pseudomonadota; class Gammaproteobacteria; order Burkholderiales; family SG8-39; genus SHXR01. Next base: position 15,521 of record JBJXGX010000296.1, read on the forward strand.
AACCGGTATCACGCTCGAAGACATCGCGGCGTATCTCAGCGCGCGAAACATCGCCAAGATCAAGCTCCCGGAGCGCTTGGTGATCGTTCAGGAAATGCCGCTGACGCCGACGCGCAAGATCATCAAGAGCCGGCTCGTCATTCCAGCGTAGAGTGCAAGGGATATTCAAGAAGGGCATCGATGAACGACACCAAGAAAGTTCCGATCTTCTGCTACCAGTGCGTGGCCGGACCCGACCTGATGAAGGTAGAGGTGAAGGATGGCGTCGCGGTGCGCCTCGCCTCCAACTACGACATCAAGGACGAGCATCCGGGTGGCGGGCGCGTCTGCGTGAAGGCCTATGGGTTGATCCAGAAAACCTACAACCCGCATCGCATCCAGCAGCCGATGAAGCGCACCAATCCGAAGAAGGGGCGCAACGAAGATCCGGGGTTCGTGCCGATTTCATGGGACGAGGCGCTCGATATCGTCGGTGCCAAGCTGCGCGACATCCGTGCCAAGGGTCTCCTCGACTCGTCCGGATTTCCGAAGGTGGCGGTGTCGACCGGCGGTGGCGGCACGCCGGTGCAGTACATGGGCACGTTCCCGGCGTTCATGGCGGCCTGGGGTGCGATTGATCAGGGCTACGGCGCGGGCCAGGGTATCAAGTGCTATCACTCGGAGCATTTGTACGGTGAGCTGTGGCATCGCGCGTTCATCGTGTCGCCCGATACGCCATACGTCAATTACGTCATCAACTGCGGCGCGAATATCGAAGCGTCATCTGGCGTGGTGGGCATCTGGCGCGAAGCCGATGCGCGCGTACGGGGTGCCAAGCGCGTGCAGGTCGAGCCGCACCTGTCGATTACCGGCGCGTTGTCGGCGGAGTGGGTGCCGATCAAGCCGAAGACGGACGCGGCGTTTCTGTTCGGACTTATCCATCGCATCATCCATGAGCGAAACTGGCAGGAAGTGTGCGACGTTCCGTATCTCAAAGAACGCTCGAACTCGCCGTATCTCGTCGGCCCGAACGGCTGGTTCCTGCGTGATCGTGCAACGCAGAAGCCGCTCATCTACGACACGAGCGATCGGACCGCGAAGCCGTATGACGCACTGATCGGCGATGCAGCGCTCACCGGAACGTACGCTATTGCCGGTGTCGAGCTTGGGCCTGATGGCGAAGTGATCGAGCATGTCGCGGCCGAGGCGAAGCCATCCTTCCAAAAGCTGCTCGATCACGTAAGCGGCTATACGCCCGAGTGGGCCGCAGGCGAATGCGATGTACCCGCGGCAACCATCCGCAAGATCGCCGACGAGTATCTCGCGCATGCCTGCGTCGGACAGTCGATCGAGATCGAGGGGATGACATTGCCGTTCCGTCCGGTTGCGGTGATGCTGGGCAAGAGCGTCAACAACGGCTGGGGCGGCTATCACACCTGCTGGGCACGGACGATGCTCGCCGTGCTGGTGGGCGCGCTCGAAGTGCCGGGAGGCACGCTTGGCACGACGGTGAAGCTTGTCCGGCCTGCAGCAAGTCGTACCGGATCGGTGCAGCCAGGGCCCGACGGCTTCATGACGTACCAGTTCAATCCCACGACGAAGAAGGATTGGGCCTCCAAGCCGGACATCCGCAACGCGTTCAAAACGCTGGTGCCGCTCGTCTCGAACTCGCCGTGGTCGCCAGCGTTGGGGCCCGCGCATCTGCCGTGGCTCTTCCAGAAAGAGCAGCCGGATCACTGGCCCAAGCAGACGAATCCCGAGATCTGGTTCTGCTATCGCACCAATCCGGCGATCTCGTCATGGAATGCGCCGGAAGTCGCCGAGCGACTGGCGGAGTTCCCGTTCATCGTCGCGTTCGCTTATACCGATGATGAAACGAATCATTTCGCGGATGTGTTGCTGCCCGATGCCACCGACCTCGAAAGCCTGCAACTCATTCGCATCGGCAGCACCAAATTCATCCAGCAGTTCTGGAAGCACGAAGGCTGGGCGATCCGCCAGCCGGTGATCGACAATGCCGTCGATTGCATGGACCTTACCGACATCTCGACGGCGCTCGCGAAACGCTCCGGCATCCTCGAACAGTACAACGCGGCGATCAATCGCGGCGCGGCGGGCATGGGCTTGCGCTCCAAGACCTTCGACTACTCGATCGACACCACGGTGCCGCATTCACGCGAAATGATCTGGAACGCCATTGCCAAAGCGGCGAGCCACGACTTGTCGAAAGGCGAGGCGGTGCACGACCTCGATTGGTTCAAGGAAAACGGCTACATGCTTGGAACGTTCTCGCAGCTCGACTGGTATTTGTACCCGTCGATGGTGCGCCAGAACCTGCGCTTCGAGCTGCCCTACCAGGAGCGCGTGGTGCGACACGGGCGTGAGCTCGCGCACCGGCTGCACGAATCGGGTATCGAGTGGTGGAATGCGCAGTTGAAGGAATACGAGTTCATGCCGAGCTACGAACCGTTCCCCGAGATCTGGTTGGAGCATGTCCGGCAAAACGGCGGAGATCCCGAGGCCTATCCGTTTTGGGCACTCACCGCGCGCAGCATGCAGTATTCCTGGGGCGCGAATGTCGGCATTCCACTGATTGCAGAAGTTGCCGACAACATCTCGGGTCATCGAGGCGTCATCATCAATCGGCAGGCAGCCAAGAAACTGGGATTGCGCGAAGGCGATCCGGTGGTCATCGAGTCGGTGACCGGCATCACGCGCGGCAATGCGGTGCTGCGCGAGGGCATCCGGCCCGATACCTTGGTGATGATCGGCCAGTTCGATCACTGGAAGACGCCGTTTGCGAAAGACCTCAACATGCCGAGCTTGAATTCAGTGACGGCGCTGTCGCTCGCGCTGACCGACTCGACCGGCAGCGGCTCGGATATCTGCCGCGTGAAACTCTACAAAGACATGCACGCAAAGGCGGTTGCATGAATCCGACCGAAGCATCCGCCGGCAAGCCGTTGCGATGGGGCATGGTGGTCGATCTCAACCGCTGCGTCGGTTGCCAGACCTGCACGATCGCCTGCAAGCATTCGAACGATACGGTTCCCGGCGTGCAGTGGCGGCGCGTGCTTGATATCGAGACCGGCTCTTTTCCCGACGTCGAGCGCGTGTTCATGGTCACCGGCTGCCAGCATTGCGCCGAACCGCCGTGCGTGCCCGTGTGCCCGACCGGCGCCACGCAGCAACGTGCCGACGGGCTTGTCACGATGAACTACGACGTGTGCATCGGCTGCGCGTACTGCGCGGTGTCGTGTCCTTACCAGGCCCGCACCATCGTGCATGATGAACGCTGGTACTACGGCGTCGAAACCAAACAGGAGAAGGCGGTCGCGCATCCGGAGCGGCTCGGTGTGGCGCAGAAATGCACGTTCTGCGTGGAGAAGGTTGACGAGGCGAAAGAGCGCGGACTCACGCCGGGCGTCGACCTTGACGTAACGCCGGCATGCTCGGCCTCGTGTATCGCGCAAGCCATCACATTCGGCGATTTCAATAATTCGGACAGCAACGTCTCGCAACTGGTGGCGCACAACAAGAGCTTTCAGATGCATGCGGAGCTCGGCACCGATCCGCAGATCAAGTATCTCTACGAAGCGCCGGCCACGCCCGGTCGCGATATCGACGCCGATGAGATCAATGATGAGCGCATGGCCGATCCGTCGAATCCGCTGGTCGGCAAGCTCCAGACGTTCTGGGATTGGCGTGCCGCAATGAACTGGTGCTTCGGCGGCCTGGCGGGCGGCACCGTCTTTGCCGCCTGGGTCGCGAGCTGGGTGGGCCTGATCGAGCCCGCACGACTACCCGGTTTCTTTCTGCTGGGCGCCGGACTCATGTCGATCGGTCTCGTTTGCGTGTTCCTCAAGATCGGCCGGCAGGAACGTTTTTGGCGCGCGTTCGCACGACCCAATACGTCTTGGATGTCCCGAGAGCTCTATGTCGTGGTGGTGTTGTTCGGTGCGTTAGCCGCGGAGCTGGTGTGGCCGCATCCGATCATCGAGACAATCATCGCCTTCGCGGCGATCGGTTTCGTTTATTGCCAGGCGCAGATCTTGCACGCCGCCAAAGGGATCCCCGCATGGCGCGCACCGCTCATTCCGACGATGATCTTTGCCAGCGGATTGTTCGAAGGCGTGGGCATGATCGCGTTGCTGACCGGGTTGGTTCCTGCGATGGTCAAAGCCTCGGTGATGATTGCCGGCACAGGCCTCGTCCTCACGATCCTGAATGCTGCGCTCTTTCATCGCTATCGAAGTACCGCCAGGCAAGAAGGCATTCCGCCGCTGGCACGTCGTGCGCTGGATGATCTTGCACCCGTCGTGCACAGCACCGGACACGCCTTGCCCGCGCTGTTGTTTTTCGTCGCGCTGGTGGCCCCGATCGACCCGGCGACGTTGCTGCCGCTCGCTGGTTTCTCGGTGCTTGCCGGCGGATTCTGGTGGAAATTCGTGATCGTGACGCGAGCGAGCTTCCAGCAGGGCTTCGCGCTCCCTAACGCGCCGCAACGAGGGTCTGGAAAACGCGCGGCCCCGGCGCGCCTGGGCGGGATGCCCGCCGGCGCCTGATCACATCGACGCCAGGCGCCCACGGTGACGCCCTCCAGCAATCCCTGGGCATCGCGACCGTTTCAGTTGCTGTTCGGACTTTGGATCGGCGCGAACTTGTGCGGGTGGATGCACGAGGCCGCTTCCGGCTGGCTGATGGCATCCCTTTATGCAACGCCATTCGAGGTCGCACTTCTGCAGGCCTTCACGGCGTTTCCAGCGTTTCTCCTCGCGCTGCCGAGCGGCGCGCTTTCCGATCTGGTCGATCGCGGGCGGATCATCGTGGTCGCGTATTCTCTGGTCACCGTAGCGAGCTTCGCGGTCGGCGGTTCGATTCTGGCCGGGTATCTGTCGCCCGGCTTGCTGTTGATCGCCGCCCTCGCGATGGGCGTCACCTTTGCGCTGCGGCTGCCCGCCTACGCGTCACTGATGCAAGAGGTGCTGCCACGCGTTGCCGTGCCGCGCGCGATCGTGTGGAACGGCGCCTCGATGAATGCCTCGCGCATCTTCGGCCCGTCGATCGTCGGCGTCGTCATCGCCTGGGGCGAGCCCGCATATGTTTATCTGATCAATGGCTGCGCGATGCTCGCCCTCACCGTGCTGCTGCTGCGCTGGCGGCGCCCCCGCACGCGGGCCAGTACGCTGCCGTCGGAACGCTTCTTCGGCGCCATACGGGTGGGATTGCAGTTCGCACGTCAAACGCCGGCATTGCGCGCCGTCTTGATCCGCAGCTTCGCGTATTTTTTCTTTGCGATCGTGCCCCTCGCGCTGTTGCCGGTCGTGGTACGCGACGAACTCGATGGCGAATCGAGCACGTACACCATGCTCTTCGGCCTATTCGGGCTGGGCGCGATCATCGTCGTGCCCACGATGCAGTGGCTGCGCACCAAACTCACCGGCGACCAGCTCATTGGAGCAGCGGTCGGAATGCAGGCATTTGCGGCACTCGCGTTCGCGCTCTCGACAAATGTCGGCATCCTTGCGCTTGCAATGGTGGCCGCGGGCTATTCGTGGCTCACCGTCGCCTCCGTTCTCAGCGTCACCGCGCAGTTCGTACTGCCCGCGTGGGTGCGCGGCCGTGGGCTCGCAGCGGTGCAGATGGCCTTCATGGGCGGTGGTGCGTTCGGCGCGGCGATGTGGGGACAAATCGCGAATACCTGGAGCATTCCGATCGCCTTCGGGGTCACCGCGGCAAGCTCGCTCGCAAGCATCGCGCTGATCCGCTGGTACCCGGTGACAGGCCTTGCGGAAGAGGATCTCACGCCGTCACGCTACTGGCCGGAGCCTGCCATCGCCACATCGATCGAACACGACGAGGGGCCGGTGCAGGTGATGATCGAATATTTGATCGACCCGGTGAACGAGGAGCCGTTCACTGCGCTCATGCAAGAGAGCAGGCGACTGCGACTTCGCGCCGGCGCCATCTCATGGGCATTGTTTCGTGATCCGGCCAATGCGGGACGTTATGTCGAACAATGGGTCGAGGAATCGTGGTTGGAATTCCTGCGTCATCGCGACCGGCTGACCCTCGGCGAACAGGAAGTGCGTGATCGCAAGCGCGCGTTCCACATCGCCGGTGATCCGCCCGTCTGGACTTACCTCGTCGCGACGGATCTCGCGCGTCGGCGAACGGAGGCCGGGGCGACGGCGGTATAGGTCGAGTCGGACGAAATTATTTCACCACAACGACGCAACGGGCTCAACGGTCTCAACGGTCTCAAGGAAAAAACGTCGTGTACCGTCGTGCGGTCGAGCCGTCGTGGTGTGCCTGAGAGCGATCGCTATCGCGGCCTGCCGAACGCCTGCACCCAGTAGATGCCCATTTCGCTTTGCTCGTTCACCGCGAAACCAACACCGAGCTCGGTAAAGCGGGCGTCCATGATGTTGGCGCAATGCGCGGGACTCTGCAGCCACCCGGCCACTGTTTCTTCGGCGGACGCATTGCCGGCCGCGATGTTCTCCCCGGTTGCTTGCCATGCATAGCCCGCGCGGCTCACCCGCACCGCCGGCGCGCTGCCATCACGTCCATCGTGGCTGAATGTGCTATGCGCCGCCATGTCCTTCGCATGCGCCAGTGCGGCTTGATCGAGTCGCCCGTTCGCCTTAAGGGGTCGTGCCGCGGGATGGTTCGTCTTGCCGCACGCTCTTGGCTTGGCACGCGCCTGATTGACGAGATCCAGTACCTGGCGCGCAACGCCGGCGCGGTCATGCGCCCCTGGCGGCGCAAACGGTGCGGCGAGTACGACCCATACGGCTCCGGCATCACGATGGATCCCGATCTCGCGAAACGCGCCATCGATGAGGGTCGCGCAGAAGCGCTGCTGCAGAATTTTCGCGAGCGCTGCGTCGTCAATCGCGCCGGATACCTGCAGAACCGCCGACTTCCTGCTTCGATACCCGGCCTCTTTCAGCGCTCTCTGCAACGGTACCGCGCCACCTACCGAGCGCGCGGTCGCGCCGAGCCGTGGCGCGATGCGAAGCGATGCGATACCGCCTTGCTTTGCTTCACAGCCGGCCGCGCGCACATGGTTGATCGAGGTGACGAGATCGGCGTGCGCGCCGCCCGCAAGACCAAAGACAAGCAGCGCGGCTATGCGTAACACCGCGCTACCCCTGATTTGGCATTGAACCGCAAAGGACGCAAGGGGACGCAAGCGAGACTTGGGAGGCTCCGGCGCTTCGGCGGCGCCCGCAGTACCGATCTAGCCGTCCGTCACCGCCCCCTTGCTCGCCGTCGACACCACCCGCGCATACTTCGCGAGCAGCCCACGCTTGTACCGGGCCTCGGGTTGCTTCCAGGCCGCTTTGCGTCGCGCGAACTCGGCATCGGTGATGTTGAGTTGAAGCAGGCGCGTGTGCGCATCGATGGTGATCGAGTCGCCTTCCTGCACCA
>JBJXGX010000297.1:0-17020 GCA_046160305.1 Burkholderiales bacterium
AGATCGGTTCGATGACAAGCTTCATCGCCATTTGCGCGACCCGATCACGGATCGTCGGGATCCCCAGCGGTCGCAGACTACCGTCCGCCTTGGGAATCATGACGCGCCGCACCGCTTGGGCTCGGTACGACAGAAAACGTGGTCTGTCCCCTATTAACTATTAACTAAAAATAGGCTTTAAAGCGGCGGGCGACGCTTCCACACCTCAGTCGCCGCCTCGAATGCATGCGCCAGTTGCAGCACGCCGAAATCGTCGCGATAGCGGCCAACGATCTGCAACCCTACGGGTAGCCCGTCGTCGGTGAAACCGGCGGGCACCGAGATCGCCGGGTGGCTGGTCGCGGTGATGTAGTAGCAGCTCTTCATCCAGTCGAAATAAGTGGCGAGTTTGACGCCGTTGATTTCGCTCACATACGGATCCCTCACTCGGAACGGTGGCACTTGATTGGTCGGCACCAGCAGAAAATCATAGCGCTCCAGAAATTCACGCATCGTATGAAATACCTGCGAGCGCAGCACGTTGGCGCGCGCGATCCGCGCGGCATCCATTTGCAAGCCCTGCTCGATATTCCAAATCAAGGTGTCCTTGAACTGGGCACGATGCGTCTTCAGCAAACCATCGAAGGCCTCGACGTAACCCAGCGCGCGTTGGACTTGAAACGCTTCGTCGGCCGCGGACAGATCAGGCTCGGCCTCAGCCACGCTGCAGCCGAGGGACTCGAATACGGCGCGCCGCGCCTCGAGGACTCGGGTGACGCGCTTATCTACCGGGAGGCCGCCCAGGTCGCGGCTCCAGGCGAGGCGGACTCTCCGAAAATCCCGCGCAAGCGGACGCGCAAAGATTCGCCCGGGTTCGGCAATGCTGGTGGGCGAGCGTGAATCGGGCCCCGCCATGACCGACAGGAGGAAAGCCGCGTCGGCGACAGTCCGAGCGATCGGCCCGATCGACCACAGAGTGTCCCATCCATTGACGAACGGCCACAGCGGCACCCGACCCGGCGTCGGTCGAAACCCGACCACATTGCAGAAACTGCCCGGATTGCGCAGTGACGCCCCAAGATCCGAGCCATCGGCGAACGGCAGCAGGCCGCTGGCCACCGCCACTGCCGCACCACCGGATGAGCCGCCACATGTCTTGTCGAGATCGTAGGGATTGAGGGTGGCGCCGAACACTGCGTTGAATGTTTGCGAACCCACCGCGAATTCCGGCGTATTGGTCTTGCCGATCGTGATCGCACCCGCCGCCGATAAGCGCTCCACCACGACGTGATCTTGCCTCGGGACATGATCCTTGTAGATCAATGAGCCGTACGTCGTGCGAATCCCCTTTGTCGGCAGGATATCCTTGAATGCGATCGGCAAACCGGCGAGCGGACCCGGCGTGGAATCGCCTTTGCCGAGGCGCCGATCCAGTTTCTTTGCCTGGGCGAGCGCCTGTTCCGGCAAGTAGGTGACGATTGCGTTCACCTTGGGGTTTATTCGATCGATCCGCTCGACAAATGCGCGCATCACTTCCAGCGCCGACACTTTGCGCGCCGCGATCATGCGTGCAAGTTTCTTTGCGCCAGTGAAGCAAAGCTCCGTCGCGTTCAACTCAGGCCTCTGGTCCGTTATGCAGGTGACAAGCCGTGATATGCCCGGTTGCAACCTCCCGCATCACCGGTTCCTCGACCCGGCAGCGTTCGTGCGCCTGCGGACAGCGCGTATGGAAGCGGCAACCGGGCGGCGGATTGATCGGGCTCGGCACGTCACCGCTCAGGATAATTCGACTGCGCGTTCGCGACGGATCGGGCACCGGTACCGCCGACAGCAATGCCACGGTGTACGGGTGATGCGGCCGCGTGAACAGCGAATGGGTATCGGCCAATTCCACGATCTTGCCAAGATACATCACCGCGACCCGGTGACTGATGTGTTCGACGACCGCCAGATCGTGCGCCACAAACAGGTACGACAAGCCGAACTCACCCTGCAGATCCATCAATAAATTGATCACCTGCGCCTGTACCGACACGTCGAGCGCTGAGACCGGTTCGTCGCACACAATCAGTTGCGGTTTGGGCGCGAGTGCGCGCGCAATACCGAGTCGTTGACGTTGTCCGCCGGAGAATTCGTACGGATACTTCACTCTCTGATCGGCCCGCAAGCCGACCTTGTCGAATAACCCGGCAACCCGTTCGTCAAGCTCACTTGCGGTAGTCCGCTCGAAATTCCGGATCGGCTCAGCCACAATGTCGGCGGCGCGCATGCGCGGATTCAGCGATGAATACGGATCCTGGAAAACCGCTTGCAACGCGCGTCGATAGGGTCGCATTCGCGCGGCACTCAGGCTGTCAATGCGCTGTCCGCGCCATTCGATCGTGCCACCGGTCGGCTCAATCAGCCGAAGTATGGTTTTCGCCGCAGTGGATTTTCCGCAGCCACTCTCGCCGACGAGCCCAAGGGTTTCGCCCTCTGCGATCGCAAAGCTCACCCTATCGACCGCATGCACCTGACCGCGCACGCGGGACAACAAGCCGCCGCGTATCGGGTAGTGCTTTACTAGTTCGCGGACCGCCAGAAGAGGCGTCGTTTGATTCATGCGCTCAATGCCAAGACGTGATCCGTATTCCAGCAGGCCACGCTATGCCCCGGCGCCTTCGTCTCAAGCGGTGGAAACTCACGCCGACAAAGCGCGGTCACGTGCGCGCAACGCGGCGCAAACACGCAACCTGCAATCGGTTCCCGCAACGACGGGACCATTCCGGGAATCTCCGCGAGGCGCCGACGTTGGGTCCTGTCGGCTGCGCCCAGGCGCGGGATCGAGGTCAACAAGCCTTGCGTGTAGGGATGACGCGGCCGCGCGAACAGCGCCCCAACGGGCGCCTCCTCAACCTTGCGCCCGGCGTACATCACCACCACGCGCTGCGCCATTTCTGCCACCACGCCCAAATCGTGCGTAATCAACATGATCGCGGCGCCACTCTTTTCTTTGAGGGAGCGCATCAAGTCGAGAATTTGCGCCTGGATGGTGACATCGAGCGCGGTGGTCGGCTCATCGGCAATCAGGAGCTTGGGATCGCAAGCCAGGGCCATCGCGATCATCACGCGCTGGCGCATCCCACCAGAGAGCTGATGCGGATACTCCCCGACCCGTCGCTGCGGCTCAGGAATATTGACTTGCCCAAGCAAACTCACCGCCCGTTTCAGGGCGTCGGTGCGCCCAAGCCCGCGATGTACGATCAGTGGTTCGCTAATTTGCCGGCCAATCGTAAGAACCGGATTGAGCGAGGTCATCGGCTCCTGGAAGATCATCGAAATCTCATTACCGCGCACGCCTCGCATCGCCCGCTCAGGGAGCGTTAGCAAGTCGCGCCCCTCGAACAGCACGCGGCCCGCCACCGTGCGACCAGGTGGCGAAGCGATGAGCCGCAAGATCGATAGCGATGTCACGCTCTTACCGCAGCCGGACTCCCCGACCACAGCGAGCGTTTCGCCGGGCATCACCGAGAACGACACACCATCGACCGCGCGAACGATGCCGTCGCGGGTATAAAAATGTGTCTTCAGCCCGTCAACGTCAAGAAGAGGTGAAGGCGTTGCCGAGGGAGCCGTCATGGCAATAGCTTCCACACTACATCTGCCGTGCAAGCCGCGGGTCGAGCGCATCGCGCAGGCCATCGCCGAGCAGATTCACCGCCAATACCGTAATCGACAGGCAGATCCCCGGGAAGAAGATCAGGTAACCGGCGATCTGAAACATGCTTCGCGCCTCGGCCATGATGTTGCCCCAGCTCGGAATATTCGGCGGCGTCCCGGCACCGATAAAGGAAAGGATCGCCTCGGTAATCATCGCCGACGCGCAGACATAGGTAGCCTGCACCAACAACGGGGCAACGATATTCGGCAGGATATGGCGCAACAGAATCCGCGGCAGGCTGCTGCCGGCGGCAATTGCCGCCATGACATAGGGTTCATCGCGCAAGGTAAGCACCAGTCCGCGCACCAGCCGAACCACGCGGGGCACCTCGGCCAGCGTTATCGCGAGGATGACGTTTTCCATGCTGGCCCGCGTCAAGGCCATCAACGCGATGGCCAGTAACACCGGAGGGATCGACATCAGACCATCCATGAAGCGCATGACGATGGCGTCGAGCCAGCGCACGAATCCGGTGACCATCCCGATCGCGAGTCCAACCAGCGTGCTGAACAACGCCACCGCCAGGCCAATCGCGAGTGACACCCGCGCGCCGTACAGCACGCGACTGTAGACGTCGCGACCCATCATGTCGGAGCCGAACCAGAACTCGGCCGACGGTTGCTTCAGGCGTCTGACTGGCGCTACGGCCTGCGGGTCAACGGTCCCTAACCATGGCGCGAAGATCGCGAAAAAAATCATCACTAGCAGAACCACGCCACCGACGATCGCGGTGGGATGACGCCGTAACGCCTCTCTGAACATCAGTAGCGAATCCGCGGATCGAAGAACATGTAGCTCAAGTCGACCGCAAGATTGATCAGCACGTAAGCCGCCGAAAAAATCAGCACGACGCCCTGGATGATCGGGTAATCGCGGCGCAGGATCGCATCGACCGTGAGCCGACCAATGCCCGGTATCGCGAATACCGTTTCAGTCACGATCGCGCCACCGATCAGCAAAGCGATCCCTATGCCGATCACCGTGACAATGGGGATCGCCGCGTTCTTCAGCGCGTGCCCGATCAACACCGCATGCGGCGCCAGTCCCTTGGCCTGCGCCGTGCGGACATAGTCCCGAGCCAGCACATCGAGCATGCTCGCCCGCGTGATACGCGCGATCAGCGCGATATAGACCGTGCCGAGGGCGGTGCTCGGCAAGATCAAATGCCGCGCCCATTCCCACAGGCCCTCGCTCATCGGGCGATAGCCTTGTACCGGCAGCCAATCCAACTCGATCGAGAAGACCAGAATGAGCATGTAGGCCAGCACAAACACCGGCACCGAGAATCCGGCGACCGAGAACGCCATTACCATTCGGTCGATCAAGGTTCCGGCCCGCGCCGCCGCCACCACGCCAAGCGGCACCGCAATCGCGACGGCCACAACCAGTGTGCACAACGTGAGCGACAAGGTTGGGCCGATGCGCTGGCCGATTAGATGCGTGACCGGTAAGTTGGTGAAGATCGATACGCCGAGGTCACCATGCAGCAACGCCCAAACCCAGCCGCCAAAGCGCACCAAGAAGGGCTCCTCAAGCCCGAGCTTCTCGCGAATTCGCCGGATGTCATCACTGGTGGCCGCGTCGCCGGCGAGAATTGCCGCTGGATCGCCCGGCGTCAGATAGAGGAGCAGGAATACGACGAACGCGACCACAGCCATGACGACAATGGTCGCGAACAGTCGTTGAACAACATAGGCGAGCACCGATATTGCTACCGCACAAGATGCGCTACTTCTTCTCCACGTTCCACAGCAGATTGATCGGTGCGATGATCACACCGGAAATATTGGAACGATAGGCCGTCGGCAGAATGAACTGTCCAGTCGGGATGAATGGCACGAATTCAAACGCACGGCGCTGTACCGCTTCGGCGGCTTTCTTGGAGCTCGCCGCATCGGTCGAGTTGAACCATGCTTCGCGCAGTTCTTCGATTCGAGTGTCGGTCGACCATCCAAACCATGCCTTCTCGCCGGTGCCGCGCAGCGGGAAATTGACCGCTGGATTGACCATGTCGGGGCCCACCAACCAGGTATGGAAAATCGACCAGCCGCCCTTGTCGATCGGTTCCTTGACGGCACGGCGCGTAATCAATGTCCCCCAATCGCCGGCTTGCATCTCGGCGTTCAGCCCGAGCCTTTTGAGAATATCGAGAGTAAGCAGGGACTGTGAGTGCACGATCGGTTGATCGGTCGCGGTGATGATGACGATTTTCTCGCCCTTGTAGCCCGACTCTTTGATGAGCTGCTTGGCCTTGTCCATATTGCGCGCGCCCTTCAGCGGCTCGGCAGCGGCCTCGGAAGAAAGCGGCGTGCCGCAGGTGAAGTACGAGTAACAAGGCTTACCGTTCTTCGGGTCTCCGGCAATCCCGATGACGTAGTCCTGCTGATTGACCGCGTACAGCAAGGCTTGGCGCATCTTCTCGTTGTTGAATGGCGGGTGGAGGAAGTTGAACCGGATCATGCCCATCGAACCCAACGGATCGATATTCTTCACGGTGACATTCTTGTTCTTGGACAGCAGCGGGATCAAATCCGGCGGCATTTGCTCCCACCAGTCCGCCTCGCCGGCATTGAGCGCCGCGGCGGCCGTGGCCGAGTCGGGAATGTAGATCCACTCGACGCGGTCGACCTTCACCACCTTGCCGCCGGAGGCCCAGGAAGGCGGCTCACTGCGTGGCACATAGTCGGTATTCTTGACGTACACCACTTTGTTGCCCGGTACCCACTCGGCTTTTACGAACTTGAACGGACCGGAGCCGGTCGTGTCATCGATGTTCTTGAACGGATCGGTCTTGGCAACGCGCTCCGGCATGATGAACGGCACGTTCGATGAGGGCTTGGCCAGCCCCTCCAGCGTGAGTGGGAACGGCTTCTTGAGCTTGAGGCGGAACGTCTTGTCGTTGACCGCGCTCCACGCCTCGGTGGCATCGGCAAGTTTCTGTCCCAGCGCATCGCGTTTGGACCAACGCTCGATCGAGGCGATGCAATCGGCAGCGCGCACCGGTTGGCCGTCATGGAATTTGAGTCCGTCGCGCAGCGTAAAGGTGTAGGTGAGCTGGTCTTTCGACAGTTCGTACTTATCGACCATCTGCGGTTTGACCTGGAACGTCTCGTCCACCGCGAACAAGGTGTCGTAGACCATGTAGCCATGGTTACGCGTGATGTAGGCCGTGGTGGCAATCGGATCGAGGATGCGCAGATCCGCTTGCGGAATGAACTTCAGCACTTTTTGTTGCGCCACGGCGAGGCTGGCGCCCAAAGCCCCAACGCTAACGATCGCAGCAGCAAACAGCGCCACGCGAATCCTGCAGGACGAGAACTTCATGAAAAATCTCCCGACAAATGGAGGCCGAATTGGGTGGCGGAATAGAATGAACAACACAATCCACATGTACAGCAACGACTCACGTCATGCAAGCGCGTCGACGCACCAACGTCAATTACCAAAACGCGAAATCCAAGTGTGCATTGCTCGGTCTCCTTGGATCTTCAGCGGCATTGTAGACAGTCGCCGAAATAGCGTTTCGATGATCTTCCAATCGGGCAAGTCCGCGTCGAATCCAATACCATGCTCGGCATTCAAGTGAATTGAACAGGCGCCACGTCCACCGTGCCGCCTGCCTCGCGGGAAAACATAGTCTGTCCCCGATTATCTGTCCCCGAATATCCGAATATCTACCGTGTCGCCAACCATCGACCTTCTTATCAAGCACGTCACCCTTCTCACTGGAGAAGACGCGCCGGCGCAGCAGTTTGACGCGGCGATCGGTGTCAACGGTGATCGCATCGCATGGATCGGCGCCGCGACCGATGCGCCGCCTGCGCGCGAGGTGCTTGATCTGCCGGGCCGGGTGGTCATGCCGGGCTTCGTCAATGTCCACACGCACAGCGCACTCAACATGGTACGCGGCGTCGCGATCGATTCGGGCTTCGCGCCGTCCTACACGCGCGGCATCCCGAATGCAATGGACTTGACGCCCGACGATGCGATTGCGCTCGCCAGGCTTGGTGCGATCGAGGCGCTACTCTTCGGATCGACATTGATCGGCGAGCATTTCGTGCATATGGACGCATGCCTGCCCGAGCTTGCAAAGATCGGGATGCGCGTCCACGCGAGCATCCGGCTGCACGATGTGGATTTCGGCGCGGTGGCAAACGGCCAATGGCGCTTCGATGCCGCGATCGGCGATGCGTTGCTCGCGAGCAATATCGCTCTACACGCACGCTGGCATGGCGCGGCGTCCGGGCGGATCGCGGTGCAATTCGCCGCGCATGCCGCCGACACCTGCTCGATGCCCTACCTGGCGCGCATCGCCACGGCCGCGGGCGAGCGCGACAGCGTGGTCAACACGCATCTTGCGCAAAGCACCGGCGAGCTAGAACGAGTGCGTGCGCGCACCGCAATGACACCGGCCGAGGTGATGGATGCGACGGGCCTGCTTGGCCCGCGCCTCCTTTGCGGCCACTGCATCTATGTGTCCGATGCCGATATCGCACTGATGAAACGCGCCGGCACCCATGTGGTCCATATCCCAAAAGCGAATGCCGCATCGGGCCGGCTCGCACCGACGCCGAAGCTGCATGCGGCCGGAATCAATATGACGCTCGCGACCGACACCCAGCATGCCGACATGATCGAGCTGATGCGCTGGGCGCTGGCCACCGCGCGTGTGCAGGTGGGCAAGATCGACGACGTATGGCAGCCTACGCAGGTGTTCAACATGGCGACCCGCAATGGTGCGCGTGCGCTCGGGCTCGAACATGACATCGGCAGCCTCGCGGTCGGCAAGAAGGCCGATCTGGTCGTCGTGGATTTCCGTCGGCCACACTTGCAGCCGGCCCCGAACGCACTCGGCAATCTCGTCCACAACGCGACCGGTCGCGATGTGGAGATGGTCTTTGTCGACGGGTGTTGTGTTGCGCGCGATGGTCGGCCTACGATGGTCAACATGGACGAGATCCTGACGGATGCGAATCGTGTTGCCGTCCGCCTCTGGGAAAAAGCCAAATCCAAATCATGACAACGACCCGCGATCTGCACGGCTACGCCGGCCAATACCCCGACGCCCGCTGGCCAAACGGTGCGCAACTCGCCGTGTCGGTCGTCCTCAATGTCGAGGAAGGTGCCGAGCTTGCGCTATCGGCGGGCGACGAGCGCAACGAATCGGTGCATGAGGTCACCCATGAAGTCAAAGGCGCGCCCGACCTTTGCATGGAAAGCCACTTCGAATATGGCGCGCGCGTCGGGTACTGGCGGATCACGCGACTCCTCGATGCGCTTCGCGTCCTGCTCACGTTGAACGCCTGCGCGCGTGCGCTTGCGGCCACGCCCTGGATCGCGCGACATGCCACGGAGCGAAACTACGAAGTCTGCTGCCATGGATGGCGGTGGGAATCGCATGCAGGCATGGCCGAAGAGTCAGAGCGTGCGTTGATCAAGCGCGCGGTCACCACGATCGCCCGCCTGCACGGCAAGCCGCCGGTGGGTTGGCACACGAAGTCCTCGGCCTCGATCAACACCCGCCGCCTCCTGGTCGAGCATGGTGGATTTCTCTACGATAGCGACGCGTACAACGACGACTGCCCGTTCTATGTCGAGGTGCTGGGCCGCCCGCATCTTGTCGTTCCCTATGTGTTCGACACCAACGATATGCGTTTCGTCGATTCGTTCGCCTTCGTTCGCGCAAGTGACTTCGCCGACTATGTGATCGACAGCTTCGACTGTCTCTGGCGCGAAGGTGCGCACCAACCCAGAATGATGTCGATCGGCCTGCACACGCGGATCATCGGCCGTGCCGGCCGGATCAAGGGTTTGCAGGCGGCACTCGAGCACATGCAGGCACGGGGCAAGGTTTGGTTTGCGCGCCGGGAAGATATCGCCCGGCATTGGTTGGCAACCGTGCCGGCGAAATGATTCGCGCGACGCGATGATTGATCAAGAGGAGAAGTGATGCGAGCTTTTGTCCAGGCCGTCGCGCTCATGGCGACCACCATTGTTGCCGTTCCGTCCGCGCTCGGCCAGGCCACGGATTATCCGAACCGACCCATTCGCTTCGTCGTGCCGTTTCCGCCGGGCGGTGCGGCAGACACCTTCGCGCGTCTTGCGAGCCACCGCCTCGGCGAGGTCTGGAAGCAGCAAAATGTCGTCGAGAATCGTCCCGGCGCGGGCGGGATCATCGCCACCGAATTCGCCGTGAAAGCGCCACCCGACGGTTACACCTTCCTGGTCGTGACGGTTGGCCATGCGGTGAATCCAAGCCTCTATGCGAAGTTGCCGTACGACACGCTGAACGATCTGGCGGGTGTTGCAATGATCGCGAGCGTACCCAACGTGCTGACGGTGCATCCATCGGTTCCCGCCAATACGGTTCAGGAGCTGATCGCGTTGGCGAAATCGAAACCCGGCGGACTGACCTACGCCTCCTCGGGCAACGCGACGACCAGCCACATGGCGGCGGCACTCCTTGCGCAGTTGGCCGGGGTCACGATGACACACGTGCCGTACAAAGGTGCCGCACCGGCGGTCCAGGATCTCGTTGCAGGACGCATCGACTTGATGCTTGATCCGACCGTGTCGTCCGGTGGATTCGTCAAACAAGGCAAGCTCCGCGCGCTCGCCGTGACAACCGCACGACGCACGCCGCTTCTTCCGGATCTACCCACATTGGCAGAGGCCGGTGTGCCGGGATACGAGTTCAGTGCATGGTTTCTGATGGTGGCCCCCGCGAAGACGCCGGTCGATATACTCGTCAAGGTGAATCTGGAGATCGCGCGGATGAACGCCGACCCGCAAGCGAAGGAGCGATTCGCCGCCCTTGGCGCAGAGCCGGCACCACACTTGTCGAGCGCTGCGGTGAATACCTTTATCGATGCCGAGATCAAGCGTTGGGCGAAGGTCGTGCGGGAAGCGAACATTCGGGTGGAATAGGCTTCGCGGGATTGGGCGACCGGCAGTCGTCGGCGACACCGATCTCGTGAGAATAAAACGTGGTCTGTCCCCGAATACGCAGCGTGAATCAGCTGAGATAGTGGCTCAACATCGCGGCATCGTTTTTTAGCAGCGCAGCATTGCCGGAATGCACGATCCGGCCGTTCTTCAGGACGTACGCACGATCCGCGATGTCAAGCGCGGCCATCTTCTGCTCGACGAGAAGGATTGCAATGCCGCTCTTCGACAGGTCGGCCAAAGCCATCATGATGCTGCGCACGAGCTGGGGCGCCAAACCGAGCGACGGCTCGTCCAGCATCAGAACCTTAGGGCGCATCATCAGCGCGCGTGAAATGGCGAGCATCTGCTGCTCACCCCCTGACAATGAACCACCGGGAATGGAACTGCGTGCCCGAAGAACAGGGAAGCGCGTGTACTCGACCTCGAGTGTCGATGCGATGTCAGCCTTCGTCATACTCGGCAGATTGCGGGCGCCGATCGCCAGGTTTTCCGCGACCGACAGGCCCGGGATGATCTGGCGCCCTTGCGGAACATGCACGAGCCCCGAGCGCGCGAGCACATGCGCCGCGGTCCCGGTGATCGACTTGCCATCGAAATGGATCGATCCCGAGCCAAGGGGCACGATGCCGGAGATGGCCTTGAGCAACGTCGTCTTGCCTGCGCCGTTTGCACCCAGCACGGCTACCAGTTCCCCGCCACCTACTTCGAGATCGATGTCGCGGACGATCTCGATCCGGCCGATACCCGCACAGACTTTTTCCAGACGGATCACGGCGCGACCGTCCTGTTGCTTCGGTCGCTTCGCTCAGCCTCCAGGCCAACGCCGAGGTAGGCGCTGATGACGCGCGGATCCGAGCGGACTTCGGTGGGTGTTCCCTCCGCGATGCGCTCGCCGTAGTCGAGCACCGTCACGCGGTCGGACAGGCGCATCACGAAATCCATGTTGTGTTCCACCAGCACGATGGTGGTGCCTTCATCGCGAATGCGGCGGATCACTGCGGCGATTTGCCGCGCTTCCTCATCATTGAGTCCTGCGATCGGCTCATCGAGGAGCATGACGACCGGCTCCTCGGCGATGGCGCGTGCCAGTTCGACGAGCTTGCGGTGACCATAGGGTAGATCCTCGGGCCGTGCGTCGGCGATGCGCGCAATGCCGAACTGATCGAGCAGCGAGAGCGCGCGGCCACGTTCGATCTGATCGAAGCGGGCATTGGTCATCCAAGCCGTGAAGTCCGCTGCAACGCCGCGCTGCCGCCTGATGCCGATCATGACGTTCTCCAGCGCGGTGAGGCTCGGCACAAGCTGCAGATTCTGGAAGGTGCGAGCCAGGCCGAGACGCGCGCGCGCGTGGCACGGCAAACGCGTGATGTCTTTCCCGTCGAGGACAACGCGGCCGGCGTCCGCCGCATAGAGCCCGCTCACGATATTGATGAGCGTGGATTTGCCGGCGCCATTCGGGCCGATCACCGCGTGCACCGTGCCACGTTCGACGCGCACTGAAACGTTCTTGAGGGCCGTGACGCCGGCATAGCGCTTCGTCAGATCGTCGATCAGAAGTGCGGGTCCCTCGCCGCACGCCGGACGTTCGCCGCGCACCATAGCCGTCGCGATCGAGACGGACTCGCGTGGCGCAAGCCGTCCTTCGCGCGACCCGATGCGCAACGATCCGGCGATCTTCTGAAGAAGCCCGATCGCACCTTGCGGAAACAACAGAAGCACGGCGAGGAGAATGACCCCGTAGATCAGAAAGGAGACATCGAAGAGCGATGCGATGAACTCGGCGATCAACAACGTGACCAGGGTCCCGAGGATGGGACCGTAGGAGTAGCCCAGCCCGCCGATTACCGTTGCAATCAGCATGGTGAGCGTGAGATTCAAGGTAAAGGCATCGCTGTTGACATAGGCGCTCTGATGCGTAAAGAAGGAACCGGCAATGCCGGCTGCGAGCGCGCTCGCGGCAAACACGACCGTGCGCCACACCGGCACATTGATGCCCGCTGTCTGGGCAGAGCTTTCGCTTTCTTTCAGCGCGAGAAGATTGCGGCGGTAGTGCGAGGCAAACACGTAATCGCTCATGATCTGGACCGCAAGGTACAACCCTCCTGCTACCCAAAGGAAGTAGGCCTTGCCCATTGTTTGCGAACCGAAATCCAGCGCGGGGATGCCGAAAATTCCCATCGTGCCGCCGGTCAGATCGGTCCAGCGTTGCGCCGCGATTTCAATGATGAAGCCGAAGGCAAGTGTGGCCATGGTGAGGTAGATTCCGCGCGTCCTCAGTGCGACCAGGCCGACGAGCAGTCCGGCCGCACCGGCCAACACCGCACCGGCCGTCATCGACAGCACCAATGGCAGGCCGAGTTGGGCCGAGAGCAGCGCGGAACCGTAGGCGCCGATTGCATAGAACCCGGACACCCCCAACGACATCTGCCCGGATAGCCCGAGCAGTATGTTGAGACCGATCACCGCAATCGCCGTGTAGAAAAGTACCTGGGCGAGGTGAACGTAGAATTCATTGGCGATCACGAGCGGGAACAGGACGATCGCCAGCAAGGCCGCGACATACCCGAGATTGCGCTGCCGGATCCCGCGCTCGCCCTCAGCGGACATCCGCCTTCGCCTCCCCAATCAATCCGCTTGGCTTGAGAACAAGCAGGACCAGGACGATGAGAAGAGGAAAAAGATCGCCGAACTTGGAGTTGAAGAAATTCGAGAAGCTTTCGGTCAAGCCGAAGATGAGCGCGCCCACGAGCACGCCGAGCGGATTGGTGAACCCGCCAAGCGATGCGACCGCCAGCGCCTTGACCGTGAAGACCAGTCCCATGTGCGGCTGCACGGTGACGATCGGGCCGACGAGGATGCCCGAGATCCCCGCGAGCACAGCCGCCAATACGAACACCATGGTCACGGTTCGCTTGACATCGACACCGAGCAGCGTCGCCGCCTCGCGGTTGAAGGCGACCGCGTGGATGGCCCGGCCGTGCCGCGTGCGAAACAGGATCCAGTAGAAAAATGCAACGACCGCCAGCGCCGTCACGATCACGACCAGTTCCTCCACAAATACACCGACACCGAAAATCTTCACGACGTTGGAGCGCGAGTCGGAGAAAAGCGGCGGCGAATATTGCGACGATTTGCCCCATACCAGCGTGGCGACGTTCTGGACAATGAGCGCGACGCCCATGGTCGTCAGGACCCAGGAGTATTCGCCACCCGCCAGGGACTTGAGCCGATCGAGCGGGCGGAGCGCGAAGCGCTCCAGCGCCGCGCCAAGCAGCGCGAGGATACCGATGACCACCACCGCGGCAATCAGCACCGGGACGCCCGCGAGGAGCAGCGCCATGCTCAGGTAGGCGGCAATCATCAGGAACTCGCCCTGACCGAAATTCATCCGCGTCGTGGCCAGATGCGCGACGAAGAGGCCCATGGCGGTGAGGGCATAGATCGCCCCCATCGCCAAGCCGCTCAATAGCAGCTGAATGAAGTTCGAGGCGGTGATTATCGCGCGCGCCCCGGATTCACGGCGAGCCGCATCCACGCCGGGCGGACGGCGTACGCCACCATCAGTCCTTGAGTCTTACGACCTGACCCCCTTGCCACACGCCGAGAAACACGTGCTCCTTGTCGAGACATTCGTGATCCTTCGGGCCGAACGGCTTCGACGGCATTGCCGAGATGGCGTTGATCCCGTCCACCGCTTCAAGCGCGTTGCGGACCGCTTTGTGATCGATGGCCAAGGCGGTGTCGAGTGCCTTGAGCACGACCTGCGCCGCGTCGTAGCCAAGGGCGGCGATGACGGGCCAGCGGAAGTCCTTGCCGTACTCCTTCTCCATGCGGGCGACGAATTCCTTCGGCCGCGCGAGCGAGAGATCGAGCGCCTGTCCCATGACCGTACCCTCGATTTCCTGCGATCCGACAATCTGCGCCACCTTCAATGAGGAGAGACCCCAATTGCCGGCGATCCTCGGCTTGTAGCCGATCTTCGCCATCGGTCGATAGACGAGCTCAAAGGACTCGTGGAAATTGAGCACCAGCTCGGCGCCGGCCTCCTTCATCTTGAGCATCTGCGGCGTCAGGTCGTTGACATTGGGCGCCACGCCTTCCACCGCCGCCAGCTTGACATCGCGCGCGGTCATACCCTCCTGAATCTCTTTGGCCGCGAAATTGCCATAGCCCGTGGTCGAATGGATGAGGCCGATCTTCTTGAAGGTCTTGACACCCCAATCCAGCATCGCCTCGATCTGGTGTTTCTCGACCATGGAACAGCGGAAGATGTAGCTCGGATTCTCATTGATGAACTGCGCCGTAATGTTGGTCGCGATCGACGGCCCCGCGACCAGGGGCACGCCCGCCTTCTGCATGATGGGTGCAAACGCCAGCACGTTGCCGCTTGAGACCGTGCCGATGATGATCGGCACCTTGTCGTTCTGGATGAGCCGCTGGACCAGGGACACCGCCTTCTGCGGGTTGGCTTCGTCGTCATAGACCACGAGCTCGATCTTGTGCTTGCCCTTCGCCGCCGTATAGTCCTTCACCGCGAGCTTGATGCCCTGCAGATAGGACTCCCCGAAGTCGACGATTGCGGGCGGGCCGGACAGACCCTGCACGACGCCGATCTTCACGTCCGCGGCGTGCGACGAACCCAGGCCAACGGCAACACTGAAGAGGGCGGACAGCGCCGCCAAGGAAGTTCGTGTCATTGCATCCTCCATCCAGAGTGATCAGTCCCCATGATACGAGTTTCAGCGTCCATTGATACTTCCTTCATATCGCGCCCCGGGGATGTCGGTATGCACGTCACCGGCTTTACGACGTCGCCGAGCCATGTCCCGTGCCACGCCAGATGACGCTTGATCCTGTCGCAGGCATCGCGGCACTACTCGAGGAATTTGCCGGCGCGATGAGCCCGCTCGTCCCCACTGCGGTATTTATTGAACCCAGACAGTCGATACGGCAATTCATGGGGAAGAGAGGAGGGTCGATCCATGCGATGCAATACCCTCATGCGAGGCTGATGACATGGCAGGCATCGATATCATTGGCTACATCGCCGCCAGCCTCGTCCTTGCGACCTTCTGCATGCGCTCGATTCGCACCCTGCGATTCGTCGCGATTGCCAGCAACCTAGCCTTCATCGTCTACGGATACTTCGGCGACCTAATACCGATCTTGGTTCTTCACGCGGTGTTGCTGCCGATGAACATCGTGCGGCTTCTGGAGCTTGGTTTGGCGAAGAGAATCGAAATTTCGGAACAAGGATCGTTCCGCTGCCCTTACGCGGTTCGCGAATCAGCGCGCCGGCCGCCGTTTCGTGGGCATTGTCGTCACCGTCAATGAGATGATTCAGCGTCGGTTGAAACGAGCTCGATTTGCTGAATCGCCTCGTTGAACGAGATGATGTCGATGTGAAACGTGGTGATTGCCATTCTCGGCCGCGTCGGGACACTCGCCAACCGAGAAATCGAAACAGAAACGGTGCCATTGAGCCCCGTTTGTGGAGTGCTGCTTCGACTACTGTGCTTTCGAACCGGCTATCGCGATCTGCTCATCCTGATCGCCCGTGACACCGCTCACGCCGATCGCACCGACGATCTTGCCGCCCACAAAGATCGGCACGCCACCGGTGTTCGGTGCAATGCCCGGCAAGCCCAGAATCGCAAGACCCCCGCCGCCCTTGCCAATGGTCTCAGTGAAAACTCTGGTAGCCCGGCGCGTCATCGCCGAAGTGCGCGCCTTCTCGATGGCGATCTGCACGCTCGCGCTTTGGGTGTCGTCCACTTTTTCGAAGTACACGAGAAATCCGTGTGTATCGACAATGGCGATCGCCACGGGCCAGTTGTTCTTCGTTGCCTCGGCCACCGCGCCTGCGGCGACTTTCTTGGCCGCAGCGATGCTGATGCCCGGACCGTAGCTGGGTCTATCCTGCGCCGCAACCTGCGCGGTGAACGTCGCGAACAATCCGACGCAGAGCGCTTGCGTGAATCTTCCTACTGTCGACATGAATCCTCCTTGGGTGGCTTGTTTGGGAAACGCGGACCACGATACTCCACGGCGATCATCGGCGCAAACATCGGCGGGAATTCCAGGTCGATCGGGCTGTCCCTTGGGAACACGACTCGTTCGGCGCAATTCTGCATGCCGCATTGTGCTCCCGCAGCGGGAGCGTGCTACAGTATTGCATGCGGATCATCGCTATAAGCACACTGCGAGAGTTCTGGCGAATTCATCCGGATGCTGAAATCCCACTGCGCGGATGGTACGCGGAGGCGAGTCGCGCCGACTGGGGGCGACCGGCCGACATCAAGGCCGCTTACCGTGGCGCGAGCTTCGTTGCGAATGGGCGCGTAGTGTTCAAAATCAAAGGAAACGATTACCGCCTCGTGGTGGCGGCCCACT
>JBJXGX010000298.1:0-4330 GCA_046160305.1 Burkholderiales bacterium
TGTTGATTTCCTCCATCGCCATGATCGTGCCTTGCCGGCCCGGCACGCCGCCTTGCGCCAAGGGGCCACTCATCGAGCTCACGTCGCCGAAGATGATCGGGGCCTGCGCCCATGCCACGGGGATCAACGCCAGCCAGGCACAAAGTACCGACAGAACTTTGGAATGTCTCATGTGTGTCCATCCGCATCGGTGTTGTCATTCCAGGATATCAGTCTTGCGTGTTGGGCGCAGGACCGGAGCGCCGTCAATTCATCAGCGTTCGCGCTCACCCGTAAGGCGTCTCCTTGCCTCGCCTGCGGAATGGATAGACGAGCTGCCCGACATAGGTCTCCGGTGGCTGGAACTTCACGGTGCCGTAGTTCCTTGGCCAGTAGCTCGGCAGGTGGGCTGTCCCGAAGAGCAGGTCCCACAACGGCAGGAAGCTCGCGAAATTCTTGTCGAGCCCCTCTTCGTCGGAGGTATGGTGCCAGTGGTGATACTCCGGCGTCGAGACCAGCCAGCGCAAAAATGGGAAACGCCAGCGCACGTTGGCATGGATGAATACCGCATGGAACGATACGAACACGAGATAGGCGTAGAGCGCCGCCGGCGCAAAGCCGAGCACGAATACCGGGAGAAACGCGACTGCGCGCGTGATCACCACATCCACGACGTGCATGCGTGAACCGGCAAGCCAATCCATCTCTCGAATTGAATGGTGGATGGCATGAAAACTCCACAGCCATGGCACCTGATGGAAGGCGCGATGAATCCAATAGGTGGCGAAGTCCACCGCGGCGATCAGCTCGATGAACTGCAGCCACAACGGCTGCGCGGCAACGGCTTGCTGAAAATCCAGCCGCACCGCCCAATTGAACAGCACTTGCGCCGGAATCATGCCAGCGAAAGATAGCAGTTGCACCCCTGCATGGCTGACGAAGAAATGCTTGAGATCGGTCTACCAGCCTGCCCGGAAGACGCGCTGCGGGCGCAGCGCAAACAAGGCTTCAATCGGCATGAAGATGAGCCCGAGCACCAGGAGCTCGAGCACTAAATAGTCGAGGCCGACCGAGAACGCGCGCGGCACGGCGATATCGAGCGGCTCGGCTTGCGCACCACCCAACAGGAGAGCGGTGACACCAAACGCCATCCCCAGCAGCCCGCGGCTGCTCGGACGCGACAACGCCACGGCAAGCGTGCCAAGCGCGAAGGTCGCGAAGATGCTTGCCTGCAGGATGCCGCGAAAGAGACCGATGTTTTCCTTGTACATCGGCAACGCGTCCTTCGTTACCAGCAAATCCGGCAAGAGGAAGCAGAGCTCCGCCAATACGCACATCGCGCCGATCAGCATCGACGCAAGACCGGCACGCTTGCCGATCGCGACGCGAAGATCAGCGCTTAACGCCATGCGCGCAGGCAAGCGTTCAATGCCGGATTGAGCCAGCCGCACGACGTGCAGAAGTGCGAATCGAAGGGCGCCGTGTGATGCAACTGGTGATGCGCGCGCGGGAGGATCAGGCGGTAGCGCTGCGCCCAGCAGACGAACGCCGGCGTGGCGGCCTCGTCCATGTGCGCCCATTTGTGGCACTGGTTGGTGGCAAGCGTACCGAGCGCGGCGAACAACAGGATCGCCTGGACGAGGATCCACGGTCCCGAATCAAGCGGCGAGAAACTCGTTGCGACGAACGCGGGCAGGCACGCGAGGCAACTCGCACCATTGGTCTCGATAAAGCCGTGCCGCGTCATTGCTTGCGGGTCGAAGTGATGCTCGCGGAACGGCCGGATGAACGCATTGCCGATGAAAGGCGTGTGCACACTTCCCAACGAATCGAATGCCCAGTGCGCGAGGCCGCTGAAGAGATCGGCGGCGAGCCAGCCGCAGGGTGCGGCAACGAGTACGACGAGCGGAAAATACCAACCTGCCGCGGCGAAGAGGAGCTCGATGCTCCACGCAGCAAGACAGGCGAAGAGGCCGATCGCGCAGCATTCGAGGAAGCGTTGGTGCCACCTGTACTCGGAGAGCGATGATGTGTTCATGTCGCGGGCGCGATGACGCGTAGAGGGATCGCGATCGCTTCTTCATCGGCACGGATCAGAAGCCCCATGTCCCACCGTCTTGCCAGCAGCGATAATCTGCCTGGATAATTCTTTGCATCGTTCGTATGAAAACCGCTGCCGGGTCGCTCGAGCACCTCACGGCAGTCGTTTCCAATTCAGGTTTGATCCTGACCGAGGCACGCGGGGAGTCGATGGTTGCGTGGTCCGTCAGCGTAACCGGGACGGATTCTCCGATGGCTGATGGCCGATTGGGCGAGCGCGGTTTAGATGATGACGTGTGTCTTTGAGGGGGTTTGTTGTTGGGGTTTGAAAAATTATCTAACGGGTTTTAAGGGGGGGTCGGGGGGCGCAGCTCCCCGCTTTTGAGAACCGCGCAATGTTGTCGAGCGAGACAAGCGCGCTTCAGGCTTGGCGCCGGTGAATGGACTGGAACAGGGCTTGGCGAGCGTGGTTCATGCGCATGGCGGCTTGAAAGTCAGTGATGGAGCGTGCCTGAGCCTGTAAGGACTTCAGTTGCACACCGGGACGCAACTTTCGCAACGCCGGGGTCAGGCTGGCCAGCTTGTCCAAGGGGGTCATCACATCGGCGTGTCGATAGACCTTGCGCACCCGCCCGGGCTTGCGCGGATCGGCGATCTCAGTGGCGAACAAGCACGGACGATGCAGATTGATGAACGGGGTCAGGTGCTGGGCGCAGAAGGTGTTGATCAGCGCAGCGAAGCGCTGTGGGATGTGTGCATAGCCAAACACCCGGCGCACCACCGCGGCGTTTTTGGTCTCTGCCAGGCCGTTGTCGTTGCTCTGCCCAGGCCGTGATTTGGTGAACTCCGCGCGCAGCTTGTCCAGCAGTTTAGCCACCGCGTGATTGATGTACTCCGAGCCGTTGTCGGCGTGAAAGCCCAGCACGATGAACGGGAACGATTGCAGCATCTGCTCGATGACCGGCAGCAGGAACGCTTCGCTGATCTGCTGGCAGCAGGCCACCACTTGCCACTGCGTCACGCAGTCCACCGCGTTGATGTAGTACACGCCCTTGACCCCATCCAGATCGCCCTGGTGAACACTGTCGATGCGGATGAATCCGGCGCGCCCCTCGGGCGCCGGGGCGCGTCGAATAGCGATCGAATTGTGGTGGGGCGGGTCTTGGTGTGCAGCACGCGCTGGCGCTGATAGGCGGGGCTGGTGCGCAGGTTGTACGGGAGGGAGACCGACAGCTGACTGAGCCGCTCGTAGCGCGCATCCCCGTAGTCGCTGAAGGCGCGTTGCAACAGATGCGCCGTGGCCGGGCCGGACATGGTGGCAAACGCGCGATCCAGCTCAGCCAGCAACAGCACATCGGCGTGGGCGTAGCGTCGCGCGAAGGCGTGCGCTGGGGCCTGATAGTGCTTGCGCAGCCCCTGGCCGGCCCGCGCCTGCCTCACCAGGCGCTTCACTTGCGGCTCGCTGTAGCCCGAGGTCCGTTGCAGATAGCGTAGCACCAGCCCCTTGTCGGCGCGTCCTAGCCGCCGGTAACCAAAGCGGCGCACCACATCGCTGATGTGTGCGTAGCGACTCTCGTCACCGCTAGCGACCGCGAACTCTACCTCGCGCGTACCGTCCAGAAACTGGCGCACCTGATCCAGCGTTCGGATCTTGGACTCGTTCATGTCGATCACCATCCTTCGATGATCGACTCCCTGCTCCTTGCACGTGCCGGCTTAGCCGGCGCCCTTCAGGATCAAACCTCGTTGGAATCACGCCTTCACGTCCAGGATCAAACCTCGTTGGACAAGACTGCCGCAGCGCCCATCGACTGTCGGCTGTTCGCGTCGAACCCGACGAGCCGACCGTTGACCGACGCATGCAGCGAAATTCGCCAAGGGGATCCGTCGGTCGGCTAGGCCGGAGTACAACGATTTCGTGATGAAGTCGTGATGAAGAACTCCCTCGCTATCTAGAACCTATCTCATCAACCCGCGGGAGCCGCGTTGCTGTCAAAACGGGATGAATGCAAGGCGTTCGGGCGCAGGCAAGGCTCATTGCCTTGCCAAGACCGGCAACGCAGCAGACGCCCGTTTTGGCTGCAACTCGCGGCCCCGCGGGTTGATGAGATAGGTCTAGTACCATCCGGGGTCCGCGCATTCAAGCGCCGCCGGCTTGCCGGCGTAATTGCGATCGTTGGAGTACCTCATGACAAAGCAGCTTCGCCTCGGCGCGTTCATGCGTCCGGTCGGGATCCACACCGCGTGGTGGCGTTATCCAGGCGCGTATGCGGATGCGAACTTCAATCTCAAACACCTGGTGAGCTTCATC
>JBJXGX010000299.1:0-9962 GCA_046160305.1 Burkholderiales bacterium
GACGCTGCACCGGTTTCTGGCCGTCTTCGATGTTCGGGATGGCACGGCCGCGCACCACGCTCATTGCATACGTCAGATAGGAACGCTCGGCGAACGTCCCCATGTCGATGAAGTCGCCGTCCACACCGCCGGCCGGTGATTTGGCGCCGCCGCCAGCCCCGCCTGCGGCTGCAAACAGGTCCGGCGTCGTATCGACGGGGGTTTTCCCGCCCCTTTTCGGTGCGCGGCTCATACGTCTGCCTCGACCTGGTCGCCGTTTTCTTCCATCCAGTTACAGCGGCGCTCGGCTTCTTTTTTCGACATCAGCATGTTAAACAGCTCAAAAGTCTTGTCACGGTCATCGATGCGCACCTGCAGGAGGCGCCGCGTATCGGGGCACAATGTGGTTTCCCACAACTGTTCCGGGTTCATTTCGCCCAGCCCCTTGAAACGCTGGGTCTGCATCGATTCGGGCTTCACGCCCTCGTCGATGGCGCGTTCACGCAGCGATTTGAGTTCTTCATCGTCAACGGCGTAGATGTTTTTCGCCGGCCGCTTGCCGTGTGCCGGGATGCCCAGCTTGTAGAGCGGCGGGCAGGCGACGTAGATGTGGCCGCCCTCGATCAGTTTCGGAAAATGGCGGTAGAACAGGGTCAGCAGCAGCACCGCAATGTGCGCGCCGTCGACGTCGGCATCGGTCATCGACGCGATCTTGCCGTAACGCAACCCGGAGAGATCGGGCGTATCTTCGTCGCCGTGCGGATCGACACCGATCGCCACCGCGATGTCGTGGATTTCGGCGTTCGAGAACAGCAGGTCGCGCTTGACCTCCCAGGAATTCAGCGCCTTGCCGCGCATTTTGTAAATCGCCTGAAAGCGCTTGTCGCGCGCCTGCTTGGCCGACCCGCCGGCGGAATCGCCTTCGACGATAAAGAGTTCGTTCCGTTCCGGATCGTCGCTCGCACAGTCGGTCAACTTCCCAGGCAGCACCGCGACCCCCGAACTTTTTCGCCGCTCGACCTTCTGTGCCGCACGGGTACGTGCCATCGCCTGGCGCATGACGAGCTCGGCGATGCGCTTGCCCTCGTCCACATGCTGCGAGAGCCATAACTCGAACGGATCGCGGACCATTTGGCCAACCAGCTTTACGCCGTCGCGCGAAATCAGCTCGTTCTTGACCTGCCCTTTGAATTGGGGATCGAGCATCTTCACCGACAAGACATAGCACGCGCGCGACCAGACATCTTCGGGCACGATTTTCAGACCGCGCTGCCCCATCGCGTGATGATCGATGAAGTTCTTGATTGCGGTGTGGACGCCTTCGCGGAGCCCCGACACATGCGTGCCGCCATGGCGCGTCGGAATCATGTTCACATACGACTCGGTGACCAGCTCGCCCTCTGCCGCCCACGCGATTGCCCACATCGCGCCCTCGCCTTCCGCGAACGCATCGGACTCCGATTGCGCTGCGATGTACCGTTCGCCTTCGAAGGTCGCGGCGACCGGATCGCTGCCGCTGATCGCTTCCGCGAAGTAGCCCTTGATTCCATCGGGAAAGTGCCACGTCTGCGTCTCGGTCTTCCCGCCTTTTTCTACGCCCAGGCTGAACTTCACGCCGGGGAGCAGCATGGCTTTTGCGCGCATCAGCACGGCAATTTCCGCGGGAACGATCTTCGGCGAATCAAAATATTTGGGATCAGGCCAGAAGCGAATCGATGTGCCCGATTCGCGCGGTGGAACCGTCCCGATTTTTTTCAGCGGCTCCTTGACCTTGCCGTTGTCCGCGAAAACGAGTCGATGCTTCGTGCCATCACGCCGGACTTCAACCTCCAGGCGCAAGGCAAGCGCATTGGTGACGCAAACGCCGACGCCATGCAGCCCGCCCGCGATGCGATACACCGCGTCCTTGTCGGTCTTCCGAAATTTGCCCCCCGAGTGAAGCGTCGTGAAAATCACCTGGACCGCGGGGACCTTCTTTTTCGGATGGATATCAGTGGGGATGCCACGCCCGTCGTCTTCGACCTTGGCCGAACCGTCTTCGTAGAGCGTGACCGCGACGCTCGTGGCAAAGCCGGCAAGCCCCTCGTCCGCCGAATTATCAATAACTTCGACGAGCGCGTGATTCGGGTTGACGGGGTCCGTGTACATGCCCGGCCGATGCAGGATCGGCGACAGGTCTTCCAGGATCTCGATATCTTCGGCGCTGTACGCCTGTCTGCTTTTCGCCATAGCGGCACGCGACCAATTAGGGGAACGAAATCAGGGATACGAAATCGCGGCGGCGCGGCTAGCTGACGACCTACTATAGGTAGTGGTATGACGCTCCGCGACCACAACAAGGGTGAGGCATCATACGCTACCGCATTGCAAAAATCTAAAACTTGGGGGGCAAAGGGAAATGTGACATGGGTCACGGGCGTAAGCCCGCGCGCGTTCGCCCTGCGCCGCCGACGTTTGCCGGTCGCCCAGTGCCGCAGACGTTTGCCCTTCGCCTCGCGCCCATCGACGGCCCCATCCTGAGCCTGTCGAAGGGCTCCAGGCGAACGAAGGCGCATCGACGATCAATCATCCAACGGATGACAAACCGTCATCCATGCGGACACAACCATCAAGCAAATTCAGTCAATTGCTGGATCCGGGTGGGAGCTTCTTGTCACCCACATCGACTTGATGGCGGGCTTCGCACGGGCCGACGTCCACATCCTATGGAGGATGCGCCGTAGCTCGTCTTATCGTCTGCGTTTAGCCGACGCCTTCTTGGCCGGCGCTTTCTTCTTAGCCGCTGATTTCGCCTTGCTCGCCGGCCGGTCGGGAATAAAGGCAATCACCTCAACCTCAACCAGAAGGTCGGGATTCACCAGCGCCGTCACACCGACCATCGTGCTCGCGGGAAATGGCTCTTCGCCGAAATATTCGCGTCGCACCGCGCGAACTGCCGTGGCCTTCTCAGGCGTGAGATTCACAACATAGCTGACCAGCTTGACGACGTCTTTGAATGTTGCGCCCGCCGCCTTCAAGCATGCACCGAGATTCTCATAGACCTGCTTCGCCTGCGCACCGACATCCCCGATCCCGACGATCTGGCCTTCCTTGTTGAACGCGATCTGACCCGATACGTAGATGGATGTTCCGCCGGTGACGGTGGACACATGGGAGTAGCCGGCTGGAACCGATAGTGCCGCCGGATTGATTGCACGCCGTTTCATTGCCCTCTCCTATTGGTCGCGCTTCGTATTCGATTCAGGATTGCCCTGCGGTAAAGGTAAATCCCGTCGCCTGAAATTCTTTGATGAGGCCTGGTCGAACGGCTTCGATTTCGTCTTTGGCCTTCGGTGAGAAGTCGATGTCGTTCATGTCGTGAACGCCACCGGTGATAATCACTTGGAGAATGCCCTCGTCGGTTCCGACGTTTCGAAAGGCACGACAGACGCCTGGTGGAACAGATACCGTATCGAACTGTTCGAGCAACAAGGATTCATCACCCGTGTCGTTCCATGTGACTTCAAATCGCCCCTTCATCACCGTAAAGGTCTCGTATGTGGCCTGATGGGCATGTAGTCCGGGACCTTGCCCGGGGGGACAGACAGCCACTGCCAAGGTCATACCACCCGCACCCCGGATCGGTGCGCCAGCGTTCACGGGTGTGGTGACGTTCTGCTCCAACCCGATCACCGACAGAATCTTTCTCGCATAGACGACATCACGCGCCTTGAGCGGAATCTGGGAATTTGCCTGGATCGGCAGGGGCTGCAAAGCATTGAAACGCGATACGCGCTTTGCCATTTCCGCCGCTGAGATGCGAATCGTCTTCATCGGAATTTCCTCCTTGGTGACATACGAATACGACTGGTCACTACGGCTCGAACGATAGTTTCGCCGATTGGACGAGCGCGCGCCAGCCCGCCAGATCGTCGCGCAGGAATCGACCAAACATTTCCGGCGTACCCGGCGTTACTTCAACGCCTTCGCGTTCCAAGCGCTCGCGATGCTCGGTGACACCGAGCATCTTCTGGACTTCCGTGTTGAGCCGGCTCGCGATGGCCGGGGCCATTCGTGCAGGGCCCACGATGCCCCAATAGTTGTTGACTTCGAATCCCGGGACACCCGCCTCGGCCATCGTGGGGACATCCGGCAACATCGGAGAGCGTCTTGCCCCGGTGACTGCGAGGACCCTCAATTTTCCCTGCTTAAGGTGAGGGAGCGCGCCGGAAATAGTGGTAGTCAGCATGGAAATCTGACCCCCGATCAAGTCCCCCATTGCCGGCGCGATTCCTTTGTATGGAACATGCACAACGTCGGTCCCAGTCCGATGCTTAAACAGTTCAAGCACCAGATGATTAACGCTTCCAGGCCCAGCCGATCCGTATGTTAACTTTCCCGGGTGCGCTCTCGCTTGCGAGAGCAACTCTGCCATGGTTCTACTCGACGTCTCGACGCCGACAACCCAAACAAGGGGCCCCATCGCAATCGATGCAACAGGGCTGAACTGCGTGACGGGATCGTAGGGTGGCTTCGTGGTGAGGGCCGGCACGGTAGTAAACGGCGACGCAACGAATAGCAGCGTGTAACCGTCCGCGTCCGCGTTGGCCACGAATTCGGCGCCGATGGCACCGCCCGCTCCCACGCGATTCTCAACGACGATGGCTTGACCAAGCTGGTCCGTCAGCCGTTGGCCCACCAGCCGCGCGACAACGTCGGTCCCGGCACCGGGTGGAAACGGCACAACGAGACGGATCGGTTTCGCAGGGTATTGCGCCTGCGCGGCAATGCAGGCCAACAATGCCAGCGCGGCACCGACGATTCGAACGGAGAAACGCGATCCGGGCATCGTCGAATACCGTGCGGTCATGCGCCTGGCCGATGCGCAGTGTTTCGATTGCTACGCGACTTTTCGAACCGGCTGTCCAACCGATAGGAGGCCCGCCGCGATAAGCGAATGCCGAATACGCTCGATTTCAGCCGCCGGGATCTTCATGAGCGGTGGGCGCACCACCGCGCGGGGCAATTTGCCCAACAGGACCAGCGCCTCCTTCATGCGATTGTGCATGTCGACCCACGGTTCCGAATAGAAAACTTCGACGGTGGGCATGATCCGATCATGCAGCTCGCGGGCGGTCTTCAGATCGTTCGCCTTCACCGCACGGAACAAGCGCGCCTGCAGATCGGCGATGACAGAACCGCTGCCGGACAACAGCCCGTTGCAGCCCATGACCAACGAGCTGAACAGCCACGAGCTATGCGTCGACAGGACGTTGACGATCGGATTATGCGACTGCAATGCCCGGATCTGCCGATCAGCAAGTTGCGGATTCGCGCACCAATCCTTGATGGCACGGACCGTCGGAACTTTCTCGACGATCCGCATCAGCGTATCCAGCGGATAGCCCTGCCCGCCCGCCACGGGATACTGGAAGATGATCAGCGGGAGGTCGGTGACTTCGGCAACGCGACGGAAATGCTCGACCGCCATCTCAGGACGTTGACCGAACGCGAAGATGCCCGAAGGAAACACCAACAGCGCTGACGATCCGCCGGCTGCGGCCATCTTCGCGATGCGCTGGGCTTCGAAGCTCCCTTCGGCATATATCCCATGCACGATTGGCGTTCGTTGCCCGATTTCGTCTTGTGTGATCTCAAGGACGCGCTTCTGTTCATCGAATGTACAGGTTGCGACCTCCGACGCGTGGGCATTGATCGTCACCGCGGTGACGCCCTCGACGGAGGCCACGTCCCGCAGATGGGCCCGGTAACTCCCCTCGTCGATGGAAAAATCATCGAAAAACGGCAACAGGCACGCAGGAATGACACCGTGGGGAATGTACGTGGCATGGCGTGGCATTGGGGTCCCTTCGGAGGCGATTGGGTCAGGCTGGAAGTTTAGCGCTAAAGCCCGGTCGACCGTACGGCGACGGATCCGTACGGCGCAGCCCGTCGCCCAGCCAAGTCCATGTTTCTCGCTACAGCCCACCCGATCCCTGCGACTTTCTCACGGATTTCGCGACATTCTTTTCGTTGCGGACGCTCCAATCGTGGGCGCCAGCATTCCGCCTACATGGCGGTGGCGTATTCTCGACGCGATCACGATTGACAAGCGCGGACGTATGTCGACGGCGGGCTGTACCGCAGTTCGGTGTGCCGCCAAACACCACAGGACCTTTCAAAGAAAACGGATTCCCTCCCAAAGCATCATGAAATCCGATTCCTCCTTATTGCACGGGCTATTGTTTTCCACTGCGAGCACACACGGTTCGCGTCCTGCGCTCACCTATGCCGGCGAAACATTGTCGTACGACGAGCTTACGGATCGCATCCATCGCCTCGGCGCAGCACTCGTCGCATTAGGGTTGGAACGCTCCGCCCGTGTAGGCATCTATCTGGAAAAACGCTTCGAGATGGTGATCGGCTGCTTTGGTGCCGCCGCGGCGGGTGGCGTGTTCGTACCGATCAATCCGATCCTAAAACCCGATCAAGTCGCGTACATCATGCGCGACTGCAATGTCAGAGTGCTGATCACCTCCCCGGAACGACTGAGCGTCCTCGTGGAGGCGTTGGTGCAGTGTCCGGATTTGCAGCATGTGGTCGTCGTTGGCTCCGAGGCGACGCCGACTTCCGCCACGGTCAAGACGCACACGTGGTCGGCGATGATGCAAAGCAAGTCCGACCGCGTTCATCGCGTGATCGATACCGACATGCTTTCCATTTTGTATACGTCAGGCAGCACCGGCAAGCCGAAAGGCGTGGTCCTCTCCCATCGAAACATGGTCGCCGGGGCGCGAAGCGTTGCGCAATACCTCGAGAATCGTCCGGATGATTCGCTCGTTGCCGCACTGCCATTGTCTTTCGATGCGGGCTTTAGTCAACTCACAACGGCTTTCTCGGTCGGCGCGCGCGTTGTGCTACTCAACTACCTGATGCCGCGCGATGTCGTGAACACGCTGGTGAAGGAACGCATTACCGGGATCACCGCCGTGCCACCGCTTTATATCCAGATGTCGCAACTCAACTGGCCGGCGACGGTTACCGATCATCTTCGGTATTTTGCGAACACGGGCGGACGCATGCCCTTCGAAACACTGAAGCGCCTGCGCACGCTCCTGCCTCGAACCAAGCCATTCCTTATGTATGGGCTGACGGAGGCATTCCGATCGACCTATCTGCCCCCTGACGAAGTGGATCGGCGGCCCGATTCGATCGGCAAAGCGATCCCCAATGCGGAGATTCTCGTATTGCGCGAGGACGGTACGCACTGCGCGCCAAACGAACCCGGTGAGTTGGTGCATCGCGGTGCGCTGGTCGGCATGGGCTATTGGAACGACCCAGAGAAAACGGCTGAGCGCTACAAGCCCGTGCCGGGACGCGAATCCGGACTCGTCTTTCCGGAAATGGCCGTGTTCTCGGGCGACAACGTGCGAATGGACGAAGACGGATTCCTCTATTTCATCGGTCGGCGCGACGAAATGATCAAGACCTCCGGTTACCGGGTGAGCCCCACCGAAATCGAGGAAGTCATTTACGCGACGCAAATGGTCGGCGAGTTGGCCGCGTTCGGGGTGTCCCATCCGACGCTGGGTCACGCCATCGTTGTCATCGCTACGCCAAAGCCCGGCGAATCGCTCGACGGAGCGTCACTTCTTGCGACCTGCCGGGATCGTCTGCCGGCGTACATGATTCCCGCAAAGATCGATGTTCGAGACGGACCATTGCCGCGCAACCCGAACGGCAAGATCGACCGCAAGCTCCTCTCTGCCGAGTTTCAGGACATGTTCGAGAAGGTCTCCGCATGAGCGGACCGCTGCCCCAGCACGCGCCCCTCGAGCAATTCGCTGTCGAGAACGACTGTCTAGTGATCGGCGGTGTGAACGTCATCGATCTTGCAGCGCGTGTCGGACAGACGCCCTTCTATGCATACGATCGGCAAGTCATCGATCGTCGAATCACCGCGTTACGCGCAGCCATGCCACCAGCCGTGAAACTCCACTACGCGATGAAGGCGAACCCGATGCCTGCCGTCGTCTCGCATATCGCGCGAAGAGTGGACGGGATCGATGTGGCGTCGGGCCGTGAGCTGCGCGTCGCGCTCGACGCCGGCACGGACCCCTACGAAATCAGCTTTGCCGGGCCGGCAAAGTCCCAAGCTGAGCTCGAACAAGCCGTGGCCTCGCGCATTCTCGTGAACATCGAATCCCGCCGCGAGATCGAACTACTCACGGCAATCGGTCGAGCGATGAACGTTAGGCCACGCGTTGCCGTGCGTGTGAATCCGGATTTCGAACTTAAGTCCGCCGGCATGCGCATGGGTGGTGGCCCCAAACAGTTCGGCATCGATGCGGAGGAAGTGCCTGCGGTGCTGAAGGAAATCGGCGCGCGGAACCTTGGGTTCGAAGGGTTTCACATCTTCTGGGGTTCGCAGAGTCTTCGAGCAGACGCGATCTGCGACGCGCAACAAAAATCGTTCGAGCTCGCGGTGTTGCTCGCGAAAGAAGCGCCGCGACCGGTTCGCGTTCTAAACATCGGCGGTGGTCTCGGTATCCCCTATTTTCCAGGCGAGCAGCCGTTGGATCTGAAACCGATCGGGGAAAATGTACAGACCCTGGTCGGACGCGCCGAGAAAGAACTTCCCAACGCGTCCCTCGTCATCGAACTGGGGCGCTACCTGGTCGGCGAGGCCGGCGTCTACATCTGCAAAGTGATCGATCGAAAAATCTCACGCGGGCAGGTGTTCCTCGTTACCGACGGCGGCCTGCATCACCACCTCGCCGCCTCGGGAAATTTCGGGCAGGTGATCCGCAAGAACTATCCGGTCGCGATCGCCAACAAGATGCGAGGTGCCAAACGCGAAGTCGCTTCGGTGGTGGGCCCGCTATGCACCCCGCTGGATCTACTCGCTGACCGAATGGAACTCGCCGAAGCTGAGCCTGGCGATCTCGTTGCCGTATTTCAGTCGGGCGCGTATGGATTGACAGCGAGTCCGAGTGGGTTTCTTAGTCATCCGGCGGCGGTGGAGGTGGTGGTTTGACTTAAGCGCTTCGGCGCGTAACGTCAAGTGATCCCGGAACTTCGCGGTCGTGGCCACCTCTCGTTGTGCAGGTGCGCGCGCCCATCGATCGAATGAACCGAGGGGCCTGGTGCAGGTTGCGGTCGTGTTCCGGAAAACTGTCAATATTCCCTTTAAGTCGAAAGTACAACGGGTATAGATTCGATCTCGACGGAAGAATCGAACAGGCGGCGCGATAGATCGATTCCTGATCTTGTCCAGCAGACGCTGTCGCGGCATACGCGCAAGCGCATACCACCATCCTCCAACCAATTCCCGCCAGCCTCGTCGTGCAAAGAGCGCGAGGTTCTCCCTGGAAACGATCCCGTGATCATTGTTGACACTGCGCTTGAGAGGCTTGTAGCAGCCGGACGACCGGTTCGCGTCGCGATTGTCGGGGCGGGTTACATGGCTCGATGCATCGCCCTTCAAATCGTCACTGCGGCTCGCGGCGTTCGCCTTGCCGTGATCGCCAATCGCACCATCGAGAAGGCAGACCGTGCCCTCCGTGACACCGGCGTTCAGGAGGTCACGCGCGTAAGCAATGCGCGCGAGCTCGAAGCGTCGATCCGCGCAAACCGGTACGCGGTGACCGACGATGCGTCCGTGGTTTGGGAGGCAGGCGACATCGACGTCGTCATCGAAGCGACCGGGCATGTCGAATTCGGAACCCGCGTCTGCTTCGAATCGATCAACCACGGCAAGCACACCATTCTGATCGGTGCCGAGGTGGACGCGTCGGTCGGGCCGATTCTCAAGACGTATGCCGATCGCGCACAAGTCGTGTTTAGCTACACAGACGGCGACGAGCCCGGCGTGGGCATGAACCTCTACCGCTTTCTCGACAGCATGGGCTACCGGCCGGTGCTCATGGGTCAGCTGAAAGGATTCCTCGACCGGTACCGCAATCCCGAGACCCAACGGCCGCTCGCCGAGAAGCTCGTCCAGA
>JBJXGX010000300.1:0-6624 GCA_046160305.1 Burkholderiales bacterium
AGCTTGCCGCCAACTATTCGGAAGAGCGGTTGACGCGCTGGATGGGCTTTCGACCGAGCATGCCCGATTCGTTGCCGGTGATCGGGCCGGCGTCCCGCTTTCGCAACGCGTTTCACGCGTTCGGCCACGGCCATGTCGGCTTGTGCGCGGGCTCGACAACCGGTCGCGTCGTGGCTGATTTGATCGCCGGGCGCAAGCCCTGCATCCCAATCGAGGCGTTTTCGGCAAAGCGATTTGCGTGAAGGTGATCGCTCAATCTGAACCACCAAGGCACCAAGGCACCAAGTCTGATGAAAGCCCAATCCTGTCCTTGAGCTCAGTCGCGCTCCGAACCGAATGGCGCTTACTTAAGCAAGATGGACGGTTTGCCAGTCTTCCTCTCTTAACAGGTTGACCGTTCGCCCTGAGCCAGTCGAAGGGTGAATGCCCCGGAATCCGCAGCCCATCGCGCGCCTTCAACAAGCCTGCGTTACCCTTCGACAGGCTCAGGGCGAACGGAGGCTTGCGCACTAACAGGTTAAGAAAGTGCCATTCCGCCCCGAACCCGTTTGTGTCTTGGCGCCCTTGGTGGTCCAGGATTCGGAATCTCATTCGTTGCATCGCACACGGCGCGGATGTATAAATCCTTGCCCGTCAAAACAGTGTGAGAGGAGTCAAAGCGGCTATGGAAATCACAGGATTGGAAAGCCTCGTCTATGGCGTCGAGGATATGGAAGCGTGCAAGCGATTCAATACCGACTTCGGCCTAGAGATGGTCGAATCGAATACCAAGGGTGCGACGCACCAAACCGTCGAAGGATCCACCGTCGTCTTGCGCGACATCCGTGATCCGGCGTTGCCTGCCGCCGTCACGCCGGGTCCGCAGCTCCGGCAGGTCGTGTGGGGCGTCACGTCGAACAAAGTGCTCGATGCCATCGGCGGCGAGCTCTCGAAGGATCGCGCCGTGAAGCAAGGCGCCGACGGCATCCTGTGGTCCACCGACACCATGGGCTATGCGATCGGTTTTCGCGTTCGCCAAGTGAAGGATCTCGCCGAGGAGCCGCTCGCGACCAATGTGCCCGGTCGGCCCGCGCGGATCAACACGCGCTTCAAGTTCTCCGAGCGGCCGCGCGTCCTGCATCTGGGCCATGTGGTTTTCTTCACGCCGGATCTCGAGGGCACGTACGCGTTCTATCGCGATCGACTCGGCTTCAAGCTCTCCGATACGTTTACGAACGGCGTCGGTTACTTCCTCCGGAGCGCCGGCAGTCACGACCATCACAATATTTTCCTGCTGCACGTGGGCAACATGGCCGGACTCAATCACGCCTCGTATCAGGTGCGCAACTTCGATGACATCGCGCTCGCCGGCGAGAACATGGAGAAGAAAGGCTGGAAGTCGCTCACCGGGCCGGGGCGGCACCACATCGGCTCCAACTACTTCTGGTACTTCCACAGCCCATGCGGGGGCGCGGTCGAGTACCACTCGGACATCGATTATCTGACCGACGACTGGGTCCCGCGCGAATGGGAATTCCGGCCCGATGTCGCGGCCGCGTGGGATCGCGGGCCGGGGTTTGCGGCGGAAGCGAAATAGCGCAAATGGATCCGCAGGAATCCGCGCGGCAGACCGCGCAGATTCCTGAACCGGCGTAACGCCCCGCAGTGCGCGGACGAAACGGTTACAGCGTCCGCGCCGCCTCGACCATGTTCTCCACCTTCGCTTTGAGAATCGGGATGTTCCGCGACGGATGCCGCCCGAACCCGCAGGACGGTGACACCCATAGTCGATCCTCACCGACAACCTTTGCCCGGTCCGGGAAGACCATTCACCCCGCTCGGCATGTCCAACGCGAAGGAGCACGAATGCATCGGTTGTTGAATGCGCTGGTTGCCGTCACATGCTTGGTGGCGTGGACCGCCGCGCTGCCGCAGTCCTACCCGACGCGCCCGGTTCGATTCATCATTCCCACCGCGCCCGGCGGTGGCATCGATTTCATGGCGCGGCTGGTTGGGCCGCCTGTCGGTGAAGCCCTCGGCCAGCCGATTGTGCTCGAGAACCGCGGCGGCCTAGGGGGTCAGATCGGCGCTGGTGTCGTCGCCAAGGCTGCTCCGGATGGATACACCGTTCTCATCAGTACCGATGCCCTGATCTCGCAGGTGCCGGTGATGAAACTGCCCTATGACCCGTTCAAGGATCTTGAACCGGTGGCACTGCTCTCGACGATTCCGTACGCCATCGTAGTGAATCCGGAGATCGCGAAGGATATCGGCGAATTCGTGCAGCTCGCGCGATCAAA
Source organism: Burkholderiales bacterium (assembly GCA_046160305.1). Lineage (GTDB taxonomy): Bacteria > Pseudomonadota > Gammaproteobacteria > Burkholderiales > SG8-39 > SHXR01. The sequence goes on from JBJXGX010000300.1 coordinate 2,280, forward strand.
AGCGAACGCGGTAACGTACGGGACACCCGGCGTCGGTAGTCCGCAGCACATGATCGCGCTCATGTTCGGATCCCTCACCGGAAGCACGATGCTGCACATTCCGTACAAGGGCGCAGGCGAAATCGTTCCAGCGGTGATGGGTGGTCAGGTTCATTCCCTCTTTCAGCCCTTGAGCGGAATGGTCCCGAACATCAAGGCCGGAAAACTGCGCGCGCTCGCGGTAACGGTTTCCAAACGCGTTGATATCCTCCCCGACGTGCCGACGATCATGGAGGCCGGGTATCCTGAACTCAATGTATCGACCTGGTTCGGGGCGTGGGTGCCGGCCGGAACGCCGCGCGAGATCACGATGCGCTTGCAGGAAGAAATGATCAAGGCGGTGCAAACTCCGACGGCGCGCGACAAGCTCGCGCCGCTTGGATTTCAAGCCGCGCCGGGGACTGGCGAACAACTGCGGGAAGCGATGAAGCGCGACCTTGCGCGTTGGAGCAAGGCCGTCAAGGACTTCAACATCCGGGTGGAGTGAGAACGTGGCCGGGGTCGCGTACGACGCTGCTTGGGAGCCATCCGCTCAAAAGCGATTGGCCGATCCCCAATGCGGAAATGCATATGCGGAGATCTTTTGCACTTACGATACGTCTCTCACGTCCAACTCTCCAAACCTCTCCAGCTCGATTCCTTGCGAGATCAGCCATGACTCCAGCCGCCCGCGTTATGCGAAAGCATCTCGTTTGTCTTGTCGCACTGATTACCGTACCTTGCTTCGCGCAGAGCGGGCCGGGCGGCTACCCGAACAAACCGGTGCGTGTGGTGGTGCCGGCCGCGGCCGGCAGCCTCACCGATCCGATCGCCCGGATCGTGACCGAGGAGCTTGCGCGGCGTACCGGTCAGCCGTGGGTGATCGACAACCGCCCGGGCGCAGGCGGCATGATCGGCGCCGAGAATGCCGCCAGAAGCGCGCCCGACGGCTACACGCTGCTCTTTTCGGCCAATGCGCTCATCATCACGCCAAGCCTCTATCCCGCCACCACGCGCTACAAGGTGGCCGAAGACTTCACGCCGATCAGCCTCGCCGCGCGCGCCGACAATCTCCTCGTCGCGTCGGCCGCGGCCGGAATTCGCAATATCCAAGAGCTCGTTACGACCGCAAAGCAAACACCGGGCGGGCTGAACTACACGTCACCCTTGATCGGCTCGGCTGCGCATCTCACCGTTGAGTTGTTCAGGACGACAGCGGGCATTCCACTCAATCATGTGGCGTACAAGGATTCGTCGCAGGGGACCACCGACACGCTATCCGGGCGCATCGCAGTCAACATCATGGGCATCGCGACGGCCATGCCGCACATTCGCGCAGGCAAGATCGTTCCGCTTGCGTGGACGGGTGCAAAGCGTGCGGCAGAGCTTCCGGATACGCCGACCTTCGCCGAAGCAGGGTATCCCCAAGTGCACCTTGGACTATGGTTCGGCTACTTCGGTCCGGCGAAGATGCCGGCCGATCTCGTCGCCTATCTGAACCAGCAGATCAACGCTGCGTTGAAGGCTCCAGCGGTCGTCGAGAAATTGTCTGGAATGCGCATCGAGTCGGTCGGCAGCACCGCACAGGACTTGGCCGCGCTCATTGCCCGCGAGCAGCCTGTCTATGCGAAGGTGGTCGCCGACGCCAAGCTCAATCTCGACTGATATGCGTTACGATCGCGAACCCGTTTGTTGGTGCAACCGACTAACCACGAAAGAGGAGATTCCCCAATGTTTGCGCGTTTGCTCGCTCTGAGTGCAGTGCTCGTACTCGCCGCCTCCTTGCCCGCGGCGTCTTGGGCCCAAGACAAGATCAAGATCGGTCTTGCCATCTCGAAGACCGGTCAGAACACGCCGGGGGCTGCCGCCACTGTCGTCGGGAATTATCGGCTGTGGCTGAGTGAAGTGCAGGCCAACGGCGGCATCATGATCAAGAGCACCGGCAAACGTGTGCCGGTCGAGCTGATCGAGTATGACGATCGCAGCCAATCAGAAGAAGTCGTGCGGCTCACCGAGCGGCTGATCAACGAAGACAAGGTTGACTTCATCTTGTCGCCATGGGGCACCGCATTCAACAGCGCGGTGGCACCGCTCTTGTCGCGCGCCGGCTATCCGCATCTTGCCGTCACGTTCACGGTGGAAGATCCGACGCGTTTCACGAAGCGCTTTCCCAACCTGTTCGTGTTCACCGGGTCGAGCGTCGAATACGCCGAAGGTCTGGTCGAAGTCCTGAACACGATGCGCACCCGCGGCGAGATCGGCAGCAATATCGCCTTGGTCGGCGTTTCCGATCAGTTCGGCTTGGAATTGGCGAGTGCAGGCCGCAAGGCGTTCCAGAAAGCGGGCTTCAAGCTGGTCATGGACAAGAGCTATCCGTTGGGCTCACAAGACCTCGCGGGCATCATCACCGAGGCTTCGCGCGCCAATCCCGACGCGTTCATTGCGATGAGCTATCCGCCCGACACATTGGGCCTCACCGAGCAGGCGCGCGCACTCAAGTTCAATCCGAAAGTCTTCTACACGGCGATCGGTACCGCCTTCCCGATCTACCGGACGCGCTTTGGAAAGAACGCGGAAGGTGTGCTTGGCATGGGCGGCTGGAACCCGAATGCGCCGGAGACCAAGGCGTACTTCGAGCGCTACAAAAAAGCCAACAATGGCGCGGAGCCCGATCGGTTCGCAAGCCCGGTGACCTACGCGAGCCTGCAGATCCTGGAGCAGGCGATCGAGCGGGTTGGTGTTGATCGAAAGGCGGTCGTGAAGGAAATCGGCAGCGGCACATTCGATACGATCCTTGGTCCCCGCAAGCTCGAAAACCAGCAACTGCGCGCGTTGTATCTGGTTGCGCAATGGCAGGATGGGGAATTCGCGGCGATCTGGCCCAAGGATATGGCCGGTACGGTCGCCTACAAGCCGACCAAGCCCGCATGGCAGCCGTAGTCGCGTAGTCATCAGAAAGCCCGCACCGTACTTTGCCCGCGCGGTGCGGCCGGAGGCAAAGCGCGTTTGCTTGCGTGGCACGGGCAACACCGTGACGACGATGGGTGCGACGCGCTGAACAAATGAATCGTGGTGGCGGTCGCGTTCGTCGAGCCGCCGTGTCTGCTCGAGGCGATGATTACGGCCAATGCACGCGCGCTGCGGCCCCGTCATCTCGTCGCGACGATCAGATGCGCGGGTCGCCGGTGTCGAGGCCGAGCGCGACGCGACCATACGGAATCGCGTTCGCGTCGAAAATCACCGCGACCTGCGCGTTCAGTGCGCGCACATCGCGGAAACCACGCTGGACCGGATTGTCCTCCGCGATCGCGTGCGCCCCCGATGCCGCTTGCAGCCGGTCGCAGGCGCGCATGCAGATCATCGCTGCATAAGAGGTGTCGCGCCGGTACTTGACCCGAAATTCGGTCGGGACCTTGCCCTCGCGCCCGAGGCGATTGAGTTCAATGTTGCTCAGCTTGCCGATGGCTTCGGCCGCGTCGATCTCGGCCGATGATTCGGCAACCCGTAGTTGAATGGTCGGTAGATTCACCATCTTCACATCGAAGATCGCCGAATGCCGGCTGCGCGCCTGCTCGATGTAGCTCTCAAGTACGCCGCGCGCGATACCGATCGCCGGCGACCCGAGGTTGAACGAAAAGATCGACCAGAGGGGCAGCTTATAAAGGTGGCTCGGATTGACCGTGCTGCCTGGCGTTGGCCCACCGCCCAAGAGCCGCATGTCGAGCGTGCGATGCTCGGGCACGAATGCGTCTTCAATATGGATGTCGTTGCTGCCGGTGCCGGCAAGCCCATGCGCGAACCATGCATCGCCGATCCGGTAGTCCTTCTTGGGAACCAAGCCGATGAGCGGTTTCGTCCCGCCGTTGCCATCGGGCACCGGAACGAACACCTGCGCCCACTTGCAATGATCGACGCCGCTTGAGAACTTCCAGTGTCCCGATACCTTGTAGCCGCCGGGCACCGGTTTGGCGTCGATGCGTTGCAGTCCCCACGACGTAGAGAGCAGCGTGTCGGGCGATGGACCCCACACCTCCTCCTGCGCTTCGGCGTTGAACATCCCAAGCAGCCAGTGATGCGAGGCCGCGAGCACCGCCACCCACGCGGTGGCCCCACAGCCGCGACCAAGCTCGGCGGCGATATCGAGCTGGCAACCGTAGTCGAGTTCCCAGCCGCCCACGCGACGCGGCTGCAAGCAGCGAAAGACCCCCGCATCGTGCAGGTCGGCCACCGTTTCATCGGGCAAGCGGCGCAGCTTCGCGGTTTTCGCCGCACGCTCCTTCAGCACCGGTACGAGTTTTCGCGAGCGCTCAACCAGCGTTGCGAGGCC
>JBJXGX010000301.1:0-14175 GCA_046160305.1 Burkholderiales bacterium
ATCGTTCACTGTGTTTCCGGCACTTGGCATGCTACCCGTGAGCGCCGACGCTTTAGCCGATAGCGCAGCGACCAGCGCGGTCCCAAGCGTGATGGCCAGGCGCAGTGGCCATCGGCCGGTCTTTCGCGGTTCGGTGCCACCCGAAGACAACGCGTCGATTTTCATCCTTGGTCCTCCGATACCGGTCGTGGCGCCCGTCATGGCGTCGCCCAAAGCGCTCTCCACTGCCTAGCTTGAGCGCTGAGGAAGTCTAAGCTTTTCGCACGGCGCCAGCAACGACCGTTCGACCTACAAGAACCGCAGTAGCCATAGCGACAACGACGGGAAATAGGTGACCACCATCAGTGCCGCCACTGCGATCGCGATGAATGGAATCAATCCAGGATAGATGCTCGATAGCTGCGCTTTGAACACGGCTTGCCCGACGAAGATGTTGATGCCGAAGGGCGGCGTGAAGGTGCCGATACTCAGGTTCATCACCAGAATCACGCCGAAATGCACCGGGTCGACACCGATCGCCTTCGCAATGGGCACGAGTAGCGGCGAGAGGACAAGGATCGATGAAGCGGTGTCGAGGAACATCCCCACCGCGAGCAGAAGGAGGTTGATCGCGAGCAGCACCGCCCACGGCGGCATCGCGAGATCGCCGATAAACGTGACCATTGCCTGCGGAATGCCGTTCACCGTGAGTATCCACGCGAATACGCCCGCGACCGCCACGATGGTGAAGATCTGCGCGGTCAGATACATCGAGCGCGCCGCGATCCGGAAAACCTCTCGAAGGGTCACCTCGCGATACACGAACGCGGTGATGATCATGGCGTAGACACAGGCGACGCCGGCCGCTTCGGTAGGGGAGAACACACCGCTGTAGATGCCGCCCAGAATCACGACCGGAGCAAGGATGGACCAGATTCCGTCACGGGTCGCGGTGAAGAATCTGGCGAACGTGAAAGGTTGTCCGCGGGTCTCGCCCCGATTCACGCAGTAGATATAGATGTATGCGGCGAAAAATGCGGTGAGCACCAGTCCGGGAAAGACACCCGCCGCGAACAATCGGACGATCGATGTCTCGGAGGCGATACCGTAGAGAATGAAACCGATCGAGGGCGGAATGAGATTGTCGATCGCACCCGCCGAGATCAGGAGTGATGAGGAAAACCGCTCGTTGTACCCCTCGTCGCGCAGCCGCTTGTAGGTGAGCGAACCAACCGCCGCGGTGGTCGCGGCGGTGGAACCTGAGATTGCGCTGAACACCGCGGCGGTGCCCAGCGCGGTAAACGGCAAGCTGCCACGCACACCGCCGATCATCGAGGTCACCCAGGTCACGAGACGCTCCGACACGCCGCCGCGTCCCATCAGATCGCCCGCGAAAAGAAAAAACGGCACGGCCAGCAGCGCATATTTGTCGAGGCTGCTGAACATGACTTGATGGATCACGACCGCCGGCACGTTCGAGAAGAACGCGAGCACCACGACCGCGGTGGCGAGCAGGATCAGAAAGAACGGAAAGCCAAGCGCCAGCATGGCGAGCGGCAGCAAACCCAGCACCCAACCCATGTCCTGCCCTTTATTGGCTCGCCGGGAATATTCCGGTGACGTACGAACGGATGCGCACGATGATCGCAAGCACGGTCAACACGAATCCGGCGAGCAGGGCCGAATGAGGAATCGACTTCGGAATGCCCGCGGACACGGTGACTTGGCCGGCCGCGGCCAACATCGTCACGACCTGGTAGGACTGCGCGATCATGAAGGCGCAGCATGCGAGCAGCGCGATCGCGATCACGGTATTCAGGATCAGTCGCCAGCGACCCTTGAACGCCCGCGAGAAGAGATCCATATTCAGGTAGTCGCCGTTGTAGGTGATGGCGGCGAGCGCAATGAACACGCCCCAGATGGTGATGAATACCATGATCTCTTCGGCCCAGAAGAAGGCGTAGCCGAAGAGATAGCGTCCGATGACATTGGTGATGTTGATCGCGACACCGGTCAGCATCAAGGTGCCGAGAATCCATTCGGGCACGGTGACGAAAACGAATTTGGTGGGCGAGGCCGGCTCGCGCGCCCGAACCTGCCCGGAATCTACGCTTGTCTCGGCCATGGAGCGCTGACGCCAATCACCTCAAAAATCCGACGCGGACGAGCGGCGAGAATTTAGTATTTCTGGCTCGTCGCCAGCATTTTCTTGTAGAACGCATGGACCGTCGGCGTTCCTTTCGTGACTTCTTCGCCGACATTCACGAGGAGCTGTTGCATGCGTTGCTGCTCATCGGCCGACAGCATGACGAATTCGCCGCCCGCCTCGACCCAGCGCTTGCGCGCGCCGGCGTCGATGACATGCGACTCGCTCGCGGTGCGGCTCGAAAGCTTGTTGCCCTCTTCGGTCACGGCTTGCCGCAGATCGGCCGGGAGCTTGTTGAGCCAGCCGCGGCTCACCGTGCCGACCGAGATGATCATCGTGTCGTTGGTCTGGAGGATCACTTTGCCGATGTCGATGAATTTCAGGTTGACGTAGACCGCGGCGGCACTCATGGTGCCGTCGATCACGCCTTGCTGGAGCCCGGGTACCACCTCGGACAGCTCCATCGGCACGGCGGAGGCGCCGAACTGCCGCATCTTCGCGCGCTCGGCGGCGGTGGCATTCACGCGCAGCTTCTTGCCCTTGAAGTCATCCAGCTTGCGGATCGCCTGTTTGCCGAAATAATGCGCGGTCGCATACGGAAAGACCGAGACGACCTGCAGGCCCTTGTCCGCGCCAAGCGTCTGGATCTCTTTGTACAGCTCGGCATCGAGGATGACTTTTTCGGCATGCTTGGCATCCTTGAACAGCACAGGGATGGCGAACGTGCCGAAACGCGGATCGACCCCCGCGAAGAAATCGGTCGGCGAGGTCAAGGCTTCGACCGTGCCCAACTGCATCCCTTCGATCTGGCTCGCGATCGTGCCGAGTTGGCTGCGCGGAAAGATCTGCACCTCGATGCGCTTGTTGGTCCGCGCCTCAAGGGATTCCTTGTACCAGTTCGCCCACTGGTGCTGGATGTCGTTCATCGTGCCAAAGCCGATCTTCATGGTGAAGTCGGCGGCGAACGATGGCGACATCGCAAGCGCGAAGGCGCCCGCGACGAAAATCGACCGAACGGTGTTTCCAGCGGCAAACATGCTGTCTCCTCGGGTTCTTTTATTTCGTTGCCTCATGAGGGGACATGTCCCCTCATACACCCCTTAGCCAGGGCCTGTTGCGGTCATTCTGCAACAGCCTATTCGAACGCGTTGCCTTACCAGACCAGATCGCCCTCTCTGATCAGCATCATGCAGCTTTCGTCTTCCGTATAGGGCGCATGGGGGATGCCGATCGGCATGCGAAACCAGACGCCCGCGGTGTAGGCGGTGTATTCGTCCTTGAGCACGCCCTTCACGATGAAGGTCTCTTCACCCATCGCGTGATCGTGCGAGGGAATCTTCTTTTGCGGATGCACGCTGCCAAAGCGCGAGGTCTCGATGCCGTGCATGTCGCGATAAAGATGCAGCACGTCGGCGCCGCGATGCGGAAACGGTATCCATTGCGCGGTTTTGCCGTCGATCACCATGCGTTCCGTGTCGTGGTCTTGAATCGGTACGCGGCGCTTCATGTACATGACGCAACCGTCCGCCGAGGAGGCGGCGAAACGATAGCCCGGTTGGTTCCGGACGAAGGTGTGCGCACCGTAACTGCCCTGTTCGTCCTTGAAACTGCCTTCGAGGACGAAAATGTCCATGCGTTCGTCCAGCACTTCGGCGGGGAGATGCGCACCGGCGTCGAGCTTGACGAGCGAGGTCTCGCGCCCCTTGCGCGGATCGATCACCCGCTCCATGACCTTCTGTGTGACACCGGGCTGGCCGGTGCTTGCCCAAGGCATCTCGTTGGTATTGATGACCACGACTTTGTTCGGATCGGCATTGACTGGGGACTTGGCTTGCATCGGTGCATTCTCCTTGAGATGAATCGCCCGGCACCGGACGACGCAAGGGCCGGATCACAACGGTCGATTAACGGTAAGCTAAGGACGGGTCGATCGTCAATCGGATTATCGAGGAAAGGAATGCCATGTCGAGCGAAGGTCCGGTCGTTGCACAGAAGGGGTCCTACAAGATCAACCTCAAGGCAACGTACCGCTATGCGTGGTGCGCTTGCGGGCTGTCGAAGTACCAGCCGTTCTGCGACGGCTCCCACACCATGTCGCAAGCGGGCCTGAAGCCCATCGTCTGGACCCACGACAAGGATGAAACACGGTCCCTGTGCGGGTGCAAACACACAGGGAACGGGCCGTTTTGCGACGGGTCACATAACAAGCTCTAGTCGTCCTCCGCCTGCTTCCTCGTCTTCGAGTGCTCCGTCGCAAGGGTCGCCTGTAGCTGCGGTGGGACCGGGTCGTATCGATTCAACTCCATCGAATAGGACCCTTGACCCGCGGTGATCGATTTCAGCCGATTCGAATAACCGTCGAGTTCCGACAACGGGACGTGGCCCTTTACGACTGCCGTGCCGGCCTGCAGATTGTCCGTCCCTGACACGGCCCCGCGCCGCGCCGACAGGTCGCCCGCGATATCGCCGACATTGCCGTCCGGGCAGACCACCTCCACATTGACGATCGGTTCCAGCACGATCGGGCGCGCCTTGCCGATGGCATCGATGAACGCCTTGCGCCCGGCGGACACGAAGGCGATCTCCTTCGAGTCGACCGCGTGATACTTGCCGTCGTACACGGTGACCCGGATGTCGTGCATCGGGTAGCCCGCGATCGGTCCGGACGCGAGCACCTGGTGGATCCCCTTCTCCACCGCCGGGATGAACTGGTTTGGAATGACGCCGCCCTTCACCGCGTCGACGAATTCGAACCCTGCGCCCCGCTGCAGCGGCTCGACCCGCAGATAGACTTCGCCGAATTGGCCCGCGCCACCGGTCTGTTTCTTGTGGCGGCTGTGGCCCTCGGCGTTCGAGGTGATCGTCTCGCGAAACGGAATGCGCGGCGGGCGCGTATTGACCTCGACCTTGAACACCTTGGACAGCCGCTCCATCACCGAGCGCAGATGCAATTCGCCCAACCCGCGCATCACGGTTTCGTTCATCACCATATCGTGATCGACCTTGAGGGTCGGGTCCTCCAGCTCGATCTTGTGGAGCGCCTCGGAGATGCGCTGCTCATCGCCGCGACGCTTCGGCTCGATCGCGAGGCCGTACATCGGCATCGGGAATTCGAGCGGGCGCATGTGGATCTGATCTTCGTCGTGCGAATCGTGCAGCACACAGTCAAAGCCCACGTCGTCGACCTTGGCGACCGCCGCGATGTCGCCAGGAACGACTTCGCTCACCTCTTTCAGCTCTTTTCCCTGCAGGAGAAACAGGTGGCCGACCTTGAACGGCTTCTTGCTCTCGCCCACAAACAAGCTCGAGTCTTTCGTGATCGTGCCCTGATGCACGCGAAACACGCCGAGCTTGCCGACGAACGGGTCCACGACGACCTTGAACACATGCGCAATCGCGTGCCGTTTCGGGTCGGGCACCGAGGCGAACGACTCTGCATCTTCATGCTCCCCCTTGTAGAAGAGCGGCGGATTGCCCTCCGCGGGGTTGGGCAGGAGCTTGACGATGATGTCGAGCAGCTCACGCACGCCGGTTCCGGTACGCGCCGATACGAAGCACACCGGAATGAGATGGCCTTCCCGCAGCGCCTTCTCGAAGGGGGCGTGCAATTCTTCCGGGGAGATGTCGCCTTGCTCGAGGTACTTCTCCATGAGGGCTTCGTCGACTTCGACCGTCTGGTCGATCAGGGCCTGATGGGCGGTGGCGACTGAGGAGAAATCCGAGTCGCCGGCGGGATTGAAAAAACAATCCACGATCTTCGTGCCCCCCGCCGCGGGCAGGTTGATCGGCAGGCACTCCTTGCCGAAGGTTTCCTGGATACGGGCGAGAACGGCCGGGAGATCGACATTGTCCGCATCGATCTTGTTCACGATGACGATCCGACAGAGCCTCCTTTGAGCGGCCCAGTTCATCATGCGAGAGGCGATCATCTCGATGCCGTTCTGCGCGTTGATCACGATGCCGACCGTCTCGACGGCATCCAGGGCGCCAACGGCCTGCCCGATGAAGTCGGGGAAACCGGGGGTATCGGCGAGGTGGATGCGGGTCCGATCATGGTCGAGGTGCATGATCGAGGTGTGCAGGGAGTGCAGGAACTCCTTTTCCAGCGGATCGTAGTCGGAAACCGTCGAGCCGCGCTCGACGCTGCCCTTCGTCTCGATTGCACCCGCCTGTTGGAGCAAAGCTTCCGCAAGCGTCGTCTTGCCGGTGCTGCCGTGCCCGACGAGTGCGATGGTACGGATATTTTCCGTCGCCCACTGCGCCATGGTCTGTTCCCTCCTCTGGTGATTTGCCTGACTGCTTTCGATACGTCGTGTGATTTCCTCAAGGATTCCGTAAGGCAGACTGTAGCGCGTACTGCGGGATTCTGTCGATGAGGCCGGCTTCGGGCTGCTCGGGTCGGATCGCGAACCGCGCGTGCCAGCAGGGATGACCGGTGCTACATTCACGGATGGATGCGAGCCGGCGTCGCCGGCCGCCAACGCGAAGCGAGGGAACATCATGGTTGACCTGTTCGACATCCGCTATCTGCGCATCGGTACGCCCAAGCTGGACGATGCGATCGAGTTCGCCACGAAGATCGTCGGATTGCAGCTCGTTGCGCGGGAAGGCAAGGCGGCCTATTTCCGCAGCGACAAGGTGCCGGTACGGGGCGACACGCGCGATCACACGCTCGTCTATTTCGAAGGCGATCCGAAGGATCACGCAGTCGGATTCGATCTGCGCGATCCGTCGGAGATTGATGCGGTGGCCGCTGAGCTTGAGAAAGCCGGCCATCCGGTGCGAATGGGCACCAAGGAGGAAAGTGAGCTGCGCCGCACGCGCCAGGTGCTTTTTTCCCAGGACCCGAGCGGCAACAAGATCGAGATCGTGGCGAGGCCGTATCACAGCGGCCTTCGCTATCATCCGACGCGTGATGCCGGAATCACGAACTTCAGCCATATCGGGCTCCGCACCGCGAATCCGGCGCGTGACGAAGCGTTCTGGACGCGTGTGATGAACGCGCGCGTGTCCGATTGGGTGGGCGAGGCGGCGCTCCTCCGCATCGATACGATTCATCATTCGCTCGCGCTGTTTCCTTCGCCGTTCCCCGGCATCCAGCACATCAACCACCAGGTGGAAGACATCGACGATGTCATGCGTTCCTACTACTACCTGCGCGAGAAGGGCGTGCGGATCGTTTGGGGGCCGGGACGCCACCCGCTGTCATCGGCGGTGATGGTCTACTTCGAGGGGCCGGACGGAATGGTCTATGAATATTCCGTGGGCGTGAAGCTGATCCCGCATGAAGACGACGCGATCTACCGCCCACGCCAATTCCCGTTCGAAAAATTCTCGCTTTGCATGTGGGGCGCGGTGCCGGAGGTGCGGGAGTTCGAAGTGAAGAAGACGGATAGCGCGCCGTTGCGGGTTGTCTAGAACAAATGAACCACATGGGACACAGAAAACGCAGGGGAAGGCGTAGGTTTAATAATCAATGTCGTGCAGCGGAACGGACGTCGGGACGCGGGGTGTCCCTGATTGGGGAAGACTCCATTGATTCCCCTGCGTCCCCTGCGGTTCAAGATTTAAGCTCGAGGCTGCATGGTTGAACTCCACGACTTCCGCTATGTCCGCCTCGGCACACGCGATCTTGACCGTGCGATTGATTTCGCCACGAACATCGTCGGGCTCGAGCTCGTAGAACGCGAAGCCAGGTGCGCGTACTTCCGCGGTGACCGCGTGCCGGTGCGAGGCGACACGCGCGACCATACGCTGGTCTACTTCGAAGGCGATCCGAATCATCAGACTTCCGGCTTCGAGCTGCGCGATCCGGCCGATTTCGATACCGCAGCGGCCGCATTCGAGCGAGCCGGACATCGCATTCGCATCGGCACGAAAAGCGAATCCGAGCAGCGCAGGGTCCGACAGTTCATGACCTTCCAGGATCCGAGCGGCAATCGCATCGAGGTCGTTGCGCGCCCTGACCATTGCGGCGTGCGCTATCACCCGATGCGCGATGCCGGCATCACCGGACTCAGCCACATCGGCGTGCGTACGACGAATGCCGGGCGCGATGAAGCGTTCTGGACGCGCCTTTGCAATGCACGCGTGTCCGACTGGATCGGCGAGTCGCCGCGCCTGCGCATCGGCACGCTGCACCATTCGTTCGCGCTGATTCCATCGAATCGGCCCGGTATCCATCACATCAATCACCGGGTCGAAGATCTCGATGACATCATGCGATCGTGGTACTTCCTGCGCGAACAGGGGATGAAGATCCTGTTCGGGCCGGGCCGCGATCCCTCGTCATCGGCATTCTTTCTCTACTTCGAGGGGCCGGACAAAATGATCTACGCCTACTCGGCCGGGGCGAAACACATTCAACCCGCCGAAGAAGCGCGCTTTCGACCGCGCCAGTTCCCGTTCGAAGCGAAGTCGTTTTGCATGTGGGGTGCGGTGCCGGATATTCCGGAATTCGATACGCGAGCCGGCGATCAGGATCGCAGGCTGAACGCGCATTTCGCGCCTTGAATTTCTCACCTTGAAATACGCCGGATTTCAGAACGGAGGATCACGATGACCGCCTACGCCGTTTCGCTCGTCAACGTTACCAACGCCGACCAGTATCCCGAGTACGCCAAACGCGCCGGTCCGGCGGTGGCCAAACACGGTGGCAAGTTCCTTGCGCGTGGTGGCCCGAAGGCCATCATGGAAGGCGATGTGCCGTTTGCGCGCGTCGTCGTCGTCGAGTTTCCCACCATGGAACAAGCGAAAGCGTTCTACAACTCGCCTGAGTATCAGGAGGCGCGCTCGCATCGGCTGGGCGCGGCCGATTTCAACATGGTGATCGTGGAGGGCGTGCCGCCGGCTTGAAGAGATGAAGCGCTCGAAAGCCGCAATTTCTTATGAGGTCTTGAAACCTCCGTTCGCCCTGAGCCTGTCGAAGGGTAACGCCGGCATGTTAAACGCTCGCCATAGTGGGCTCACGCATCCTCCGGCATTCACCCTTCGACAAGCTCAGGGCGAACGGTCAACCTCTTACGACGACTGGAAATGCGCAAACCAATGTCAAAGACGGCGATCGAAGCCACCGTGGTGCGCGACCCGTTGCTGTTACCGCCGCGATAGGGCGAGTAGATCCATCGTCAAGGCGACGCTTGAATGGGCAAGCACGCCGCCTGCGATCGAGCGTGTGCGTTGCGCGAGCTCACCGAGAATCACGCCCGCGAGAATCGCCGAGAGCGCCTCGGGCAGCGGCTTGTGATAGTGGATCATGCAGTAGGGCAGGGCCGCGACCCACACCGCGAGTCGCCCCATCGATTGTCCCAACCCAATCGCGAGCACCCCTCGAAAGAAAAACTCGAGCGCAAGAAACTGCGTGAGGTAGGCGAGTTCCCAGGCGATCACGGCGCCAAGCGGTGCGCTCGCCGCGCCGCGAAAGAACGGGTACACGGCAAGAAACGACGGTTGATTCGCCGCGACCACGACGATCGGCGCCATGACGCAGACGATTCCCCCGTAGATCCACCAATGTTTGCGTGCTATTCGGAGCGTCCAGCCGTAGTCACGCAGGCTTTGCTTGAAACCGAATCGGATCCATAACATCGGAATCGGCAGGTACAGCGCGATCGTTCCGAGCGCCCACCAGAGATGCGGGTAGAGGCCGTTCAGCTCGGTCGCCAGGCCTGGAAAACGAGCCCGAAAAAAAGTCGGACTGAAAACATACTCGATGAGCGTAAGCGCGACCGCCGCATAGGCAAGGAGCAGCGCCGCGCGCCGGGCCGGTGCATCGAGCGCCGGATGCGGGCTTGGAACCGCCGCACCCAGCAGCGTTCGAAAATTCAAGCCACCGCCTGTGCGCCCGCAATTGCGCACACATCATCCTGCTCAGCCGACCCGCCGCCACATCCGATCGCACCGATCACCCGACCGCCGACGGTGATCGGCACCGCCCCGCCGGTGGGTAGCGCTTCGCCGCGGGTCGCGGTGGGAACGCCCGCCCAGAATGGATTCGTGGCCTGCATCCCGGCCAACTTCATCGTCGAGGTCCTGAACGCGGCGGCTGCCACCGCTTTCGCGCGCGAGGTCTCGGGTGTGAGGAATCCGGTGCCATCCGCGCGCATGGTGACGACGAGTCGTCCCGCTTCATCGACGACTGATACCGTCATAGAGAGGCCGAGTGATTTGGCTTTGTCCTGTGCCGCTTGAACGGCCTTGAGCGCGGTGGCAAGGTTCATTTCAATCATTGTTTCAGTCTCCGGAATCGCCGCAACAGGATGTCGGCGTGCAAGGATCATTGTATCGTTCGGACCGTCCCAATGCGTATTCACCCGGAGTCGTCGCCATGCCCCGCCATATCGTCTGCATCACGTTTGATTTTGATGCCATGTCGCCCTGGATCGCGCGCGGCATGACTTCGCCCACGCCGATCTCGCGCGGTGAGTTCGGTATCGTCGGTGCGCGCCGCATTCTGGCGTTGATGGCCCGCTTCAACATCAAGACGAGCTGGTTCATCCCCGGCCATACGCTCGAAACGTATCCCGATGCATGCCGGCAGGTTGCGGATGCCGGACATGAAATCGGCCATCATGGCTGGACCCATGTGCCACCCGCCGCCATGACGCGCGACGAAGAGGAAGAGGGCCTGGTGCGTGCGAATGACCAAATCAAGAAACTGACCGGTCGCTTCGCGCGCGGCTACCGTTCCCCGTCATGGGATCTCAGTGCGCATTCGGTCGAACTCCTGATGAAGCATGGGTTCTATTACGAGAGCAGCATGATGGGGGATGACTACACGCCCTATCGTGTGCGCCAGGGCGATGTGATCGAGCTTTTGAAGCCCGCGGTGTTCGGGCCGGCAACGCGCCTCATCGAAATGCCGATCAGTTGGTCGCTCGATGACTATCCGCATTTCGAGTATGTGCGGATGGGCACCACCATCGCGCCCGGGTTGATGAATGCCAACGACGTGCTCGGGAACTGGATCGACGATTTTCTCTACATGAAGCGCGAACTCGACTGGGGCATCATCACTTACACCTGCCACCCCTTCGTGATCGGGCGCGGGCATCGCATACTGATGCTGGAGCGGCTGATCGAACGGTTGGCGAGCGAAGGGGCGGAATTCATGACGATGGAAGCGGCGGCGGAATTGTTCGATGCGCGTTCGCCCTTCCAGCCTCAGAAATGAACCACAGAGGGCGCAGGGGACGCAGAGGAAAAACCACGGTAATTATTGTTGCGCGCCCTCTTCATCGCTCGGAGCCGGCAATCGCACGCAGCGCCGAGCATCGATCGTATTTCGTTCTTCCTCTGCGTCCCCTGCGTCCTCTGTGGACCAATCATCAGGTAGGTTTGAGTAAATCTCTCTAGGAGCGCACCTTGATCAACGCCGCCATCATCGGCATGGGCCGATGGGGACAAAACCTCGTCAACAGCGTGCAGGGCAAGAGCGCTGTCATCCGCTTTGTCGCGGGTTGGAATCGCACGCAAGACAAGGCGCGCGAATTCGCGACCCGTCAAGGCATCGCGCTCCGCGACACCTACGCGGCGATTCTTGCCGATCCGAAGATCGATGCCGTCGTACTTGCCACACCGCACAGCGCACATGGCGATGAGATCGTCGCGGCGGCACGCGCCGGCAAGCATGTGTTCTGCGAGAAGCCGCTCACGCTCGATCATGCGAGCGCAGAGCGCGCGATCCGCGCCTGCGCCGACGGCAAGGTGACCCTCGCGGTCGGCTACAACTGGCGCTTTCAGCCGGCGTTGCAAGCGATCAAGGCGATGCTGGACGATGGCCGGCTCGGCAAGCTGCTTCACATCGAAGGCAACTTCTGCGGGCCAAGCGTCTATCGCTTCGATGAGGCGCACTGGCGCAACGATCGCGACCAAGGCCCTGGCGGAGGAATGACCGGACGTGGCGTGCACATCGTCGACGCCATGCTCTATCTTTCCGGGCATGTAGAGTCGGTGTTCGCGCAAAGCGCGCGCCGCGTGATGCCCATAGGGCTCGATGACACGACCAGCATGCTCTTTAGGTTTCGCGGCGGATCGAGCGGCTACCTCGCGACGGTGATTGCTACCGCCGAGACGTGGCGCATGCAAGTGTTCGGTTCGAACGGTTGGGCGGAAGTGGGTGACGCTGAGCATCTGACCACTTGGGAATTGCGCACGAACTTTATCGATCAATCGAATCTGTTCAAGCCCACCAAGCCGCAGACGACGCGATTCGAGACCATCAGCACGGAGCGGGCTGAGCTTGAACACTTTGCGCATGCGGCGGCGAGGCGCCGTGCACTTGCCGTGCCGGGTGGCGATGAGCAGCACGGAGTATCGGTATTCGAGGCGATTCTTGCATCGACGAAGCAGGGGCGGAGCGTGGGGGTGCCGGTGGGCAGTTGAAGGGAAAAGAAAGAAAAGCTCGCGTTCAGAAGTTCAAATTTAATCTGACATGCCACGTCCGAATGGGTTGGGAGATTCGTTTTCCGAAGGACCGGAACCGGCCAGAAGGAGACAGTCGCACTCCTGAATCCATCGCTCGAAAGCTGCCAGTCGTTCACGGCGGACCGAATCCTACTCCGGTCCGAGGGTCGCCTGCGAGTCGATTCTTCCATTCAAAAAAATGCGGCCAATTGCGGAACAAAGACGCTTTCTCTGTTCCGGGTATGCTTACTTCCGGTTCGATTCAAGAGCAAGAGGCGGAGTGCCTACCCGAGAGCCTACGTCACCACGCTAATTCGCGCCTGAAGCAACTACCGCAACGCAGCGCAAGGCCTAATCTCTGCCGATTACGGCCGCGGCTATCGTTCTTCAACCGCTTTCCGCTATTAGAAATCGTCAGGCTTCCGAGCTGCATCAGGCTGGCGCGCAAACAATCGGGCTTGTCGTACCCAGTCGTCTCTGGAGATACGGCCATGAAAAGAGGTGAGCTGCGCGTCGGAATGTTGCACATCGCTCGCCCGCCAGTCGGCGATCTGCCAGAAGTAGTAGACGCCAATGTCATGCATCATTTTTTCCATCACGCCGGCAACGCCCTTGATCTTCTTGAGGTCATCCGGTTTGCCGAAGGCGGCACGAGACAAAAGATTGCGACTGCCCGCTCTCACCGCCGGGTTGCGCGGCGTCGGCGCCGCGGCAACGACCGTGCGCGGTGCGCTCACCACGCGTGCTTGCGCGGCACGGGCTTCGAGCGCGCTGAGTTTCTCCAGGACCGGTCCGAGGTCCACCTGAGTCGCTGGCGGGATGACGATCGCTCTGACAGCATGCTCCAGCGCGTCCAAGCGTTGCTCCGTGGGCGCCAGGTCGACCTGTACCTGCGGCGGGATGGTAGGCATGCGCAGGTTGCGGATCAACTCTTCGACGCCGTTAAGCCGCGCCTGAATTGCGCTCAAATCAACCGCTTTGGGTTCCGGTATATTGATGGCATGAATGGCCGTGCCCAGCGATGCCAAGCGCTCTTGGATTGGCTGCAGATCGACGTCACGGGGAAGCGGTATCTGGATGGCCTTGACTGCACGCTCGACATCATCGATGCGTTTTTGCATGGGGGCCAGATCCAGCGACGGCATGGCCGGGATGCGGATGTTTTGCACTGCCTGGTCCAGCGCCTGCAGCTTGGCATTCACCGCGCTCAAGTCCACATCCTTTTGCGCGGGAATCTGGATGGCCTTGACCGCACGCTCGACATCGTCGATGCGCTTTTGCATGGGCGCCATGTCCAACGACGGCATGGCGGGGATGCGGATGTTTTGTACCGCCTGGTCCAGCGCCTGCAGCTTGGCATTCACCGCGCTTAAGTCCACATCCTTTTGCGCGGGAATCTGGATGGCCTTGACTGCACGCTCGACATCATCGATGCGTTTTTGCATGGGGGCCAGGTCCAGCGACGGCATGGCCGGGATGCGAATTTTTTGCACTGCCTGGTCCAGCGCCTGCAGCTTGGCACTCACCGGGCTCAGGTCCACATCCTTTTGGGCGGGAATCTGGATGGCCTTGACCGCGCGCTCGACATCATCGATACGTTTTTGCATGGGCGCCATGTCCAACGACGGCATGGCCGGGATGCGAAT
>JBJXGX010000302.1:0-82016 GCA_046160305.1 Burkholderiales bacterium
CAGGACGTACCGCACCTCGTGTGCGCGCGTTGCTTCGCACACTGCTCCGCCGCATTCGGGATCGATCGAGGTGGTATTGACCGTACCTGGAATAAATCCGCCGTCGATCGACAAGAAGCTCACCACCGCGCTGATCGCCCCGGCCGCCCCAAGCGTGTGACCGAAGAACCCCTTTACCGACGCAATGGGCTTCGTTCCACCTAGAAAGCGCGCGATGGCTGCCGCCTCGACATTGTCGTTATTGCGGGTCGCCGTGCCATGTGCATTGACGTAATCGACCGCAGCAGGATCGATGCGCGCCATCGAAACCGCAGCGCGCATTGCGCGCTCCGCACCCAACCCGTGGGGATGGGGCGCCGACATGTGATGGGCATCCGAGCTTTCACCGTAGCCAAGCAATGCAAGCCCGCGTGGATTGTCGAGCGGGTCCCGTTCGAGCAATGCGAATCCGGCACCCTCGCCAAGCGAGATACCTTCCCGATGCACATCGAACGGGCGGCACCGCTCGCTCGAAACGAGTTGCAAAGCGGCGAATCCGTGCAGCGTCGTCCCGCAGAGGGAATCGACGCCGCCCACGACCACCGCATCGACCAGGCCGGCAGCCATCCACCGCGCGGCGACAGCGAACGCTTTCGCACTGGATGAACACGCGGTTGAAATCACCATTGCCGGTCCATGAACACCGGAGGCTGCGCGGACGAATTCCGCAAGAGACCCGAAATTGTGCGTTGTGTCCAACCACACCCTGCCCGGCAACGCTCCGGTGACCGGATCGCGCTCCCGATAGAAGATCTCGGTTGTCAGAATGCCCGAGGTGCTCGTACCCATGATGACCCCGACGCGGTCCGCTCCATGTCGGACCGACGCCGCGTGGATCGCCGCGATAAACCCATCGGCTTGTAAGCCGAGCCACGCAAGCCGGTTATTGCGGCAATCGTAATCGGCGAACGCGGCAGGAAAGAGGACCGACTCGATCACGGGTACCCGGCCAATGAAACCGAATGGCGGACCGGCCTCGAAGTCCGCGGGCGACAATCCCGAACGCATGGCAACGATCGCCTCGCGCGTGGGTCCGCGTCCGGCGCCAAGCGCCGTCACCGCAGTATAAGCATTGACATAGAGCGGTTCCACAGTCCGTGAGTTTAACAAAATGACAGTGCCTTCAAGGGATCACGCGGGAGAAGGGCCCGCTTCGAAGCTGGAAGGGGCTCGACTCGACCACGCCGCGGAAAAAAGAAAAGAAAGGCCTGCGCCGATCACCACGGTCACGCCGATCGTATGCAGGATCGGTGTCGCCGCGAAGGTGAGGACGCCGAATCCACAAAGCGTTGTGAGTGTCGCGACCGATATTGCGCGAGCAGCCCGGCCGCGCTCGCTTGCATCGCTCTCCCCGGTGGCGAAGAAGAGTGCGTAGTTGACCCCCGTGCCCAACACGAGCAGGAGCGAAACGACATGCAGGAATGAGATCAACGTGCCGGTCGCGACCAACAGCGCGGCGGTGGCGGCAATCGCAGCGATGACCGGAAGCACTATTCGGCACACCTGGCCCGCATTGCGCGTCCCCATGAAGAGTACCGCGATAATGAAGGCTAATCCGAAGAGGGCAAGCAGCAGCGAGCGCGAGCCGTGGGCGGACAGCATCGCGTCCGATTCACGCTTGAGATCGAAGAATCCGATGCGCGGATCGTTCATGCCGCCCACAGCCCGCTCGATGGCGCTCGCATCACGAACAACCGCGAGCGGTGCGAGACCGGTCCATTGGCCACTGACGTTCACCAGCATCGCATCGAGGGCGCTACGCCACGGCGTGCCATCGAGGTCCGCCGGGCCCATGAGCGGCGCTTCGCGCGCGCGCGCCACATCCGCCAGGAATCCCGCGAACAGATCGTCCTTGAACGGCAACCCCGACAGCGACTTCTGCAGCCGCGCGTTGAGCTCATCCGGTGCAGGCAATGCCGCGATGCGCTGACGTTGCGCCCGCGGACCCGGGAGATAACGCGCGGGTGAGTCATAACTTGCGAGTGCCTGATCGACGATCGATTGATCGAGAACCTTATGGACGGCGTCGAAGCCATCGAGCACCGACGCGATGCTTTCGCCTCGAACGGTAACGAGATAGCGCACATCGGGCGCGCCGACGGTGTCACGCATCTGCTGATCCAGCGCCTTGTCCGTGTCCGCGATCGGGTTCAATCGTTCAAGATCGCGCTCCCAGACCGAAGTATTCGAGACGAGAAGAATCGCGATGCTCGCAACGAGGACCAACGGCACGATGAGGCGCATGCGGCGCGCATGGACAATCCATCGATTGATCCATCGACCACCCCGCTCGAAGCCTGCGGTGCCAAGCGTGCCGGCGTCCGGCGTCAAGATCGGCAGGACAAAGCGGGTCACCAGGCCGGCGACACCCACCCCCACCAGCGTGAAGAGCCCAAGCTGCGCGATGCCATTGAAACTCGACGCGAGCATGGCGGCCGACCCAAGTACCGTGGTCAGCACGGCGATCCGGAGGCTGGATCCGATCCGTCGCGCGGTTTCTGCAATGCTCTCGTTGGCACGCCGCTGCATGAATAGATACGTGGGGTAGTCGACGGCCTCCCCGATCAGCGTTGCACCAAATCCGATGGTAATGATGTGGCACGTGCCAAACGTGAGCCCCACGGCCCCGATGGCGGCGACTATTCCTGAGGCCACCGGCAGAAATGCGATCAGCGTGAGGCGTGCGCTGCGGTAGGCGAACAAGAGCACGACGAATACCAGCAATGTGGAGGCGATGGTCAGCCACCAGGCGTCGCGCTGGATCGACTCCTGCGATTTCAGCGCGAACACCGACGGACCGGCCAGCACCATCGACAGTGCCTCGTCGCGTTTGATCGCGCCAAAGGCGGTGCCGATCGCGTCCTGCACCTGCCGCTGCTCATGCATATCGAATCCGGCCGAAAGGGATTCGGCCATCAGCAGAGCGCGCCCTCTCACGCCATCGAACCAGACGCCCTCGTGCATCGGCGGTTGCGGGCGCGCGAACTGCTCTGCGATCAGCGCAAGAAATTCACCGGTCGGATCGCGCGGCAACCAGCGCCGTACGATCGCGCCAAGCGGCGATGCGAGCGTATCGAGGCGGGCTTCCAGCGCGCTTCGCATCGCCTCGACCGTGAATCGGTCCGGTGTGACCGCTGCGCTAAGGTGGTAGCGCCAGGCGAAGAGCTTCTCCTCGGCTTCGGTTCCGAGCAAGGGCTCGCCGTTCGCGACTTGACGAAACTTGCCGGTCTCGCGCAGCGCCTTCGCCATCGCCTTGCTTGCCGCGGCAACGCGCGCCGAGTCGGATCCTTCGATCCCGATGATCACCAATCGGGACGCGATCCCATCGGACAACTGGGCGATCATCAGCGCTTCGGTGGGCGACTGCGGATTGGGAAGAAAGCTCGCAAGATCCGAGACGTAGCGCGTGTAGCCGAGCACCAACAACAGCAGGATGCCGAACGAGCCCAGCCACGACACCACGACAACGCGTGCTTTCAACGCATTGCCTCGAACTGGGTGACGGTTCGATCACCGCTCGCCTCGACGATCTCCATGGAGCGCAGCACACCCGACCCGCCGGTCATTCGAATGACGCGCACGAATTCAGCGAGTTGCAAATCGGACGGCAAGAGGACCAATGTCCATCC
This sequence comes from Burkholderiales bacterium, assembly GCA_046160305.1. Lineage (GTDB taxonomy): Bacteria > Pseudomonadota > Gammaproteobacteria > Burkholderiales > SG8-39 > SHXR01. The sequence goes on from JBJXGX010000302.1 coordinate 3,669, forward strand.
GCTTGCCTCGCCGACAAGTTCGAGACGATAGAACTTGCGCAGCGCCGCCGCATCGCCACGCAGGGTCGAGCGGATGCTGTCGACCAATGCCCGGAGCATCGGTTGCTGGTCGAGCGACATCGTATGCGTGCGCCCGTCCCGCTTGCGCTCGATAGTGATTATTGCGCCATCGATCGTATAACGCTCCTCGGCCGGGATGCGAATGCGCCGCTCGAGAAAATCGGGGCGGCGAAACCGCATCTCCCCGGCGAGTTCGATCGGCGTTTTCAAAAGTGCCGAGTGCTTCGTTTCCTTGAACCGGACGGTTGCATCGCCCTGCTCCGCGAGCACTCGCATCAACTGATCAATCGTGAAGGCCTGCGCGCCCGCGGCGTTCACGATACAGGCGAAACATACGCAACAAACGCAAAGCACCCCGATCACCCGGGACGCGGCGGACACGCGCCTACTGCCAAAAATCATAGAAATTGAACCAGTTGTACGGGGCGAGGCGTGCGTAGTGTTGCAGGCGTTGCGCGTACGCCTCGACCAACACCGGCAGCGCTTCGGCGCGCCGGTCACGGGTCAACGCCACCCGATCCGCGAGTTGTTCGATGTGGATGTCGTAGCGATTGCCGCCCCGATAGAGCCCGAATCCGACAAACACCGGCGCGCGCAGTGCGGCTGTGAGCGACATCGGACCGAGCGGAAACGAGGCAGGACTGCCGAGAAAACTGAGCGGGATGGTCTTGTCGCCCGGGCGTGCCCGATCCCCGAGAATGCCGACAAGCGCGCCCGCATCGAGGCGCTCTTTCGCGTGAATCGCCGATGCGGGGTCGCCGACATTGATGATCGAATCGATCGCTCGCGGATTGATATCGAGCAGCACGCTTCGGATCTTTCGCGCGTTCGCCTCGTCCATGATCATCACGACATCGCATCCCCCCGCATGCTCGCCGCACGCACGCAACGCCTCGAAGCTGCCAAGATGCGAGCCAAGCAGCACGCACCCGCCATTGCGCAGCGCGGTATCGAGCGCCTCGCGCCCGAACACCTGGACCTCGAAGGCATCGTAGCGGCCGGCAACGAAGTAGACGCGATCCACCACGACGGCGGCGAAACTGAACAGATGCCGCAGGAGATCGACCAGGCCCGGCTTGCGTCCATGCGCCCGCTCAAGAAATTGACGGGAGGCCCGCCTTGCCCGCGGAACCGCAACGGCGAAGTAGAGAACGATCGGCGGCAGCATCAGCCGCGCCCACCGCCGGCCGGCCGCGAGAATGAACCACGCCATGAACCGCATCAGGACCGGGGAGCCGCGCTCGTCGGCCGTGCGCCAGTCGGGTTGTTCGGAGACCGCGCTCATGGTGTCTTGAACACGAGGACGCCGCGCGCGACGAGGCGCTCGCCAACCGAGCACTCGAAATCGACGCGGCCGTTGACCATTGTGCGGAAACCCACTGCGCACCGTTGGGCCGGCAAGAGCGGCGTGTGGAATTTCGCCTGCGGGACGGCGTCGATGATGGCGTCGGGATGCCGGTCGCAATAGGCCGCTACGACGCGGGCCAGCAACAAGACACCGGGCACGACCGGCCGCCCGGGAAAGTGTCCGGGCAGCGCAGGATGGTCGTGCGCAATCTCGATGATGTCGCGCTGTTCAATCACTTGGACGCTTCCGTTGAGCGGCCTTGCAAGCGTACTCGCGTTCGAGCGCACGCAACGCATCGAGCGAAAGCTTGCCCGATGCAGCGCGAGGCAATTGATCGACCAGGACCAACGGACGCGGGAGGAATGCGGGATCGATGCGGGTGCGAAGCGCGCGGCGCAAAGCGGTTGCAGTGAGAGCGGGCGCCACGACGAACGCCATCAATCGTTGGACCGCGCCGTCGACTGCATCCGGAACATGAAAAATCCCATCGATGACACCGTGAATCTCCGCGAGCTTATGACTCAGATCAGCAAGGGACGCCCGCTTGCCGGCGACATTCACGATATCGTCGCGACGGCCCGCGAGATTGAATGTGGTTGCACCGAGCACGTCGATCGTGTCTGTAGGTACTTTCGCGCTGTCGACATGCCCTCCGGCGAACGACCACTCCCCTTCCGTTTGGACAAGCTGAATGTCCGGCATGGTTTGCCACGGCCCGTCGTCGATCGTGCGCCGAACCGCGACCATGCCGGCTTCGGTGAATCCATAGATCTCGCGGACTGTCGCGCCGTAACGCCGTTCCGCGTCACGTGCAAGCGCGACCGATAGCGGGGCCGCGGCGGATACGATCAGGTCGAGCGCGGGGAATCGCACATCGGCCTCGAGGCAGGCGCGAATGTGCACCGGTGCGGTGACGAGGACCCGGGGTGATGGCATTTGCGCGAGCGCGTCGGCGACGTCGTTGGGAAAGAGCGGACGTCCGACATGGAACGCGCCGCCCGCGAGCAAGGGCAACAGGACCGTCGATTCGAGGCCGTACATGTGCTGCGGGGGAACAGTCCCAAGAATATTGAATCGTGCCGGAAGATCGAGCGCCGCCCGCTCCGCACTTGCACCGGCCGTCAACATTCCCCACCGCTTCACATTCGACTTCGGGACGCCGGTGCTGCCGGATGTAAATACGAGCGCGACCACGCGTTCAGGCGCGATGGCGGGTACCGCCGGCGTGTGCGTCGCCGCGACGTGATGGGTCTCGTACAGGACAACCGGTACCGGACATCCGGGCACGGGCGCTTCGGCGATGGCAAACGAATTGGGATGCGTCTCGACGACTTGTTCAAGCGTGCGTGGTGTGCGGTTCTGGGGCAGCAGGTTGGTGCGCCCGGCCAACGCCACGGCTGCGAACGTGACCGCGAACCGATAGCGGTCCTCGCACAGATTGAGAACGTCCTTGTCGGTGGGCAGCGCTCGCGCGAGTCCGGCCGCATCACGAAGGAATGTTTGCGCGGACACCGGGCCATCGGCACGATACGCGACGGCCGCGCCAAGATCCGTATGGCCGATCAGACGATGCCTAACGCCACTGCCCATCGGCGATCAACGCATCAATTGCGGCGCATTGCGCGCGATATTGATCGCGACACGCACCGGATTCTTGTGGGCGAAATGGGGGAACGCCCACCACTGGCGATAGGCATATTCCGCGAAGTAGAGGACGGAGAGAAGCACCCAGCTCAGCACATTTGTGAAAAGGGACAGCGTTTCGGTGGAGGCGAGAAACGCGAGCAGAAGGGTGATGAGCGCCAGCACCACGAAGAATATCGACCACACGAACGTGACCTGCCGCGCGTAGTGAACGAGCTCCAACGGGAAGCCTTCCGGGTGCTCCATCCGTGCGAACCGTTCGATCAGCGGCACATGGCCTGACCGGAGGGTCCGTCCGAAGATCCACGCCAGTCCGGCATAGACGAAAGCGGCCCAGATCGGCGTGATTGCCCGCGCGAAACGAATGTCGACCAGGTAGGCCGCACCGACCACGAGGGCTGCCCCAAGCACGTGACGCATCAGGCGGCCGCTTCGCAGGCCGGCAATCAATAGCACCGCGGCCGCGAGCAGAAGGAATACGCGCAGCAGCGCATCGCTTTCGCGAACGATTGCCCAATGAAGAAACAGCGGACCGACGACCGCGACCGCCACGAGAAAGGATTTCATACGATTATCCCCGGACCGATCCGGCATACGCCGACGTGGCGCGCGCGGATGGCCTCACTTGGGGCGCCGTTCCTCGATGTGGCGGGCGAGCGTGCGCAAGGTTGCGAAGATCCGCTCGTTGTCCGCATCATCCGCGCGCAACTGCACGCCATAGCGCTTGGAGATCGCAAGTGAGATCTCCAGCATGTCGATCGAATCAAGCCCTAGTCCGTCGCCATAGAGCGGAGCTTCGGGCTCGATCTCGTCGGGCTGCACCTCAAGATTGAGGGCTTCGACCATCAGGCCGGAAATTTCCGCTTCGAGGGGCGTTTTAGTCATCATCGGTTCATGTCGTTGTCGCGGCCATTTTACCCTATGGATCGAGTGGCTCCGCGCACGATGTCGCCCGCATGACTCGCTTTGACCAATTTAGGTCACTCGCACCGGGCCCGTCGGATCCAGGCGGCGGCCGGCGCAAGCTAGGCGCCGGAGACCGGACGAATATTTATCCTGCGCTTGCGCATCGCCGTCCAACTGCGAAGCGGGGCACACGCGTTGCCAAGATAGTAGATCCCTTTGAAGATCGTTACCCGCCAATGCACGCCATTCCGCCGGAAGATGTCTCCCGCCAGGAACGCGATCAGTCCCTCGACAACGCCCAAGACATTCTTCGGATCCATGATGAGCATACGCATGGTCGGTGTCGTCATCCGATAGATGAACCACTTGAAGATGCGAATCGCGCGGCGCATGCGCCGCTCGTGCTTGCGCATGAGCGCGGGCGCGCTCGCCGGATCGCGGAGCGCCGTATCGACCGCCTCCGCACCGACAAATGCGCTCGACATCGCGAGATACACCCCGGATGAGAAGATCGGGTCGACGAAGGCGAACGCATCGCCCACCATCAGATAATTCGCGCCACAGGCTCGCGCGGCCTCGTAGCTGTAGTTGCCGGTCGCGGTAACCGGTGCGATGCGCCGCGCGTGCACAAGGCGCTCCGCCAGGGCCGGCACGGTGGCGATCGTATCGTCCAGGAACTGTTCGAGATTGGTCTGCCGCGATTTCAGGTAGTAGGGCCAACACACCGCGCCCACGCTGGTGACACCGCGTGCGAGCGGGATGAACCACATCCAGCCGTGATCGAACCAGTAAATGCTGATGTTTCCCGCCGCGGGCCCCGCATGACGCGATGCGCCCTCGTAGTGCCCAAAGATCGCCGCGCTGTTGTGCTTCCGGTTGGCAACTTTGGTATGAAGCTGCCCGGCGAGAAAGGTATCGCGTCCGGAGGCATCGATCAGAAACCGTGCATCCCAGGCCTGATCGCCCGCCAATCCCTCCGAGCGGACCCGCACACCGTCCTGCGCAAAGTCCACCTGCAGGGCGCGCGTCTCCTCGAACACAGCCACCCCATTACGTTGGGCGTTACGCAACAGGATGTTGTCGAAGTCGGATCGATGCACCTGGAATGCGGTCGGCAGCGATTTATCGAGTGCGTCGGCAAAGTTGAAGACTTGCGACTTGCCGTGATACTTCGAATCGAACTCGGCCCCCGGCTTCACGATGCCGATCGCCTCGATCTCAGGCAGCACCCCGAGCGCCTCGAGCAGCGGGTTGTTGTGCGGGAGCAGGGATTCGCCGATGTGGAAGCGCGGATGCCGGTCTTTTTCAAGCAGCGCGACCCGCCACCCTTTGCGGGCGAGGAGCGTGCCGATCGACGAACCGCCCGGACCGCCGCCGATTATCAGCACATCATAGAGGGTAGATGACGGGGCTTCCATTGAGCCCGCCATTATAGGCGCGGAAGACCCGGTCAGTCTGTTTGGCACGACGCATCTTTATCGCGGCGATTCGTCACCCTTCACCGGGCTCAACCGGCGCGCTACAAGAACCGGCAATCGCAACAAGAATTCCAGGAACAGGCGCGTATGCATCCAGGTAAGCAGCGCGTTGTCCCGTCCGTAGCGGAAATGCGAGACACCGCCCTCATCCGCGCGGAAGTAGCGTACCGGCGTCGGCAGGTTGACCGGCGGCGTGCCCGCCCACACCATGCGAACCGCGGCTTCGGCGTCGAAATCGTATCGCCGCATCCAGCGGGTGCGCGTCATGATCGATAGGAGGGGCTTGATCGGATAGGTGCGCATGCCGAACAATGAATCGCCCACACCGCACCACAGCGTTTCGAGATTCGCCCAGCCGTTCGAAATTCGCCGGCCGCGCACACGCAAGGCCGGTGCGCTCGCATCGAAAATCGGCGTCCCGAGGATCATCGCATGCGGATGGTGCAACGATTTCGCGACGAAGCTCGGGATCCGATCAGCGGGATGCTGGCCATCCGCGTCCATCGTTACAACATGGGTGAAGCCGCGCCGTGAAGCCTCCGACAACCCCGCGAGGACAGCGGATCCCTTGCCGCGATTTTTCGGGAAGCGGATAACATGAAGACCGTCGTCGGCTCTCGACATTTCAATGACAGGCGTCTCGCTACCGTCGGTGCTGCCATCGACGACGACCCATACCGGGTTCCAATAGCGGCGCGCGGCGAGCACGGTTTCGACCAGTCGCGGGCCGGAGTTGTAGCTCGGAATCACGACCACATAGGTGGTGGACACCGCGGTGATCGTATTGTCGGAAAGCTCGGTCGAGGACATCGGATGGGGAATGCGGGAGGACTGCCCCGTGCGCTCGGAGCACTTGATTCTGGTGCGAAGGGGGCACTCGGCCCGCGCGGATGGTAGCGCGAGTAACGCGATCAGGGCACACCGCGGTCCAAGGATTGATCGGTGAGCTCCGCGGCGAAGTATGCCTCGACCTCACGGACGAAATGCTTCACGTCCGCCACGGCATCGAAGCGCCGACCAAGGCGCACCTTGAAACAAACGGGCATCAGGGGCTTTCTCAACATCGACCAGCCCTTGCGCAGATAAGGCGAGTTCGTCTCGATGATAAGCGCCTGCACTGGAACGCGTGCCTGCTTGGCGATCAGCGCGAAGTTTCCCTTGAACGCATTGACGGGCTCACGCACGGTCCGCGTACTTTCCGGAAACACGAGCACATGTTGTCCGGATCCGAGCGCATTCACCATCGCGTGGATCATTTCAACCGGACGGTCCCCCCGCGCATAGCCGGCCAGCAGGGCTGATCCGGCATAGACCGGTGACAACCGGACATCCGCCTTCATGATGCCGACGACCCGTGGCAGCCGCGCGGCCACCAGCATCGCATCGAGTAGTGCGGGATGATTGGCCACCAGCACCATCGGCCGTTCCTGCGCGAGGCAGGCGATCTCGTCCAGATCGAAGCGAAAGAGTCCGGTGGCGGACAGCCAACGAAAGTAGCGACGAAAAAATCGGTGCAGGATGCCCTGCCCCATGCGCACACGGATCTTCGCAGGCAGAAATGGCGCGCTGATCAGCGCAAAGCCCGTCACCACGATGCCTGATCCGGCGAGCACGCCAAGCGCGACCCAGAACACCACGCGCTCCCACACCCATCGAACAATCGAGGGCATGCGGCCGGTGGCGGCCTTATCCATCAGGATCGGCATTGGCGGTGACCCGGACGATGAATAGCGATCGATCCCGATCGCCTCGCCATGGGACCGTCATCGCGGTAGGCGTAGCGACCGCGGCGGATCTGCATGGGCGTTCGAATCAATGCGATACATTCGGGCGACGGGATGCGCGCGAGTATAGCGCGCGGACGTTTTGGAATCGCGGATGCGTTGGCCTCGCATGATCGCATCGGCGCACGATCACATCGGCGCACGATGGCGGGCGCTACTCCTCGGCGTCGACCTTGTCGCCCGATACCGCGAAAATGTACGCGACTCCCACCCCGGCCAGGATTGCCGAGTGCGAGCGCACCAGCGGACTGTCCTCGAAGGCCGCGCCGTGCAAGGCGTAGGCGCGAACGAATGCGCCCACCCATGTGGAGGTGAAGCGCTTCGAGACGCCGATCGAGAGTTGCGTTCCGCTGTAACCCGCGCGGGCGCCGTACGCGGGGCGATCCGGCCGTGCATAGGGCGAATCCACCTCATAATAATAGGCGTGGTAACGGCGATCGCCGTAGACGGGCCCGGCCTGCGTGCCCACGTTCCAACCGGAACCCCAGACGTTGCGCAGATCGAGGTTGAGTACCGGGTTCATGTTCCATCCGATGTAGCGCGCGCGAGGAAAATCCAGTGCGAATACCGCCCGCAGCGGTAACTCGAGGGTGAGTTTCGTGCTGCGCGAAGGGGTCTCCAGGATATTGAGCCGTAATCGCGGCCCCAGCTCGACGGTCGGATCGAGATCACGCATCCCTTCGCGCGCCTGATTGCGGTCGCTCCGAGCCGGGTTCGTGGCATTTGCCGAAATATCCAGCTCGACCCGCTTCGACTCGAATAGGATTCCGGTCGCACCCCGCCGATCCAGCTGCAATCGCTCGCCCCGATAGACCACGTAGGGCAGCGGCAACAGATAGTTGCGATATTCATCCGACCCACGATAATCGGGAAGCCGCATGGCGAATACGCCGGCACCGAGCTCCCACTTCGGAAGCTCTGCCGCGATGCCAACCGGCGGTGCTGCGAACGCCGCAATCGCGACGACGAGGAACGCCACGCCGCGTGCCAGACTGCAGCGGCAACGTACGGATCCAGAAGAATGGGTGGAGATGGAATTCGCCTTTTGCCTGAGTGCGGATGCGGTGCGCCGCATCGGCGGGTGCCCGGGTTCGCGATTGCTGCAACCTGCGCCCGGAAAATGCGCAGCCGCATGCACGTTGTCGCGGGGAAGTACCGTAGTAGCGTTGTAGTACATATCGTGGCAGGGAATGGTAGCGGTCGTTCAGTCGTATCGCCCACGCTTCGTCGTCGTGGCTCCGCCGTCTGTCAAACGCAACGATATTGGCGCGCAAGCTTGCTCAATCGGACCGATTCGCTTAACTTCGCGCCGCCGGGCGAGCTTGAGTGAGCCTGCGGGCGATGCCAACGTCCGGGCCAACGATAGGGATAATCTTGTCACACATTGCAGTCGCCACAGCGCCCAACACCCTCGCGGATAGCGTTCCCCGGCGGTGGCATCCGTCGGCAGCGATTCGCGCCTCATACGGGCTGCATGCCGCCAGTGCTGCCGCCGCGTTGCTGATGCCCGAGACGTGGCCATGGGCGCTTGGGCTGGTCGGTGCAAATCAAGGCGTGCTGACCGGCGCCGGAATGATGCCGCGGAGTTCGCTCCTTGGTGCGAACCTGACGCGGCTTCCCGCAACGGCGACGAGCAGGCGGGAGATCGCCTTGACGTTCGATGATGGCCCGGACCCCGATATCACGCCCCGGGTCCTCGATCGTCTCGATGCGAGCCTTGCCAAGGCCACGTTCTTCGTCGTCGGTACGCAAGCGCGCCGATATCCGGAACTGGTCCGCGAGATCGTCCGGCGCGGCCATGCCGTCGAAAATCACTCGTACCTGCATTCGATGCACTTCCCATGGTACGGACCGCGCCGGCTGGAGCGTGATATCGCCGCCGCCCAGGCAGCGATCGCGGACGCTTGCGGACAGGCACCGATTTTCTTTCGCGCGCCAATGGGATTTCGTACGCCATTGCTCGAGCCGGTGTTGGCACGGCTTGGACTGCACCTCGCGTCATGGACTCGCCGCGGATTCGATACGGTGGAACGCGATCCGAGCGTCGTCGCGGCCAGGCTATCGCGCGACCTCGCGGCAGGCGATGTTCTCCTCATGCATGATGGCGTCGCCATTCTTGAACGAAGTCGCCCCGCAACAACGGATGCGCTCGATCGCCTGCTCAACCGAATCGCGGAACACCGTCTCGTGCCGGTGACGCTGCGCAGTGCCTGCTGCCATGCCGGCACGCGGTGATCCGCTGCTCGATCAGTTGATCGAGCATGCGGCCCGCCCGTACCGCGCGGCAGGGCGAATTGCTTATCAGTTCGCACGCGGCAAGTTGTCCGGGGACCCGGTTTTCTTCGCGGTGCTGGCGCAAGGCCTCCTCCCGGTCCGCGGGCAGCTCACCGATCTCGGATGCGGCCAAGGCTCGCTCATTGCCCTCCTTCTGGCCGCCCGCGAAATGCATGCCGCGGGAAAGTGGCCGGGGGATTGGACGCCGCCGCCTTCTGCGCTGCGTCTATACGGCGTCGACCTGCGTCCGGCTGCCGTCCGGGCAGCGACTACGGCGTTTGGTGAGCGGGCCCGCGTTGGTCTTGGCGACATTCGAACGGTTCCGATCCCCACGAGCGATGCCATCGCAATCCTGGATGTCTTGCACTACATCGATCCTGATGATCAACGAAGCGTCCTCGAGCGATGTCATGCCGCACTGAGGCCGGGCGGCGTGCTGCTCCTGCGTGTCGGGGATGCAGGGGCCGGCTGGCGATTCATCGTCACGAGCCTCGGCGATCGATTCATCACGATGCTGCGCGGCACGCTTTTCCCACGCTTCCACTGCCGACCGATCGAAGAATGGCGGGCGCTGGTCGAGGGAATCGGGTTTGACGTGGCGACGCAACCGATGAGCGAAGGAACTCCGTTCGCCAATGTGCTATTCGTCGCTCGCCGAAAGGAGCGCATAGCGTAAGAGCGCCGGGCAGGATCCCGGGCGCCTGTGCACGCGCACGCGCACACGCAAAGTGTCACCGTGTCAGCGCCGGCGTCCGAGAAGAATCTTCGCCGCGGGTAATCGGAAGATGAACAGCGCGGCGATCACGATGAGTGCTCCCACGAGCTGCGTCTTGGACAGCGCCGGCCCCGGCAGCAGGGAGGCCAGCACGAGCGCGGCGAACGGCTCGAAGTTCATGTAGAACGCGGCGCGCCCCGGCCCGAGCGCCGCCATCGTGATGAAGATCCCCATCAGGCCCAACCCGTAAGCCAACGACCCGCCCATCACTGCCGCAGCACCGCCGACCGTGTCGGGCCATTCGGCGCCGCGCGTGACCACCGCGAAGACGAGCAGTACCGCGAAGGCGGTGATAATCATGTAGAGCGTGCGCGGCCTCGAATCCCCGGTTGGGAACCATTGCCCGATCAAGAAGAGCACAACCGTCCAGCTGATCGCCGCGACCAAACCCCAGCCAAGACCGATCAAATCGGCGCGCGAAGGCTGGTCGGGAAGCGCCATGGCGATCCCGATGCATGTAATCGCAACTGCGGCCGCCGTCTGGGTTGTGAAGGTCTCGCGCTTCGTCGCCACATCGACGATCGTCGTGAACAACGGATACAGATAGAAAATCAGCACGGCGAGGGCAACCGGCATGACCTGGATCGCGACATTGAGGGCGTAGTGGTTCAACGCGATGATCGCACCGATCATCACGGCGCGGTTGCGATCGCGAAGCGATAGCTTCCACGGCTCAGCCGACAACGCCAGCCACACCCAAAGGATGACCACTGCGGCAGCGGCGCGGACGGTGACGAACGCGAGCGGATTGGCGCCGGCGTCGTAAGCAACCCGGGCAAGCACACTATTGGCCGCGACCAAGGTCGTCGCGAGCAATACGTGGCCAGGCCCGAAGACCTGATAATTCATCGCGATGCGGCCTCGCGGCCCGAGGGTTGGGGATCAACGATCGCGGGCAATGAGCACCCGCGTCTCGACGGTAATACGCGATTCTATCCTCAAGGACGCGTTCTCCGGCATCAAGGGGTCCGGTCAGCGTCGGATCACCAGCACCCACGGCACGCGGGAAAAGACGATTCCAAGAGGACACAACATGCGCCGGTCCGCGAATGGTCCGGATCATCCGCGCAGCCGACCACGCCCTGCCGGTCAATACCGCGAAGTTCGCGTGTACAATTCTCGCCGTCCCGTAATGCCGCCGTGCCGCAGGTGCACGCATGCGTAGCGGTGGACTCGGGGCATCGCGCGAGCGTTGACCAGCGCTCGCGTCGCGGTATCCGGAGAGGTGGCAGAGTGGTCGAATGCGCTGGACTCGAAATCCAGTGTACGTTTTCAACGTACCGTCGGTTCGAATCCGACCCTCTCCGCCAAGACAATACGCATGGCTTGGTTGGGTTGAGCGTTTTCGGTCGCAGCCCTACCGGGAAATACCCGATGTTCAACGCTGTCGGAGAGTGGCTCGCGTGGCGTGTCCCGATTGCGTACCCCGACCATGGTTGCAAAAGCGCCATCAAGGGATGGCTACCTCATTTGATTGAGTTCGCTGTGAAAGGTGCCAGGCTCGCGTTTCCCACAAGCTCGACGTTCTGAATCCAATGTCCCACGCGGCGTGATATACGAGTCACGTCATAGAGGGTTCAGAGTGAGACAGTAAGCGAACCTTCTGCCTCACTTCTTCTGTAAGAAGTTCTCGGCCTCGATGCCAGCCTGTTTGAGGATGGCGCGTAGCGTGCCCTCGGGCATATCGCCAGAGTGGTTCGGGATCGTCGTGTAGCGGTTCAGTGCCGGGTTGAACCAGATCTCGTGCGAGCCGGCCGCTTGGCGATGGAATTGCAGACCCAATTCCTTCAGTCGATTGATGATCTCGCGGTAGCTGAAACCTGCAAGCCTACCCATCGATGACGCCGGATCAAGTCGCCACGATCAGCGGGTAGTCGAACGCGTCGCGCGCCGGCGGCAACAGTGCCGTGGTCGCATCGGACTGCGCCTCGATTAGTTTCCTGGCTACGTCACGCGCGATCTCGATCGTCTCCTGGATCGTGCGGCCTTGTGCCACCAGGCCCTGCACCTCGTCGCTGGTGGCGAGGTACACGCCCTCGGGCAGCTTCTCGATGTGCAACTGGATCACGTGTTCCATGGCGATCACTCCTGATAGGTCGCGGGGTTGCGCTTGCGGATCAAGCTTACCTGAATGGCCCGGGGGCGATGCCAGCAACTCCGCATGTACATGGAACACTCCGCGCCAAGGACGTATTACCTAGGGTTGTGGGCGCCCGCGACCTGTCGCTGGGATTGCGGTGCCAGTTTGCAGTTGAGCACGAGAACGGACGGCGCCGGCCGATCAAGCGAACACGACCGACACTGATCCGGACGCCTGCCGCTTCTTGGCCTTTGGCCGCACCACGATCTCAACATCCATACCGAGCTTCATCAGGAAACCGATGAGCCGTTCCTGCGAGTATCCGCGGAACTGTCCCCGCAGCAGCGCGGAAACTTTCGGCTGATCAATGCCGAGTAACTCGCCAGCCTGCGCCTGCATCAGCTTGCGGTCCTGGATGATGTGGCCGATCCGGGACACTATCCGTGCCTTGGCCAGCATCTCGGTCGCGTCTGCAAAGCCCAGATCGGCATAGACATTGCCGGAACTGACTTCGTGGTCGATTGCCTGTGTGGATTTGCGGGTCATTTCAATCGCCCTCCGCCAGTCGCCTGGCATCGGCAAAGCGCACGGTGTAGACCGCTCGGTAGGTATCGGTCGCAAAGTTCTCAACGACTTCCAGAACACCCGCCGACCCGAATCCACGCAGCACCTTGGCGTCGATGTGTCTCCTGCCCGTCTGCGCCAAATGCAATGCGAAGCCGAATTCTCGCTGCACGACCCTGGGGGTGGCGCGCAGATCCTTGCGCGAACCGCCAATTCAGATCAGTGGCGTGTCGCCGTTGCCCATTCATTGAAAGTATATGCCATTATTGGCATACGCGCGGGGTGCAAAAGTAGACGTTCGCGGAACCGTTCGCTCCGCGGATCGGTTCGAGACTGCCGTTCGGGGCGACCTAGTAGTGGCGGACTGGCTGGCGGACTGGAACCGACGCGCCCCCGATACCCGCCTGGATGCTGGGGGATGCGGGGGTTGACTTCGACCCTCTCCGCCAAGACCCTATTGGGTACTGAGAAGCAAGCCCGCTGCCGGGCTCGCGCGTGGGATTGCTTCCACCTCTCGTTGCCTCCGCGATTCGCGCGATTCGTCGTAATTCGTCGTCATTGACCAATCGCCAGCAGCCGCCTAGCCTACGCCCTCCCCCTTGATGAGGCGTGCCATGCCAACCCGATTCGAAGTCGATATCGAGGAAGTCGAATACCTGCGCCACGGCGGCAAAGGCTATCTTGCCCGCGTGTTCAAGCCGCGCGGCAAGGGCCCGTTTCCGATGGTCATGGACATCCATGGCGGCGCGTGGGTCGATGGACACCGCGCGCAGAACGATTCGATCAATCGCCCGGTCGCCGAGGGCGGCGTGGTCGTCGTATCGATCGACTTTCGCTGTCCGCCGGAAGCGACTTATCCCGCCTCGGTGGCCGATGTCAACTATGGGATCCGCTGGCTCAAGTCGCAGGCGGCGCGCTTCAATTCACATCCCGATAGGGTGGGTGTCATGGGAACATCGAGCGGCGGGCATCTTGCCGTGCTTGCAGCGATGAAACCGAACGACCCGCGCTATTGCGCGGTGCCCTTGCCCGCCGCGCCACAACTCGATGCCAAGGTGCGTTATGTCGTGACGCTCTGGCCGGTGATCTGTCCTCTTGGGCGATACAAGGACCACACCGCGCGACCCGTCGGCGATCCGGCGTACCAGGGTCGAGGCGACGCTGCCCAGCGACAACTCCGGTACTGGCTCACCGAGGACGCGATGGCCGAGGGCAGCCCCAACCTCGCGCTGCAACGCGGGGACAAGATTGCGCTGCCGAATATCCTGTACCTCCAAAGCCCGCTCGACGTCATGCATCCACGACAATGTCTGGACGAGTTCGTCGCGGGCTATCGCAAGGCCGGCGGCGATGTGCAGCTCGAACTCTATGAAGGCAAGCCGTACGACCTGATTCGCAGCCAACCGGATTCGGAGACCGCCCGGACGCAGGTGAGGAAGATGATTGATTTCATCCATAAGCATGCGGCGAGCAGTCCGGTGGCGGCATAGGTGAATTCCCCGGCGCCGCGCGCCTTTGCGGCGCTACGCAATCCCCAGTACCGCAATTTCTTCATCTGCTCCACGTTCGCGACCACCGCGGACAGCATGGAGCATGTCGTCAGCTACTGGATCCTGTACCAGCTGTTCAGCTCACCGACACTCGGTGGCGTAGCCGTCTTGACCCATTGGTTGCCGTTTCTGTTCTTCTCGGTGTACGCCGGGTCGCTCGCGGACCGCTTCGACCCGCGGCGCCTGATCCAGATCTCCCAGGCCTTGATGATGTTGGTGTCGCTCGGATGGGCGATCGCCATCCTGACGGGCTCGCTGACCGAATGGGTCGCGGTCTTGCTCCTGATGATGCATGGTACGTTCGGTGTGATGACGGTGCCGGCGTCGCAGCTCGTCGTCCATGAAATGGTGGGCCGGAGCGACCTGCAGAGCGCGGTGAGGACGAACGCGTCGTCGAGACATCTGGGCTGGCTGCTCGGACCCGCGATCGGCGGCGCGCTGATGTTGGCGACAAGCCCCGCCATCGCCCTCTTCGTCAATATGGCGTTTTATCTGCCGGTTGTGACGTGGGCGATCGTGACGCGCCGCCGGAAGCGGCGCGAAGCGGCTGCGGCAAGGTCCGATGATGCAGACATTGCCGTGGCGCCCGCTCCCGCGCCGGCCCGCACCGGCGGCTTTGCGGAAGTGGCCGATACGCTCCGGCGCGTCGCGAGCGATCGGGTCATTTTCGCGATGGTGATCCTCGCCGGCGGTGCGGCACTCTTCGTCGGGAATGCGTACCAGCCGCAGATGCCGGAATTCGCGCACGACCTCGGCGGCGGCCACGATCACAATGCCGGCATTTTCTACACCATGCTGCTCTCGGCCGATGCGATCGGGGCCATCACCGCCGTCATCGTGCTGGAGAGTCGCGGGCTGCTGAAGCCCCATCCGCGCACGGCAATCATTCTCACGGTGTTATGGTGCCTCGCGCTGACGGGATTCGCCGTGACGACGGTGTATCCGCTTGCGATCGCGCTGATGTTCGCGGCCGGATTTCTCAATCTCTCGTTCAACGCGATGGCGCAGACGCTCGTCCAGATGCGCGCACCGGCGGAGGTCCGCGGACGCATCGTCGGACTCTTCGCGACAGCGAGCCTCGGTCTGCGTGCATTCAGCGGCGTCACGGTCGGTGTCGTGGGCGGCCTGATCGGCATCCACTGGTCGCTCGCGGCGAGCGCGATGGCGCTGCTCGCGACAGCCGTGGTATTGCTCGCACTGTCGATGCGGCGGTAGATTCGCGAATCGACAACCCGCGCGAAGTACGCGGGGTTGCGATCGAAAGACAAACATCACCCGTAATCCGACCAGGAGATACCCTTATGCCGAGTTCGCCCGTCAGTCTCTATAGCGAAGGTGTCCGCCTGTCGGGCGATCTGTTCTTGCCGGAGGACTTGCGGCCCGGCGAGAAGCGGGCGGGCATCGTGCTGTGCCATGGCTATACCGGCGTTCGGAATCTGTATCTGCCTGACAACGCCCGCGTCCTCAATGAGGCCGGCTATGTCGTGCTGACTTTCGACTACAAGGGCTGGGGTGACAGCGATGGTCCGAAATCGCGCCTCTCGCCTTATGGGCGAGTGATCGACGCCCAAGCGGCACTCACCTTTCTCGCGGCGCAGCCGATGGTCGATCCCGAGCGCTTGGGCCTCTACGGCACGAGCTACGGCGGCGCGACGGTGGTGTGGACCACGGCAGTCGATCCACGTGTGAAGGCAGTGGTCTCGGTGGTGGGTGTCGGGCATGGCAAGCGTTGGATGCGCAGCGTGCGACGACCCGACGAATTCGCGGACCTGCTGAAACGTTCAGCGGCGGACCGCGTGCAACGGGTCATGACGGGCAAGTCCGCGTTTGTCGATCGCACCTCCATCCTTTTGCCTGACCGGCAATCGGCGGAGCTGGCCGCCGCGGCGCGTCGTGGGAATCCCGGTGCGGTGAGCGAGATCCCGATGGAGTTCATCGATGACACGCTGGAATTCCACCCCGAGTGGGTGGTCGACAAGATCGCCCCGCGTCCGGTGCTGTTCATCACCACCGACGATGACCGCCTCGTGCCGCAGGACGAAAGCGAGGCGCTCTACGCGCGCGCCGGCGAACCGAAGAAGCTCATCGTGCTGAAAGGCTGGGGCCACTACGAGGTCTATTCAGGCGAGGCGTTCCGCCAGGTCATGGCAGCGACGCTTTCCTGGTACCGGCAATATCTGCCGGCGCGGTAGTGCGCTCGGGATCGGCCCGCTAGTCCGGGTCGCCAGCAAAATCCGCCCCACTCTTGCATACTCACTACTGCCTGCCCCGCCCGAAGGATTCCCATGTCAGCCACCGCTTCCGCCACGCGCTCGTCGACCCCCGTGCAAGGCACCATGACATTCCTCGTCGACACCGGCGAGAAACCGGTGACCTACCCGGACCAGCAGATGCCGGCCGGCGCGCGCATGACCGGCACCTATGAGGACCGCCTGGTCACGCTCAACGATGGCCGCGTGATTCGCGATCAGCTGAGTCTCGATAAGCAAGGGTTCGTTCTCCTCGACAATCCGTCCCGCGCCAAGAATTTCTACGACGAGGAAGAGCTGCGCGCCGTGTGCTATCCGGAAGTCGACGCGCTGCTTCGCAAGATCACTGGTGCGAACAAGGTCGTCATCTTCGATCACACGATTCGCGTCGAAGATCTCGACAAGCGCAAGGCACGCAACGTCCGGGCGCCCGTGCCCTCGGTGCACAACGACTACACCGATTGGTCAGCGCCCAAGCGCGTTCGCGACCTGCTGCCCGCCGACGAGGCCGAAGAGCGGCTGAAAGGACGTTTCCTGTTTCTGAACGTCTGGCGGCCGATTCAAGGGCCCGTCGAATCGTTTCCGCTCGTGCTCTGCGACGCCCATTCGATGGGGCCGCGCGATATGGTTGCGGCCGATCACATTTACGACGGCGGCCGTCGCGGTGAAACATATCGCATGGCGTTCAATCCGAGTCAGCACTGGTACTACTTCCCGCGCATGCGCACCGACGAGGTGGTGATCATCAAATGCTTCGACTCGATGACCGATGGGCGCGCGCGCTACTCGGGGCACGGTGCGGCACGCCTCACGACGCCGCCGCCACCAGGGGCGTTGCCACGCGAGAGCATCGAGATCCGAACGGTAGTGTTTCTTTAGTATCCCGCCTTGTATCGGGACAAGTCCCGCGTGGCGCCTACTTGCCGAGTTTGCGATCAAGCCTCCGTTCGCCCTGAGCGGTTCAAAGGCTAACGCAGGCGCACCTTACACGACGCCCGTGATCCCGAGAACCGCTGCACCGAGCAGGATCCAAACGAAATTGAGGCGGGTCGCCAGCGCGATTCCTGCGGCAATCGTCGCGACCGCGAGGCTCGCCCAATCCGGTGTCGCGTTGCGCAGAAGAATGTAGCCGCTCGCAAGGACGATACCGATCGCAACCGGTGCAAGGCCGCGTTGCACCACCGTGCGCCACCGCGCGCCTTTGAAGCGCCCCCAGAATCGATGCACATAGAACATGCCGACCGACGACGGCCCGCATAAGCCGATGGTCGCGACCAGTGCGCCGGGGAGTCCCGCCACTCGCCAGCCGAGCAGGCTCGCGAAAATCGCGTTCGGGCCGGGCGCAGCCTGCGCAATGGCGATCAGCGCGACGAATTCCGGTCCGCTGATCCACTGATTCACTTCCACGAATTCCCGGTAGATGTCGGGCAGCGCCGTCGTGGCACCACCGATCGTGAGAAACGACATCAGAAAAAAGAATCCGCCGAGCCCGACAAGTGAGATGTCGTCGTTCATCGCTTGGCGGCTCCGCGCAGGGTCCACCACGAAAGACCGATGCCGATCGCTGCAAGCACCGGCAGCACCTGGAACAACGGCCAGCGCATGAGCCCGATCAGAATAAAGCCGATGAGTACGATCAGGACTTTCCACGGCCGCCGGATTTCCGCGAAGGCCATCTTGAGTCCGGTTGCCACCATGAGCCCTGCGGCAGCGGGCGCGAGACCCCGAACGATGCCCTGCGTGACCGGAATTTCGCCGAACCGGACATACAGCGAACCAAGGGTCAGTACGATGGCGATCGGTGCGAGCATAAGGCCGACGAAGGAGATCAGCGAACCGACGGGCCCGTGGTAGCGATCACCCACTGCGATCGAAACGTTGATGACATTGGGGCCTGGAAGCACCTGCCCGATCGACAAGAGCTCGGTGAACTCAGGGCCGGTGAGCCAACCGCGATCCTCGACCAGGACACGCCGCGCGACCGCGAGAACGCCGCCGAAACCGGTCAAACCAATCTGCATCCACCCAAGAAAAAGGGCGCGCCGGGTCATGAGGGGTGGACTCATTGCTGCAAATGCAGTACGCGAAAGTATTGAGAAATACGTGTCATGCCTGGAGCGTACGGGTCGCCTGGATTCGCTGCAACCATTGCGTCATACCGACCGGATTTCCTGACTGGTTGTAGAGTCTACGTACTATTCACTTGAGCCCAGCCTTCATGCGCCCCGCCCACATCCCGTACGGTGCCTATTGGTCGACGCCCTTCGCGCGCTGGCAAGGCAGCCTCTCCCATCTGCATCCGCTCGAACTCGCGGCGCATGTCGCCCGGGCCGAGCTCGCGAAACGTCGGATCACGCCGGATGTATTCGATTATGGTGTGCTCGGATACACCGTCCCCTCACCGAATTGCTTCTATGGATTACCCTGGGTGACCGCGATGCTTGGAGCCCCGCATGTCGGTGGCCCATCGGTGAATCAGGCGTGCGCGACCTCCGCGCGTGTGTTGCAAATGGCCACGCAGGAAGTGAGCGAAGGCGGTGCGGACTGCGCATTGCTGATCACGGCCGACAAATTGTCGAATGGCCCGCATCTCTACTTCCCGCACCCGGGTGGGCCGGGCGGCACCGGCGGACATGAAGATTGGGTGCTCGACAATTTTTCGAAAGACCCCTATGCCCAGTGCGCGATGATCCAGACCGCCGAGAACGTCGCGAAGAAATTCGGCATCAGTACCGCCGAACAGCATGACGTGGTCGCGCATCGCTATCGACAGTATGACGACGCGCGTGCAAGCGAGGGCGCATTCCATAAACGCTTCATGACGCTGCCCTTCGAGATACCGGATGCCAAGTTCAAGAAGCCGATCAAGACGCTTGCGTGCGACGAAGGCATCCACGCCACGACGGCGGCCGGCCTCGCGGAACTACGCCCGGTGCAGCCAGGCGGCACGGTCACCTACGGCGGACAGACCCATCCGGCCGATGGCAACGCATGCATGGTGGTCACCACGCGCGACAAGGCACGCGACCTTGCAACCGACCCGAAGATTTCCGTCCGCGTTCTCGGATTCGGTCTGGCGCGCACGGAGAAAGCGTTCATGCCCCAGGCGCCGGTTCCGGCATCGAGGCGTGCCCTCGACGCTGCAAACCTTTCGATCCGGGATATCGACTGCGTGAAGTCGCACAACCCGTTCGCGGTCAACGATATCGTGTTCAGTCGTGAAACCGGATTCGACTGGCGGAAGATGAACAACTACGGCTGCTCGCTCGTCTGGGGACATCCGCAAGGACCCACCGGCCTGCGCGCGGTCATCGAGCTCATCGAAGAGCTTGCAATGCGTGGCGGGGGACGAGGGCTCTTCCACGGATGCGCGGCAGGTGATACCGCGATGGCGTTGGTAGTCGAGGTATCGGACATTTATGCCTAAGGGTGCACCGCACGGAATGCACTGCGTCGCTGTAAAGCCCGGCTTGGCGATGGCATTGTGATCGCGTCGCCGAACAAGTGACCGGAGCGGTACGCGTGGCTGATGGCGGCATGGCGCCGTCGGATCGGTTAGCGCCACGGATCTGATGGCAAGGGTCGGTACCGCGCGCGAATCGCCGGGCCCGTGCACTAGTGGCGCCACCCTCTTGTTCAACGCTTCGTTCGCGGTACGCAATGCCGATCTGGATGATGATCGCCCTCCAGGACATTGTCCGTGACGCCTACCGAGCCAAACGCCTCGCCGAAAGCGCGACGACCCGCGCGACTTGCCGCGCCGTTCATCGACTTCAGGGACGCGTCGCTACCATGCCTCGACGCCCTCAGAACCTCGATCGGATTCGATCTGTGGATGGTTACCCGCGCAAGGGGCAATGACCTCATCGTGCTCTCGGTGCTCGACCGGTTCTATGGCATCAAGGCGGGGGATGCACTGCTTTGGAGCGACTCGTTGTGCAGCAGGATGCTCGCAGGCGATGGCCCGCGCATCGCGCCGGCGACCCGCAACATTGCCGCTTATGCCGACGCAGGTTTCTCGACGACCTATCGGATCGCCGCGTATATCGGAATCCCCATCGCGACGGGCACCGGTACGTTCATCGGAACCCTGTGCGCCTTCAATTCGGTTGCGATGGAAGAGGACATCACCCGCCACGAAGCCCTGATCGAAGCGAACGCACGAATGCTGGCGACATTGCTCGATCGCGAACGGGCGAGCGCCGACGAATCGCGTCAGGCCGAACAGGTGGAAGCGAAAATGTACCTCGATCGCGAGACGGGTGTTCAGACAGAGCCCGGGTGGCGCGAACTCCTGACCGGCGAGGAAAGTCGATGCACGCAGCTCGGACACGGCGTCGGTGTGATCGTCGTGAGCCTCGATGATCTTGGCGATACGCGGACAAGGGTGGGCCGGCCGCCCAACGATTGGATATTGCGCCGCGGTGTCGAAATCGTACGGATCCATCTCCCGCACGAGGCGATCATCGCCCGTATCGGCGTCTCGCAGCTCGTGGCGATTGTTCAAGCGCCCGACGGTGAAGAAGCGACGCAGGAGACCTTGAACGCATTGCACGCCGGACTTGATGACTCCCGGATCAAGCATTCAATGGGATTCAAGATGCGCGATCCACGCGGCGGCCTCCTGCAGGCCTGGCGCGAGGCGACCATGAGTCTGCATCCGCGCACGAAGCGCGCAGTTGAGCCTGCGTCCGCGCACGAAGCGCGCAGTTGAGCCTATTGCCGGATAGCCCGTTCACGTAGAGCGCGCTTATCGGGCTTGCCGACGGTCGTTTTGGGCAGCGCGTCGAGCCGCGTCACGGATGACGGAATCTTGTACCGCGCAAGGTTCGCGGCGCAGTGGGCCAGTATTTCATCTTGCGTGGCGAGCGCGCCGTCACGCAGCACCACGAAAGCACACAGACGCTCACCGCGATACGGATCGGGGGCGCCGACCGTCGCGGCCTCGATGATCGCCGGATGCATGAACAACACCTCGTCCACTTCACGCGGATAGACGTTGTAGCCGCTCACGATCACCATGTCCTTTTTCCGGTCGCGAATCGTAAGATAGCCATCGGCATCGAGTGAACCAACGTCACCCGTATAGAGCCAACCTTCGCGCAGGGCCACTTCGGTCTCATCGGGTCGCTGCCAGTATCCCTGCATGATCTGCGGGCCGCGTGCGCGAATTTCGCCCACCTCCCCGACAGGCATGACCTGCGTGCCCAGTTCGGTATCGACGATCTGCACGTCCGTATCGGCAACCGGAATGCCGACCGATCCTGGTTTTCTTGTGCCTTGCACCGGGTTGTAGGTGAGGATCGGCCCTGCTTCCGTCTGACCATAGCCCTCGTAGATCGGCGCACCGGTCGCAGCCTCCCACCGATTCAAGGTCTCTTCCGATAGTGGCGCCGATCCTGAATAGCAGGTGTGCACGCGCGACCAGTCGGTCGCGGCGAATCCAGGATCGCTCATGAGACCGATGAAAATCGTCGGGCTGCCGGGAAAAATCGTGATGCGCTCGCGCGCGACCAGGTAAAGCAGTTCACTCGGCCGGTAGCGGGGCATGATCACCAATGTCCCGGCGCAATAGGCGCTCAGGTACAAACCCATCATCAATCCGTACGCATGGAAGATCGGCATCGGACAGAGGATGCGCTCGCCCCGAGGGGCATCGGTGGGCAGCAGTCCCTCTCGTTGCGCGACGTTGGCGCACACCGCCCGATGGGTCAGCATGACCCCTTTCGATCGCCCGGTCGTGCCGCCGGTGTATTGGATGAACGCGAGATCGTCCGCTGCCGGTGCACGGATGGACAGTGTTTCGCTTCGAGACGAAGGATCCGCCCAGCGACCTTCATCCAGATCGATCGCTTCCACGCAAGCGATCTCGATCTGCTTCGAGATTCGCGCTACCTCTTCGACTCGCCTTGAATCGAAAAGCAAGACCCGCGGCCGGGCATCCTCGATAATCTCAATGAGCTCGCGCTCGGTATAGAGCGGATTGAGCGGGACCACGGTGCCTCCCGCCGCGTGCACCGCGAACATCGCGATGCAGACTTCGGTGCTATTCGGCAACAGTATTGCGACCCGCTCCCCACGAACACCCAAGGCGTTCAGGCGCGCGCCAACACTGGCCGCACGAGCAAGGTAATCACGATAGGTGAGGCGGACAGCACCGCAAATCAGCGCTTCGCGATCGGGATACTCGCGCGCCGACTCGATGAGAATCCGGATAAGGGACGCATATCGACGCGGCTGCACGACGGCGGATTCCGATCGGTCCGACGATCGAATCAGGCGCCGGCCCGGATGACGCCCACGCTGCCCATGTACGGTTTCAATGCGTCCGGGACCGTGATCGAACCGTCGCTGTTCTGATAGTTTTCAATGACCGCGATCAAGGTTCGCCCGACCGCGAGCGCCGAACCATTCAGCGTGTGCGCAAGCTCGGGTCTGCCCTTCTCGTTGCGAAAGCGGGCTTGCATCCGCCGTGCCTGGAACGCTTCGAAGTTCGAGCAGGATGAAATCTCCCGGTACGCATCCTGACCGGGCAGCCACACCTCGATGTCGTAGGTTTTCGCCGACGAGAATCCCATATCGCCGGTACACAGGGCGACCACGCGATACGGTAGATCGAGCCGCTTCAGGATCACCTCGGCATGACCGGTCAGCATTTCCAGATCCTCGTAGGAGCGCGCCGGGTGTGTGATCTGCACGAGCTCGACCTTGTCGAACTGATGCTGGCGGATCATCCCGCGGGTATCCCGGCCGTAGGTTCCCGCCTCGCTGCGAAAGCAAGGTGAATGGCAGACGAACTTGAGCGGCAGTTTTTCAAGCGGCACGATGGTGTCGCGCACGATGTTCGTGACCGGCACTTCGGCGGTCGGGATCAAATAGAACTTCTCGCCGTCGCCGCGTGGCACCGCGAAGAGATCTTCTTCGAATTTCGGCAGTTGACCGGTGCCGAACATCGAGTGCCGATTCACCATGTACGGCACATAGGTCTCGACATACCCATGTTCCTCCGTGTGCACGTCGAGCATGAACTGCGATAGCGCGCGATGCAGGCGCGCGAGCGGGCCGGTCATCACGGCGAAGCGCGCACCGGCGATCTTGCTCGCGACTTCGAAGTCGAGCATTCCGAGCGCAGCGCCAAGATCCGTGTGGTCCTTGACCGAGAAATCGAATGCGCGGGGCGATCCGACACGTCGCACCTCTATATTGTCGTTGCTCGACTTGCCGATCGGGACGCTCTCGTGCGGCAGATTCGGGATTACCGATACGAACGCCTGCTGCTTTTCCTGAATGGCATTCACCTGTTTCTCGAGATCGGCAAGCGTCGTGTTCACGGCGTTCACTTCGGCCATCAGCGCGGCAACATCCTCACCCTTCCCCCGCGCGCTGCCAATGCCTTTCGACAAGGTATTGCGTTTGGCCTGGCGCTCTTGCGTGCGCGTCTGAATGGTCTTCCGCTCGGCTTCGATCGCATCGAAAGTGGCGATATCGAGCTGGAATGGGCGATCGGCGAGGCGCTTCGCGACGCGATCGAGGTCAGTGCGGAGGAGTTGGATATCCAGCATGGCAGTCGGTCGGTGAAAGGTGAAGGCTAAAGGGAGAAGGGGGAAAAGAGAACACCCGCCGTCACTGCGCGAGAGGGTTCGGGTAAGGGGGCTCACTCTTTCCTCTTCACCGTTCCCTCTTGCCGTCCGGCGCGGCGTGCTGCGCTACGTGCCTCGTCATCGAGGCTGCGAAAATGCGCCAATCGTTCAGCGATCCGAGCCTCGATGCCGCGATCGGTCGGCCGGTACCAGTGCGGCGCCACCATGCCTTCAGGCAGATAACTCTCGCCCGCCGCGTAACCTTCGGGCTCGTCATGGGCGTAACGGTATTCCTTGCCGTGCCCCATCGCCTTCATGAGCTTGGTCGGCGCGTTGCGAATGTGCATCGGCACAGGGCGCGACTTATCGTTCGCAACGAAGTCGCGCGCCTTGTTGTATGCGACATAGACCGCATTCGATTTCGGTGAAGAGGCGAGGTAGACCACCGCCTGCGCAATCGCGAGTTCGCCCTCAGGCGATCCCAGCCGCTCATAGGTGTTTGCCGCGGCGAGCGTGATTTCGAGTGCACGCGGATCCGCCAACCCGATGTCCTCGATGGCCATCCGGATCACCCGCCTGGCAAGGTAGAGCGGATCCGCTCCACCGTCGAGCATACGCACCAGCCAATATAGCGACGCATCGGGACTCGATCCGCGAACCGATTTGTGCAGGGCCGAAATCTGATCGTAGAAAGCATCCCCGCCTTTGTCGAAACGACGCAGGTTCCGCGCCACCGCGCCTTGCGCAAATTCACCATCGACCACCGAGACACCCGCGCTTATCGCAGCGGTTTGGACGATCTCGAGGAAATTCAACAGGCGACGCGCATCGCCGTCGGCCAGCTCGGCCAGCCGGTCGCGTGCGGTCGCATCGAAGGTCTGCGATCCGACGAGCTGCGCAACCGCGCGCTCGAATAGCGCACCCAGCTCATCGTCGGTAAGTGAGGTGAGTACATAGACCTGGGCGCGCGAAAGCAGCGCACTATTCACTTCGAACGAAGGATTCTCGGTGGTCGCACCGATGAACGTGAACAGCCCTTCCTCGACGAAAGGCAGAAAGGCATCCTGCTGCGCCTTGTTGAACCGATGAACTTCATCCACGAATACGACCGTTGACCGCCCGCGCACCCGCGCGTGACGAGCACGCTCCACCGACTCCCGAATTTCCTTCACGCCCGCCAATACCGCGGAGATGGCGATGCATTCGGATTGAAATGCAGACGCGGCGAGGCGCGCCAGGGTGGTCTTCCCTACCCCAGGCGGCCCCCAGAGAATCATCGAATGCGGTTTGCCCGATTCGAACGCGAGGCGGAGCGGTTTGCCGGGACCAAGCAGATGTGTTTGCCCGACCAGCTCATCGAGCGACTTGGGACGCAAGCGCTCGGCCAGCGGCACCGTTGGCACTTTGCCTGTCGCGGGGTCGCCTTCGACCGCCGCATCGTCGAACAGATCACTCACCGATCACGTCCGCGCCTTTAGGCGGCGTGAACTGAAAGGTCGACGGGTCGATCCGGGGGTTCCGTTCCATCGTAAGAAATTTGAGCACGGTCTGTTGCCCAAATGCATCCGTCAGCTCCATCGCGGCGAGGCCTTCTTTGGAAAACCCGATACGAATACGTTCGAAGTTGGCCTCCTTCTGCCGGGGCGTCGCGAGCACCCATTCGAGCCCATCGCGCGTCCCTTCATCTTTCAGCACGAAGGCCTTCATCGCGTCGTTGTTGCCCGATAGCAGCGCGGCGGGCGTTGACCCGAGTGCCGCGTCGATCTTCCGAATCGAGACCTGATTGAGATCGGGATCATAGATCCACACCTTTGATCCGTCACCGACGATCAGTTGGTTGTACGGCTTGACATAGGTCCAGCGGAACTTGCCCGGACGGGCGAACTCGAGGGTCCCGCGCGATTCCTGGGTGACCTTGCCGCTCCGATCGACGATGCGCTGGCTGAATTCGCTCTTCGCCGACCGCGTGTCGTTCATGAAAGCGTTGAGCCGGTCGGTACCGCCGGCCCACGCGGAAGCGGCGAGAAGCCACCCGGACAAAACTGCACTCAATCGTACGTTCGCTATCATCTGTTCGCCTTCACCCTTCGCCTTTGACCGGCGCGAGAATCTCTCGATTCCCATTCGACTGCATCGCGGACACGAGTCCCGCCTGTTCCATCGATTCGAGCAAACGGGCCGCACGGTTGTACCCGATTCGCAAGTGCCTTTGAACCAGCGAGATCGATGCCCGGCGGGAACGGACCACGATGTCCACCGCCTGGTCATACAACGGATCGGATTCCCCACCCGTTGCACTCGCCGTGCCGGTGAGATCGAGTACCCCCCCATCGACGCTCTCGCCTGTGCCTTCGAGCAAGCCGTCGATATATTCCGGCTTCCCGAGGCTCTTCAGGTGATCGACCACCTTGTGCACTTCATGATCGGCCACGAACGCACCATGCACCCGCATGGGCACGCCGGATCCCGGCGGGAGGTACAGCATGTCGCCTTGCCCAAGCAGCGATTCGGCGCCTTGCTGATCCAGAATCGTGCGCGAATCGACCCGGCTCGATACTTGGAACGCGATCCGTGACGGAAAGTTCGCCTTGATGAGTCCGGTGACCACATCCACGGACGGCCGTTGCGTAGCGACAATGAGATGAACCCCGGCCGCTCGTGCTTTCTGGGCGAGGCGGGCGATCAGCTCTTCGACCTTCTTGCCGACGACCATCATCAGATCGGCCAACTCGTCGATGACGACGACAATATACGGCAGCTTGGTCAGTGGCACCGGATTCTCGGTCTGAATCGTCTCCGGATCATGCAAGGGCTTCCCGGCTTTTTCGGCGTCCCCCACCTTGGTGTTGTAACCGGACAGATTGCGAACCCCGACCCATGACATCAGCTTGTAGCGCCGATCCATCTCGGCCACGCACCATCCCAGCGCATTCGCCGCGTATTTCATGTCGATGACCACCGGCGCGAGCAACTGCGGAATGTCCTGATAGACCGAAAGCTCGAGCATCTTCGGATCGATCAGGATCAGCCGCACATCGCGCGCTTCAGCCTTGTAGAGCAGCGAGAGAATCATCGCATTCATCGCGACCGACTTCCCCGACCCGGTGGTACCGGCAACGAGCAGGTGCGGCATCCGCGCAAGATCCACCACGATCGGTTGGCCGCTGATGTCCTTGCCAAGCGCGATCGCGAGCGGCGAGTGCATGTCGTGATAGACCTTCGATGACAGGATCTCCGAGAGGCGCACCGACTGGCGCTTCGGATTCGGGATCTCGAGGCCCATGCATGATTTGCCGGGAATCGTCTCGACCACCCGAATGCTCATCACCGACAGCGACCGCGCGAGATCCTTAACCAGGTTCACGATCTGGCTGCCCTTTACGCCGATCGCCGGTTCGATTTCATAGCGCGTGATGACCGGCCCGGGATAGGCGGCCAGCACTTTAACCTCCACGCCGAAATCTTTCAGCTTGCGTTCGATGAGGCGCGAGGTGTACTCGAGCGTTTCGGGACTGATCGTTTCACGCTCGGACGGCGGTTCATCGAGCAAAGCAAGCGGCGGGAGCGGGGTATCGGGCAGCTCCTGGAACAACGGCACCTGTTTTTCACGAATGACGCGATCCGATTTTGGGATCTCAATTACCGGCGGCTCGATCCGAATCGGCCGTGCCTCCTCGGTGCGGCGCTTTTCCGCAACGACGATCGACTCGCGCTCCACTGCGGCAACCTCGCCGGCTTTCTCGTCGACGCGTCGCTCGCGCCAGGCGAGCAGGTTTCGAAACGCCGATTCGATCCAGGACCCGAGCGCTTCGATCGCGGTCACCCACGAGATACCGGTGAAGAGCGACGCACCGATCAGGAACGCCGTCAGCAATACGAGCGTCGCGCCGGTGAAGCCGATCGTGACATTGACCCAGTCGCCGATGAGAACACCCAGCACCCCGCCGGGCTTGAACGGCAACGCCACGCCGATGGTATGAAAACGCAGCGCCTCGGTCGCGCTGGAGGACAACAGCACCAGGAGAAATCCGCCGAGTGCAAAAAAGAATGGACGCCGATCGCTGATCGAGGTGCCATCAAGCCGCCGGTATCCCCAGACGACCGTATAGGCAAGCAGCACGATCCACCAGTAGGTCGACAGGCCAAACAGATAGAGCAGGAGATCGGCCAGCCATGCGCCGAAGCGTCCGCCCGCGTTGCTCACCGTGGTGTTGAGGCCGGTGCGCGACCAGCCCGGGTCCGCTGTCGTGAAGGTGATCAGCGCGAGGGCAAGATAGAGCGCGGCCATGACGACCACGATCCACCGCGACTCTCTTAGCAGCGTGGCGACTTTGCCCGGAAGGGGCGCTTTTGCGGGTTTGGCCAAATCTGGATGCGAGAGGGAACGCTGGAAGCCGAGCATGCTCCCGATTCACCGATGCGATGGGAGGGCGCCAAAATATAAAAAGCCTGGGGCGGATTGTAACCGCCACCAGGCTTTTTCCGTGTCGCCGCGGTGCAGGCCGCGTCGATCCGGATAGGGCTCCCGCCGGTTCGTCAACGAACGGAGCGGACTTCCCGGTTGGCCCCGGAACAGCGGGGCTGATCCGTGCTACCGATCAGAGATTCCCGGGGATCGAGTGTTAGTGCGCCATCAGAATATTGTCGCGCAGGAAGATCGCGCCGGAACGGACCTCGATGTAGCCGCCCGTCTGCAGATCCTTCATGACCCGGCTCACCATTTCGCGGGAGGCACCGATCATCTTGGCGATATCCTGCTTGGGCAATTTCTTGGTCACGACCTTCTGGCCATCGATCGTGTCTGCCATCTCGAGCAGGAGGCGGGCGACACGGCCATACACATCCATCAAGGCGAGGCTGCCGATCTTGCGGTCGGCGTCACGCAGACGCTTGACCAAACCACGCATCACGCCCATGCAAATATCGAAGTTCTCGGCCAGGCATTTCTTGAAATCGGCCTTCGAGATGGTCAAGAGTTCGCACGGCTCGATCGCGATCACCGTGGCCGACCGGGGCGCATCATCGACCAGCCCCATTTCGCCGAAGAACTCACCGGAAGACAGGATCGCGAGGATCACTTCGCGGCCTTCGTCATCGCTCATCATCACCTTCAGGCGACCGGCAATAACGATGTACAACGAATCCGTCGGATCACCGGCGGAGATGATCGTTGAGCTGCGGGGAAAGGCCTTACGACCGACCACACGCGTCAAGAGAGCAAGCTGTCCCTCCGGCAACTGCGAAAACAACGGAACATTACGAAGAAGAAGTGTCGAAACACTAGCGGGACCACGCATTGAATTGCCCTCCACGAAAATCGATACCCACTACAGGGGAGTAAGGCTCCATCGTCAGAACTCTTGGTGAGCCCGGATCAATCCACCGCGCATCGCAACCGGCATGGTCTGGCCACCGGAGCGAATGGGTCGGTGAATCAATCACACGGTACTCTTCACATTCGGACATCGAAGCAACAAATAGACACGAGAAATTCTTTCAGTTCGCGGCATCGACCGCGGCGGCAGGCCGCGCTTCGTGCCGACACGTGTACCGCATCCGCGCGAAATCAATATGCCTTACATCGACAAAAAGAAGCGATCTTCCACCGGGAAGCGACCTGCCGCTGCCCTCGTGAAGTCCGATCGATTCCGCATTGTTCCGATCATTGATGAAATTCCGCCAGCCCGAACTGAATTTTTTGAGCCATCACTACCTTGGGAAATCGGCAAGGCGACAAAGCCCTGCCAATGCAACTTCTCCCCCGGCATCCGTGACGTTTTCGAGCACGAGTATATGCGCCTGATAATTCGGAAACAATTGTTTATCAATCCTACGTGTCTCAATGGTGAAGTATTACCCATCCGTCTTACAGTGTCGCCCGCAGGTCGGTTTCACCTCCCTGTTCATCCACCGATCGATCGTATTTCGACGCGATCGGCCGCATCAATCTCAATGACTATAATTTGACCCTTTACGCGGGGAGGTCCCGATCGTGGCGCGCCGCATTGCCGCCCGTTCGGACCGAACTGCTCCGGAGCATTGATGCCAAAAACGATCAAGCATGCGCGCGTTCTTATTCTCGGATCGGGGCCGGCCGGTTATTCGGCAGCCGTCTACGCGGCGCGCGCCAATCTGAAACCTGTCCTCATTACCGGCATCGCACCGGGGGGCCAACTGACGACAACGACCGATGTCGACAACTGGCCCGCCGATTTCGCGGGCGTGCAAGGGCCGGAGCTGATGGAGCGTTTTCAGAAACACGCGGCGCGCTTCGACACCGAGATCGTATTCGATCAGATCTCGCATGCCTACCTGGCCGAGCGGCCTATTCGACTCGAGGGCGATTCCGCGACCTACACATGCGACGCCCTGATTATCGCGACCGGTGCTTCGGCCCGCTATCTCGGCTTGCCCTCCGAGCAGCAGTTTCTCGGCAAAGGCGTCTCTGCCTGCGCAACCTGCGACGGATTCTTCTATCGTGGCCAGGACGTAGCGGTGATCGGTGGCGGCAACACAGCGGTCGAAGAAGCCCTGTACCTCTCGAATATCGCCAAGCAGGTGACCCTCGTGCATCGACGCGACAAGCTGCGCGCGGAGAAAATCATGCAGGACAAATTGTTCGCGCGCCCCAACGTCCGCATGGTCTGGAACCATGCGCTCGACGAGGTGATCGGCGACGACAAGGGAGTCACCGGTATTCGTATTCGTGGTACCAAAGACGACGCGCGGCAGGCGCTCGCGGTCCATGGACTCTTCGTCGCGATCGGCCACACGCCGAACACGCAGATCTTCGAGGGCCAGCTTGCAATGGAAGGCGGATACATCATCACCAAAGGCGGCCGCGAGGGCGACGCCACGGCGACGAGCACACCCGGGGTGTTCGCGGCGGGCGACGTTCAGGATCACATCTACCGCCAGGCGGTCACCAGCGCGGGATCCGGTTGCATGGCCGCGCTCGATGCCGAGCGGTATCTTGATTCATTGACCTCGGGGTAGTATCGAGGCGTCACACTTTGTCGTGCCTAACTGCCGGAGCAACCAACGTGCAACGCGGACGCGACCCGGATCGGGCACCTGCGAATGATTCCGATCTCGACCTTTTCCGCGACGCGGTCCGGGACGCCGTCCCACTGCCGGCGCCGCATCGCGTTGATGTGACGCAGCGTCCGGCACCGCCGGTCGCGGTCCAATCCCTCCTCGATGAGCATGACGCATTCGCGGAGCTGCACCACGTCGTCGTGAACGGCGAGTCGGCCCTCGATACCGGCGACGAGACATACTTCGTTCGCGAAGGCTATTCGCCGCTGCTCGTGCGCAAATTGCGCCGCGGTCAATGGGTCGTCGAAGAGGAGCTCGATCTTCATGGCGCACGGCGGGATGAAGCGCGCGAGATGCTCGGTGATTTCCTGAAGCATGCGATTCGCGGGCGCCGGCATTGCGTGCGCATCATTCACGGCAAGGGCCTGGGGTCAAAGAACCGTGAGCCGGTGCTCAAGAACAAGGTGAAGGCGTGGCTCGCGCGCCGCGATGAAGTGATCGCGTATTGCCAGGCGCCGCCAACGATGGGTGGCGGGGGCGCGCTGCTGGTCCTGTTGAAACGTTAGACGGCGGCCTCGTTCAGCTCACCCGTGCGGATGCGCACGACCTGCTGAACCTCCGTGACGAAAATCTTGCCGTCCCCGATCTTGCCTGTGCGCGCGGACTTGACGATGGCCTCGACTACCTGATCGACCAGGCTGTCGGTGACGACCACCTCGATCTTCACCTTCGGCAGGAAGTCGACCACGTATTCAGCACCGCGATAGAGTTCAGTGTGGCCCTTCTGGCGGCCGAACCCCTTCACTTCCGTGACCGTGAGGCCGCTCACACCCACCTCGGCGAGCGCCTCGCGGACTTCATCGAGCTTGAACGGCTTCACGATGGCTTCGATTTTTTTCATGGCGCGCGGACCAGAGGAGAATTGGGCGGGGCAGTATATAGGAGACCGCTGAAACAGTAGACTTGCCTCGCTCCGACCAAATCCCAATAATCAAACGATGTCCTGCCCCGTCCAATACAACCCCGAGTCGTCGCGGTAATGCCCCGCGTCATCGAGATTCGCATCGTCGACAGCCTCTCAGGGGTCGCGCCATCCGCCTGGAACGCGCTTGCGGGCGATCATCCGATGCTCTCCTACGCGTTCCTGCATGCCTTGCATGAAACGGGCTGCGCTTCCGCCGAGTCGGGCTGGCTCCCGCAGTACATCACGGCATGGGAAGGTGAATCGCTCGTGGGCGCGATGCCGCTCTATTTGAAATCGCACTCGTACGGCGAGTATATTTTCGACTGGGCCTGGGCCGATGCTTATCAGCGTAACGGCCTCTCGTATTACCCCAAGCTCCTCTGTGCGATTCCGTTCTCACCGGTTAGCGCCCCGAAGTTGCTCGCCGTCGACAACGAAGTGCGCATGCGACTCCCCAAAGCCGCGCTCAAGGTGGCGCGCGACGCATCGTCACTCCACGTTCTGTTCCCCACCGTCGATGAGCTTGCCTTGTTCGAGGGTGAACGGATGCTGACCCGTCGCGGCATGCAGTTTCATTGGTTCAACGACGGCTATTCGAGCTTCGATGATTTTCTCTCCCGCTTCTCGCATGACAAGCGCAAGAAAATCAAACAGGAACGGCGCAAGGTGCGGGACGCCGGGATCTCGTTCAAATGGCTGGTCGGTGCGCAGATCACGACCGCGCACTGGGCATTCTTCAATCGCTGCTATCGGTCGACGTATCGCGCACACCATTCAACGCCCTATCTCAATCTCGATTTTTTCCACGAGATCGGCGCGAAGCTCCCCGACAACCTGCTCATGGTGCTGGCCGAAGCGGACGGCAAGCCGATTGCGGCCGCGTTCAATGTGTTCAATCCGACGACACTCTACGGCCGGTATTGGGGTACGACGGGTTTTCATTCGGGCCTGCACTTCGAGGCCTGCTACTACCAGGCGATCGAATTCTGTATCGCGCGCGGTATCACGGTCTTCGAGGGGGGCGCGCAAGGCGAGCACAAGCTTGCCCGCGGATTCACGCCGGTCGAGACACGCTCCGCGCATTGGCTGCGGCATCCGCAGTTTGCCGCGGCGATCGAGCGCTTCCTCGACAAGGAAGCCAAGGGCGTCGCGCACTATATCGACGAGTTGAACGAGCATTCGCCATTCAAGGCGGTGGAAGAGCCCTCGGGCGGGGCATGAATCGAAAGGGACACTATGCGACTGCAAGGTAAATCGATCATCGTGACGGGCGCGGGTTCGGGTATCGGCGCCGGGATCGCCAAACTATTCGGCGAGCAGGGCGCCAGACTCATCGTGAACGATGTGAACGCGGCGGGTGGAGAGCGCGTCGCAGCCGAGATCAATCAGGCAGGCGGCACCGCCAGATTCGTTCAGGGCGACGTGACCAAGGCCGCCGACTGGGCACGCATGGCGAGCGCCGCGGTGTCCGCGTACGGCCGGCTCGATAGCGTGATCAACAACGCCGGATGGACATACACGGCGAAATCGACTGTGCTGGTGACCGAAACCGAGTTCGACAAGACCTTCGCGATCAACGTGAAGAGCATTCTACTTTCGGCACAGCAGGCGATTCCCATCTATCAGAAGCAAGGCGGCGGCAATTTCGTCAATATCGCTTCGACCGCCGGCGTGCGCCCCCGACCAAACCTAGGCGTCTACAACGCATCAAAGGCGGCGGTGATCAATCTTTCTAAATCGCTCGCCGTAGAATTCGGACCGGCGAACATCCGCGTCAATTGCGTGAATCCGGTGTTCAATCCGGATACCGCGCTCTCTTCGGAGTTCGCGGGCGGCACGGTCGATGACGCAGCGAAGGCGCGGTTTCGCGCAACGATTCCCATGGGAAGGTTTTCTACCGCACACGACGTTGCGCAGGCCTGCCTGTACCTCGCAAGCGATGAGGCGTCACTCGTGAGCGGCGTATGTCTTGAGGTCGATGGCGCGCGCTGCGTATAGCGCGCGTTCTAGCGTTTTACCAGTCCGCCCAGCAGCGCGGCCACTTGCGGCCGTTTCACCGCGACCTGATCGACGGAGGGTTGCTTCGGCGGCGCAATGCCTAACCCGGGTTCGTAGGGTTTGGTGAAAATAGGATCCACCGACCCATTCCGACGACCGCCGCGCGCGCCACCGCGGCTCGATTCCGGACGGCTGCTTTCGCTACGCCTGGGTTCAGGGCGGTGCGTCAGACGATCATGACCTTCGTCGCGCCGACCTCTTGGCTCCCGCTCCGGCGGCGAAATGATGGTGGCTGCGTCGCGGCCATCCGGGCTGAAGCCCTCGACGATCTGGCATTCGAGACGCCGCTTGAGCATCTTTTCGATATCGGCGAGCTTCTCATGGTCGTCGGGCGATACCAGCGAAATCGCCTCGCCTTCCTTGCCGGCACGACCGGTGCGACCGATTCGATGCACATAGTCGTCGGGTGTATTCGGGAGATCGAAGTTCACCACTGACGGCAGCTCTTGGATATCCAGCCCGCGCGCCGCGACGTCGGTGGCGACCAGGACACCCACCTTGCCCGCCTTGAACGCTTCGAGCGCTTCCATCCGTTCGGTCTGCGTCTTGTCGCCGTGAATCGCTGCGGCGTGAACGCCTTCCTTGTTCAGTTGATACGTGAGCCGGTTGCACCCCATGCGGGTCCCGGTGAACACGAGCACCTGGAGCATATTGCGCGAACGAATCAGGTGGATCAGCAGATCGCGCTTGCGTTCGCGAGCCACCGGATGCACGCGATGCACGACGCCGTCGGCCAGGGCATTGCGCTTGGCAACCTGAATGGTCACCGGACTCTTCAAGAGCGTGTCGGCGAGCTTCTTCACGTCATCGGGAAACGTTGCCGAGAACAAGAGGCTTTGCCGCTCCTTCGGCAGCAAGGCGATGATGCGCTTGATATCGGGAATGAACCCCATGTCGAGCATGCGATCGGCTTCATCGAGCACGAAGACTTCGACCTGTCCGAGATGCACCGTGCGCTGCTGGACGTGATCGAGCAGCCGGCCCGGCGTCGCGACGACGATCTCGATGCCCTGGCGCAGGATCGCCATCTGCGGGTCGATCGGCACACCGCCATAGAGGACGGTGCTGCGAAGATTCGTGTACTTCGCGTAGCCCTGCACGCTTTCTTCGACCTGCACGGCGAGCTCGCGCGTCGGTGCGAGAATCAATGCGCGGATCTGATGGCGCGCGGGTGAGGTACTCGTATTGGCGTGGCGCAACAGCTTGTTGAGGATCGGCAGCACGAAACCCGCTGTCTTGCCGGTGCCTGTTTGCGCACCGCCCATCATATCCAAACCGGAGAGCACCACCGGAATCGCCTGCGCCTGGATGGGCGTAGGCTCTGTATACCCTTGCTCGGCGACCGCCCGCAAAATGGGCTCGGCGAGACCTAACTCAGCAAAAGAACTCAAACGACTGACCTTTGGACAACCCGGCGGAGACGAATGGACCTACGGGCCGGGTTCGCGACGAATTCGTGGTTGGCCGCCAAAGCGGCGCGTCAGGAATCCGAAGGAGGAAAAGCGTGCGCAGGGCCATCACGCGGTGAATGACAACCTTGCGAGTATACCCCAGATACACATTCGACTTGACGATTTACAAAATTTCCGGAACCAAATGCGTGGTGGCCCGCGTTCCGCCATCATCGCGCAGGCAGGCGGCGGATCGTTGCCCGCCCGACCTCGAGCGCTCCGAATCCATCGGTTGATTCAGCCCCCGGCAGCATGATCTAGACTAGAGCCACCCGGAGTATTCCCCCGGGCACGCCGACACGCCGCGCCGCCAGGGCGCACCGTTCCCAAGGAGGCAACACGATGAAAATCTACTATCACCCGGTATCGACCACCAGCCGCCCGGTCATGTTTTTCGCGATGGAAAGCGGTATCAACGCGGAGTATCATGTCGTCGATCTGATGAAGGGCGAGCACATGCAAGGTCCGTTCGCCGCGATGAATCCGACACGGCTCGTTCCGTTGCTGGAGGATGGCGACTTCCGTCTGACCGAAAGCTCGGCGATCCTCAAGTACCTGGCCGAGAAGAGCGGGTCGCCCGCCTACCCGAAGGATCTTCGCCAGCGCGCCCGCGTCAACGAGATGATGGATTGGATCAACACCCAGGTCTGCCGCGATTTCGCCTATGGACTCGTGTATCCGCAGATCTTCCCGACGCACAAGCGTTCAAGCGATGAGCAGCAGAAAGGCCAGCTCGCGTGGGCAAAAGAACGCTCGAAAGGGTGGTTCAGCGTGCTCGACAAGAATTTTCTCGGCGCGAACAAGTTTCTCTGCGGCAACGAGATTTCGATCGCCGATTATTTCGGCGTGTCGTTCGTCGGGCTGGGCGAGATCATTCGGCAAGACTACTCGGCCTATCCCAATGTCAATCGTTGGCTCAACACGATGAAGTCGCTGAAGAGCTGGCCGAAAGTATATGAAGTGTTCTACGGCTTCGCAGGCTCGATGAAAGACGTGAAGTTCGAGACCGCCTGACGTTCGCACCCGGTCCGAGGAGATCCACGCATGATCAAGAAGCTTCATCACAACGCCTACCGCTGCCGCGACTCCGCGCAAACACGTGCGTTCTATGAGGATTTCCTCGGGCTGCGTCTCGCCTGCACGCTCGATATCGACCACACGATCACCGGCCGGCAAACTTCAACCTTGCACGCGTTCTACGAGCTCGACGACGGATCGTATCTCGCGTTCTTCGAGGCGCCCGATATGCCGTTCGAATTCAAGAATCAGCACGATTTCGACCTGCATATCGCACTGGAAGTCGAACCGTCGACGCTTGCGCCGATGCTTGCGAAGGGCAAGGCACAAGGCATTGAGACGCACGGCATTTCCGATCATGGATTCATTCATTCGATTTACTTTCGCGATCCGAATGGCTACGTGATCGAGCTCACCGCGAAGGCGAGCAATCATGCCGAAGCCACCGACCCGGCGATCAACAATGCGCGGGCGAAGCTCGATCGCTGGCAATCCAAAAAGGCCCAAGCCGCAAGGGTCTGAGGCCGTGGGAACCCCCCGGAATCACGCACGGTCGTGCCGGTGCGATATGGCGCGCCGGCGAGCGGGACAGACGATCGCCGGATTGATGATCGCCGAATTGATGATCGGTGTGGTGACCAGTCGTGTATTCGCAGGCGAACAGGCGAACGAAATCACACAGCCGCAGGTTCGCGATCGCGCCGCGTTCATGCAACGCGCCTTCGAAATGCGCCGGATCGCGATCGGTCGCGGTGATCAGCCCTACGGTGCCGTGGTCGTGAAAGACGGCCGGATCATCGGCGAAGGAATCAGCGCCGTCGTCACGAACAGCGACCCGACCGCGCATGCCGAGATGCAAGCGATCCGGGACACCATCCGCCGCTTCGGCGCAGGCGGAATCAAAGGCGCCGAGTTGTTCGGCACGTCACGCGCGTGCCCGATGTGCGAGCGCGGCGCGTACGAGGCCGGTATCGCGCTGATGGTCTACGGAGAGTCGGCGACTGAAGCGGGTGCGCCGCGGATGCGATAGATGGCACCGGAACCTTTGAAACGCATCCGACTCGCAACCCGTTCATCGCCGCGCGAGTCCGATTGCCGAGTGCGCCGCTGCACGCTCGGAATCTCCCCGGGATCCCATCCAATGATTCGACGTTTTGCCGCTCTGCTCGCCACGATCGCAATCGCCGCATGCGCATCGATGGACCCGGATCAATGCCGCAGCGCCAAATGGCTCGACGTGGGCTACGCCGATGGCGTCAAGGGGCAATCCGTCTCCCTCATCGAAAATTATCGCGAAGACTGCGGCAAGGCTGGCGTCGTCCCCGACGAGCGCGCGTGGCAGGCCGGTCATTCGCGCGGCGTGCTCGTATTCTGTACCCCTGAAAACGGCTTGCGCACGGGTGCCGAAGGATCGAGTTACAACGGCGTATGCCCGCCTACGATGGAAGCGGCGTTTCTCAACAAGTATCGGATGGGCCGCGAAATCCACGCGGCGCGCAGCCGGCTTTCCCATATCGATTCGAGCATTCGTGCGATCGAATCCGATCTGCGCAAGAGGGACCTGCCCGAGAAAAACCGCAGAGAGTTGCATGAACGCGAGCGTTCGCTCCAGCGCGACCGCGCCCAGGCACAAGGCTTCCTCCTCGGGCTGGAAGCGATAGCACGCTAGACGAAATGTTTGGGTTGTTGCTGTATGCTCCTTCGCCGACTGCCCCGAAGCGTGGGCGCCGCATGCAGCGAGCGGGGCAATCCGGGTTCAACGGCCGATGCGGCGCGCACCGACTGCCGCACCGACTGCATGCGCTGGACACTCTGGCATGACCCAAATGGATACCATCGTCAATATCGAGACGTTGCTCGTGGCCGTGCCGACGCGGCGCGAGCACAAATGGACAGGGCTCACTGAACCGATCGGTCGTTATGTCCTCACCAAGCTGACCGACTCCTCCGGCCGTGTCGGCTGGGGCGAAGCACCGGCGCTCAAGGATTGGGGCGGAGAATTCGGGCGCTACTTCGGCGAGTCGCCCAGCATCGCGCGGCTCGTCATCGCAAGCTATCTCGCCCCCGCAGTCACGGGAATGCCGTTGGGCGATTTCGTCGAGCTGCACCGTCGCATGGACGCCGTCGTGAAGGGCTATCCATACGCCAAGGCAGCAATCGAATTCGCCTACTACGATCTGACCGCGCGGCAATTGGGCGTACCCGCCTATGCGCTGCTTGGGGGTCGGGCGCGCGATCGCATACCGGTGACCCATTCAATCGGACTACTTGGCATCGAAGAAGCGATTGTCGAATGCGTCCAGGTCGTCAAGGAAGGCATTCGCACCATCAAGATCAAGGTGGGTCAGACGCCCAAGCGGGACGTCGAGATCGTGCGCCGGATTCGCGAGGTGGTCGGACCCGATATCGATTTGTGCGTCGATGCGAATGAAGGCTATGCGACCGCGGGCGAAGCGATTCGAACGATCCGGGCGATGGAGCCATACGGTTTGAAATATGCGGAGCAACCGGTCATGGGCATCGAGCGCATCGCCGAGGTCTCGCGCGCGATCGACACGCCGGTCATGGCCGATGAAAGTGCGTGGAACGCGCACGATGTGGTGCAAATCATCGAACGGCGGGCGGCCGAAATCGTGTCGATCTATACGACCAAGCCGGGTGGGTTGTACAAAGCCATGGAAGTGGCGGCGGTCTGCCGCGCCGCCGGCATCATTTGCAACGTGAATGGCTCAGTCGAACTCGGTGTGGGCAACCGCGCGAACATCACGCTCGCGGCGGCGGCCCCCGCGGTCACGCTGTCGTGTGTCGTGCCGGTCTCTACCCCCGCCGAATTCGTCGGTAACCGGATGGGCGGTATCTACTACCGGGACGATCTGCTCGCCGCGCCGATGCGGTTCGTCGATGGCGCGATCGAGGTACCGGATACGCCGGGGATCGGGATCGCGGTGGACGAGGCGAAGATCGAGAAGTATCGGGTTCCCGACTAGAGATGAACCACGGGGGACACAGAGGACGCAGCGATCCGGGGAAACGACAAACGGCAAAAGAGCAACGCCAATCGCAGTTCCCTGATCCATGCCTTTCCTCTGCGTCCTCCGCGTCCTCTGTGGTTGATTTCTGAGCGTATTTGAGAAGGACCAACTTGTGAGACAAGACATCCTCGCCCGCGTCGCCGCCGCCGCCAAGCAACACGGCCTCGATGCGCTCGTTACCTGCTCCCCGGAGAATTTCGGCTACGTCGCGGGCTTCATCGTCCCTTCGCAGCCGCTCATGCGTCACCGGCATGCCATGGCGATCGTCACCGCGAGCGGCGAAACCGCGATCCTTGGCGTCGATATGGAGGCCACGACAATCGGCCGCCGCGAGCCTTGCACACGCACGAAGATCTGGGCCGAGTTCGATGACAATTGCATCGCCTCGCTCGCCGATCTCTTGCGCGAGATGGGCCTTGCCAAGGCGAAGATCGGCATCGAGATGGATTACCTGCCCGCAAGCGACTTCGCGAAGCTGCAAGCGGCCTTACCGGGTGCGGCCCTCGTACCGGATCAGCAGATTTTCGCGCGTCTGCGTCAGATCAAGACACCGGATGAGATCGCACTGCTCAGGCGCCTGTCACGCATCGCGGATCAAGCGATCACTGACGCGTTGCGTGCAGTCAAGGCGGGCGATTCCGAAATGGATCTCGCCGGCCACCTCACCCGCAATGTCTACGCACTCGGTGCCGAACAATTCAAACTGATGATCGTTGCCACCGGCGAGCGAAGCGAGCTTCCGAATGTGGGCCCGACCGAACGAACGCTGCAACCGGGCGATGTGTGCCGTATCGAGATCTTTCCGATCATTGCGGGCTACCACGCGGGCGTCTGCCGCACGGCGGTCGTGCAGAAAGCGCCCCCGCATGCAGAGCGCATCTGGAAGCATCTGGTCGATTGCAAGGTTCAACTGCTCGAACAGACCAAGCCGGGCGCAAGTTGTAGATCGATCTACGATGCCTTCATCAGGAAACTCGCGGAATTGCAGCTTCCGCCGATTTCGTTCGTCGGACATGGCATCGGTCTCTTCCTGCACGAGGATCCCTATCTTGGCAAGACGCCCGAGATCGGTCGCGTGGGAGACGCCTTTCTCGAGGCGGGGATGGTCCTTGGCGTCGAACCGCTTTGCTATCGGACCGGCCACGGCTTCGGCATGCAATTGAAAGACATGCTCGTCGTGACCGATAAGGGCTGCGAGATCCTCTCGGACTATTGTTCGAACGATACGTTGATCGTCGTTCAATGAATCGGTGATCAATGTCGATCTAGGAAAATGCAAACGGCCGGCCAGTCGCTACAACACGAGTATGTGGCTGCGCTCGGCACCCTTCGCCGCTTCGCGCGGGATGGCCGAATCGAATGTCACGAATCGCCCGCCGCGACTCACCGCAAGCGCAAGAAGATAGACGTCAGTGAGTTGGCGGGGTCCGTGAATCCGCATGGGATCGGCGATGCGGGCATCGAGCAGGCTTACACCATCGGCCCAGAATTCATGTTGTGGCGCTCTGGTCGCAGCACCCAGGCGTTCGATGACAGAACGCACAGGCAGGGGATTGGGATACCCCGGGCCGGACATGATGCGTATGCACCCGTTCTGGGTGATCGGGCTCGACGCCCACCCTCCCTTCGCGGATTCAGTGAACCATGCAAGTGCGCGCGAATGGGAAACATGCTCGGCATCGAGCAATGCGATCAACACATTGACATCGAGCAGCGCGCGCATCAATAGGCGTCGTCGTCGCGCAACTTGTCGATGAGCTCGTTCGTTACGATACCGCCCCGCTTAGGGAAAGGCCGCAATCCGTAGATCGCTTTCGGCTCGCGGACAGCAAGAGCCGGCGGCGGCGACACCAACGCCATGCGCGCCAATTCGGAAATCACCTCGCCGATGGATTTTTTGTCGCGCTTGGCGCGATCGCGGGCGGCTGCGAGAACGTCATCGGCGATATCAAGGGTTGTGCGCATCGATTCTATAAACTTCGACGTCCGGAAAGTAATCCGACATCCAGAAAATAATTCCAGCATTTGATGCTATCGCATCAAACATCACGTGTCAATGCCGAACCCGGCTTACCAAACCCGATGTCAAATCCGATGGGCGCCGGCCTCGATCAGTGACGCCGGTCACCCGTCGTTCGGCGTGGACTACAGCCCGAGTAGCCGGCGCTCCAGGGCTCCACGATTGACGCCGCACGCACATCGGCCACAATCGAGCCGTTACGCGCCATGCATACCCACCGCAAGCCAACTGGAGGAACAAGTATGAACGAAGTGCCTCGCCTCAACGGCGTCATCAGCGTGCTGGAACAAGGCAAGCCGACATTCGTGACGTTCGCTTCCGCCGATGTGGAATCCGCGATCGCAATCGGCGGTTCCAAGTACGACGGCGTGGTCTACGAGATGGAACACAACCCTTGGGACGCCCGCGCGCTTCGCGATTGCCTGCAATACATGCTCAACCGGCGCCAGATCGCACAGAGGGGCTCCGTCGCACCGGCGGTGACACCGATGGTGCGGATCCCACCGAACGGCGGCGAGCACAACCAATGGCTCGCCAAGCAGGCGCTTGATCTCGGTGTGTACGGCATCGTCTGGCCGCA
The DNA here is from genome assembly GCA_046160305.1 of Burkholderiales bacterium. Taxonomy (GTDB): domain Bacteria; phylum Pseudomonadota; class Gammaproteobacteria; order Burkholderiales; family SG8-39; genus SHXR01. The sequence goes on from JBJXGX010000302.1 coordinate 46,121, forward strand.
TGTGAGCACGGTCGATCAGGCCAGGAACGCCGTGGCCGCGTGCCGCTACCCACGCCTGAAGAGTGCGCCGCTCTACGAACCGGCCGGTGTGCGCGGTGACGGCCCGACGCAGGCCGTCCGGTACTGGGGCCTCACGCAGCAGGAGTATTACGACCGCGTGGACGTGTGGCCGCTGAATCCTCGCGGTGAGGTGTTGGTGATCCTGATGATCGAGGACACCGAAGGCATCGCGAATCTCGATGCGATGCTACGCAATGTGCCCGGCATCGGCGTGATCCTGATCGGCGAAGGCGATCTCAGCCAGGAGCTCGGTTTTCCGCGCCAGTACGAGCACAAGGTGGTCATGGAGCACAAAGCCGAAGTCGTGCGCATCTGCAAGCAGCATGGCGTGGCCGTCGGCCATCCGCATGTCGACGGGAACAATGTGGAAGAGATCCTGAAAGAAGGTTATCGCTTCCTGATGCCCGCACCCGTGCGAAGCTACGCCGCGCTCGACAAGGGAAGGAAACTCGCGGGCCGGGAAAGTTGACGCGAGCGTAGCGGGTCGGGCCTGCTTGCGCCTGCTTGCGCCTGCTTGCGCCTGCTTGCGCCTGCTTGCGCCTGCTTGCGCCTGCTTGCGCCTGCTTGCGCCTGCTTGCGCCTGCTTGCGCCTGCTTGCTCCTACTTGATCGGCACCGGCTTCGAGCGCGCTCGCAAGAAGGCGACCAATGGCGCGGCGGCGTCGGTGAGCGCGCTGTCGTCCAGCGTGACGGTGATGACCGACCCATCATCCCGCTCGATCGCGATTTCATATTGCTGGCGATCGGCGCCCTTCGCACGGGTCGGCTTCATACGCTCGAGCCCGGCCGCGGCAAGCAGGCGCGCCAACAGCTTCTGCTCGCTTTTCGGCAGGTCCGCGGCGCTGACTTCGCAACCGCGGATCAAACCTGCAAATCCGCCCGACTGAATAAAACTGATCTTCACACGTCTGCCTCGCTACTCGATCAACGATGCGTCTACGAGGGAACCATCGCGCAGATTCCGACGAATCTCAAAGACCCACCGCCTTCCATGCCACATCGACCGCGTCGGCCACCTTTTGGCCTAGCTGCGGCGCCATCGACTGCGACACTTGCCGGCATTGCTTCGCGCAGGCAGCGAAATTGCTGGTGGGTGAGAGGTTCAGCATCACCTGGTACCAGACCTTGCCCACCGACAGCCAGGCACTGCCGCCGACCGCCGTCGCCGCGAGGTAGAACGCGTGATTGGGGATCCCCGAATTGATATGGACGCCACCACTATCGGCGGTGCCCTTGTAGCGATTCTTGTAGTGCTTGGGCTGCGGGTCACTGCCGATGTCCGGATCGTTCTTATACGCCGTGCCCGGGTCTTTCATGCTGCGAAGCGCGGTTCGGGTCGGCGCGGGAATCAGGATCTCCTTCCCGATCAGCCAGTCGGCGGTCTTGGCGGTCTGCTTCTTGCGGTATTGCCGGACCAGTGACCCGAACACGTCGGCGAAGTGCTCGTTCAATGCACCGCTTTCACCGTAGTACTCGAGCCGCGAGGTGAATTGAACGACCCCATGGGTAAGCTCGTGCGCTATGACATCGGGGGATTTCGTGAAGCGCGTGAAGATGACGCCGTCACCGTCGCCATACACCATCTGACGGCCATCCCAGAACGCGTTGTCGTAAGCGATGCCCGCATGGACGGTTTGCACCAGCGCCATGCCTTTGTCGTCGAGCGAATTGCGACCGAAGATCTTGAAGTAGAGCTGCCATGTGGAACCGGCGTAGTTGTAGGCCTCATTCACCGCGACGTCCGAGGACGCTGGTCCGCCTTCCGATCGCACCAGTTTCCCCGGCAGGAACCGATCGGGCGGATTGCGCTTGCCCTGGTCATAGACCTTGCGATTTGTCCTTGGTGTACCGGTCACCGCTTCATATCCGGTGATCTCGGAAGACAACGTCGAAATCACCGATCGACGCGCGCGAACGCGTGAGCCTAACTGCAAATTCTCGAGCGCGGTATCACGAACCTTGTCGTTCCCCGATTGCGCGAGTTTTTCGAGCATGAAGGGCGGGATGACGCAATGGATCGGGTTGTGACATCGGCAGAGGGACGCATATCGCATGATTACCTCGTCGCTGTTGTTGAACGGTACTTGCGTTGAACGGCGCTTGCTCCACGAACAATCGTACCCTGCGCGCAACGTCTCAACCATAGGCCGTTCGTCGGGTTTCCGAGCGCCACCATCACGCATCGGAACAACGCTTCAAAGCGTGAAGCGCAGGGCCTCAAGCAAGATACCGGGCAACCGGGCGCTCGATGTGGACCGCGCGTCATAGGTCGACGGATCGAGCAGCATTTCGCGTTCCACGGTGAGATCGATCAGGTTCTCACCCAGCATGCGAGCGAGCGTATCGTCGAAGCGCATCACATCGATCGGGCCGACGATGCGGCCGTGCTCGACCCACAATGTCGCGAAACGCGTCATGCCGGTCATGCGCCCCGCCGAACGATCCGAATAATTCAGGTACCAGAGGTTGTTGATGTAAATCCCCGTGTCGAGCGACGCCAATACATCGCGCATCGCAAGCATCCCGGCGTGCAGGTCGAGCGACTCCGGCTTCTCGCCCGCGCCCGCACCGTTCGCAACGAGATTGAACTCCATCGCGGTGCGAGGCGCCACCAACAGCGTATCGAGCTTGCCGTTCGACACGAGCGGCACGCGATCGGGCTTGGTGAAGCCCTCGCCTTGAAACGCCGGCGCCGAGCCCTCGATCGTGTTTTCAACGATAGTGACCCGCTCCGACCAGTGCTCGCCTTGCGTCATTCTGAGGAGCGGACTCCATTTCGTTTGCATCGAGTGGGCCGAGAATCCGCCCCAGCCAAGCAACCCCATTACTTCGTCGACCGCCTGCGGAGCGAGATACGCCCGGTATTCGCCGGGCGCGATCTGCCGCGAAGGCCGCTTCATCAACGTAAGTTGCGCCGCCGACTCGCGCAGCTTCGTTTGGAAAATACCGGGATCCCAGTCGAATCCGGCATAACTGGCTTTTACGGCCTTGTCGGCACGATCGTGCAGACTCCAGTCGAAGTTGAACGTCTCCACCCCATGCCAATTGCGCTGACCCAACGAATTCGCAAAGCCTCGATAGATGGTGCCGGCGCTATAGATGCCGACCAGATCGAGCGCCCTGGCCTGTTCGACGATGCTCGCGACGATGCGCGTCGAATCGGGTCGCTTGCCCGCTCGATGCGAGGCGCTCGATTGCACCGTCGTCGAATAAAGGATATGCGGATCCGGCGGCAGATCGATCAGCAGTCCGCGCGCATCGTCGATCGCCGAACGCAGTCGCGCACAGTCTTCGCTCCCGCCTTGCAATTCAAGTTGGACGATCGCCTGCCGATCGTGGTCGATCAATCGAACATAGGCCGTGCGTTGCGTAACGCTGCCCGGCTGGCGTACGCTCCCATGATTGAAGCGCACGAAGTCGGACTGCTCCGCGCCGATCGAGACCAGCACCACTTCGCCGCCACGCGCGATCCGCATCGTTTCATCGGCAATCTCGTTGAACCACGACTCCATCAACCGGCCCCGCCGAATACGTCCACACCCCTGAACAAGCATGCGGGCGATGCGTGGCCGACGTGGATTGCCTGATTCGGCTCACCCTTGCCGCAGTACAACGTGCCATGGACTTCGAAGGTGTCGCGATTGCCCACCATTGCAAGACTGCGCCAGAACGTGGCCGAGATGCCGCGATAATTCGGATTGCGCACCACACCTTGCAGCGCTCCGTTCGCGATCCGCTGCCCCCACTCGCAGCCGAACTGGAATTTGTTGCGCGAATCGTCGATCGACCACGATGTATTGGTCCGCATGAGAACCCCATTCTCGATCTTGCCGATCATGTCGTTCAAGGTGCTTTCGCCAGGCTCGACATTGAGATTGGCCATGCGATCGATCGGCGGACGATTCCATCCGCATGCGCGCGAATTGGCCACACCAGGCATGCCTCCGCGACGCTGCGACAGGCGTCCGCCCAGCGGTTGCTGCAAGATGCCCGCGCGGATCAACGTTGCTTTCTCAGCGCGCGTGCCATCGTCATCGTAGGCAAAACTCGCCAGCTCGTTCGGATCAGTCGGGTCGTACGTGACGTTCAGAAGTGGCGAACCGTATTGATAGCTGCCGAACATCGCGGGGGTCACAAAGCTCGTGCCCGCGTAATTGCGCTCATCACCCAGAATGCGATCGAGCTCCAGAGGATGGCCGATCGATTCGTGGATCTGCAGCATCATCTGATCGGGCATCAGGACCAGATCCATTACCCCGGTGGGGCAATTCGGCGCGCCCAGCAATTGCAGCACTTCATCGGCAAGCATTCGCATGCGACCACGCATGCCGACCCGCTCGAGCGTTTCCATCCCGCCTTGCTGGTAATGGTCGAAGGTGCGCGACTGCGATGCGCCACCCTCGCTTGCGATGACGTGGCCGTAGGGCAGAACGAAATTGAAATGCTGCTCGATGTCCGCGCCTGCATTCGACAAGAACAGCGTGCGAACACGACGCATCTCGAGGCTCACCAGCCGATCGGTAATCCGATCGTCGATGCGAGCGCCCGCGCACTCCTCGCGCATGAAGTCGAGGAGATCCTTTCTTGCGAAATCGATGCCGCGCGCAGCCGGCACGAGCACCCGCACCGGATCGCGATCAAACATGGCGGGCTCGATCCCCGGCACGCTGAGCCCGCGCGTCGCCCGCGCCCATTCAGTCGCGCGATCGAGGGCGGCTTGCAGTCCGGATAGCGAGCAATCGCTGGTGGCCGTGTAGCCGTAACCGGTGCCGATCACGGCGGTGACCATCGCCCCGCGATCGACCGACCGGCTTGGCGGCTGAACGACATCGCTGTGAACGTCGAGGCGCTCGGTGGCCTCTTCCTGCCAGCGCATGGACCAATAGGGGGCGCTCGAACGAAGGCGCGCGGCCTCGACCTTCAAACCATCAATGGGATCCACGTGGCGCTTTGCTCGTGTTACGCCGCGGCTCCACTCCTGTACCACGCGACCATATCGCGCACCGCATCGACGATCTGGAACTGCGGCGCGAATCCGAGCACCTCTTTGGCGGCGGACAGATTCGAGAATTTCGTCATTCCCTGCAACGCTGGTGTTGCATTGGAAGGCGTCTCGATGCGGACTTTCGCACCGGGCACCACGGTCTTCAACGCCGCGGAAAGTGCTTCGGGGCTGGTCAGGTTCCCCATTGTCAGATTGAAAACGCGGCGCTTGAGCGCGGGCGCCTGCAACGCGAGAACCGTGCCGCGCGCCGCATCCTTCGAGTAGACCCACTCGATGACCGAGGCGGGAATGACGGCTTCCTCACCTTGCATCGCTGCACGGATCATCGCGAGAAATACGTTGCTCGGTCCGCCGCCGCCCGCGCCGCCCCAGGGACCGGCCACCGCACCGTAGCGCATCGCGGCGAACTCAAGACCATACCAGCGCGCATAGTTGAGACCGATGTTCTCGACCGCCTGCTTGCAGGACGAGTAGATGGAAATCGGACGCGGAAAGCCCTCCTCGTGCATCGAGTCGCCGCCGCCCTCGCCGCCCGCCACATGATGGTTCAATACATTGCTGCTCGCCACGACCACACGCTCGACCCCAAGCAGACGCGCGGTTTCGAGCACATTCGCGGTGCCCATGATGTTGAGCTGGATCGCGGCGTACGGGTCTTTCTGCGCACCGATCGTGAGCATCGGGTTGGCGGCCATATGGATGATCCGCTTGATCCCTTCCGCGCGAATGATCTGCGGCAGTGAAAACGGCTGCAACACATCGCCCTCGACGATCTTCACTTTGGACAAGTCGACGATCTCGCCAAGCGCCTTGGGCTGCGGCGCGCGATCCATGAGGACAGGCCGCTCGCCTTGTTCAACCAGAATTCGCGCGATCTGCGAACCGACCAATCCCGCACCGATCACCAACACAGTCATGTCCCGCTCCCAAAATTTGATCCGAGGCGGATTATGGCACTGCGGCAAGCGATGCCGGTGCGCAGGTGCCATGGACAAATCTGCCTGCGCTCACTCTTCGACAAGCTCAGGGCGAACGGAGGGCGCTCAAATTTCGTTGGCCTCAGGGCGAGCGAAGGGTTTGGTGTGCGGCGTACCAGATCGGGCCCCGCCCGTTCGTCCTGAGCCTGTCGAAGGATGAACGCGCAGAGGCAGCCAAGTTCAACGGCTCCGCAGCAACCAGCGCCTTTCAGCGGGCTTTAAGGCGCCGCGGGCGATGCTTGCAAGTGGAGCCGGGCATCGGGCCTGGTCCATCGAACAAGGGATCGCGCCATGCATCGCATTGCCTCACTGCTCCCGTTGCTGATCGCCACGGCCGTCAACGCCCAGACCACGACCGCCGACACCTCCGGCGAGAACGCAGGCCCGCTTACCATGATCCTCTTCGCGGCCGTTTTTTTCGGCGCCTGTGCGTGGTACGCTTGGATGACTTGGCGCAACGAAAAACGGGATCGTCAGGCCGTCAAGAAAGCGGGCTAGATCCCCGCCGCGCGCCCGCCATGCGCTTTGCCAACCACGCTAGAAATCACGACGATCGCCTCGACATTCAAGTCCAACCGCTCGCAGTGGATTGCGGTCTCCCTGCTGCTGTTCGTCATCTGGTTCGGCTTCCTCGCGCTGCGCGGGCTCTTCGCGCCTGACGAAGGCCGCTATGCGCAGATCCCGCAGGCAATGGTGGCCACGGGCGACTGGGTCACGCCACGCCTGAACGGCTTCAAGTATTTCGAGAAACCGCCGCTGCAATACTGGGCGACCGCTGTCGCGTTCATGGTGTTCGGTGAGAGCGAATGGTCGGCGCGCCTGTGGCCCGCGCTCACCGGGTTTCTCGGCGCGCTTGTCATTGGATGGGCCGGCGCGCGCACAACGGGCCCGCAGGTCGGGTTGCTCGCGGGCTTCATCGTGGCAACCAGCCTCGCGTACTTCATGGCGGGTCAGTATCTGACGCTCGACATGGGGCTCTGCTTCTTCTTCACCTGCGCCCTCGCATTTTTCGTCGTTGCGCAACACGCGGCGACATCCGAACGATCGCGAACGTGCTGGATGCTGCTCGTATGGGCGGGATTGGCGGCGGCAACGCTCAGCAAGGGTCTGGTCGGCATCGTGCTCCCCGGCCTCGTGATCGGCCTATACATTGCCCTCGCCCGGGACTTCCGCCTCATTGGTCGTCTCGCCATCCTGCCGGGCACGATTGTTTTCCTCGCGATCACAGCGCCATGGTTCGTGTTCGTCCAGGATCGCAACGCCGAGTTCCTGCATTTCTTCTTTGTTCGCGAACACTTCGAGCGCTTCACATCGCCCGAACACCAGCGGCCCGGCCCCTGGTGGTACTTCATACCGATTCTCGTGGCCGGCACCTTGCCGTGGACCCCGATCGTGCTTGGTGCGATGTGGCGAAGCGGGCTGGCTGCTATTCGGAAACGCGCCGCGCCCGAACGCCCTGCGTTCAACATCGACCTCGTCCTCCTGGTGTGGGTGGCGACGATATTTGTCTTCTTCAGCGTTTCGCGCTCGAAGCTGCCCGCCTATATTCTTCCGGTGCTCCCGGCGCTTGCGCTCGTGGCGGCACGGGAGATCGCCAACCTAGATTCCCGGACCATCTTCCGCACGGCGTTGTGGTCGTTGGCGGCGAGCGGCGTGCTGGTGCTCGCCGCGCTCGTGTTGGTCGGACGCGCATCGCCTGGCGACGCAGCGCTGATCGAACGGAGCATGGTCTGGGTGTACGCGACCTTTGCCGCGTCGATCGGCGGAGGTATCGCCGCCGCGCTCGTTGCGCAACGCGGCAACGCGACCATTGCCTGCGTCGTGCTCGGTCTGTCGACGCCGGTCGCAGTGCTGATGGCCTCGGCCGGCCTTCGTACCATCGACGAGATTCACTCATCGCGGCAGATCGTCCGGTCCGCATTCGGCGCCTCACCGCCACGAACCGATGCCATTCCCTTCTACAGCGTGGACACCTTCGATCACAGCGTCCCGTTCTATCTTGGGCGGCCGGTCATCATGGTCGCGCATCGCAACGAACTGCGCGAAGGCATTGCCGCGGATCCCGGGAAGTTCATCGAATCGGTCGAGGCATTCGCAGACCTTTGGCGCGCGCGCGCCGACGGCTTCGCCACCATGACGCATGAACGGTACGATCAGCTCGCACGTGAGCAATTGCCGATGCGAATCATCGCGCGCGACGCGAATCGGGTGATCGTGAGCCGATAGCCTACGATCGCGTGGCGACCGGGGCAGCCTGAGGGAGTGCGACAAAGCGCGCCGTCACGCGGGTGCCTGGGTATTGCGGGCGCGTCTCGATCGATACGCTCCCACGATGGGCAAGCACGATTTCCTGGACGATCGCCAATCCCAGACCCGTGCCCTCGTTCGCATCGGCGTTGGCCCGATAGAAGCGCTCGAAGATCCGGCTCGCCGCCTCGACGGGAATGCCTGGTCCGGCGTCTTCGACGGCGAGCGATGGTTGCGGCGTCCCACCAACGCGAATCGTAATCGTGGGCGTTCCCGGCGCATGTCGCATGGCGTTGTGAATGAGATTGGACACCAGCTCGGACAGCAAAGTCGAATCCCCCGCGATCATGATCGGCGTGTCGGGGGCGTCCAGCTCGAGCTCGATGCCTGCGTCCAGGACTTTCAAGACCCAGCGTTCTCCCGTCTCGCGCGCGATTTGCGCGAGATCGACCGGCATGAACGACTGGTCCGGATTGGCACCCGGCTCGGCACGTGCGAGGGTCAGCAACTGTTGCGCCAAATGGATCGTCCGGTCGCTTGCATGCCTGAGCGACTCGATCCTTGGACGCAGTTGTGGCGATAGCGGCTCCCGCTCCAGACTTTCCACCTGCAGCTTCAGCGCCGCGAGCGGCGTTCGTAGCTGGTGCGCGGCATCGGCGATGAACTTCCGCTGGGCGTGCAGCGCAACCGTGAGCCGATCGAACAGTTCGTTCATCTTGACGATGATCGGCCGGATTTCGCGCGGCACGTCATCAATCGGAACCGGAGAGAGATCCCGGTGATCCTTACGCTCCAGTTGCGTCGACACGTGGATCAGCGACCGCAACCCGCCCGCCACGCCCGACCAGATCAACAAGGCCGCCGACAGCAGCAGGAGCACCTGCGGAATCAATGCGATGACGATGATCTCCGCGGTCAGGATGTTGCGCTTGTTCAAGGTCTCGGCGACCGCGATGAAAACCGGTTCGGTTGTTCCGGCCGGTCGCGCCCGGATCACGACGCCCCGGATCGGCGCGTTCTCGAACGTCCCGTTGAAATAGGTCGGGTGCTGAATCTGCTCGGGCGGGTCGGGTACGTCGAGGCCCGCATAGCCGATGATGAGCTGCCCGGCGTCGTTCGCAACCTTGTAGACGATACGATCAAGCTCGTCCCACTCGAAGACCTCGATCGCCTCCTTTGGCAATCGCAAGGTCGCCTGCCCATCCTCCGCCTTGGCTTGCGAGGCAAGCGAGCGCGCCGAATCAAGCAGCCAGTGATCGTAGGCGGCGTTCGCGAAGCGGTACGCGAACAGATAGGAAATCCCGGTGTCGAGAACGATCAGGATCAGCAACGGAATTGCCAGCCGCGCAAGCAGGCGACCGCGCAGGCTCGTCGTGGTCATGGCGCGGCACGAATCAGATAGCCGAAGCCGCGCATGGTGACGATCTCCACGCCAAGCGGCCCGAGCTTCTTGCGAAGGCGATGGATATACACCTCGGCCGAATTCTCCGAAAAGTCCTTGTCCCAGGTCGACATCGACGTGACGAGCCGGTCCTTCGGCACCACCTGCCCCGATCGCGTGGCGAGAATCTCCAGCATCGCAAAATCGCGCGAGGACAGCTTGACGACCTCGCCGCGATGGGTGGCGGTGCGGGTGTTTGTATCGATCACGAGATCCCCGATATCGATTCCAGGTGCGACCGCGCCCGCACTGCGCCTGATCAACGCGCGAATCCGCGCTTCGAGCTCGGCGAGCTCGAACGGCTTGATCAGGTAGTCATCCGCGCCGAGGTTGAGGCCACGCACGCGATCCTCGAGGGCATCGCGCGCGGTCATGATGAGCATCGGCATCTTGTGACGACTGGCCCGCGCGCTGCGCAATACCTCGAACCCGTCCATGCGGGGCAGGCCGAGATCGAGCAGGACCAGATCGTAGCCCTGGGCCTCGAGCGCGGCGAGCGCACTCATGCCATCGGCCACACGATCGACCGAATACCCGGACCGCGTCAAGGCAACCGCGAGTCCAGTGGAGATATCGAGGTCGTCCTCGACGATAAGCAGTCGCATCGGCGCATGATACCGATCATGCCTCAGCGACACCCGCGGCCATGAGGGAATAGAATTCGTCGGTACGCGCCCACCCGATCGCGCGGCGCCCATTCCGGAGGCAGTGATGCCCAAGCTTCGCCATATCGCCATGCAGACCCCCGATCTCGAGAAGACCGCTCGCTTCTACGAGACCTGCTTCGAATTCAAGCGCGTGCACAGCGCGGAGAGCCCGATCGGCAATGCCATCATGCTCTCCGATGGCGTCATGAACCTCACCCTGCTCCATTTTCCCGATGGCAAAGGCGGCCAGATCAACGGACCCGATTGGGCCGGATTGCATCACTTCGGTTTCGTCGTCGACGATGCGAAGGCCACGCGTGAGAAGATCGAGGCGAACGGCGGAAAGTTCTTCATGAAATTACCGGCCTACCCGGGCGTCGATGTAGAAGAAAAATTCAAGGATCCGCATGGCGTCGTGTTCGATGTCTCCGAGCACGACTGGCATCAGACGAAGTAGGGCGGCTCGTACGCGCATCGGCGATTTCCGGAGGACAAGAGGATCGACCGTTCGCCCTGAGCCTGTCGAAGGGTGAATGCCTGAGAATCCGCGTGCAAACCATCGCGCGCCTTCGGCAAGCCTGCGTTACCCCTTCGAAGGGCTCAGTGCGAACGGAGGCTTCAGCACAGCTGCATCGGCCTTGTATGCTCTTCCGTCGAGGGAGCGGGCGACTACCGATTGGCGAACCGGTGAGATCCGTTTAAGGAAGGGCCATCCGCCTCTTCGTCCTCTATTTTTTCCTCCGCGTCCTCCGTGTTCCAAGATCGAGATCGTTAGATCCTTAGCGAGCCTTAGCGAGCCTCAGAACCGATACTGCGCACTCGCCCCCACCAGATAGTTTCGCCCCGGCGCCGGCTCGAAAAACCGCGAATTCCCCTCGTTCACGATCACCGAGCCGCTGTACTTGCGATCGAACAGATTATCGATCCGGAAGAACTCGGCGAATGTCCAGCGTTCCTGTTTCTGCTCCAGCACGAGCCGCCATCCCGCGACCGCATAACCGGATGCCTGATCGCTGTTCTGGTCGTTGACGAATACGCGACTCATCGCCCGCACCTCGAACGCCGTCGTCAGACCCGGCTGCCGGAATGCAAGCTCGGCAAATCCGGTGCGCTCCGGCACGCCCGGGATCTTCGAACCCGCCGCGATCGTCACGTTGGGCGCTACGCACGGCGCCACGGTGCAGGTCAGGAACGCATCGTCGTAGGTGGCACGGACCGTCGCGGCCGACAATGCCAGGGAGATCGAACGCGTGAAGGCGGTGACGAACCCGGCCTCGAAGCCATTGCGCGTCGTGTGCCCGGCATTCTGAAAGGTGGACCGCCCCCCGCTATTCGTGAGAACGACGATTTCGTCGGTGGTCCGGGTTCGATACGCGGCAACATTGAGTTGCGAGCCGGCGCCCCACAACATTTTCGCCCCGACCTCATACGACACACTCTTCGCCGGGCGCAGATCGAAGTTGAGCCCGGCGCCTGCGGACCCCGGCGGACGATAGGCCAGCTCGTTGAAGGTCGGCGTCTCGAAGCCTTTGCCGACCGACCCGTACAGATTGACGGTATCGGTCAGGTGGTAGACCAGTCCGCCCACCGGCGTGACGGCGGAATAGGTTGCCGAGCCGCTGTCATCAAGGTTGGTACCGGCGATGTAATTGTCCTCCGAGCGAAACCGCACCTGGCTGGCCCGCACGCCTGCCGTCACTTGCCAATCGCGCGCGAAGCGCCACTCACCCTGCACATATTGGTCGAAGTTGGTCACGCGATTATCTTCATCGCGACGCAGCGCGCCCTGGATGCCCACCGCTCCGCCGCCGAAATTGTTGTAGCCCTTGCGCTGCTCCTTCAAGGTGTCGTAGTTGAGGCCGCCGGTCACCGTCAGCGGGCCGTCCAACAGGCGATTCTTATGCGTCCAGCGCACGTCAAGTCCGGTGTACTCGCGGGACAGATCAACCACCCCGCCGGAGTGCGTCGCTGGTGTCTGCGTCGCAACAGGAATCGCCAGGATCTGACCCACATCGCGCTTGCCCGTGTAACCCATGATCCGGAACGAGTTGGACTCGCTCAGGCGATGATCGAGGACCACGCCCCCTTGCGTCTGGCGCACGGTTTTCCGCGTATTAAACGTGATCGCGCTCGGATCGACCTGGCGCGGATCGGCGTCGTATTGCGCGCGCGATAGCCCGAGCGGATCCTGCGCATCGGGCATCCCGACGGTATTGCCGATGAGCGACACAGTCGTGGCCTCGCCCAGGGCGAACTTCAACTTTGCGTTTGCTGATTCGCGGATCGCGGCGCTGTGGTCGCGATAGCCGGTGGTCTCGAAACGCGACGCTTCCAGCACATAGTCGGGTCGGGAACCCGGGGCCACCCCCGAGAGCTTCAGCCCGATCCGCGACGTCCCAAAGCTGCCGAATGCGAGGGAAGGCGTGAGGCTCGGCTCGGGAGAGCCGTCTTCGGTCAGGATCTGCACGACACCGCCCGACGAGTTGCCGTAGAGCGCCGAGAACGGGCCGCGCAGCACTTCGATCCGCTTGGCCGATCCGAGTGAGAAATGGGATACCTGTCCCTGGCCATCGGGCATCGTGGCGGGAATGCCATCGGCAAAGAGCCGGATACCGCGAACGCCGAATGTCGAGCGCGCGCCGAACCCGCGGGATGAGATCTGCAGATCCTGCGCGTAGTTCTGGCGGTTCTGTACGACGATGCCCGGGACGCGCCCAAGCGACTCCGACAGATTGACGCCAAGTTGCCCCTTCTGGATTTCGTCGACCCCGATCGCATCGATCGAGGCGGGAAGATCGAATCCGCGGGCCTCTTCCCGCGTCGCCGTAATCACGACCGGCGCCAGCACATCAATCGGCTGCTGCGCGATCGCCGCGCCGGTCGCAAGGGCCATAGGCACGAGGACCACGGGCGCAAGCTTGAACGCCTGGCGTACGATCGCACCAACCTTGCCGAACGCGGCGTGGCTTGCCGCGCCGAGACAGTCGACCGAAGCAGCCCCAACACGTGGGCCCGGTCTGCGGGAATGGGAACAGGGCATTGTCGAACATCTTTCCTTTATGCCGTACACGGCGCAATGCAAGGGGCACGCATCGCTGGCGAGACCCGGGGCCGGATGGTGCGTTGATACCGTGGCGGCTGTCAATCGATCGCGCCGGCCATCAACGATTCCGGACCCGCCTGCGTGGTTTCGGTTGCTCGACTTCGATCACTCGGCTAGGATTCCGATCTAAGAAGAGAATCTGTAGGTTGTCCCATTCCACTGGGCAACGCGCGGAAACGAGGCCGGTCGCAGGCGGTCGCAAGGCATGCCTGTAGCCCAAAGCCCATGAATACAACCCATTTCCCTTCCCCAAAGGAGGCTCTCCCATGACAGTAAAAGTATCCATGAGCGTAAACGGCAAGGCCGTTTCCGGCGAGGTGGAGGAACGGACCTTGCTCGTCTCGTTCATCCGCGAGAACCTGCGGCTCACCGGCACCCATGTCGGTTGCGATACCGCGCAATGCGGCGCCTGCACCATCCACATGAACGGCAAGGCGGTGAAGAGCTGCAATATGCTCGCGATGCAGGCCGAAGGGGCGAGTCTGCTCACGATCGAAGGCGTGGCCAAGTCCGACGGCACCTTGCACCCGATGCAGGAAGCCTTCCGCCAGAACCACGGGCTGCAATGCGGCTTTTGCACCCCCGGAATGGTGATGAGCGCGCTCGACATGGTGCGTATCCATCCGAACCCCGATGAGACCACTGTGCGCGCCGAGCTCGACGGCAATCTGTGCCGCTGCACCGGTTACCACAACATCGTGAAGTCGATCATCGCCGGTGCCAAAGCGATGCGCGGCTGAGCCAAGGAGACCATACATATGGGTGCCCCGCTTATCGGCGCGTCGGTCGTCCGGCGTGAAGATCACCGCTTTCTCGTCGGCAACGGTCAGTACACCGACGATATTTCGCTGTCCCATCAATCGTTCGCTGCATTCGTGCGCTCGCCGCATGCGCACGCCGCGATCAAGAAAATCGACACGGCCAAGGCCAAGGCTGCGCCGGGCGTCCTGGCGATCTTCACCGGCGATGACACCGCTGCGATCGGCGGCCTGCCCTGCGGATGGTTGATCACCGGCACCGACGGCCAGCCGATGAAGGAGCCGCCGCATCCCATACTCGCCCGTGGAAAGGTCCGGTATGTGGGCGATCATGTGGCGGTCGTTATCGCCGAAACGCAGGCCCAGGCACGGGACGCCGCCGAACTGGTGGATGTCGATTATAACGTTCTGCCTGCGGTGGTGAACGGCCCGGCGGCATTGAAAGCCGGTGCACCGCAACTGCATGATGGCGTGGCCAACAACAAGTGCTACAACTGGGCGCTTGGCGACAAGGCCGCGGTCGACAAGGCGTTTGCCGGCGCCGCGCACGTCACCAAGCTCGAATTCATCAACAATCGGCTGGTGCCGAACGCGATGGAACCGCGTGCGGTGAACGCGTCCCACAACCGGTCCGACGACAGCTATACGCTGTATGTCGCGAGCCAGAACCCGCACGTCGAACGCCTTCTCATGTGTGCCTTCGTGCTGGGCCTGCCCGAGCACAAGGTGCGTGTGGTGGCGCCTGATGTGGGCGGCGGCTTCGGTTCCAAGATCTATCTGTACGCCGAAGATGTTGTGTTGACTTGGGCATCCAAGCAGGTCGGCCGGCCGATCAAGTGGACGGCGGATCGTACCGAATCGTTCCTGTCCGATGCGCACGGCCGCGATCACACGACGGTCGCCGAGCTCGCGATGGACAAGGACGGCAAATTCGTCGCCATGCGCGTGCGCACGGTGGCCAATGTCGGCGCCTATCTGTCGACGTTCGCCTCATGTGTACCCACTATTCTGTACGCGACCCTGCTCGCCGGCCAGTACACCACGCCGCTCATCTACTGCGAAGTCGATGCGGTGTTCACCAACACGGCGCCGGTTGACGCGTATCGCGGCGCGGGCCGTCCGGAAGCCACCTACGTGGTCGAGCGGCTGGTGGAAACGGCAGCGCGCGAGATGAAGATCGATCCGGCGGAAATCCGCCGTCGCAATTTCATTCGCGCCTTCCCGTACCAGACACCGGTCGCGCTGATGTATGACACCGGCAACTACGAAGCAACCTTGGGTGCCGCGATCGAAATGGCCGACGTGAAGGGGTTCGCCAAGCGCAAAGCCGACGCTGCGAAGCGCGGCAAGCTGCGCGGCCTTGGCTACTCGTGCTACATCGAAGCGTGCGGCATCGCACCGTCGGCGGTCGCCGGCAGCCTTGGTGCGCGTGCGGGTCTGTTCGAATCGGGCGAGGTCCGGGTGCATCCGACCGGCAAGGTCACCGTTTTCACCGGCTCGCATTCGCACGGCCAGGGTCACGAGACGACCTTCGCGCAGGTCATGGCGGACAAGTTCGGGATCGGCATCGACGACATCGAGATCGTGCACGGCGACACCTCCAAGATCCTGTTCGGCATGGGCACCTACGGCTCGCGTTCGATCGCGGTCGGCGGTACCGCCATGGTCAAGGCGGCGGACAAGGTCATCGCCAAAGGCAAGAAGATCGCAGCCCATCTGATGGAAGCGGCCGAGGGCGATATCGAGTTCAAGGACGGCATGTTCCAGGTTGCCGGCACGGACAAGAAGAAAGCCTTCGCGGAGATATCGCTCGCCGCCTACGTACCGCACAACTATCCGCACGACAAACTGGAACCCGGGCTGAACGAGAACGCGTTCTATGATCCGGCGAACTTCACATTCCCGGCGGGAAGCTATGTGTGCGAAGTGGAAGTCGATCCGGAAACCGGCATCACCGAAATCTGCAGCTTCACCGCGGTGGACGACTTCGGTAATATCATTAATCCGATGATCGTCGAGGGTCAGGTGCACGGCGGCCTGGTTCAGGGCCTCGGGCAGGGCATGACCGAGCTGGGCGTGTACGACAATGAAACCGGACAGCTCACGTCCGGCACCTTGCTCGACTACTGCCTGCCGCGCGCCGACGATGTCCCGAGCTTCAAGGTCGGTACGAAGGTCACGGCCTGCACCCACAACCCGCTTGGCGTCAAAGGGTGCGGTGAGGCGGGTGCGATTGGATCGCCGGTGGCGCTCATCAACGCCATTACCGATGCGCTCGGCGTGAAGGAAGTGCCAATGCCCGCCACACCGCAAACGGTGTGGAAGGTGATCCGCGACAACAACGTCAAAGTGGCTGCCTAAAAGAGGACAAGACTATGTACGCATTCAACTACACGAAAGTATCGAGCGTCGCTGACGCAGCGGCCGCCGTTGGCAAGAACGCGGAAGCGAAGCTGCTCGCTGGTGGGCAGACGCTCCTTGCAGCGATGAAGCTGCGATTGGCGAACCCGCCGCAACTCATCGATCTGGCGAATGTGCGCGATCTGGCCGGCATCAAGGTCGACGGCAACGGCGTTACGATCGGCGCGATGACCCGGCATGCCGAGGTCGCGATGTCGAAAGACGTGCAAGCCGCGATTCCGGCGCTGGCCGCACTGGCAGGCGGCATCGGCGATCGTATGGTGCGCAACATGGGCACGATCGGCGGATCGGTTGCGAACAACGATCCCGCTGCGGATTACCCTGCGGCATTGGTGGGGTTGGGCGCGACAATCACCACCAACAAGCGCTCGATTGCTGCGGACAGTTTCTTCACCGGTATTTTCTCGACGGCGCTGCAGGCGGGCGAAATCATCACATCGATTACGTTCCCGAAAGCCAAACGCGCGGCTTACATGAAGTTCAAGAATCCGGCTTCGCGCTACGCGATCGTCGGCGTGTTCGTCGCGGAATCTTCCACCGGGGTGCGCGTTGCCGTAACCGGTGCGGGTCCCTGCGTGTACCGGGTGGCCGATATGGAGAAAGCGCTGACCGCGAAGTGGGCACCGGAATCGGTCGCCAACATCAAGGTCCCGGACAAGGGCCTCAACTCCGACATCCATGCCTCGAACGAGTACCGCGCGCACCTGGTAACGATCATGGCGAAGCGGGCGGTGGCGGCAGCAAAGTAGTCTTGACTTCGAGCGGCCCCGGTTGCCGGGGATTGCCTGCCGTGCCTAAGGCGCGGCAAGTTGGGTCGAGGACCGCTCGTTCAGCCCCTCGACCCCGACGGCCCACTGCGAAGTGGGCCGTTTTGTTTGTACATCCTCGATTCCAGATCTTTCACCACAGAGGACACAGGGGACACAGTGGAAAAGAGGGAGGGGCGAAGTCGATCCGCGTTTCTCTTTTCCCGTTTCGCTCCTCCCGTTTCCCAGTTTTACTGCGTCCCCTGCGTCCTCTGTGGTTCATTCTTACTCTCTAGGCCGGAGGAATCGTGATCACAGGATTCACCAACACCCGCATCACCGTTGCCGACAACGTTTCCCTCTCGGTCCACACCGCCGGACAAGGCCCGGCGGTATTGCTCCTGCACGGTTATCCCCAATCGCATTACATCTGGCGCCACCTCGGTCCCAAGCTCGCCGAGCGATTCTCCGTCGTAGCACCCGACTTGAAAGGGTACGGCGCAAGCGATGCGCCAGCCGCCACCGTCGATTCATCGAACTATTCGAAGCGCGTGATGGCCGCCGAATGCGTCGAGCTCATGCGCGCACTTGGCCATGACCGATTCGCCGTGATCGGCCACGATCGCGGCGGGCGGGTCGCCTACCGCCTCGCATTCGACCATGCCGAGCGCGTCACGAAGCTCGTCACCTTGGACATCATCCCCACCGGCGCGATGTGGGATGCGACGAACAAGACCTCCGCCATCAACGGCTTTCACTGGGCGTTCCTCGCGCAGCCGGCGACCTTCCCCGAAACGCTGATCGGTGCGGATCCGGACTATTTTCTGCGCACGCTCACCCGCAAATGGGCGCTCGACTTCGATCGGATCGGCGAGGAAGCGATGGTCGAATACTGCAAAGCGTTCCGTCGCCCAGAGGTGATCGCCGCCACTTGCGCCGACTATCGCGCGGGCGCGACGATCGATGATGCGTTGGATCATGCCGACCTCGATGCCGGCCGCAAGATCGCAGCGCCACTACTCGCGATCTGGTCGGAACGATTTGTCGGGACACGGCAGACGAGCGCGGCGGATCCTCTGGCGGTGTGGCGTCGCTTCGCCCACGACGTTCGCGGATTTTCTGTGAAGAGCGGGCACTTCATTCCGGAGGAAGCGCCCGAAGCGGTGCTCGCGCCAATGACCGATTTCATCGGCGGTTGAGATTCAATCAGCACTCCATTTCCGCTACTGAGAATCACGGATGGGGGTGCATCCCTATCCGCACAACGTTCGCCTTCAGGATAGCGGACGCCACAAGGGCGTCGTAGACCGTGCGGGACTTTACTGAATGGAATTCTTCATACAATATTCCGCCCAATGCGGGAGTACATGCCTCGGCAGCGAAATGCGATGGACCCAGACTCGTCGGCCATGTTCGTGGAAGCACGACTCGACCGTCACACGCAAGAATGGTCGACTTGCCCGTTAACTGATTCGTCCGCCCTCAAACCCCCACGACGCAACGGCCCAAGAAAAAAAGCGAGAACGGGAAATGCCATACATCGCGAAAACCCCAATTCCTCCGTACTACGCAGTCATCTTCACGTCTATCAACGCAGAGGTTGATCACACCGAACATACGGAAATGTACGGTCGGTTAGCGAAGCGGGCAGAGACGTACGACGGTTACTTGGGAATAGAGGCGGCGAGGAATCCCGACGGAAAAGGGGTGGCAGCCGTCTACTTCAAGGATCCAGAGTCAATCGATGCCTGGGCGAACGATCCCGAGCATCAGATCGCGAAGAGAAAGGGCCGCGAAATCTGGTATTCAAACTACATGATCCGCGTCTGTCGCGTCGAGCGCGCATATGGCAGGCCAGATTCGGAGCAAGCGAGAAACGTGAAGAAAGGGCACGGCGTATCGTTTCATAGGCCAACAAATCCATAGACGGCATCGTCATGGGGTTCCTACGAAGAATCCGCCCACCTACGAGAAGCTTATCGGTGACCTCGCTGGCGCTTACTCGCGTCGAATCAACATCCACAATCCACTGGTCTACGAAGTCTTCAACAAGGAGAAGACGGTCCGGGTGTTACGGATGTGGACACACTATGAGTAAGAACGGCTAACCCCAAGCCGGTCGAGCCGGAACCACACAGGCGATACCTGCTAATGAGGCGGCGGAGGCCTGAGAGACGCCGGCGAACGCCGCGGCTGACTACTGACACGGGAGCGATCCACGACGCGCCGAGGCAATCGGCACGCGTCACGCAACGGCGCTCGGCTCAGAGTTCCGAGCGACGAGGCGCGTCGCGCTTGGCACCGCAGGCCACAGGCGCATCGTGCGCAGCGTCGTCACGCGGTTGCGTAAAGCTCAGTACACTCGACCATCGTCAAATTTTTGGAGCATGTTCGCCGTGAAGACGTCTCTTTTCTACTTGCCCGCGGTGGGCACCCGCGCCGACATCGAGGCAGGCATGGCCGGCATGCGGGGCGACCTGTATTCACGGATGCTCGCCGAGATCTCGGAACAGGCGAAGCTCGCGGACGACCTGGGCTACGACTCGATCAATTTCACCGAGCATCACTTCCACATCGAAGGCATCGAGCTGTCGAACAATCCGGTCATGCTTGATCTTTTCATCGGCATGCAGACGAAGCGCATTCGCGTGGGCCAGCTTGGCATCGTGCTGCCGGCCGACAATCCGATCCGCGTCGCCGAAGATATCGCGATGCTCGACCACATGACGGGCGGTCGAGCCAACGCGGGCTTCGCACGGGGCTACCAACGCCGGTGGGTCGATGTGATGGCGCAGCATACGCATGGCGTGCATGGTGCCGTCCCGAACCAGCATGATGATATCGATGCGGCCAATCGCGCCGCCTTCGAAGAAAATTTCCGCATCATCAAGAAATGCTGGACCGAGGAGATGCTCACCCACGAAGGCAAGCTGTGGCGCATCCCGGTCGAGGGCACACCATGGACGGTGGATGCCACGCGCAAGTGGGGCAAGGGTGTGGAGAACGGTATCGTGCATGCAGTGGGCGTCGTACCAAAGCCGCTGCAGAAACCGCATCCGCCGTTGTTTCAGCCGTTCGCGTCATCCGAGAGCAGCATTCGATGGTGTGCGCACGAGGGGGTCACCGCCGTGCTGCCACCGATGCACGCCAAGAACGAAAACCGGCTGTGCGAGCTTTACGCCAAGGAATCGGGTTGCAAGCTCGGCAGCGGCGTGGCATTCCTGCGAGACATCCTCATCGCCGATACTGACGAGGAAGCCGATCACCTCTGGCGCAACTCGAGCCGCTTCATGGCCGAGAACTGGTTCGAGCCGTTCGGGTTTCGGCGCGGCATGGTCGATCCGGATACCGGGGAATATCCGAGCGCGCAGGAAATGATCGATCTGGGCTACGCGCTCGTCGGCAGCGTCGATACGGTCTGCCGTCGCCTCGAAAGCATGCTGAAGCGGCTGCCGGTCGAGTGGATTTTCTGTTGGGCGTTCAACGCCCTCGTGCCCCATCCGAAACTGATGCGCTCGATCGAGCGCTGGCAAACCGAAGTATTGCCGAAGATGGGGATCGCGAGCGGCCGATAGTCGCCGCGCTGCCGGTTCGCCCTAACCTTTGGTCGGATCTGCGGCGGCCGGTAGTGTCTGCTGCCGAAAATTCTTGTCCCAGTGACCTTTCCCGGAGAGGTCGCCCTGCTCGAAGATCCAGGTGTAGCCGCCCTGCGGATTGGACAGGATCTCCCACATGTTATCGTCGAGGTCGTGAAACATGAAGCTGTAGGTGCCGTGCTGGACCACCGGCTCGCTGATCTCGTGAATGCCCCATTGCGCCGCCTGCGCGTTGCAGGTGCGCCAGGCTTCATCGACATCGGCATCGGTCTCGACGTCGATGCCGTTGTGATTGAGCCGGATCATCTGCGATTGGGCTGTGGTTTTCACCACCGCGTAGACATGGTGGCCGCCGAGGCGAATCATCATCGACACCTTGCTGGTCCGGGTGACTTCCAGCCCGAGAAATTCCTCATAGAATTTGCGCGTCGCTTCAAGATCGCGCGAAGCGAGGGTTCCATGCGAAATAAACCGGGATCTGATGGCCGGTGTTACCTGCCGCTGGAGTGCGTTATCGCCCATTGGAAATCCTCGTCGATCGGTTCGGAACCAGCAGTGATGCTATCGCATGCGGCGCTCAACGGTGGAAACGTAGCGATTGTGGGACGCACCAACCTCCGCTAAGCTCTCGGATTCCCCTGAAAACGCTCCTGTGATGGCTAAAAGCAACGCACGTCCCGCCCTACCCGCCAATATCGACGAAGCCGCCGCGCTGCTCGCAAAGGCCGATTACGTTGCCGAGCGCAGCCTCGCCACCGCGGTATTCCTGTCGCTTCGAATGGGGCGGCCGCTTTTTCTCGAAGGCGAAGCCGGTGTCGGCAAGACCGAGATCGCGAAAGTGCTCGCGCAGACCCTTGGCCGCAAGCTCGTTCGACTGCAATGCTACGAAGGTCTCGACATCGCCTCGGCCGTCTATGAATGGAACTACCAGCGGCAGATGATCGAGATCCGGCTTGCGGAGGCTGAAGGCGTCAAATCCCGCGAAGGGTTGGGGCAAGACATTTTCTCGGAAAAATTCCTGATTCGCCGCCCCATTCTGCAGGCCCTCGAAGGCGATCTCGATGGCGCACCCGTGCTGCTGATCGATGAACTGGATCGCACCGACGAGCCGTTCGAGGCCTATCTGCTCGAAGTGTTGGCGGACTATCAGGTCACGATTCCCGAGATCGGCACGATCAAGGCCGACGAGCCGCCGATCGTGGTCATCACATCGAACCGCACGCGGGAGATCCACGACGCGGTGAAGCGACGCTGCCTCTATCACTGGGTCGACTACCCGAGCGCCGAGCGCGAGCTTGAAATCCTGAAACGCAAGGCACCCGAATCGCCGGCGAAACTCTCCGCGGAGATCGTCGGGTTCGTACAGCGACTGCGCAAGATGGATCTGTTCAAGCAGCCCGGCGTCGCCGAGACGATCGATTGGGCGAAGGCGTTGCAGGCGCTCGACAAGCTGTCGCTCGACCCCGAGACCATCAACAACACGCTGGGCGTCCTGCTCAAGTACCAGGACGATATCGGCAAACTGCAAGGCTCGGAAGCCGCGAAGATCCTCGCCGAAGTGCGGGCGGAACTGGCGGCGTAGATGAAGCCCGTCAAGATCGGCGAAGTACGGGTCTCCAGCATCGTCGAGCGTGACGGCCCGTGGCGCGCGCCGAATACCATGTTTCCCGGTACGACGGCAGGACACATCGAGAAATTCCGGGACACTTTCCAGTTTAGTTTTCTTGCACCGTAGTTGCGTGCGCCGTCGATGCCAGACTTCCAGACTCTGCACGAGATCGTCAAGGCCGCGCGCGCCAATACGACGGATGCGCCGTGGGACTATCTGACCGGCGGCGCTGAAACCGAGACGACGCAGCTTCGCAATCGCCTCGCAATCGATTCCCTCGGCTTGCGCCCGCGTGTGCTTCGCAATGTCAGCAAGATCGATACATCGACCACCTTCCTCGGCAAGCCGATGCGAATGCCCGTATTCATCGCGCCGATGGGCTCGCTGCAAATGCTCGATCCGAGCGCTGGTCTTGGCGTTGCCAAAGCCGCCGAGGCATTCGGCATCGTGAGCGTGCTCTCGTCGGTCGTCCCACCAGGACTCGAAGTGGTGGGCAATGAAACCCGGCATCCGAAGGTCTACCAGCTTTATGTCCGCGGCGACCGGGCCTGGGTCGACGATTACGTCAAGCGCGCGATCGAACACGGCTACGACGCATTCTGCTTCACCCTGGACACGGCCATCTACGGACGGCGCGAGCGCGACGTGATCAAGCGTCATGTGCCGGCTGGGCGCCAGGGTGCCTCCGGTTTCGAGTTCCAGGCCGACATGACGTGGGAACTCATCGAATGGTTCAAGAAGAAATATCCCAAGTTCCCACTCGTGTTGAAGGGCATCGCCAACGCTGACGATGCCAGGCTCGCCGTCGAACACGGCGCCGAAGTGGTGTACGTGTCGAACCACGGCGGACGCCAGCTCGATCAGGGTCTCGGGACGATCGCGGTACTGCAGGAAGTGCTGCAAGCGGTCGGCAACCGGGCCGAGGTCGTCGTGGATGGCGGATTCCTGCGCGGCACGGATGTCGTCAAAGCGATCGCGCTCGGCGCGAAGGCGGTCGGCATCGCACGGCTGGTCGGATTCGGATTGGCGGCGGGCGGCGAGGCGGGCGTCCTTCGCATGCTCGAGCTCCTCGAGACGGAAGTCCGCATGGCAATGGGCCTTCTCGGTGTAACAGCAGTCGATCAACTCGATGCGAGCTATGTGCGCGAGGCACCGCCGGTCCGCGCACCCCATGCGCTGTATTCCGCGTTTCCGTTCCTGGAGTTGCCTGCGCAGCGATACTGATCGCACATCGTAGTCAAGCAGCGCCGGCGCGCCTGACGCGACGCGCGCGGGCCACGCCGGGTTCATCATTGTGATCAATTCCGTCGTCCTCTTGAGAACACACGGAATGCGCCGATAGTTACCCGTACGCCGTTGCTCTTCGGCCGGACGATTGCCGTTCCGCCAAACATTTCGCCCATTCCACATCCGCAAATCGAAGTGCATTCGCAGGTGTGATCGCGCCGAGATAATCATGAATGTGAAGCCGCAATTGAACAAAATTCTGTACGTCGAAGACGAGGCAGATATTCGTGAGGTCGGGCAAATCGGACTGGAGGATGTCGCAGGATTCACCTTACGGGTGTGCGAGTCCGGAATGGTTGCCCTGGAAGCATTGCGCGATTTCGCACCCGATATGTTCTTGCTCGATGTGATGATGCCGCAGATGGATGGCATCACGCTTTACGGCAAGATTCGTGAAAAGTCGGGCTTCGCGCATACGCCGGTCGTCTTCATGACCGCGCGGGTGCAGCCAAGCGACATCGCGCGCTATATGGATCTTGGCGCGGCAGGCGTGATCGCGAAACCATTCGATCCAATGTCGCTTGGTACGCAGCTCACCGCCTTGTGGGATCAACACCATGCAGACCATTCTGCGCGGGCAGCAACATGAGTGAAACGCTTTTGGCCGTAGAAGGAAAACTTGCCGCGTTGCGCGCGGGGTTCCTGAAGCGATTACCCGAGACGCTCGCGACGATTGAAGGCGCTTGGATCGTCTACAACACTTCCAAGAAAGAGGATGCACTCGCAGCGATTTGTCAGATTGCTCACAAGCTTGCCGGATCGGGAGCGACCTTCGGCTGTTCCGAGGTCGGTACGATTGCCCGCAGCCTGGAGAACGCGATACGAACTGCCGTCGATCAGAAGCGTCCACCGGAAGATGCGCGGGTCGTGGCCAGCCTGATCCGCGAGCTTCGATCGGCGGCCACAGCGCCTTCCGATTCAGCGCCCGCATCCGTGGCAAACACTCAGACGAGCGTTCCTATACCGACCTCGGCACTCGCAAATAGAGATGCCGATTCAGCCCCTGAATCCATTCCATCGCCGCGGATCGTCTATCTAATTGACGATGACACGGATCTCGCTGCTTACATGAGTGATCAGATCGGAAACTTTGGGTATGCAGTCAAAGTCTTTCATGATTTCGAGCCCGCGCGGGCCGCTATCGTCGAACAAAAACCCAATGCCATACTCCTTGAGGTCGCCTTTCCCTCCGGCGAATTCGCCGGCCCCGACTTCGCCGCAAGCCTCGCGAATTCGGGATGTGCCGACATTCCAGTTCTCTTTATGTCCGGACGGGCCGACACCGCAACGCGTCTGCGTTCCGTGCGCGCAGGCGGCCGTGCGTTCTTCCCAAAACCGATCGTCCTGAACGATGTCATTACCTGGATCGACAAGGTAACCCTGCCAAGCGAGCCCGAGCCCAACCGCATACTGATCGTGGATGACCAGGAGTCGCTGGCGTCTGCGTATGCCGCCTACCTCGAATCCGCCGGCATGGAATCCCACGTCGTGAGCGATCCGATGAGGGTCCTCGACGAGCTAGCGAAATTCAATCCGGACTTGATCCTGCTCGATATGTACATGCCGTCGGTGAACGGCGATGAGCTTGCGCGCATGATCCGGCAGATGGACGCCTATTTGAGCGTTCCGATCGTATTTCTTTCCGGGGAGAACAATGCCGATCGTCAGCTTCACGCGATGAAACTCGGCGGCGATGCGTTTCTTACCAAACCGATCACCTCGGCACACCTCATCAGCGCCGTCGAATCCCGCGCTGCCCGATACAAGTCACTGCGCGCCTTGACGGACCGTGACGGATTGACCGGCCTCGTCAATCGCAGGAAGTTCGACGAGCACCTCGCGATCGAGCTCAGCCGCGCCCAACGCCAAAAACGTCCGTTGACCTTGGCAGTCATCGACATCGACCACTTCAAGAAAGTCAACGATACGCATGGTCACGCGTGCGGAGATCGGGTACTGCGAAATCTCGCACGATTACTTGCCAAGAGAATCAGGCGCACCGACATCGCGGCCCGCTTTGGCGGAGAAGAGTTTTGCGTGTTGTTGACCGACGTGGATGCGGTGACTGCGCGACCCGTGGTGGATCGCCTGCGCGAGTCGTTCTCGAGGGTCGAGCATCAAATGGGGAGCGCGATGTTCTCATCCACTTTCAGCTGCGGGCTCGCCGATGCACCGCGGTTCACTACTCCAAAGTCGCTATTCGATGCGGCGGATCGTGCGCTTTATGACGCCAAACACAGCGGCCGCAACCGACTGATCGTTGCCCCGGAATGAGTCCGCACATGACTAAGATCACCGCGCGCCTGTTTCCCAAGGGCAGTCTGGTGGCATGGATGACGCTGGCGATTCTGCTTCTGGTGACGACTTTCGCTTGGTACGTCGCGAAAGCACAGATCGAATCCGCAGCACGTATTCAATTCACGTTTCGCGTCGGCGAGATCGAACAGGCGATTCGCGCGCGCATGCTCGCGTACGAAAAGGTCCTCCAGGGTGGCGTCGGTCTGTTGGCCGCGAACGACAACAACGTGTCGAGAACGGCCTGGCGGGCATATATCGACAGTCTGAAGATCGAAGCGGACTATCCTGGGGTACAAGGTATCGGATTATCGAAAATCATCCTGCCCGAAGCGCTCGACGATCATGTCCGAGCCGTGCGTGCAGAAGGCTTCCCGAACTATACCGTCCGGCCACCGGGGCCCCGCGATTTGTATACGTCGATCATCTACCTGGAACCCTTTCTGGGACGGAACCTGCGTGCGTTCGGGTACGACATGTACTCGGAGCCGGTCCGCCGCGCCGCAATGCAGCGCGCGCGAGACAACGCCGTGACCGCGATTTCCGGGCGGGTGGTCCTGGTCCAGGAGACGAGTAAGGACGTCCAGGCTGGATTTCTCATGTATGCGCCCGTCTACCGGGTCGGGCGTGAAATCGAGACGGTCGAGCAGCGGCGAAACGCCCTGCATGGGTTCGTGTACAGCCCGTTCCGGATGAACGATCTGATGCGAGGAATCATCGGGCGCGAGTTGCCCGATCTCGCCCTGCGCATCTACGACGATGAAGAATTATTGGCTGCCGGACTGCTGTACCGCGATGACGCGCTCGAGCGCAGGATCGGAACGAACTTCATTCCCGCTTTCCGGGCCATTCGCCCCATTGCCGTGAACGGTCACGTTTGGATGCTCGATCTTCGTTCAGCACCGTACAGCGAAGCAGTCACGCAACAGGAAAAGCCTGGATTTATTCTGATCGCGGGCATTCTCATCAGCTTCTTGTTCTTCGTCGTCGTCTGGTCCGGTGTGAGCCTGCGCGCACGTGCCCTCACATTGGCGGAAAAAATGGCCAATGCCCACCGCCGGAGCGAAGGCCGTCTGCGCGCGATCCTGGACAACGTTGTCGACGGCATCATCACTGTCGACGAGACCGGCACCATCGAGTCGGCCAATCCTGCCGCAGAAGCGATATTCGGATGGTCTGTCACAGCGTTGGTTGGCAAGGACGTGGACTCATTAATCGCCGAGGAGTATCGCGGCGTGGGTCGACAAGTCGCTCACGCGGGAAACGCAGTCGGCCGCGACCTGTTCGATCGCACTCGCTTCGAGGTCGTTGGGATTCGGCAGAGCGGTGAACGGTTTCCCATGGAATTGGCGTTCGGCGAAATGCGCATCGATGGTCGGGGAACACTCATCGGAGTTGTTCGAGACGTGACCGATCGCAAGAAGGCCGAACGGCTCAAGAACGAGTTTGTCGCAACCGTCAGTCACGAGTTGCGCACCCCCCTCACCTCCATTCGCGGTTCGCTCAGCCTGATCGCCGGCAATGCCGCCGGGGATGTGTCCACCAAAGCGAAACACCTGGTCGACGTCGCGTACAGGAACTGCGACCGGCTCATCCGACTGATCAACGACATGCTCGACATCCAGAAAATCGAAGCGGGCCGAGTGGAATACAAATTCGAAATGCTGACCCTGCAACCCTTGCTTGAGCAGTCGATCGAATCCAACACCGGGTTCGCCGAGCAGTTTGGCGTGGTGCTCAAGTTGGACGCACCCGAGAAGCCGATCGCCGTTTTCGTCGATGCAGATCGATTCGTACGCGTGATGTCCAATCTCTTGTCGAACGCCGCCAAGTACTCGCCGCGTGGCGAGCAGGTAATCATTCGCGCAAAGCAAGAGGCCGATCGAGTATCCATTGAAGTCGTCGATCAGGGCGCCGGCATTCCCGAAGAGTTTCGCGACCGCATTTTCGAAAAATTCTCGCAAGCCGACGCCTCCGACAGCCGCCAGAAAGGCGGCACCGGGCTTGGGCTCAACATCTCAAAGAGGCTCGTCGAGGGTATGAAAGGGACGATTGATTTCACCTCCGAGATGGGACGGGGGACGACGTTCCGGGTCGAGCTCCCCGCGATAGCCCCAGAAAAGCCTCTCGAACGGGAAACGCACGCCGAGGTGCGCGATGTACTCGAGCGTCAAACTTAGCTGCGCTCGAAGTGGCACTGCCGAGTCGCACGAGCAAGCTGGCCGCTCGTTAGCCTGCAACGACCAATCGCACCATCCGTGGAACGCACGTCTCGCACTTCGATGGGCCCACCTTCGGGCGCACTAGCCCATCAGCAACGGCGACGACTCTTCCTGTCCGTGCCCCGCGGACACGGCCTCCTCCCGCGCCGGCAGCTCGAAGAAGAATTCAGTGCCCACGCCCCATTCGCTCACATAGTCGATCGTGCCGCCATGTCGCTCGATGATGGCCTTGGCGACGCAGAGTCCTAGACCCGTGCCGCCCTTCTCGCGCGTGTCGGAACCATCAGCCTGCGCGAAGCGCTGGAACATGCGGCTGCGGAACTCCGGCGGAATGCCGCGACCGTGGTCCTGCACGCTGATGCGGTGGCGCGCGTTCTGCCGGCGGACCGAAATAACCACCTCGCTTCCGTGTCGCGAATACTTGATTGCATTGGAAAGCAGGTTGCTGAACACTTGCAGCAAACGGTGCTGGTCGCCATGTACGGCGGTGCCCTGTGGTATCTCGCTAATGCGCACGCGCACGCCGTGCCGGTGCGCGTAACCCTCGTTGGCTTCAAGAGCGATTTTCACGAGCGACCCAAGATCCAGTGCCTTGAAGTCGAATACGAGCCGCTCGGCTTCGAGCTTCTCCAGATCGAGGATGTCATTGATGAGCAGTACCAGCCGTTCACTGTTACGGTCGGCAATATCGACGAGTTTTCGTGCCTCCGTCGGTAAGGCGGCACCGTGCTTTCCCCGTAGCAAACTGAGCGCGCCGCGGATCGAAGTGAGCGGTGTGCGCAGTTCGTGACTCACCGTGGAAACAAATTCGTTCTTGATTCGCTCGATCCTTTTGCGTTCGGTGACATCGCGCACGATACCGGTGAACATGCGCGCCCCGTTGACCTCCATGTGGCTTACCGCCAGTTCCATCGGGAATGTTGAGCCGTCCTTGCGCCGACCGGTCACCTCCCGGCCTTTGCCGATGATCTTGCACTCGCCGGTAGCAAGGTAATTGCGCAAATAGCCGTCGTGCCCGCCATGGAAGGGCTCGGGCATGAGCATCTTGACGTTGCGCCCGGTCACCTCGGCGGCGGAATACCCAAATATCCGTCCGGCAGCCGGATTGAAGCTCTGTACGACCCCATCGACATCGATCGTAATGATGCCATCGACCACTGTGTCGATGACGGCGCGAAGGCGGTTTTCGGCCGAGCGCAATTGCGACCGGCTTTTCTCCAATTCAGTGTGTTGCAATTCGGCCTCGACACTGTCGGCCAAGTCACGCAGCATGGCGAAGTCCGCGGCGCTCATCGCTCGCGGCTGAGCGTCGACGATGCACAGCGTCCCCACACGCTCGCCAGTCGGCGCGTGCAACGGCGCACCAGCATAGAAGCGAATCCCCGGGCCGCTGGTTACGAGGGGGTTATCCGAGAAGCGCGGGTCCTGGCGCGCATCGGGCACATACAAAACGTCATCGCTCAGGATGGCGTGGCCGCAAAACGAGATGTCGCGCGGCGTTTCGAGAGCATCGAGCCCTTGGCGCGACTTGAACCACTGCCGCTTGGCATCAAGCAGACTCACCAACACAATCGGAACACCAAAATGTCGTTGTGCGATACGCGTAATGCGATCAAAGCGCACCTCTGCGGGCGTATCGAGCAGATTGAGCTCGCACAGTGCCGCAAGTCGCGTCGATTCGTTTGACGGGATGTCGGGCGCATTCATACATTTGCCTCAGTTCATGCCGCGCGCAACCAGGGCGAAGGCGGTGTTCGCCGCGCAGTAAGCATTCGGGGGGACGCCGTACGCGACTGCAATTTTCAGCGTCGCGACTACGACTCCACGGGCGTCACGCATTCGCGCGCGGTATTGATGGCTGAATCAGATAACAATCTGAGGCTCAATTCAATTGAATATCAACGGAAACGAGGATTTACAGGCGACCACGGCAGCATGAAAATAAAAACGGCCGATCCGCGACGAAGCGTAGTGCGTCCCGATCAACCTATGGATTTATTTCGAATTGAAGGTGATCGACTCGCGCAGTTCCGCCGTTCGGGCGAAAGGGGAGGAACTCTGCATAAATTCGGGACAGGGCAGTCAGTCAGGAGAACCGAAGACCAGCGCGATAACGATCGATACCAAGAGAGCACCGGTTTGATTGCGATGCCGACGAACGGCTTACGCGGCGTTCGCAACATGAACCCTCGACAGCAGTGTTCGCCACCGCGATAATGGAAGCCGACGATCTTTGGGGGAAGCCATGCGCAAGCGCGGGACGGGCGTCACCGACTCTTATACTGATCAAGTCGGTACCGGCAACGCTGAGGCGCCGGTGAAGAGAGGTTGGCGTCGCGGTGTGATCGCAGCATTGGCGGGTTTCGTGGTCGTCTCGATCAACCTTGCACAGGCGCAAGCCCCATACCCGAATAAACCTATTCGCCTGGTGGTCGGATTTGTCGCCGGCGGACCCACCGATATCATCGCCCGCGTGGTCGGCGCTAAGCTGGGTGAAGCACTCGGTCAGCAGGTCATCGTCGAGAATCGCTCCGGTGCATCGGGCAACATCGCGACCGAAGCGGTCGCACGGGCCGATCCCGACGGCTACGCGTTGCTATTGACGATCCTCAGCAACGCGGTCAACGAAAGCCTGTTCAAGAATTTCAAATACAAGTTCGCGGATCACTTCGAACCGGTCGCGGCGCTTGCCGATACCGGTCTCGTGCTGCTCGTGCATCCGTCTCTCGACGTGAAGAGCGTGCCGGATCTCATCGCCATGGCGAAGGCGAAACCGGGCGACATCTTCTACGCGACCGCCGGCAAAGGAACCGCGACGCATTTGGCCGCCGAACTGTTCAACAACACGGCGGGCATCAAGATGACCCCGGTCCACTACAAGGGCGGCGGCGAGACGATTCGCGAGCTTCTGTCCGGCCAGGTGAAGGTGATGTTCTCGACCATTCCACCGGTGCTGGGCTTTGTCCGTGAAGGCAAGCTGCGCGGCCTTGCCACGACCCCGCTGAAACGAGATAGCGCGCTGCCCGATCTCCCGACGATTGCCGAAGCCGGACTACCCGGATTCGACGTGCGACTGTGGTTCGGCCTTGGCGCGCCCAAGGGAACGCCCCGTCCGATCATTGACCGGCTGTCCGGGACGATCAAGCAGATCCTCGAATCGGACGACACGGTGAAGAAATTCGCCGCGGCAGGTTTCCTGCCCCTACCGGGTGGAACGCCGGAACAATTCGGTGCGTTCTACAAGAGCGAAGCGGCGAAATGGGCCAAGGTCGTCGACGCCATCGGCTCGCTCAGCGAATAGGGATTCCGCCCGGATCGAAGTATCCGACGCCGCCGGGCCACGCGCGAGGACGATGCTACTTGTATAGACACCCAGCATTTTTACCGTCAAAATGCTGGGTATGTATACACGCAGACAGAATCTCCCGGTTCGGTCGTTTCTTCTGCTCGGCCCGCGCGGCACCGGAAAAACCACCTGGTTGCGCGCGCAGCTGCCGAACGCGCGCTGACAAACTGCTGCTCGATCGCGAGCTGTTGCGCCTGATGCGCGACCCGCAGCTCTTCCGGCAGGAAATTGAATCCCTGCCGAGCCGGAGCTGGGTGGTGATCGACGAAACCCAGAAGTTGCCGGCGCTGATGAATGAAATCCACGACGCGCTCACCTCGGCACCGCTACGCTGGCGTTTCGCGTTGACCGGATCCTCGGCCCGCCGCCTGCGTCGCGACGACGTCAATCTCCTCGCAGGCCGGGTCGTCATGCGCCATATATTGCCGCTGACCATGACCGAGTTGGCCGATGTCCCGGCAACAGACGATTTGCTGCGGTTTGGTTTGCTTCCCATGGTGCGAAGCGCGCGCGGTGCCGCCGCGCGTATCGATCTCCTCGAAGCCTACGCCGAAACGTACTTCGCACAGGAGATTCGCGCCGAAGCGCTGGTGCGCAGCCTCGAGTCCTTCACCCGCTTTCTGGAAGTGGCGGCACTGGCGAACGCGCAGGTCACCAACGTATCGGCGTTGGCACGCGACGCGGCGTTGGCACGCGACGCGGCGGTGGCCCGCCCGACGATTCAAGGCTATTTCGAGGTACTGACCGATACGCTCCTCGGTACATGGCTGCCGGCGTGGCGTCCCCGTGCAAAGGTCAAGGAAGTCCAGCATCCGAAGTTCTACCTGTTCGACCCTGGTGTCGTACGTGCGTTGACACGGCGCCTGCGCGAACCGCTCGATCCCGCCGAACGCGGCACGCTGCTCGAAACACTGGTCCTACACGAACTGCGGGCCCAGATCGCCTACTCCGATTGCGGGGGCGATCTGAGTTACTACCGCACGCCTTCCGGTACGGAAGTCGACTTTATCTGGAAGCGTGCGAGCCACGCGGCGGGCATCGAAGTCAAGGCGAGCAGCCGCTGGCGTCCGGAGTTCAGTCGCGCGCTCACCGAGCTGCATGCAACCGGCATCATTCAGTCAGCCTGGGGTGTCTACCTTGGCGAACAACCGCTCCAAGTCGGCCCGATCCGGGTGCTCCCGCTCGGTGCGTTTCAGCGGGAGCTGGCCTCGGGCCGTGTGCTTAAACCGAAAAAGCGTTAGCGCAATCCCTATCGACGATTCATTCATCGACCATTCACCTGGAGCTTCCCTCGTGGCAGTACAACCGCACTCCGTCGGACTTTCCGCAGACCGACTCGCAAGGATCGATCGCTTCATTCAGAACAAATATCTGGATACCGGACGGATGCCGGGCGCGCTGACCTTGGTCTACCGGCGTGGCGAGATCGCGCATTTTTCCGCGATCGGCATGGCCGACGTCGAGCGCAAGACGCCGATGCGTGAGGACACGATCTTTCGCATCTATTCGATGACCAAACCGCTCACTACCGTTGCGTTCATGATGCTGGTCGAGCAGGGCCTGGTCGCGCTCGACGATCCGGTGCATCGTGTGATTCCCGCATGGAAAGACCTTGGCGTTTTCCAGGGCGGGTTCACGGCGACGTTTCGCACGAAGCGTCCGGACCGTCCGATGCTGATGATCGATCTCCTGCGCCACACGTCCGGCCTCACCTACGGATTCCAGCAATCGACGAATGTCGATGCCGCATATCGCGCGCTAAAGGTCGGCGAGATCGAGAAGCACGGATCGCTCGAAGAGATGATCGAGAAGCTCGCCCATCTGCCGCTCGAATTTTCACCGGGCATGGCATGGAACTACTCGGTATCGACCGACGTGCTGGGCTACATCGTCGGAAAAATATCCGGCCAGCCGTTCGAAGACTATCTGCGCGAGCGGATCCTGCAGCCTCTTGGCATGGCGGATACCGGCTTCCATGTGCATGCGGGCAAACAAGCACGCTTTGCGGCGTGTTACGCAGCGACGGCCAATGGCGGCATGACCCTGCAGGACGATCCCTCGACGAGCCCATATCTGCAAGCGCCAACCTTGATTTCCGGTGGCGGAGGCTTGGTCTCGACGGCAAGCGACTATCTCAGGTTCTGTCGCATGTTGATCAACGGCGGCTCCTTCGGCAAGGTGCAGCTTCTCAGCCCGAAGACGATCGAGTTGATGACCAAGAATCATCTTCCCGACAACAAGGATCTGCCGGCGCTGTCACGTTCGCTGTTCAGCGAGGCGAGTTACAATGGAATCGGGTTCGGACTTGGCTTCGCGGTGACGATGGATCCGGCGAAGACGATGATCCCGGGATCCGCGGGCGAGTATTCATGGGGCGGTGCGGCATCGACGGCGTTCTGGATCGATCCGAAGGAAGAGCTCATCGCGATCTTTCTGACGCAGCTCCTGCCATCCTCGTCGACGCCGATCCGCCGTGAGCTGCGCACCATGATCTATTCGGCCTTCACGAGCCCGCATTCCTGAGACCCGAATGATGCGCAAGTTGAACATGTCGCTTTGCTTCTTGCTTTCCTTTGGACTCATTGCGATGGCCGTTGCGGCGCAGGCGCAAGACTATCCGAGCAAGCCGATTCGACTGATCGTGCCGTTCGGTACCGGCGGCGCAACCGACACCAGCGGACGCGCGCTCGCGGAGGCACTGGAGCGCAGGATAAACCAGCGCATCGTCGTCGAGAACCGCGCCGGTGCGGGCGGCAACATCGGCACCGAGCTCGTGGCGCAATCGAGTCCGGACGGCTACACGCTCTTGCTGGCCCTCGACGCGACGATGGTGGTCAATCCGTTCACCTTGTCGAAGGTCCCCTTCGACACGATCAAGGACTTTGGGCCGGTAACGAAACTGGGCGACGTTGCCCTGGTGCTCGCGGCACACCCGTCTCTCCCGGCGAAGAACCTCGCGGAACTGCTCGCCTACTCGAAAGCGCATCCAAACAAGCTTTCGTACGCGAGCGGCGGCAACGGCAGCACGACACATGTGGCGGGAGAGCTGCTCAAGCAGCGCACCGGACTCGACATGCAGCATGTCGCGTACAAGAGTGGCGGCCTCGCGGTGCTCGATGCGGTGGGTGGTCAGGTGCAGCTCACCTACTCAGCCGCGGCAGGATCGAATGCGCACATCCGGGCCGGCCGGCTCGTCGGCATCGGCGTGTCCACGACAAAGCGGATCGGCTCGCTGCCTGATGTCCCGACATTCATCGAACAGGGGCTGAGTAACTTCGAGGCGGTGTCCTGGGTCGGAATCATGGCTCCCGCGAAAACGCCTCGCCCGATCATCGATAGGCTGCACGCCGAAATTACGGCGGCGCTGACCGAACCCGAATTGCGCCGGCGCTTCGACGCGCTTGGGATCGAGCCGGTGGGCAACACACCGGAAGAATTCGCCGCGCAGATCCGGGCCGATATGGCACGGTGGCAAGCCGTCGTCGAGCGCGCGAAGATAAAGGCGGATTGAATCGACTGCCCCGATCGCGATCGAGGCAAGTCTAGCGTGACAGTCCGCCGCGCCGCATAGCCGCGACGATTTCCTCCGCGCGGAGGAAGCTCGTGTTCCATTCGAATCGAATCGCATGAAGCGCGTCGCACACCGCATTGATGATGGCTGCGGGTGGGCCCACGGCGCCGCCTTCGCCCAGCCCTTTCACGCCCAGGTCATTGAGTGTCGAGGGTGTTTCCGTATGAACGATCTGTATGTCGGGCATGTTCGCAGCAAGCGGCAGCGCATAGTCCATCAGCGACCCGGTGAGATTCTGTCCGCGTGGGTCGTACACGACTCGCTCCAGGAGGCAGCCGCCGATGCCCTGACAAACGCCGCCCGTGATCTGACCGTTCGCGACCGCGGGATTGATCAGTACACCCGCGTCGTGGGCAACCACGTACTTGCGAACGATTACTACCCCGGTATCCGCATCGATCTCGATGATCGCGGCGTGCGTGCCATAGGCCCACGTTACAGTTGGAGGCTCGAAGTATTCAGTGGCTTCTAGTCCGATCGACATGCCGGGCGGGCGTTCCCCGCCAGCCTGCGCGGCACGCGCGATGTCGATCAGCGTGCGCCGATGCTCCGGGGAGCCCTTGAGC
>JBJXGX010000303.1:0-3899 GCA_046160305.1 Burkholderiales bacterium
TGGCGCGGACCGATCTGGATGCCCACCAACTTCATGCTCGTCCAGGCGATCGAGAAGTTTCATCGCTATTACGGCGAATCCTTCAAGGTGCCCGTGCCATGCCTTGGCAACGAGAAACGGAGCCTGCGCGAAGTCGCGAACCTGATATCCGATCGCCTCGTCAATCTGGTGCGACGCAGGCCGGATGGCCAGCTCGCGGCGTTTCCGGAAGGCAGCCCGTACCAGAACGATCCCCACTGGAAAGACCTGCTCCTTTTCAACGAGTACTTCCACGCCGAGACCGGGCAGGGCCTGGGGGCGGCGCATCAAACCGGCTGGACCGGGCTCATTGCCAATCTTGTCTTCCGGGGCTATCGGCAGGACATTCCGAAGTTCTGGAAGGAGCGGGTAAACGCTGCACCGTCGTCTGGGAAAAAGCGCAAATCTCCCACGACGGCTTAATTGATGAACCACCAAGGCACCAAGACACCAAGGTTCGAACCCGTCGGAAACCGGGTATCGATGAGAGTGGGCGGCCGCGCCACGTTCACAACGATGCGGCGCGTCCCTTGGTGCCTTCGTGCCTTGGTGGTTCATCGTTACCGGAGTGGAGCTCGCGGAGTCTGCGGTGGCGGTTACTAGCGCTATGAAAGCGAGCCAATCACTACCGGCAGGCGGCTGGCGCGGACTGCGTGAAGTCCTCGCCGACCATTGGCCGGAGTATCTGATCGAAGGGGCTGCGTTGGGCCTCTTTATGATCTCGGCCGGACTGTTCGCCACGTTGTTCGAATATCCGGGATCGCCGGTGCATCAGGCGATTCCGGATCCGACTGTTCGCCGCATCCTGATCGGCATCGCGATGGGCATCACCGCGATCAGCATCATCTACTCCCCATGGGGCCAGCGTTCGGGTGCGCACATGAATCCGGCGATGACCTTGACGTTCTGGACGCTCGGCAAGGTGAAAGCGCACGACGCACTGGCCTACATGATTGCGCAATTCGTGGGCGGTGCGCTGGGTGTGCTCGTGGTGATTGTGTTGCTGGGGGATCGTTTCGCCGCACCACCCGTTCAGTTCGCCGTGACGATGCCGGGGGACGCCGGGCCGGCGCGTGCGTTCGCCGCTGAGTTCGGGATCTCCGCCGTACTCGTCTTCACCGTGTTGTGGGTGTCGAACACGAAGCGCGTCGCGCGAATGACGGGCTTGCTCGCAGGCATTCTCGTGGCCACCTACATTTCGATCGAGGCGCCGATCTCCGGGATGAGTATGAATCCCGCCCGGAGTCTGGCCTCGGCGCTCCCAGGGGCGCTCTGGGACCATCTCTGGATCTACTTCATCGCCCCGCCGGCGGGCATGCTCACCGGCGCGTTCGCCTATCGGGCACTGCGGACCGCATCGCGTATCGACTGTGCAAAGCTCGATCACGCGCCAACACAACGTTGCATCCACTGTGGTTACGTTCCGGCGCTGCTCGCGCAGGCGTTGCGTGGTCGCGGCAAGGAGGGCGTATGACTTCGCATCCGGCGACAGTCGTTGACCGTGGGACATTCGCCGCGATCCTGCGGTGGGTCGGGCGGATCACGAGTCTTGGCGAGAAGACGGTCGCCCCGCTCGTCGATCTGATCATTCGTGTGCTCATCGCCAAGACGTTTCTCGTCTCGGCCATCATCAAACTGTCCGATTGGGACAACGCGCTCGCGCTCGCACGGGACGAGTACCCGGTGTCGTGGATGGACCCGGTGAGCGCCGCCACGATTGCTGTGTCGATCGAGTTGCTCGGTGCGAGCCTGCTCGCAGTTGGACTGGCCACACGCGGTGCGGCGCTGGCGCTTGCCGCGCTCGCGCTGGTGATCCAGTTCAACTACATCGTGCTCGACACCCATCTCTTCTGGGTCGCGTTGCTCGGCTGGTTCATTGTGCGCGGGGCCGGGCCGATCTCGCTCGACGCGAACCTTGCGCGAGGCTTGGCGGCGAGCGCGTTGCCGTTCGCCGCGCCAATCTTACGGGGCCTCCATGCCTTCTCCGCTGGCGCGAAGCCGCTCTACCTGTTGCTCGTCCGCCTGTGGCTGGGGCTTGCCGTCTTGGCCGCGGCAGGCTTTGGGAACCTGTCCCCGCTCCTCTTTCCGATGCGTTCGGCCGATGTGGGCACCCTGGTGTTGGCGTGTGCGTTCGTGTGCGCGATCGGTTTTGGTGCACGGTTCGCAGCCGCCTTGTGGATCGTCGCGCTCGTTGCTTCGGGATCGATCGACGCAACCTTTGCGATTCCCTGGTATTGGGCCGCGGCGCTTGCAATGATTGTTCTGCACGGCGCAGGTGAGCTCTCGTTGGATCATCTTACGAAAGATTTCCTGGCCGCGCGCTACCCGGAGCTGGAAGGCACGCCCGCCTATCCGCTCGATCGCCTGCCGCGCGTTGTGATCGTCGGCGCCGGGTTCGGCGGCTTGGCTTGCGCGGCCAAGCTCGCGCAAGCACCGGTACAAATCACGCTTGTGGATCGCCATAACTATCACCTGTTCCAGCCACTGCTCTATCAGGTCGCAACGGCGGCGCTTGCACCCGGTGATATCGCGGCGTCCGTGCGAAGCGTGTTTCGTGATGCCGCCAATGTGCGCGTGTTGCTGGGCACCGTAAATGGGGTCGACCCCGCCGAGCAGTTCGTTAGTTTGGACAGCGGACAACGCATCCCCTACGACTATCTGGTAGTGGCGACCGGTGCGAGCCACAGTTACTTCGGACGCGATGATTGGGCGCCCTACGCGCCTGGCCTCAAGCGCGTCGAGGATGCAACCGAGGTGCGCCGGCGGATTCTCATCGCGTTCGAGAAAGCCGAGGCGGTCGACGATCCGGACGAACGTCAAAGCCTTCTCACCTTCTTGATAGTCGGTGGTGGCCCCACCGGTGTCGAGTTGGCCGGTGCGATCGCCGAGCTTGCGCGGCTTGGGATGGATAAAGAGTTTCGTCGTTTCGACCCGGCGGCCGCGCGTGTGCTGCTGGTCCAATCCGGCCCAAGGCTGTTGCCGGCGTTCCCGGAAAAACTATCGGCCGTGACGCAGCGCTCGCTCGAACAGCTCGGCGTTGAAGTGCATTTGAACAGCAAAGTCGAAGCGATCGACGCGTTGGGTGTATCGGTGAGCGGCCGGCGCATCGCAGCGCGAACGGTGCTTTGGGCGGCCGGTGTGGTCGCCTCCCCTGCGGCGAAGTGGCTTCACGCCGAGCACGACAATGCCGGGCGTCTGAAAGTCGAGGCGGATTTGTCACTCGCGCATCATCCGAATGTGTTTGCCATCGGCGACACCGCACTGTCCAACGCCTGGCAAGGGAAGCCTGTTCCTGGACTGGCGCCGGCAGCAAAACAGGGAGGACTCCACGTCGCGAGTGTGATTTGGGCGCGCGTGTTGGGTCGCCGAATGCCCCCACCGTTCCGCTACCGGCACCTAGGGAGCCTTGCGACCATCGGACGCAAAGCGGCGGTCGCCGACTTCGGTTTCGTCCGGCTAACCGGGGCGTTGGCATGGTGGCTTTGGGGTCTGCTTCATGTCGGCTTTCTCGTCGGCGTGCGCAACAAAGTTTCCGTTATGTTCGACTGGTTCTGGGCCTACTTGACATTCAGCAGCAGTACGCGATTGATCACGGGTACCGCCGGTCCGGATCACGTGGAATCGGTTGCGGCAATTGTGACCTCGCGGGTACAGTCGAAGGCGGCTTGACGATCCGCAAACGAAGGAGGTGCACGTGACCCAAGAGGCAGCGGACCCGACCGTGAAACGAAGCACTAACGAGCTCCGTGCCGACGACCCGCGCTTCGTCAGCCAGCTCGTGCGCGATACGTTCGCACTAGTCCTTGCGGGCGGGCGAGGCACGCGCCTGCAAGCGCTCACGGATTGGCGTGCGAAGCCCGCGGTGCCCTTCGGCGGAAAAT
>JBJXGX010000304.1:0-13466 GCA_046160305.1 Burkholderiales bacterium
AGCGGGAGCATCGCCGACTTCGCGTTGACGCTGCCGAATGAAAGTTGAAACGGGCTTTCCCCGCGCGCGACGAATACCAACCGGTGCGGTTGCCATTCGAGCGCGAAACCGGGCACACCCGGACCCAATCCGCCGCCACGCTGGTCGACGCGAACCAGCCAGAAACGATCACTCGTGACCGTGACCGGGCTCGGAGCGCTGGTGGATTCCACGCCCTCTTTGGACAACCGAAACACTGTTCCACGGGTACGGCTGATCCATGGATCACCCGCCTTGGCGCGCGACAGCACCTCGACCATCGCGACCGAGTTGATCTGCGGCGCAATGACGCGAACGCGCTCTACCGGAAACTGTCCCTTCGTATCGAAAACAAAATCGCCGGGCCGGTCTGGGACGGGGGTGCCGGCGAATTCACGCTGGTGGCGGTCCGGCTCGACCGGGCCTTCAACGAGTTCCGCGATCACCGCCTTCAACCGCACGGGGGTTCGAGGCGCGATGAACACGACTCGCCAGTATCGCGCCGCGCGCGCGGGAAACTCCACGCGGTCCTGCACCAACCGCTCGCCACCCGCTTCAAGCCTGAGGATCGGAGCGTTGTCGGCGATGGTGCGCCAGAATTTCAGGTCATCGCTCGCCTCGACGCGCGCCGCGGTCGAGATCTCGCTCATGCCGTCAAGATCGAATCGCAGCGACCGGATCGCTTGCCTGACGCTCGATGTATCGACCAGATACCCAAGCAGCGTTTCGGCTGGCGAAGCACTGGCGCCACTCATTTCTAGCGTCAGTTGGTCGCCTCGACGCTGAATGCGGACCATGGCCGCATCCACCCCGCCCGCCGAGCTTCCGCGCAATGCGAACGGTGTCAACGCGATCAACGACGAGGGCGCCGAACGCAATGGTGCGCGCGGTCGCAACGCGGTCGGTACCGCCTCGCCTTTGCCGTTGAATATGCGTACATCGGCGAGATCGGCATGGACCACGCCCTCGTAGACCGCCGCGGGCACGGCGAACTCGAAATGCGAATGTGCACCGACTGCGGTCAACGACATCGCCATCGCATAGTCATTCGGACTTTCGGTGGCAATGGACTCGTTGACGGCCAGTCCCGCGACAATTCCAACTATTCCCACTGCGATCGAGCGCGTGGTACGCCTCATTGCCGTGCCTCCTTCGGACGGGCCGGCAAGGGCGCAAGGTAGCCGATGACCAGCATCAGCACGCCAACCCCGATGAACGCGACGATGCGCATCACGGTTGCATGCCGCGCCAGATCGAGGAAGAGCAATTTCACCACGACCACGCCAAGCAATGCCGCGCCGACGATCCACACTCCGCGTTCCACCTTCCTCGTCCCGGCGAACATCAGCCCAAGTGCGAGCACGGTCCACGCGATGGCAAGCGTCGCCTGCACGAGCGGCGATCGAAGCATCGCAGCGAGGCCATAGGCCACGCCGGCATAGTGATGCAGCGTGCGCAGGATGAGTGTATTGAACAGCACGAACAAAAGTATCCCGCCGATGGCAGCGACATGGCGCGTCGACAACGACGCGAAAAATCCCGCATCGAAGCGCTTGACCGCAAAGAACCAAGCGCCGGCAGCGAGCAAAGCCGCGATTTGCGCGAGGTCGACAGGATTGACGATCGGCACATAGGGAAGCGGCGGCGCGTTACCGCTCGATACGCCGCTCGCAACCAGCATCCAAAGGATCAGATACGCCACGACCGGCGGCGCGGCAACGCCGAAATACGCCCACCGATTCGCGGCAATCGGCCATCGGACCCGTTCGCCCCAGAACGAAATCGCGAGGATGGCCAACGCGGGCAGCGCACCCCATGCAACGAGTGACCAGTCCCCTGAAGTCCCAACCGCGCGCGGCAGTTGCCATGACACCTCCCACGTCAGCAACCCGACCAGCATCCAGGACATGAGCGCGTGCCGCCACGGACGAATCCCGGCGAACACCTCTTCCTCCCGCCGCAGGATCCAGATCAACGCTGCGAACGCGACCGGCCAGGCCGCCCATCCCCATCGTGCAAACGGATGACGCATATCGAGTGCAGCGGCAAGACAGAGCAGCATGATCATCGCGAACAACTGTGAGGCAACCCGCGGTGACAGCCACGCAAGGCGCACACCCACGACATTGGCGATCACGGCGGTCAGCGCAGCGAAGACGAGGAACGCGTGCAGTGATTCGATGCGACCCAATTGGTGATCGAGGAAATGCCCGCCGCACGCCAGCCAGAATAGCGCCCCCACAATGAAGGCGATCGGCGCCACGATCGCCTCCGGCGGACCGGCCATGGCACTTCGCTTTGCGTATTGCCGGCTGGTAAAAAGCAGCGCGGCGGCAAGCAGCGCCATCGAAAGCGTATCGGCCGGACTATACGAACCGAAGAACATACGATCAGCGTGCGCCGCGAATGCCAGGATCGCGGCCAGTTGCACGAGCAATCCGAAGATCCGGCTGATCAGGTGCGATTGGCGCAACCCGACCCAGACCAAGCCGGCACCTTCGAGCGCCCATGCGGCAACTGTCCACTTGCCCGTCAGGGCAAGAGGAATCGCAAGCGTGCCGAAGATGATGCCGAGCGCGAGAAACGCTTCCACCAGCATCCGATAACGATCCTGCGCGCGCCGCAGCAGCGCACCGCCAAGCACGAGATAGATGGCGCCAAGCGCGATGGCCGAAATCGCCAGGCCATATTCCGTATCGCGCACCAGGCCCCACTGCATCGCGAAGCCCACGATCGGCACGCCAAAGACCAGCGTACCGTCCACATAGGCGGCCGCACGGCTTGCCCGTTGTCGCGCGAACAGCAAGGTGACGACGAGAAACAGCACGAAGTGAAAAACGAGGAACGGCTCGGTTGTCGCGAAGTGTTCGGGGCGATAGTATCGATCGGCCCAGAGCAGCGCGATCACGAAGGTGAACGCGAACCCCATGACATTCAATGCGCGCCACGCCTTGAACAGCGCAACCACCGCGATGCCGCTGTTCAACACGGCGTAGTACGAGAAGAGCATGACATGGCTGCCCTTGCCCGTCGATGCGAGGATCGGGGCGAGAAAGCCACCAGCGGTGCCGATGACCGCGAGGATCAACGCGTCCTGCAGGATGGCGAGCATGGCGGCAAGGCCGGCGAGCACGACCAATATGGCGAATGCCGGACCCGCATCGATCAGCGACCAGAGCCGGAATGCACCGAATACGGTAAGAAAGAGAATGCCGATCGCCCCGCCTTGCATGACCAGGGCGTAGTCTCGGCGCCGTTCGCGCAGGCGCCAGCCGATGATGAGCATGATGATCGCGCCGATCGCAACACCAATCAGGCGCACCTCGATCGACACCTGGACCCGGTCGTAGGCGTACTTGAGCAGAAACGCGACGCCGAAGAACAGCACCACGACGCCGATGCGCACGACCGCGTTCCCACCGAAGAGCCACGCCCACGCTTGCGTCAAAACGTTCGGTTGCGCGGTCAGACGATCGGGCACCGTTCCGCGCACTGCCGGCGCCGCGGAGAGCATTTCCTGATTGAGCTCTTCCGTCGAGCGCGAACCTATCTCGTCCCGGACCGATTGCGCCGGGTGACCGAGCAAATCGTCGGTGAGGCGCCGGCCGGCAGGGCGTTCGGTGTGCGGCCCTATGCGTTCCAATTCAGCGGCCGGCGCCGATTCAGAGCCGCGCTCCAAATCCGGTGACGGCACTTGCGTCGCCAATTCGCCGACGCCGTCGACGAGCGCTGATGGCGCGACGTCTTCGCCTGCCGCGTGCTGCTCGACATGCTCAGGCAGTTTCGTGTCGAGGCGGCGGCGCAAGGCACCGACTTCAGCGCGAAGCGCATCGACGTCGGCCTGGGAGGCTTTGCGCATGCGCAGCAACAGACCGTGCCCGGCGAGAATTCCGACGATGAGCCCCCATAGCCAAAATTCTCGGCCGATCCCTTCCCCGACCAAGGCGCCGATCACCCCGCCCGCCACGACCCAAATCATTTCTGTTCTCCTCGGAGCGCGAGGACGCATTCGCGTAGCGCATCCGGCGTTGCGCGCTCGGGCGTCCAGGGCGCCGCGACGATCAGCGTGATGCGAGACAGAATGCCCCGCCGAAAGGGCCGCGTCATCGCAGGCCCGCCCTTACGACTGAAGAAACTCCCCCACAGCCCCCGCAATGCCATCGGCACGACCGGAACCGGGGTTCGTTCGATGATGCGTTGGATGCCGCCGCGAAACGGCATCAGCTCCCCGGAATCGGTGATGCGCCCCTCAGGAAATATGCCGACGATCTCGCCGGCCGCAAGGGCCTTCGCGACCTCGTCATAGGCGCGTTCGAGCGCCGCGGGATCCTCCTTCGCGGAGGCAATCGGAATCGCCTGGCTGGTGCGAAAAATAAAACTGAGGAGCGGCACCTTGAAAATGTTGTGGTCCATCACGAAGCGCACCGGGCGGCGCACGAGCCCCATGATGATCACGGCATCGGCGAAGCTCACATGGTTGCAGACGATGACGGCGGGCCCGGCGGCCGGCACGTTTTCCAAGCCCAGTTTCTCGACACGATAGACCGCATGCACGAGGAGCCATGCGAGAAACCGCATCAGGAATTCGGGCACCAGCGAGTAGATGTAGACGGCGATGACCG
The DNA here is from genome assembly GCA_046160305.1 of Burkholderiales bacterium. Taxonomy (GTDB): domain Bacteria; phylum Pseudomonadota; class Gammaproteobacteria; order Burkholderiales; family SG8-39; genus SHXR01. Next base: position 4,641 of record JBJXGX010000304.1, read on the forward strand.
CGTTCAGAATCGCGGTCACGAGAAACAGGGTCGGGATTGTCGCGCCCAGGTGGAGCAGCAGCGCACCAAGAGCCGCCGCGACAACGATGAACGCTGCGTTCATGATGTTGTTGCCGGCGATGATGCGCGACTGATGGGCCGGATCGGAGCGCGTCTGCACGAGCGCGTAGAGCGGCACGATATAGAGGCCACCGAAGAGCCCGATCATCAGGAGGTCGATCAGCAATCGCCAATTTCCCGAGGTCGCGAGAAACTGCGCGGCGCCGATCGTGACGGATGCGGTGGTGGCCGGGCTTGCGAAGTAGAGATCGAGCGCGAACGCGGTGAGACCGATCGATCCGAATGGCACCAGACCGATTTCCACCGTGTGTCCGGACAAGCGCTCGCAAAGCAGCGAACCCAATCCGATGCCGATCGAGAATGTCGTGAGGAGCACGACGAACACCGTCTCGTCCCCGCCCAGGTAGGTCTTAGAGAAATTCGGCATCTGCGCAAGAAACATCGCGCCGTAGAACCAGAACCATGAAATGCCGAGGATCGAAAGAAAGACCGGCCGGTTCGTGCGCGTGAAGCGGAGGTTGCGCCAGGTTTCGGTGACCGGATTCCAATTGATTCGCAACCGGGACGACGGCGCCGGGGCGCTCGGGATGTATCGGCACACCGCGTACCCGAGGACCGCGATCAGGATTGTCACGACCGCGATTGCAACGCTGGCGTTTGCCGTCGATGCGATCAGGAGCCCACCGCCGATCGAGCCGATGAGAATTGCGAGAAACGTGCCGCTCTCGACCAGGGCATTCGCCCCGACCAGTTGGTCACGGCGCACATGCTGGGGAAGGATCGAATACTTGACCGGCCCGAAAAACGTGGAATGCATGCCCATAAGGAAGAGCGCCACCAACAGCGCGGTCAGATTCTTCGTGATGAAGCCCGCCGCGGCGAGCACCATGATCGCAATCTCGATCAGTTTGACCACGCGGATGATGCGGGTCTTCTCGTACTTGTCGGCGAGCTGCCCGGCGGTGGCCGAGAAAAGAAAGAACGGCAGGATGAACAACCCGTTCGCCAGATTGACGAGCACGCCCGCATCGAGCGTCGTGAGCGATGCCGCATGAAAAGTAAGCAACGCGACCAGCGCCTGCTTGAATACGTTGTCGTTGAGCGCGCCGAAAAACTGCGTCGCGAAGAACGGCCCGAAGCGGCGCTCCCGCAACAGCGCGAATTGGCTTTGCTCGGGATTCGATGACGGCTCGGGCACGTTGACGTCCTTTCGTTATCCGACGACGGGGCGGGGCGCGAACATCGACCGGGTCGCGAAAACCCGCGCATCGAATCGGTGCCCCTTCGAGCGCAAGTGGCGCTTGAGGACAAAATCGAACAGCAGCGGGTTGTATTCGCGCAGTTCACGCAGCACCGGCCCGAGCGCCGCGGCAAGAAAGCCGGCGCGGACGAGCCCGTCGACCGACACGATCGGCAGGATGCCCGGCAGCGGATAGTCCGAGCCGTTCACCAGACGCGGATGCCACTCCGAGCGCTCGAGCACATGAGCCAATGCCTCACCGACCCGATTGCGGAGAATCATTGCCGAGATGTCGCCGAACAGGCGGCCGTGGTAACGCTCTTCGGCCATCAAACGACTGAACAACGAGAAACTCGACAGGCGCGGGCCGTTCGGTCCCGCATCGAGGTCGACGTCCTCGCCAAGCGATGCGCAGTGCGCGACGATGACACGCACCCCGAGGTCAAGGGCTCGGCGCAGACGGAGCGGATTGCCCAGGCTTTGCCCGTCCGGCGAATGAACGGCGGCTTCGAATCCCGCGTGCGTGATCAGCGGAAGGTCGAACCGGACCAAGGCGTCATAGAAGGGATCGCATCGCGGGGCGCCCGGATCGATCAGCATCGCGTTCGGCAGCCACTTCACCGCGCGCGCGCCCGATTGCACGGCCTTCGTCAGGCGATCGACGGCATCCGCCCGGTACGGATGAATCGATGCCACCCACTCGAAATGGGTTGGATGGCGCCGCGCAACCGTCGCGGCGTATTCGTTCGGGACATGGAATATGGTTTGCGCGAGCTGCGGCTCGCCGTCCGCATCGACGGTCGCATCGAATGCAAACAGCATCGCCTTGAAGCCCGGTCGCATCCCTTCGACGAGATTGAGGAGCCGGGCGACATAGGTCTCGTCAACCTTGCCCGGCGCGTCGTGCACGCAGCCGGCATTCAGATAGAACAGGAAGCGGGCGTAGAGCAAGGGATTCGCGGGTCGCGTCATCGAGGGATTGACATAGACCCCGCTTCCCGAATCTCCGGTACCGACCAGGTGCGTATGGGCGTCCCACAGGTCGGCCGGATCGATGCCTTCCCAGGCGGCGAGCACCGCCGGATGCGTTGCGAGATGCGCGGGCAAGGTCGCGTGGCACCGATTCCGCACGCCCTCGTCCGGCCAAAAGCTGAGTGCGCCGCAGCCTGGGCTCGCGAGCGCGGCCAGGGATGCGGCGCCGAGCAACTTCCGGCGCATGACGGACTGCAATGGAGGAGGCAAAAGAATGGGGGTCAATGCGGCCAGGGATCCACGCGATGATCCGTGGGATTTACAGGCGCCCTAATCGGGCCAGTTCTTGATATAGCCCTTCAGCATGCGGTTCTCAAAGCTTTGCTCCTCGAGCACCGCCTTCGCGACATCGTGAAAGGAGAGCACGCCCACGAGCGCGGCGCCCTCGCGGACCGGAACGTACCGGCAGTGGACGTCGATCATGATGCGACGCAATGCGTCCACTTCCATGTCGGTGCCGACGATGGTGGGATTGCGCACCATCACCTCCTTGACGGCCAGCTTTTCGAATCCGGCGCCCGCTTTGCGAACAGCGCGCAGCACTTCGCGGAAGGTGAGCATGCCCACCAGTGCGTCGCCTTCCATGACGACCAGGGACCCGATGTCGCGGTCAGCCATGGTCGCCAGCGCTTCGGCAAGCGACGTCTCGGGACTGATCGTGATCAGCTTGTTGCCTTTGATTCGCAGGATTTCTTTTGTGAGCATGTCTGCCTCCGTCGGGAAGCTATTGTGGGCCACTCGCTGCAGTCGTCGGGCACCGGTCGGGTGTGCCGCGACGCATCGACGATTGACGAATCGAAAGTCTACCCCGGTCGCGCCCCAATTCCGCGCCATGGCACATCGCGACGAACGTTGGGGCCGCGACCATGTCACAATCAGGGCGAAGTCATGGCCACGGCCACCCGACGCAAGCTCAAGCCAGGGGTATGCACGAAATCCGGTGACCAACGGCTGTCCGCTTACCCGATAATCAGCTAGCATTGAAATTCGGCCGTCAAGGCCTCACCCAACACGGTGATCCGCCAGATTCCCCTGCGAAAACGGTTCCCAGACACGTGACCGCCGGCGCCCTAACAGTCCAACCACCTGCCTATCCTCGTTCGATTCCCCCATTCAAGCCCTTATCCACCTGGAGATTGCTTCCATGGCAAGTGAACATATCCATCACGTCACCGATGCATCATTCGACCCCGACGTCCTCAAATCGGACGTGCCGGTGCTGGTTGACTACTGGGCGGAATGGTGCGGGCCGTGCAAAGCCATCGCCCCGGTGCTGGATGAGGTTGCCAAGGACTATCAGGGCCGACTCAAGATCGCGAAAATGAACGTCGATGAGAACCAGGAGGTGCCGCGCAAGTACAACATTCGCGCGATCCCGACGCTCATGCTTTTCAAGAACGGCAACATGGAGGCTGTGAAGACCGGGGCGGTCTCCAAATCCCAGCTTACGGCATTCCTTGACAGCAACATCTGAACGCACTACTCTGTCAATCAGCAGGTGGGACGGGCCGGTTTCTGGTTGAATGCGGCCCGCCGCGGTCGGTGGCAAGGTGACGGCAACGTTCCGTACATGCCTCCCCGTCGATAGTCGGGAATCGACCGCACCTTCAGGCGCACATCGCGCCATTCTCCGTCGTTAGATCCAGCCGTCTTCGATCCTATTCACTTCGCGGCATCTCGTCGCGTCCAGGTCCGCCCAGCCGTGCCAATGCACCTCTCCGAACTCAAGGCGCTTCACGTCACTCAGCTTATCGAGTTGGCGGCGGAGCACTCCGTCGACGGCGCGAATCGCATGCGGAAGCAAGAGCTGATTTTCGCGCTCCTCAAGAACCGCGCGAAGAAGGGCGAAAGCATTTTCGGCGATGGCACCCTGGAGGTGCTCCCCGACGGGTTCGGGTTCCTGCGTTCGCCCGAGACTTCCTATCTTGCGAGCACCGACGATATCTATGTCAGTCCTTCGCAGATTCGCCGCTTCAATCTCCATACGGGCGATACGATCGAGGGTGAGATCCGCACGCCGAAGGACGGCGAGCGGTACTTCGCGCTGGTCAAGGTCGATCGGGTCAACCACGAACCGCCCGAAGCCGCCAAGAACAAGATCCTCTTCGAGAATCTCACGCCCTTGCATCCGGATGAGCTCCTCAAGCTCGAGCGCGACATCAAGGCGGAAGAGAACATCACCAGCCGCATCATCGACATCATCGCCCCGATCGGTAAAGGGCAGCGCGGCCTGATCGTGTCCCCGCCGAAAGCGGGCAAGACCGTGATGCTCCAGCACATGGCCCATGCCATCACGGCGAACAATCCGGACATCGTTCTCATCGTCATGCTGATCGATGAGCGCCCGGAAGAGGTCACCGAGATGCAGCGCTCGGTCCGCGGCGAAGTCGTGTCATCGACCTTCGACGAGCCGGCCAGCCGCCACGTGCAGGTCGCCGAAATGGTGATCGAGAAAGCCAAGCGACTGGTCGAGCACAAAAAGGATGTCGTGATCCTGCTCGATTCGATTACCCGCCTTGCGCGCGCCTACAACACGGTCGTGCCCGCGTCGGGCAAGGTGCTGACCGGCGGTGTCGACGCGAACGCATTGCAACGGCCGAAACGATTCTTCGGTGCCGCGCGCAACGTCGAGGAAGGCGGCTCCCTCACGATCCTCGCCACCGCACTGATCGATACCGGATCACGGATGGATGATGTGATCTACGAAGAGTTCAAGGGCACCGGCAACATGGAGATCCATCTCGACCGGCGCATGTACGAGAAGCGGATCTTCCCGGCGCTCAATGTCAACCGCTCCGGAACCCGTCGCGAAGAACTCCTGATCAAGCCGGAAATCCTGCAAAAGATCTGGGTGCTTCGCAAGGTCCTCTATCCAATGGACGACCTCGAGGCGATGGAGTTCCTGAACGACCGCATCCGCGCGACCAAGAGCAACGAGCAGTTCTTCGACTCGATGAAGCGCGGCTAGAACACCGGTCGCCGGTCGCGCCCGCTTCTCGATCGGACGCAACCGACTACCGATGGCGCGATGCCCGGTCATGCGGCATAATCACGGGCTCAATCAATCGACTCGAAACGCGGCCAGGCGCGTTACACCAGCGCCGCGCGGGACCGAGTCAATCAGGAGCACAAGATGAAGACAGGCATCCACCCGACCTACAAGGAAATCAACGTCACCTGCTCATGCGGGAACACGTTCAAGACGCAATCGACGATGGGGCGCCCCCTGCAGATCGAAGTGTGCTCCGCCTGCCACCCGTTCTATACGGGCAAGCAGAAGATCGTCGACACCGCCGGTCGCGTCGAAAAATTCCGTCAGAAATATGCTTCGCGAAAGCAAGCCGCCTGAACCCTCGAGGCATCGGCGATCAAGGCAGCTTCGGCTGCCTTTTTCGTTTTCGGTAATGGCCCGGCCGACTTCGATCATCGCCCTGCCGCCCGCAGGATGGGGGTTGGCGCTGCTTGCCGCGGCATTTCTGATCCCCGGGCTGTTCGGACACGACCCCTGGAAGACCGACGACGCAATCGGCATCGGCATCGTCCATTCGATTCTCGATGGCGGCGCGTGGCTCACACCGGTGCTTGCCGGGGAGCCCTACTATAAAGACGGTCCGCTCTATTACTGGCTCGCCGCGATCCTTGCGCAGGGTGCCTCCTTCCTCATGCCGCCGCACGACGGTGCGCGTCTTGCCACGCTATTTTCGATGGCGACGGCCTTCTATTTCACCCGGCTCGCGGCGCGCGAACTCTATGGCAAGAGAGCGGGCGACCTGTCGCTGCTCGCACTCCTCGGGAGCCTCGGCTTGCTCGTCCATGGGCATGAAGTCGCGGCGGAAACCGCGATGGTTGGCGCACTGGCGGTGGCGTACTACGGCATCGCGATCGCCTGGAAGAAGCCGATCAAGGCAGGCGTCTGTTTCGGCCTGGGCACCGGCTGCGCGTTTCTCGCGAAGGGATTGATCGCGTTCATTCCGCCGCTGCTTGCGGCCATCATTCTGATGCCGGTGGCGTACCTGAAAGGCACGCGCTCCTTCAACTACGCGGTGCTTCTTGGCCTCTTGATTCTTTTCCCGGTGGCGTTCACTTGGCCGGCGACAATCGCCATCGTCGACCCCGAGTATTTCGCAGGATGGGTCGCCTGGCAATGGAGTGATATCGTGGGGGCACCGATCCTATCGGTGTCGATCGACTACCTGAAGATTCTCGCATGGGCTGCCTGGCCGGCATGGCCGCTCGCGCTTTGGGCCACGTGGGAATTCCGCGGCAATCTCGCCAATCCCCGATTCGCCACCCCACTGGTTGCATCGCTTGTTTCGGTGGCGATGCTGACGACCAACCAGTCTTCGCGTGAGCTCGATGCACTCGCGCTCCTCGTGCCATTGGCGATTCCGGCCGGGTCGGCCGCGATGAGTTTGCGGCGTGGCGCCGCCAATGCGCTCACGTGGTTCTCGCTCATGACGTTCAGCCTGATTGCGATTGCCATATGGCTTTTTTGGATCGCCTCGCAAACCGGGTTTCCGCCGCGCATGGCCGCGAGCGTGACCCGGCTCGAGCCAGGATTCGTCGCAACATTCAACGCGTTCGCCGTTTCCTGCGCCGCCCTGTTCTCGATTGCCTGGCTCTGGTTCATTCGTCGCGCAGAGCTCTCGACCCTGCGCGCGCTTCCTTTCTGGGCCGGCGGCGTCGTATTGACGTGGAGCCTCACCATGACCCTTTGGATCGACTGGATCGACTACGGCAAAACATATCGCCCGATCGTCGAGTCGATCGCGGCCTATGTGCGCGCGGAGGAAGGGTGCGTGGCCAGCCGGGGACTCGGCGAGGCGCAGCGCGCCGTCTTTCACTACCACGGCGGGATCCTCACGCGACGCGCGGAAATCGATCGCGGCGCTACCTGTCCGTACCTCCTCGTCCAGACGACATCGGTCGACAGCGAAGAATATCCCGACATCGAATGGTTTCGTGTCTATGAAGGTGGGCGCCCGCGCGACAAGGAGCGGTACTGGCTGTTCAAGCGGTTGGATTGACTTGCCCCACTCACGCGCCTAACCTCCTTCAACGCCACGCGACGCGTCACCGATGAATCATCCACCTTCGCCGGAGTCTTAATGAACAAGCCCCGAGAGCTCGACACCTCCCTTCTGGATGAACTGCGAGCGCTCCTCGGCGATCGCGTCACCACGTCCCGCGCGATCCGGGAGCATCACGGCAAAGACGAGTCCTACTATCCCTATGCCTTGCCGGATGCGGTGACCTTTCCGCACTCGACCGAAGAGGTGCAGGACATCGTCAACATCTGCCGGCGATACCAGACACCGATGATCCCTTTCGGCGTGGGCACCTCGCTCGAAGGCCATGTGCTCGCGACGAGTGGTGGGGTGACGATCGATCTCAGCCAGATGAACAAGGTCCTCAAGATCAACGCCGAAGATCTCGATGCGGTCGTGCAGGCCGGGGTCACACGCAAGCAGTTGAACGAAGAAATCCGCCACATGGGTCTGATGTTCCCCATCGATCCGGGCGCCGATGCAACCCTGGGCGGAATGGCCTCGACGCGTGCCTCGGGCACCAATGCGGTTCGCTACGGCACGATGCGCGAGAACGTCCTGTCACTCACCGTCGTCATGGTCGACGGCCGCGTGATCAAGACTTCGCGGCGCTCGCGCAAATCCGCTGCGGGCTACGATCTGACACGCTTGTTCGTGGGCGCGGAGGGCACGCTTGGCGTCATCACCGAAGTCACCGTGCGGCTTTACGCGGTGCCCGAAGCGATGTCGGCGGCGGTGTGTTCGTTCAAGGACATCGCCGGTGCGGTCAATACCGTGATCCAAACCTTGCAAGCGGGTATTCCGATCGCGCGCAGTGAAGCGCTCTGCGCACTCACGATGAAAGCGCTGAACGCCTACAACAAGACCTCCCACAAGGAACAACCGACCCTGTTCCTGGAGTTCCACGGAACCCAGGCGAGCGTCGCGGAGCAGGCCGGCCTGCTGCAGGAGATCGCACGCGAGCACGGCGGTGAGGATTTTCAGTGGGCGACCAAGGCCGAGGACCGTAATCGACTTTGGTCAGCGCGCCATATGGCGTACTTCGCCAGCCTGCAACTCAGGCCCGGCACCCGTGCCGTATCAACCGACGTATGTGTGCCGATCTCACGACTCACCGAATGCATTCTCGAGACGACGAAAGACATCGATCGCGCCTCGATGCCGATTCCGCTGTTCGGCCATGTGGGCGATGGCAATTTTCACCTGGTGATCCTGATTCGACCCGAAAGCGAAGAAGACCTGTCCGAAGCCAAGGCGTTCAATGAACGATTGGTCCGGCGTGCGCTCGACATGGAAGGCACGTGCACCGGCGAGCATGGCGTCGGCTGGGGCAAGAAGAAGTGGCTGATCGAAGAGCACGGCGCGGCGATCGGGCTGATGCAATCGATCAAACGGACATTCGACCCGGACAATCTGATGAACCCGGGAAAGCTGGTGTCGCTGGAT
>JBJXGX010000305.1:0-88961 GCA_046160305.1 Burkholderiales bacterium
ATCGTTACTTCACGATCCCTTTGCCTTTCAGGAAAGTATGGAATTCCCTCGCCTGATCGCCACCTGCTTTCGAACCGAAAGCAAGACCCCACGCACCCTGGTTATAGGCATCGCGCGCGCGCTCGAATTTGTCTTGATCAATGGTGGTTTCCTTCATCCCCTTCTCGGCGAGCAGAACGAGTTCCTGGCGTAGACGCTCATCAAGGGCTTTTTGTCCGGCAAGCTCGGCTTTGCGACCTTCTTCCACGAATAGTGTCCGGTCAGCAGCATCCAGTTTGTTGAAGCGATCCACGTTCATGAACAGGAAGTGGTAGCTGGTACCCCAGCGCGGGCGGAGCATGAATTTCGCCTGTTCGTACCATTTGAAGTCAATGGCCCCGACGACCGGCCAAAGCACCCCGTCGACCGAGCCGCGTTGCAACGCCGCGTACACCTCGCCGCCTTGCAAGGTCACGATCGTCGCACCGAGCTGATCGGTGAATCCCTTGTAGGTCGGGATGCCACGGAGCTTGCGGCCGGTCAAATCGCCGCCCGGCTTCAATTCCTCTTTCAGCACCGCCTGGAACGTGCCGTTGCCCGCCATATTGCCGGGGACGATCGCGAGCAGTTTCATGTTGTGCCGTTGATACTCGCGATCGAGGAAATCGTAGAGACCGTTCTTGCGCCAGCCGTCGGGGTCAGGTTCCAGGGAATAGATACCCATCGACGCGGACGAGACGTTGATATGCCAGGGCTGCACCGTGAAGAGCATATCGAAGGCACCCTTTTGCACCGGTTGGAACTGCTCGGGTGCAGGCACGACCTCCGGGCCGCTTGCGCGAAACGTCAACTTGCCTTTGGCCGCGGCCTTCATCGACTCGACGAATTTGTCGAGGACGAGCGGCGTGGCGGGGTAGCGGCCATCGAAGGTGTTGAGAACCTTGATTTCGCTCGACTGACCGAGCGCTGCGAAGGGCAGTGCCACGGCCGCGGCGACTACCAACGTACCAATGAAGCGCTTCATCGTTTCTCCTCCAGTGTTTTGACCGGCCGAACTATACCGCCGTCGTGTCCGACCGGCAGGCAGATCGTGGTTCGCATATTATTGCTGACCAATAAACGGAGGAGACAACCATGACGAAGGTCGGCTTCATAGGACTCGGTACACAAGGCAAGTACCTGGCGGTCAATCTCGCCACTGCGGGATACGATCTGATGGTGTTCGATGTGCGCGCCGAGCCGCTCGAGGAATTGCGCAAGGCTGGCGCCAGGATCGCGACCAGCAATCGCGACGTCGGCAAGCACGCCGAGATCATCGAAGTGTGCGTGTTGAACGACGAGCAGACCGAAGCGGTCGTGCTCGCCGATGATGGCGTACTGGCGGGTGCGGCGCGTGGCTCCCTCATCGTCATTCATGGCACCGTCAGTCCGAAGCTGATCACGCGCCTTGCCGCCGCAACCGCCGCGAAGGGCGTCGAATTGATCGACGTGCCGGTGAGCGGCAGCGAGGGCGGTGCGAAATCGAAGACCATGTCGTACATGGCGGGTGGTACCGCGGCACAACTTGCACGTTGCCGGCCGCTATTCGAAACGTCGGGGCAGAAGATCACCCATTGCGGTCCGCTCGGCACCGGGATTCGGGCCAAAATCGCCCACCAGATCATCATCAGCATCAACATGCTCGCCGCCTACGAAGGGATGCGCGTCGGGCGCGAGGCGGGCGTTTCCGCCGAGGTGCTGGAGAAGGTAATGACCGAAGGCCATGCCCAGAGCAGGATTGCCGACAACTGGTTTCGCCTGAAGTTGCGGCCACACGCCACCGGGGTTTTTTTCAAGGACCTCGAGGTCTCGTTGAAATTCGCGCATGAGCTCGGCATTGCATTGCCCGGTGCCGCGCTGACGCAGCAATTGCTGGATACCGTCGTTCCATAGGAATCTGCGGCGCGGACGGTGCAGATTCCTGATGGCTGTAGCTCAACTTTCGTGGTTAATATGAGCGCCGCGGAGGCCCGATGGAAATCATCAAGCGCCGCGGCAGATGAATCAATTGAACAATCGCCTCTACTTTCAGCAATCTGCGCGGTTCGCCGCGCAGATTGCTAGGGGATCGCCATGAGTATCCTTACCGGCACCGCAAAATCGTTGGTTGATATGCAGGCGGGCGAGATCAGCCGCGAGCTGTTCGTCAATGCCGACCTTTATCAGAAGGAACAGGCGCAGGTCTTCGCGCGCGCCTGGCTCTTCGTGGGCCACGAGAGTCAGGTCCCCCTGGCGGGCGATTACATCGTCTCGAAGATGGGCGAGGAATCGGTCATTCTGGCGCGCGACCATCACGACAAGCTGAACGTGTTCCTCAACACCTGCAAGCATCGCGGCATGAAGGTCTGTCGCTATGATGAGGGCAGCACGCGCCATTTCACCTGCCCCTATCACGGCTGGACGTACGACCTGGACGGCACGCTGCTCAATGTGGCCGATTTCGAGAACGCGTATCAACCGCCATTCGATCGGCAGGAGTGGGGCCTGCACCGCGTCGCGCAACTCGCCAACTTCCGGGGCTTCATCTTCGCGACCTGGGATAAAAACGCGCCCTCGTTCGATGATTATCTTGGCGAAGCGAAGTTCGGCCTCGAGGTTGCGGTCTCTCCCTGGGATGGCGGTGATGGTGAGACGGAACTCCTTGGCAGCACGCAGCGCTGGCTGATTCCATCCAACTGGAAACTGGTGGCCGAGAATTTCTCGGGCGATGTCGCCCACGATGTCAGCCATCGATCGGTCGATATGACCGGCATCGGCCCGCGCGCCGGTGCCGGGCGGCGCGACGATCCGGGTCGCTTCACCTTGGCCGGCTATCCGGGTGGTCATGGCATCAACTTCGGCATGATCGATGTCACCAAGCCGCGCAACGACTACTCGGCCTCGCCCGCAACGGCTGCGTACTTTCGTCAATGCTGGGAAAAGCGGATCGCGCGTTTTGGTGAGGCCGCGGGGCCGGGTCCGATCGTGGGTACGATCTTCCCGAACATGTCGTTCCATGGTCAGCAGCCGCGAACGATTCTGGTGGCGCATCCACGCGGCCCGCTGCACACCGAAATGTGGCGCGTGTACTTCGTGGACAAGGACGCGCCGCCTGAGGTGAAGGAGTATCTGCGCTCGTACTACATCCGTTACTCCGGTCCGGCGGGGCTCACCGAGCAGGACGACATGGAGAACTGGTACTACGCCACCGCCGCAAGCCAAGGTGTGATTGCCCGGCAATTTCCCTATAACTATAAAGCGGGCCTGGGTGTTGCCACCACGCATCGGCTCGTGCCCGGCGTGATTACGCAGCAACCGGCGACGAGCGAACAGAATCCGCGCAACCTGTATTGGCGCTGGGCGGAATACATGGATGCATCGAGCTGGGCCGAACTCAATCCGCAAGGGGGACGGTAAATGGCAAGTGATCCGGTGCTTTCACAGTCGCGGATTGTCTATCTCAGCCTGATGCGTGAGATCGAGGATTTTCTGTACTACGAAGCCGATCTGCTCGACGCGCGTGAATTCGAGAAGTGGCTCGGTCTGATGACCGATGACGTGCGCTATTGGATGCCGATCAGGAAGAACCTGCCGTTCGCCGAGCGCCATCGCGACATCACCACCGAAGATGATATCGCCTGGATCAACGATGACAAGTCGACCTTGGAGAAGCGCGTGCGACAGATCATGACCGGCATCCACTGGGCCGAGGAGCCGATGTCGCGCGTCTCGCATGTCGTGACCAACATCCGGCTGGCCGAGCCCGCTGACCTTGTCGGCGAGGGATCGATCGCGCTGGTGAGCTCACGTTTCGTTGTACATCGCAACCGACTCGAGACCGAGACCGACTTCTTCGTGGGCCGGCGCGAAGACACGCTGCGCCGCGTGGGAAGCGCGCTGCGCATCGCACGGCGCAAGATCATCATCGACCAAAGCGTGCTCCTCGCGAAGAATCTTACGATCTTCATCTGATTGGTGGATCGAGTGAGCATCGCACTGTGGCTGTCGCGAAGTAACCGGTGAAGCCGATCGCGCGGGCGTTGCGGGCCCTGCACGACTACGCGACCGACATCAGCTACATCCTCTCGGCGATTACGATCACCCTGATGGGCGCGGTCTACTGCATGGAGGTCGTGCTCCGCTACTTCTTCAATTCACCGACCCGGTGGTCGACCGAAACCGTCGCGAACCTGATGCTCGTGACGATCTTTCTCGCGCTCCCGCATGCCGTGCGAAGCCTGAATCATGTCGCGGTGACCCTGATTCTCGATTTTTACCCGGCGCACACCCGACTCATCAACGGGATCATGAATGTCGCCGGGCTCGCGCTGTGCGGCTTCGTGGCCTACCTGAGCTGGGGCGAGAATCTGCGCCAGTTCATGGGGTCGGTCGAGACGGTGGCGAATTTCCCGATACCGAAGTGGTGGACATCGATGTGGATCACCTACGGCTTCGGCAGCTCGGCCCTCTGGTATCTGCGTCTCTTGTTCGAGCCTGGGCCGGTGCGCCCGCGCATGGCGATCATCCGGCCCACCACCGGCCAGGGAGCGACGCAATGACCTGGTGGGCCACCTTGCTCCTGTTCCTTGGACTGTTGATCGGTTTTTTCCTGACCGGATTGCCGGTGTATCTGTGTTTCATCCTGATCGTCGGCGGCGCCGTGATCGTTTTTTTCGGATCGGCCGGTTTCGGGATGTTCGTCAACAGCCTCTATTCGACCGCGACCACGGAGGCACTCACCACGGTGCCGCTGTTCGTGTTGATGGGCGAGATATTGATGCGGTCCGGCTCGGTCGAACTGCTCTTCGCATCGGTCGACAAGCTGATCGGCCGGGTCCGCGGCCGGCAATATCACGTAACGCTGGCCTTGTCGGCGATCATCGGCGCACCGGCCGGATCGGGCATCGCCATCGCGGCGATGCTTGGCCGCTCGGTGATGCGCCCGATGTTGAAGCGCGGCTACGATCCGGAGCTCACCTCAGGGGTCATCATGGGTGGGGCGCTGCTCGCCCCGATCATTCCGCCCTCGGTGCTCGCGATCATCATCGGCACACTCGCCGATGTTTCGATCTCCGACCTGTTGCTGGCGGGCATCGTTCCCGGGCTCGTTCTGACCGCGATGTATGTCGGCGCGGTGTTCTGGAAGATCAGCCGCAATCCCGCGCTCGCCCCGATTGAGGAATACATCCCGCCAAAACCCGGCGAGCGGCTGCGTGCGTTGCTCGATCTGATCCCGTTCAGCCTGATCATTGTCCTGTCGATCGGGCTCATCATGTTCGATTTCGCGACGCCCTCGGAGTCTGCCGCGCTCGGCGTGCTCGCCGCGCTTGCCGATGCCGCATGGCGCCGCACGCTGTCGGTGCGGATGTTCCTCGAATCGGCCGGGGAATCGGCGGCGTTGTCGGCAGTGGTGCTGATCATCATGGCGAGCGCGGTCCTGTTCGGGCAGGTGCTTGCCTACACCGGTGCGGTGCAGGAACTCGGCAAGATCGCCACCGATCTCCAGGTAAATCGGTGGGTGATGTTCTTCATCATGATGCTCGTGCCGTTCATTCTTTGCATGTTCGTCGATCAGATCGGGTTGATGCTGGTGTTGATCCCGATCTACGAGCCGATCATCAAGGCCATGCAGTTCGACCCGGTGTGGTTCTACATGCAGTTCCTGATCAACATGGTCGTGGGCGCGATCACGCCGCCCTTTGGCTACATCATCTTCGCGCTGAAGGCGGCCGTGCCGGAGATCCCGCTCACCTTGCATTACCGCGCCGCGTGGCTGTTCGTGTGGATCACGCTCGGCGGGATGGTGGTGTTTGCGTTATTCCCGGAGCTCGTGACCGGGTTGCCGAAGATGCTGAAGTCGAAGTAGGTTCGTCGCAACCGCAAGCGGCGCCCGCGGGCTCCGCTTGCGCGCCGGCCCATCGCCTTACATCGGGCTGTAGTCGGTGAGGTACCGGTAGTCTTGCTGCCTGTTCTCGTTCGCCGCCGGCGTCACGAAGCTGGTCGATCCGACGGGAAATTTGAACCCGCCAAACTCGATGGGCTTGGGCTGCAACTCGGGTTGCGCTTCGTTCGCGAAGCCCGCGGTGCCAAGGCCCAACAGCGAGAGTGAGATAAGAACGGTGAGTGCATTGCGTTTAATGGTGTGACTCCTTGATGAAATTGCTGGCGCAGGGAAAGGGATCCGAGGCGGCGCAAGCTCTCGCCCTACGGAATTCAGGAATTCGATCGCGGCGGAGGCTGTCAATCCATGACCAGAAGCTTAACGATGGCGCATGGCCGTGGTTCTTAAGTCTCGCTTAGGGGAAACCTAAATCATTCATAAGGGATGCGCTCCTCGCGC
Source organism: Burkholderiales bacterium (assembly GCA_046160305.1). Taxonomy (GTDB): domain Bacteria; phylum Pseudomonadota; class Gammaproteobacteria; order Burkholderiales; family SG8-39; genus SHXR01. Next base: position 6,338 of record JBJXGX010000305.1, read on the forward strand.
GAACCCTTGAGACGCGGCGATCGATTGCAGCTCGAAGGGGCGATTGACCACCAGGCGGACGCGCCCGCGCGCAATTTTCTCAAGGCGGATGTGCTCCGAGCGGTCGATGAGACGGCACGTCAAGAGGACCAGGCGTGCCTCGAGATTGTCGGAGAGATCCGGGAGCGGAATATTCGGGTGAAGACGCAATTCCCGGTTGGAAAAATCGGTTCGACCTTCCTTGCTGTAGCGATTCATCAATTGCCAGAGGATGGAGCCCGCCACGCCTTTGATGAGATAGTCATCATGCCAGGGTGCCCTTGATCCGGTATCACTCGTAGGTGGTGGTGGTTTCCACCATGAGTGAAAGGACGGCCTGCAAATCGTTCAGTTGGCTTAAGTAAGTGCCGTTCGGTTCATGCCGCAGTGCTCGAAATGGCCTCGAGCGTCACCCTACCGGTGGCATTCTCCAAATCAGAAATGGTTTCGTCAGAGCGTTGCGCGGGCGCGCTGGACAAGGCACGCACCGGCGCAATTGCCCCGGCCCATCGCTACGCCGCAACCTCCAACGCGCCACTTTCGCGCAAGGCCTTCGGCGTGCGGACCACGACCGTTCCGGCTTCGACGTTGTAGTAACGCCGCGTCGGCGTGTACTGGCGGCCGATGATGGTCATCACGAAGGTCGGGTCACCCGGCGATGCAGTGAAGCCATGGATGTCCGAGGGCGGCACGACCAATGCCACTTCGCCTGGGCCGTAGATTCGGTGTTCGATCGCGCGAAGATCCGCATGTCCCGACACGTTGCCATCATCGGTGCGCTCGTAGGTGGTGTGGGTGAATCGGCCGCTGCACACGATGAGCGCTTCCCAGATGCCGCGATCGTGCGGTGGAATTTTCTTGCCGTGCGGCAGTTCGTCCAGCGTGATCTGCAAGAGACCGTCGTAGAAGAGGTACTTCGAGTTCGTGATGGGGTTGCCTTCGCGTTTCACGCCAAGTGAATGAAGATCGGCGTGGTGCGCAATGCCTCGGTGGCCCGCGACAGTCCGCTCCGCAGGCGCCCCGCATCATGATTGTCTTCGTACTGGTCGAGCACGGCCATCAACGCCTTGGCGCAGTCCCGGATCGTCGTATCAACACCTTGCTCTAACATCATGGTCTCCCCGGTCAGGTCAATCCGGTTTGTAGCCGATCTCTTTGGCTACGCTGGTGTAGAGCTTGGCGATATCGGCGAAGCCTTTGGCGGCGATGTCAGGTCCTTCGTTCGCGACCTCGATGCCGATGCGCCCCAACTGTGCTTTGACCTCGGGCAGAGCGAGTGCGCCGGACGCCGCAGCCTGCAATTTTGCCAACACCGGTTGCGGTACGCCGACCGGCGCATGGATCGAAAACTTCTGGCCACCGATCTGGGGATAACCGAGCTCCTTGAACGTTGGCGTGTCAGGGAGGTCGGCATAACGCCGGTCACCCGTTACCGCAAGAATGCGGAATTTGTCGCCAAGTGAAGCGTACTGCGCGTCCGAGAAAATCCCGACGTGGACATCGGCGGTCCGTAGCGCCGTCACATAAGGACCGACCGTGGGATAGTTGATGTACACGGCCTCGATGCTGTGACTGCGCAGAACAATCTCCGTCGGCAGACGCGAGATCGGCGCCGAAGCACCGTGATTCAGCTTGCCGGGATTGGCTTTGGCATAGGCAATCAACTCATTGAAATTCTTCCAGGGCAACTGCGGCGCGGAACCAAAGAGCAAGCGCGATTCTCCGACGCCAACGAAAGGCGGCAGATCTTTCAACGGATCAAAGCGGATTTCCCGCACCGTGAGCGGAAGCAGCGCGAGGCTGTTGGTGGAGGCGACCGCGAGGATGTACCCGTCCTTGGGCACCTGATTCGCGACATAATCGAAGCCGATCAGATTGGCACCGCCGGGCCGGTTCTCGACGACGATGGCCTGACCCAGGATCTTCGCCATTTCGGGTGCCATGACCCGGCCAACGATGTCGACGCTCGATCCGGGCGTGCTTGGCACGATGAAGCGGATCGGCTTCGTGGGGAAGTCCTGCGCGAAGGAAGACGATACGCCGAGCAGGATCAACGCAGCGATTTGAAGCCAATGCATCCGGACGCTCCAGAGACCCATTCGAGGTCATTCTCTCGATCGCACTGTATTCCGGGGATCGGTATTCCGGTGTTGGGAACTGCTCCGTCTTGGGTCGGCGCGATGATCCATGCAACGGTGATGCCTGGTTGGGGGCGCTCGATTGCCCATGATATCGTGGCAAACATGGAACGCGTGATTCGCATCGAAAAATTCCACCGGCGCACGATCGTTCTGCTGCTTGCAGCCTTGCTCCAAAGTTGCGTGGTCGTTCCTCGCACCATTGAAGTCTACGACTCGCAATGCAAGATCGAGTCGAGGCAAATGATCCTCGAAGTGCACCAGATCGGAATGCTTGGCCATTGCTCCAACAATGGGTGCGTGGCTGCCCTGGCGGTCATCGGGGCCGTAACCGCGGCAAGCGTTGTCGTGTCGGGCAGCATTGTGGTGGCGGGCAACGTCGTCTATTGGTTCGAGAAGCGTGGACAGTGCGTGCACGGATAATGAATCCGATTGATGTCGGCCGATCGATCGAGACAACGACGTGTTCCCGCCGAAGGACAACTTCCCGCGCCCGTGTACCATTGAGGCGATTCCGAACACCAACCGTTATTCGGGAGATCATCCGATGTTGCGCGCGACGTTTCTTTCTCTTGGGATCATGCTCACTATGTCTCAGCCGGCGGCAGGCCAGGAAGTCCTCGAGGGCACCTGGAAGCTGATCAGCAGTACACGTACCAACGCCGCAACCGGGGTGACGGCCAATACGTTTGGTCCGACCCCGCAAGGCTTCATCACCTACACGCGGGACGGTCGTCTGTCCGTGGTCATCATCGGCAGTGACCGGCCGAAGCCGCAAAGCGTCCAGGCCATGACCGAGCGCGAGCGCAGTCAGCTCTTCTCTTCAATGATGGCGTATACCGGTACCTACAAGTTCGACGGCAAGAGCATCGTGCACGAGATCGATCTCGCGTGGAACGAGGTCTGGAGCGGCACGAATCAGATTCGCGACATCAAGAAGGAGGGCGACCGGCTGATCTACACGACGCGACCCTCCCCGTCGCCATCGGACGGCGCGATGGGATTCGGCACCGTGATCTGGGAGAAGGTGAAGTGAGGTTGGCGCAATCCGCCCAACGCCCCGAAGCTGAGCGATCAAGGGAGCGCTTCGCCTATCCCAGGCAGAGCGGATGATGCATACGGACCACGGCTGGGTTACGGTGGGTCATGCCTAGCACCAACTGGGGCGGCCTCTATATCGTCCTAGCCGTGCTGCTCTGGGCGGGCAATGCGGTGACCGGGCGGATCGCCTCCGATGCGAACGTTCCGCCGATCGCGCTCAACTTCTGGCGCTGGGCGATTGCGTTCCTCATCATGGCGCCCTTCGCGATGCCGAAACTGTACGCCCAGCGTGATCTGTTCAAGACGCATTGGCGGCACTGGACCGTGTTCGGCATCATTACCGTAGCCGGCTTCAATTCGGCGTACTACGTCGGCCTGCAGTACACCACCGTCGTGCAGGGCACGTTGATCTCATCGGCGCTGCCGATCTTCGTGCTTGTCGCGGCGCGGCTTTTTCTTGGCCAGCCGATCACCGGCCGGCAGCTTGGTGGCGTGGGTCTTTCACTCACCGGCGTGGCTATCATCGTCTCGCGTGGCGACCCCGCGGTGCTGCGTGACCTGACCCTGAATATCGGTGATGTCTGGATGCTCCTCGCCGTGTTTCTCTGGGCGGCACAGACGATCCTGATCCGTTTCGTGCCGAAGGGCATGGATCTGGTCGCATTCCAGGTCGCTTGCTTCGTCGCCGGGCTGACCGTCCTCGCGCCGTTCTACCTCTATGAGACCGTTGGCGGACGACCCATGCCGCTCACATGGGCGGCGGTGCTGCTGGTCGGCTATGCGAGCATCATGGCGAGTGTCGTGGGCTTCACCTGCTGGAATCTTGGGGTCATACGGGTCGGGGCCAAGACCGCGGGCTACCTCGGTAATCTGTTTCCGGTTTTTGGCGCAGCGCTCGGCATTCTGTTGCTGGGCGAACCGTTCCAGTGGTTTCATGCGGTCGGGGGCATCGTGACACTCGCCGGCATCGGTCTTGCGACCATGGCGCCGGCGACCCCGATGCCTGTCGCGGAAAAGGTCTAGGCACGAGAAAGGAATATCGAGATGGCAATGTCGAGGGAAGACAACGAGCTGATCACCCGCGTCACCAACGGCGCACCAATGGGCGCGATGCTGCGCGAGTGGAACTGGATTCCGGCCTGCGTCAGTTCGCAGATCGAGGCCGATGGGGCGCCGTTGCGGGTCAAGCTTTTTGGTGAGCGCTTTGTCGCATTTCGCTCGACGGACGGACGAGTCGGTTTCTTCAACGAGGCGTGCCCGCATCGGCGCGCGTCATTGGCGCTCGCACGGAATGAAGACAACGCGTTGCGCTGCATTTATCACGGGTGGAAATTTTCGGTTGAAGGCAAGACCGTCGAGGTGCCCACCCAGGCGCGTAATCCCGAGGCGTTCTGCGAGCGCGTTCCACTCAAGCACTATCCGGCGCGTGAAGCGGGCGGCGTTGTCTGGGTCTGGTTGGGTAAAGGCGACAAACCTCCTCGCGTGCACGATTTTGCGTTCACCACGCTTGGCCCGGCGCATCGTCTGCCGCACTACCAGATGGTGAAAGCCAACTGGGTGCAGGGGCTGGAGACCACGATGGACTCCTCCCATGCGAGCGTGTTGCATCAAAGCCAGTTCGACGCCTTCAATATCCCGAAGCAGATGGTGAAATACAAGGCACCGTTCTTCGAGGTCGAACCGCAGCCGTATGGCTTTCGCTATGCCGCGATCCGCGTGACCAACGAGGGCGATCGGTTCGTCCGGATCAGCGAGTTCGTGCTGCCTTGGTACAGCGTGATCTCGATTCCTGGTGTCGACTCGATGCTCTTCTTCTCGGTGCCGGTCGACGATGAGACCACCGCCTACTGGACGATTCCGCATCGCGCCGAAGGCCCGCCTGTGAAATCGCCATGGACCACGTTCACCGACGCGGGCAACTATCCGCCGGCGGTCCCAGGTGGGCCGGAGAATAGCTGGGGCCAGGATCGTGCGCTGATGAAGGCGGGGCACTTCTCCGGGTTTCCACAGCATCTCACCACCGAGGATTTCGTGGTGATGGAAAGCCAGGGCGGCATCCTCGATCGCACCGAAGAATTCCTGAACGCCGCCGATAGTGCGGTGCTGCAGATCCGGCAATCGCTCCTGAGATCCGTGCGACGCTTCATGGCAGGCGAGGGCCCGGAGCCGCTGCCCGCCGGTTTCACGTATGCGGGCGTGAAGCCCGCGCAGATGAATCTCACCGAGGGCGAGGACTGGCGGCGGATTCCCCAAGACCAGCCCGATCGGGTTGAGCAGGGTTCATATTGATTCCGGAGGCACGACACGTGAACCATATCGCTGATGCACTGGATGGGCGTCTATCGAGTGGCATCGTCCTTCGCAAACGTTCGGCCGCCTGCCTGGTGGCGCTTCTCATCGGCGCGACGGCGAGTTTCGGCGCCGCGGCGCAAGCGCCTGCGTATCCATCGAAGCCCGTCCGCTGGATCGTGCCGTTCCCGCCGGGTGGCGCAACCGACATCATCGCTCGCATCGTCGCGCAGAAGCTGACCGACGGTTGGGGACAGACCGTCTTCGTCGAGAACCGTGCCGGTGCCGCGGGCGCGATAGGCTCGCAGGCGGTGTCCAAATCGGCGCCGGACGGCTACACCCTTCTCATGGGCACGACGTCCACGCATGCGGTCAATCCCGCGGTCAATCCGAAACTACCCTACGACAGTATCGCCGATTTCTCCGCCGTGACCGCGGTCGCCACGTTTCCAAACGTGCTGGTCGCGCATCCTGCCGTCGCTGCGTCGCTCCAGGATTTGATCGCGCAGTTGAAAGCGAATCCGGGGAAGTTCAACTTCGGCAGCTCGGGCGCCGGGAGCTCGACCCACCTTGCCGGGGAACTCTTCAGGCAAATGACGGGCACCGAGATGAATCACATTCCCTACAAGGGAACCGGTACGCTCCTCGGTGACGTTCTGGCGGGCCATGTCTCATTCGCGTTCGACCAGATCACCGGCGTCATGTCGATGGTGCATTCGGGCAAGCTGCGTGCGCTTGGCGTAGCCAGCCGGGCACGCAGTCCCGCGCTACCGGACGTCCCGGCGATCGCGGAGATCCTGCCGGGTTACGAGGCGATGGCGTGGGTGGGTATTTTCGCGGCTGCGAAGACGCCGCCTGAAATCGTGGGCCGGATCCAGACCGAAGTCCGGCGGATCGTCCATGCGCCTGACATCGCGCAGCGGCTGCGTGATCTGGGCGCTGAACCCGTTGCGAGCGCGCCCGACGAATTCACGGCGTTTCTACGCGCCGACACCGAGAAATGGCGCACGCTGGTGCGCACCGCGAATATCAAGGTGGAGTGAAACGTTTTCCCGATTTCGCCCGTCAGCGCATCGACGCTGCAACGCGCACCAGATAGGTTGCGATGTCCGGCATGACGATCACGAGCAACAGCACCACCCCCATCGTGGCCGCGAACGGCAGTGCCCCGATGAAGATGTCGGCCAGGGTGATGTCCTTTCGCGCAAGGGTTGAATGCACCACGAATACCGACAGCCCGAACGGCGGGGTCAGCAGTCCGATTTCGGTGGCGATCACCGTGATCACACCGAACCAGATGAGATCGACGTTGTACTGTTTGAGCAACGGCAGGAAGAGCGGCACCATGATCAGCATGATCGATGTCGAGTCGATGATGGTCCCGAGAATGAGAACGATGATTATGTAGATCGCGATCGTTCCCCACATTCCGACATGGATGCTTTCCATCAGACTGCCGAGCTCGTTCGGCAACCCCGACATGCCGAGCATGCGGCTGTACATGCTTGCCGCGACGATGAGGAATAGCAGCGTGGCGGTGATGCTCCCGGTCTCGAGGATCACGTCCCACAGCACGCGCCAAGTCAGGCGGCGCCGCACGATCGCGAAGATCAGCGCGGCGAACGCACCGGCCGCGCCGGCCTCGACCGGCGTGAACACCCCGGCATAGAGGCCCCCCAGCACGAGTACCACCAGCGTCAGGATCGGCAGCGCCTTCGCCCACAGATTTACCGAGGCCATCTCGACCGCGCTCGCGCGCGCGGCCGCATCGAAGGCGCGCTGGTCGGTCACCACCGACTTCGGGAACCAGTACGCCATGATCAGGATCTGGACGCAATAGGCGAACGTCAGCAGCAGCCCGGGGCCGATGCCCGAGATGAACAGATCGCCGATCGATTGTTCCGAAATGATGCCGTAGATGATGAACAGCACGCTTGGCGGGATCAACATGCCAAGCACCGAGGATCCCGCGACGGTGCCGACGGCGAACCGCTTGTTGTAGCCGTAGCGCAGCATCTCGGGGACCGATAGCTTCGAGAAGATCGACGCGGAGGCGACCGACACGCCGGTGATCGCGGCGAAGATCGCATTGGCCGCCACGGTAGCCATCCCCAGGCCGCCTTTGATCCGGCGGAGCAACACCTGACCGATGTCATACGTGTCGCGCCCCATGCCGGCCGCGCCGACCAGCAACCCCATCATCACGAAGAGCGGGATGACGCCGAACAAGAACTGGTTGACGGTCTGCGCCGCGGATATCCATAGCAAGTTGGATGCGATCGTGGCGCTATCGCGAATCATCCAGACGCAGATGAACGACACGAGCGCGAGCGTCGTCGGGATATGCATGCCGATGTAGATCAGGAAGAGCATGGCCACGACCGACCACAGGGCGAGTTCCCAGCCGGCCATTAAATGAGCTCCTCGGCGCGACGTGACTTGTCGTCGGCGGGCGACAGGGGCGGCTTACCGGCGATGCCGCGCAGATTGTCGAGGACGAGCAACAGGAATTGGATTCCCATCAGGCCGCAACCGATGAAGAGCACGAGGAACGCCGGCCAGCGCGGAAACGTGAACACCCCGGGGATTCCCTCGAAATCCCCGGCATCGTAGGCGCGCAGCCAGCGGCTCCAGCCCGGCCACATGATGCCCGCCATCAGCGCGGCACCGGCCACATTGAAGAAGAGCGCGAGCGCATTGCCGATGCGCGGATGCCGTTCACTCAGCCAATTGTAGAAGGCGTCCGAGCGCGTCAAGCGGCCTGAGCGCAGCGTATAGGCGATCTGCAGATAGAGGACGACGATGATCGAGGCCTGAATCACCTCGGTGGTACCGTCGATCGGCGCGTTGAACACGAATCGCATGATGATGTCGGTCACGATGATGAACATCATGACGAAGATCCAGATCGATGCGAGACAGTTGCTGCCAAGGACGATCGCGCCGAACGCGCGATACAGTGCGTTGATCACGCTCTAGGTTCCCTTCGGTCAGGCGCCGCGGTGCAAGAAAACGCCCCGGCACCGGCCGGGGCGGACGCAGTTGCCGGCGAATGCTATTTCTTGTCCCAGTCACGCACGACGATCTGCTTTTTCTCGCGCATGAACCCCATCCACTCCTGCAGGATCCTGGTGCCATCCTGGCCGGCCTTGTCGCGTGCCCGCGCCCAGTCGAGCCCAAGCGAGGGCAATTCATCGGCCCAGGCCTTTACCTCTGCGGGCGCCATCACGGTGGTTTTCTGTTTGTACTGCTTCACGCAGAGGTCTGCGCCGGCCTTGGTGCCTTCAGTGATCCGTCGATTGTTCTCATCGCTCCAGGCCTTCATCGATTCGGTGATCGCCGACTTGACCTCCGCCGGGTAGCGCGCCCATGAATCCTTGTTGACGGTCATGATCTGCATCATGACCCCGCCCATGCTTGGATCGAGATGATAGGGCGCAAGCTCGCAGAACTTGAACGTTCCCGCGACCTGCTGCCACATCACGATGCCGTCGAACACGCCGGACTGCAATGAGTTGTACATGGTGTCGAGCGCCGTGAGCACGCCGACCACGCCGGTTGGCCGCAGCCACGGAATGTTCGGTCCGCCCATGCCGATCTTCACACCCTTCAATTCATTCAGTGTCTTGATCTCTTTTTTCGTCCAGAGCGCGTAGTTCTCCATCGCCGCACCGACCTTCAGCGGAATCTGGTTGTATTTCTCCAGCTCCTTGGTGAACGCGGGGAATTTCTGCAGCAGCCGGTCGAAGCCCTCGACCATTACGTCGATGTCCTTCGATGTGAAAGGCGTGGCGTAGGTGAGCTGATACATGGGCAGCTTGTCCGCATAGAACACGGCCGGGATGATGCCCATATCGCCGAGCCCGGCTTCCATGCCTTCCAATTCGCCGCGCGTCTTGACCACCGTCCCGCTGAATCCGTGCACCCACTGCACCTTGAACTTGCCGGTTTTCGCAAGTACCCGGTCGACGGCAGGTGAGAACCCGTCGATGGCCGCACCGATCGGCGTATTGGCCGGCGCGTTGCCGGAGATGATGCTGATCTTGATGTTCTGCTGGGCATGCGACTCGGCGCCAATGGTGAGCGCGAGCGCGCCGACCACAGCGAGCGTGCCGTGGACCAGCGTGTTCCGGATCGTTGGCGCGGCGACTGAACCTTCAGCGCGTGCCGTCACGGGATGCTTCCAAGGTGAAAGCGTCGCGCGAATGAGTGTGCGTGGCATTCCGTCTCCTTTGGCGGGCTTGGCGTTGAACAGAGGCTGCTTTTTTTTGGATTCTATCCTCGCGCCAGGAATTCAGGAATATTGCGAACCCCACCGGGCAAGCCGGTGCATCCGTGCTGCGACCCGGTCTAGGAAATCATGCCGTTCACTCCAACTGGATACCGGCTGCCTTCAGCGGTGCACCGTTCTTCTCGATTTCGCTCTCGACATATCGCTTGAAGTAGTCGGTTGAGCGGCGCTCCGGGGCGACGACGATGGCACCGGAAGCAAGCAATTGGTCCTGCACGGATCTGGTTTCCATCGCGGCGACGGTGGCGCCATGCAATTTTTGGATGATCGGCTCGGGCGTGCCCTTGGGCATGAAGAAGCCGAACCATGTCGATGCGTCGAAATCGATGAACCCTTGTTCCTTCGCGCTCGGAAGGTTAGGCAGCATGGGTGCGCGATCGGGCGTCAAGATCGCGATGGCCTTCACCCGGTTCCCTTCGATGGACGGCACCGCGGTCGCCGACAGTGTGCAGATATAGTCGACGCGGCCCGCCATCAAATCCTGCATCGCGGGCCCGCCACCGCGATAGGGAATATGCGTGATGTTGACGCCTATCGCCGCGTTCAGGAGCGCGCAATCGACGTAGCCGGTGGAGCCGATGCCCGCGGAGGCGAATTGCATCGTGCCCTGATTCTTCCTGGCGTAGGCGATGAACTCCTGGAGCGAGTTGGCGGGAAGATCCTTCCGCGCGATCAGGACCGTGGGCTGATCCGCGACCAGCACGACCGGCATCAAGTCGGCGCGCAGGTCGTAGAGCGGCTTCTTGTACAACGTTTGATTGATCGTGTCGGCACGGCTGCCGAGTACGAACTGATAACCATCGGGCGCCGCTTTCGCTACACGGGCCGAGCCGACCATGCCACCGGCCCCGCCGACATTTTCGATCGTTACCGGCTGGCCCAGGGTTTCGGACAGGCGCTTGCTGAGGATGCGTCCGAGTACATCGGTGCCGCCGCCCGCCGCAAATCCGACCACCATCGTTACTGGCCGGGTCGGCCAGCTCTGCGCAGACACGCCGAAGCTGGCCATCGCAAAGACCAACGCCAGAGTTCGCTCGATCATGTGACACCTCCTACGCCGATGTGCTCATGAGGGTAACAGTTTTGGGGAAAGGGACCGCGGCGCGCCGCGCGTCCTTCCATCGTCGCGTGTCCGCCCATGAATGCGCCGATGTGATGCCGATCCGCCTCGAAGGCCGGAGCGCTATGCACGATGCGGCCCTGGCTCATAACGACGATGCGATCGGCAACACGCAGGAGCTCGTCCAGATCTTCGCTTACCATCAAGATGGCCGTCCCGCGATCGCGCGCCGCGATCAGCCGACCCTGCACCTCGGCCACGGCGGTGAAGTCGAGCCCGAAGACGGGATTGCTCACCAACAGCAGATCGGCGGCGTCGGCGAGCTCGCGCGCGAGCACGGCGCGTTGCACATTGCCGCCCGAGAGCGACTCGATCGTCGCCTGTTCGCTCCGCGTATGCACGCGAAACGCCTGGATCAACGCACGCGCACTGCTTCGCAGGACACCGGGGCGAAGCCAGCCGGCGCGCGCGAACGGCGCTTCGTCGAAGCGGCGCAGACCGATGTTCTCAGCCACGCTCATGCCGGCAACGCACGCGTTGCGTAGCGGTTCTTCCGGCAGACTGCGGACCCTGAATGTGCGGTTCTGTGCGCGCGTCGCTTGGTATTCCTGACCATTCACCTGCACGCTGCCGGCTTGTCGGTCGCGTTGCCCGACCAGCGCCTCCATCAATTCGCGCTGCCCGTTGCCTGCAACACCGGCCACACCGACGATCTCGCCCGCGTGCACGTCGAGATCGAGTGCATCCACCGCGCGTTCGCCGCGATTGCCCGTGATCCTGAGACCGCGCACCGATAGGCGTACCGGCCCACGCGCGTTGGCGCTTCGCGCGAGCGGCCGCGTGGCGGCAACCTCATCGCGTGCCGCCCGGGCATCGTCCTTCGCATCGCTGCCGCCGACCATCATCGAGGCGAGCTGCGCGGCATGTGTGCCGGCCACCGCGATGCTACCGACCAGCCGGCCACGACGGAGCACGCTCACGTCGTCGGCGAAGCTGATGACCTCGCGGAATTTGTGGGTGATCAGAATAACGCTGCAGTCTCCCGCATGGGCGTGCGCACGCAACGTACCGAGTACCTCGTCCGCCTCTTGCGGCGTCAGCACCGAAGTGGGTTCATCCAGGATGAGCAGGCGCGGACGCAGGAACAACTGCTTGAGGATTTCCAGCTTCTGCTTCTCGCCAGCCGACAGTTGCTGCGGCGTCGCATCCAGATCCAGACGAAATGGCGCCTGGTCCATGAACGTGCGCAGTTCCGCACGGGCGCGCGACCAGCGAATCACGGCCGGCAATCCACCGCGGGCGAGCAGCAGATTTTCAGCGACAGTCATGCCCGGCACCACGGTGAAGTGCTGATACACCATGCCGATGCCGAGCGCCCGTGCCGTCATTGGCGAGGCAATGTCCTGCTCCCGCTTGTCGAGCAGCACCGCACCGGCATCCGCACCGTGGTAGCCGACGATGCACTTCACGAGCGTGCTCTTGCCTGCGCCGTTTTCGCCAAGCAACGCGTGCACGGTGCCAGGGCGCACCGACAGCGTCACCTGGTCGAGCGCCGTGAAGGGGCCGAAGTGTTTGGTCAGCCGATAGATCTCGAGCGACAGTGCGTTCATCGGCGCTACAAAGCCGCGAGGACCGCGGCAGAAGAGGCGACCGCGCCGAATACACCGCCCTGCATCTGCACCATCTTGACGGCTGCCTGGTGATTGCCAGGATCCGTGGCACCGGTGCAGTCCTCCAGCAACAGACACTCGAAGCCGCGATCGTTACCCTCGCGCATCGTCGTGTGCACGCAAACGTCGGTGGTGATACCGGTGAGGACCAGGTTGCAGATGCCGCGCGTGCGCAGAATGAGCTCCAGGTCGGTCGCGCAGAAACTGCCTTTGCCGGGCTTGTCGATGATGATCTCGCCCGCTCTTGGTGCGAGCTCGGGGATGATTTCCCAGCCGGGTTCGCCGCGCACCAGAATGCGCCCGCATGGCCCGGCGTCCCCGATACCGGCACCGATGCGTTGCGAACGCCAGCGCTTGTTGGCGGGTAGATCCGACAGATCGGTGCGATGTCCCTCGCGCGTGTGAATGATGTGAAAGCCTCGCTCGCGCATCGCAGCGAGCACGCTCCGGATCGGCTCGATCGGTGCGCGGGTGAGCGAAAGGTCGTAGCCCATCGTATCGACATAGCCGCCGATGCCGCAGAAGTCGGTTTGCATATCGATCACGACCAGCGCCGTGTTGCCGGGCGTGAGATTGCCATCGAACGGCCACGGATACGGCGTGGACTCGACGTGCCGCATCACGCCACCTTCTTTCGTGTTGCACCGGGCGTATCGAGTGGGTTCGCCTCGGCACCGCGATAGGGGCGCGTGGGCGGCGCGAAGCCGCATGAGGTGCCGTCTTTTTCCCGCACACTCGCGTCCCAAGGCAGGCGATAACGACCATTCACCATGTCGTGCATGAAGGTGTAGGGACAGTCTTGCGCGCCGCCGGCGACCGCCACGAAGCCGCGGTGGTAGAGCTGATAGATGTTGTTCTCCACCCCCCACACCGCACGGGCCTCGCGCACGAGGTCGGGACGCAGCTCGCACGTGATGATCTCGTCGGCCCGGCCGCCGCCTGTGGCGAGCACGCTGCCATCGAAATTGCAGAACATGCCTTCGCCCATCGAGTCGTACGTGCCGTCGCTGCCGCACATGCACACGCTCGCCGTCTGCGCAAGATTCTGGAAGGCGTTGGCCTGGTTGGTGATCTGCCAGGCGTGGCGGATCGGCGCGGTGTAGCCCGCGGTACGCAGAATGATCTCGGCACCCTTGTATGCGGCCTCGCGTGCCATTTCAGGAAACATGCCGTCGTGGCAGATGATGAGCGCGATCTTGCATCCGCGCGGACCCTCGCACACCGGTACGCCCAGGTTGGCCGGTTCCCATGGTTCCACCGGCACCCACGGGTGAAGCTTCCGGTAGTACAGGCGGATCGTGCCGGTGTCATCGATGATGATGCCGCTGTTGTACGGGTTGCCCTCGGGGTTCGCTTCCATGATCGAGAAGCAGCCCCATATCTGATGTTCGATACACGCGGCCTTGAACGATGCGACCTCAGGCCCGTCGAGCGAACACATCAGCGCCGGGGCAATGCTCATCGAGAGCCCATGGAGCGAGTACTCGGGGAAAACGACCAGATCCATCGAGGGCATGTTGCGCCGCGCCTTGCCGACCATCTCGCAGAGGCGTGCGGCCTGCGCGGCGAGCTGCGCTGCCGTATCCACCACCGGCAGTTGTAATTGCACCAGGCCCGCAACGACACCATGCGGGGACTTGTTCAAACCTCCGAGTCCGTTCATCGCTTCCTCATTATCGGTTGACCGTAAGTTCCATCGGGGCACCCTGCAGCGCACGGCGCGGCGAGCATGTTGCGATCAGGATCGCGAGGGTGAGCACATAGGGCACCGCATTGAACAAGTGGTAGCCGCCGCTGATCCCCACGGATTGAAGTGCGGGTCCAAGCGCACCGGCGCCGCCGAACAGCAGCGCGGCCCAGAGACAGCGGACCGGATGCCAGCGCGCGAAGATCACCAATGCGACCGCAATCAATCCCTGCCCGCTCGAGAGCTGTTCGTTCCAACTGCCCGGGTAGTAGAGCGACAAGGACGCTCCACCGAGCCCGGCGATGAACCCGCCCGCGGTCGTGGCGGCGATGCGTACCCCACTTACCGAAGTGCCGAGCGCCCGCCCGGCGTCGGCCGAATCACCGACCATGCGCACCAGCAGTCCCCAGCGCGTATTCGCCAGACCCCAGGTCAGGACGAGCGCGAGCACGACGCCGATCGGGAACAGTACGTTGATCTGTAAAGCCGCGCCGACCGCTCCGGAATCGCTCCAACCACCCAATGGAATCGACGGAATCTGCGGCGCTTGCGGTTGGATGAGCGGTTTGCCGAGGTAAAACGCCAAGCCCGCACCAAGCAGCATGATCGCGATGCCGGCGGCGATATCGTTCACCCGCGGCAGCGAGCACATGAGGCCGTGGAGCAATGCGATCAACGCGCCGCTTGCGCCCCCGGCCAGCACACCAAGCCACCATTGACCGGTAAGATAGGCGCCACCGAATCCGGCCATCGCCGAGAACACCAATACGCCTTCCAGGCCAAGATTGATCCGGCCCGCTTTTTCGGTCAGGCATTCGCCAAGGCTCACGAACAGGAACGGTGTACCGACGCGGACTGCGCCGCCGATCACAGCGAGCAGCACATCGAACACAGCGAAATCGTTCACGAGAGCGCCACGGCCGGTGCCGGCACAGGGGCGGGCTTCGGTGCGGACCTCGGCTTGAAGAGTCTGCCGCGCAGCGCCTCGCTCGCGAGAATGAACACAAAACAGAATCCCATCAGCACCTGCACGGAGGCGTCCGGCAGGCCCATGCGCCGCTGCAGCAGGCTGCCCGCGGCAAGAAATCCTCCGAAGAGAAGCGCAACCGGCACGATCGCCAGCGGCTGATGCCGTGCGACGAAACTGACCAGTATCCCGGTGTAGCCAAGGCCCGCGATCATCGAAGCATTCGCCGAGGTGTGAACCGCCGCCACCTCGATACCGCCTGCCAATCCCGCGGCGCCGCCGGCCAGCGCGCAAGCGGTGACGATGAGACGGCTGCCGGGCAGTCCGACCAGTCGAGCCGTGCGCAGATTGCCGCCGACGACGCGCGTGGCGAATCCATGGGTCGTACCCGCCAACCATAGTGCCGCGGCGATACAAAGAACGATCCCGAACAGAAGCCCCCAGTGCACGTCCCAAGACCCCATCGTGCCGATGCGCAGTGTCTCCGGCAACGCAAGGGTCGAGGGCTTGTTCAAGCTTGCCGGATCGCGCAGCGGCCCTTCGACGAGGTGCTTGAAGAGCGCAATCGCGATGTAGCCGAGCAGGAGGCTCGAGATCGTTTCGTTGACGCCGCGCCATTGGCGCAGCACGCCGGCCAGGGCGATCCAGGCGGCGCCCGCCAGCACGGCGACCAGTAGCACGAGCGCAGTCCCGGCCGATCCTTCCGGCATTGGCAGCATGTAAGGCAGCGCCGCGCAGGCCAAGCCGCCAAGAACCAGCGCCCCTTCGCCGCCGATCACGATGAGCCCCGCTTGTGCCGGCAGCGCGACACACAGCGCGGTGAGCATCAGCGGCGCAGCCCGCTGAAGCGTGTTCTGCAGCGAGAACGAATCGCCGAAGGCTCCACGAAAAAGCAAGAACCAGGCTTCCACCGGATCGTGTCCGCCGACCCAGACGAACAACCCGAACAGCCCAAGTGCCGCGACGATCGCGATCACGGGCAGCGCGATCGCCTCGCCGGCTTCGCGCCAGGGCATCGAACGCATCGCGAGCGCGCGGTCGGACGGTGTCGTCTACACCTTACCGATGACGCCTTCCACCAGGTAGCTCATCGCCTCGAGCTCGACGTCGGTCTGCTTGAACGTCTTGCCCTTGGCAATGACGACCTTGCCGGTGTTGTCCTTCAACTCGCCGCCGAAAATGTCGAAGCCACCCGCCATCATCTTGGCGCGCACCGCATCGGCGTTCTTGCGTGCGGCCTCGCTCACCGCCGTGCCGTACGGCGAGGACTTGACGAACCCATCCTTCAAGCCACCGCGCACGAAGTTCGGATGTGGCTTGCCGTTGCGCGCCGCCTCGACGATCTGCGTGTAGGCGGTCACCCAGTTCCACTCCGCGCCGGTGAGATAGGCCTGCGGGGCGAGCTTGGCCTGGCTCGCGTGATAGCCGCAGACCATCTTGCCGCGCTTGGCGGCCGTCTCGACCACGACCTTGGGTCCATCCACATGCATCGTGAATACATCGGCGCCTTGATCGGCGAGGCTGTTGGTCGCCTCGGCTTCTTTCACCGGCATCGACCAATCGCCGGTGAAGATTGCCGTGGTCGTGATTTTCGGGTCCACCGAGCGCGCGCCCATCGTGAAGGCGTTGATATTTCGGAGCACTTGGGGAATGGGCTTGGCTGCCACGAAGCCGAGCTTTTTCGATTTGCTCATGTGGCCGGCGACGACCCCGTTCAGGTACTGCGCCTCGTCGATGTAGCCGAAGAAGCTGCCTACGTTCTTCGGATGCTTGCCGTCGGTCCAGAGGCCCCCACAATGCGCGAAGCGGATCTTATCGTTCTTGGGTGCCACCGCGAGCACGTGCGGATCGAAGTAACCGAAGGAAGTCGGGAACAGCAACGCCGCGCCGTCCTGCGCGATCATGCCCTGCATCGATTTCTGTGCTGCCTGCGTCTCGGGCACGTTTTCTTCTTCGATCACTTTGATGCCGGCGACTTTCTTCATCGCCGCCGCCGCTTCCGCGTGCGCCTGGTTGTAGCCGAAATCGTCACGCGGCCCGACATAGATGAAGCCCACCGTCATGGCGCTCTGCGCGTGCAACACACGGCTCCAGCTCGACGTGGCGATGATCGTGCCGAGCGCACTCGCGCCTTGCAGCCAGTCTCTGCGATTCCAACGATGCATAGCCATCTCTCCTCCTTATCATTTGGGCGGGGTTGGAACGGGCCTGGCGTGTTGCCGCATTGCCTCTTCCGCTGTGCTCATACGCAAGAGACAGACCAGCCGTCCAAGCGCACGAAAGCGACCTAACGCGTTGTTTTGTAGAGGCGGGCGGCGAGTCGGTGCATCGGCTTGGCACCGGAAATGTGCGCAGGCAACGATCAGTGCACTTGAACGGTGCCATGGAAACGCACGCGGCCGCGCCAACCAGGCAATCGATCGGCGCACTTGACAGCGCTCCGCGGTCGGATTATCGTTGTTTCGTATTTGGACCAGTGTTTCATATATGGAACAGAATGTCTCGGCAGCGGTATCGTCCGCGGCGATTCGGCGGCGGTTCTGTCGAGCGTCCGCTGCACCAGGCATGCGTCCTCATTCCTCCCGGCGAATGGACGCGCCCCGGCCGAGAGAGTGGTGATGGGGTACCCGGTGCGAAGCGAAGGCAGGTAGGTCTTTGTACAGATCGGATCCCGGCGTGGATCGAAAGGAGTGAAGATGGCTGAGCGAGGCATGACCCGGGCTCACATGCCCACGGCGAACACCGAGGGCGTCGTTCCCGACTTCAACCCTTATCTCGAGGCGTACGCGCATCCGCGCCGCAACACCCATGCCGGCAGCGGACAGATCTTTGGGCGCAGCGAGCGCGATCTGATCGTGTGGCAGACGCGTCCGGCGGTACCAAACGACTACGAGCTCGGACTCGCCTCGACGCTCGAGCAGATTTTCGCCCAGCGCATCTATGAGCTGCCCGACATCGTCGCGGCGCTCAATCGCGAAGGCGTCCGCACGCCAGGCGATGCGGCCTGGACAGAGCAGAACTTCCCGGAGGCATTCCGTGTGCTGGGCCGGCTCGCTTTCGGCGAGGGGCACGATCATGGCTGACCCTCAAGCTGTTGAGCGACTCGTCAATCGCGGGCTTCGCAATCAGTGGTATCCGGTGCTCCCAAGCTGGGCGCTCGCGGGCGCTCCGGTGGGCATCACGCGCTTGTCGGAAAACCTTGTGCTGTGGCGCGACGACGATGGCACGGCGCACGCGATCGAGGATCGTTGCCCGCATCGTGGCGCACGCCTGTCGCTTGGCTGGAATCTTGGCGATCGCCTTGCCTGCTGGTATCACGGCATCGAGGTGGATGGCACCGGCACGGTGCGCAAAGTCCCCGCGATAAGTCCCTGCCTCCTCGAGGGCAAGCAGGCCGTCAAGCGCTATCCGATCCAGGAAGCCCGAGGCGGTCTCTTTGTCTATTTCGGCGATTCCCTGCACGCCGAACCGTGCCCCCTCGAGCTTCCCGAAGAGCTCACGAGTGACGAGTACGGCGCGATCCTTTGCTTCGCGAAGTGGCGGTGCAACTACCGCTACGCGATCGATAACGTCATGGATCCGATGCATGGGGCCTACCTGCATGCGTTGTCGCATTCGATGGCCGAGGGCGACAAGAGCGCGAGCATGCAAGTGAAGAAGACGGCGACCGGCTTTTCGTATGAAAAAACGACACAACGTGATCTGAACTTCGATTGGGTCGAATTCGGCGAATCGGGTGCGACATGGCTGCGATTGGCCATCCCTTATCGCCCGAGCGCGGGGCCCGGCGGCAACTTCGGCATCGTCGGCTTCGTCACGCCGGTCGACGAGGACAACTGCTGCGTGTTCTTCTGGCGGAACCGGAAATGCACGGGTTGGGTACGCGACGTCTGGCAATTCATGTACCGCACCAAGCTGGAAGGCCTGCACTGGACCGTGCTCGAGCAGGATCGCTTCGTCCTCGAGCACATGGCACCTGATGCCCGTTCGCGCGAGTGCCTCTATCAGCACGACACCGGTTTGGCGCGCGTGCGTCGCATTCTTCAGAAAGCGGCTGAAGCGCAGCTCGAAGCACTGCCGGCGGAGCAGCCCGCCGAAACTTCCACGGCCCGACCGGCCGCCTGACGACTTCGAGCACCCAAACGGAGAGGACCCGTCATGACACATCCCGAAGCTGCGACCGGCGCGAAGACTCGACTCGGTGCGTTGCTGGAATCGCGCGTAGCGCGCTTTTCGACGCGCAAATACGATTGGGACGCGCTCAAGTTCCAAGCCGACTTCGACCCGAAGTATCGGCGCGCGCAGATGCGCTATGTCGGTACCGGGGGCACCGGCGTCAAAGCGGACGCGAGTGTCGTACCGGCCGAGCACTTCACCTTCTCCACCATGATTCTGCCCGCCGGCGCCGAGGGTGCGCTCCATGTCCACAACGATGTGGAGGAAGTGTTCTTCGTTTTGCGCGGCAAGGTGAAGCTGATTGCCGAGCTGGATGGCGAGCGCTGGGAGACTATTGTCGGCGAGCGCGACTTGATCTCCTGGCCGCCGGGGGTCTATCGCGGCGAGATCAATGTCGGTGAGGAGGATGCGCTGATGTGCGTGATGCTCGGTTCAGCCAAGCCGGTGACACCGACGTATCCGCCGGATCATCCGCTCAGCGCGATCAAGCGCGTAGGAATCTGCGCGGCGGACCGCGCAGATTCCTGATGGAAGACGCTACGTGCCTTTATTTCCGCGAATGGGCTAAACAACAACCGCGACCATGACGCAATCGCTCCAAGGCAAACGCATCCTGATCACCGGCGGTGCACGCGGGATGGGTCGCGCATTCGCCGAAGCGGCGATCAGCGCCGGCGCACGTGTAGTGATCGCCGATGTGCTCGAAGAGGTCGGGCGTGAGACTGCGCAAGCGATTGGCGCCACGTTCGTACCCGTCGATCTCGCTGTTCCCGCTTCGATCGAAGCCTGCGCGGCGCAAGCGGCCGCGACGCTTGGCGGCCTCGACGGCCTGGTCAACAACGGTGCGATCACCAGTTCAGGCGGCGTGTCGCTCGAGTCGCTCGATATTGACGTCTGGGACCGCGTCATGACCGTCAATGTTCGCGGCACCTGGCTCATGACGCGGGCCGTGCTTCCCCATCTGCGCGCCGCCGGTCATGGACGCGTGGTGAACATCGCCTCCGACACCGCGTTGTGGGGTGCGGAGCGGCTGATGGCCTATGTCGCGAGCAAGGGTGCGCTCATCGCGATGACACGCTCGATGGCGCGCGAGCTTGGCGAAGACGCGATCACCGTCAACGCCATCGCGCCGGGGCTCACCTTGGTCGAGGCCACGGAATATGTTCCCGCGGAGCGGCATCGGCGCTATGTCGAGGGGCGTGCGATCAAGCGCGCGCAGGCACCCGACGATGTGTGCGGTGCGGTGATGTTCCTGCTCTCCGATGGTGCATCGTTCGTGACCGGGCAACTGCTCGCCGTCAACGGCGGCTTCACGATGCATTGATCGAACGACATCCTGCAGCGCGGCTCATGAAAGAAACCGACAATCCCTACAACGTCCCGGGCCTCGAGCGCGGGATGCAGATCCTCATGTTGTTCGATCGCACGCGACCTGCGATCGGCGCGCCCGAGTTCGCACAGGCCCTGGGTATTCCACGCACCACGGTGTTTCGTTTGCTCCAGACGCTCCAGCATCTCAAATTGATCGTGGCCACCGAGAGCGGCGCCTATCGGCTCGGTCCGGCCGTGCTGCGGCTTGGGTTCGAGTACATCGCATCGATCGACCTGACCGAGCTGGCGCGGCCCATCGTGGAACGGCTGCGCGATGCGACCGGGCTGCCCGCGCAACTGGTTATTCGCGATGATCGCGAGGTGGTTGTGGTGTTGCGCTTTGCGGGGACATCGGCGTTCGAGAGCAGCGTGAACGTCGGCACCCGAATGCCCGCGCACGCGACCATTCTCGGGCGCATGTTGCTGGCGGATCTCAACGCGGCGGAACTTCGCCGGCTCTACCCCGAGCGTGAGCTCAAGCGCTATTCGGCGCACACTCCGAAGAACGTCGCTGCCTTATCGAAGCTGCTCGAAGCCGATCGCGCACGGGGGTTCGCCGTGAGTGAGTCGTTTTACGAGCGCGGTATTTCGGCGGTTGCCGCGCCGGTGCGGGACGATACCGGACGCATCGTCGCGGCGATCAGCGTCACCACGCAGCGCGAGTCGATTCCGGCGAGTGAGCGCACCGTGCTCATCAAGCAGGTCGTCACCGCGGCGGGCGAGCTGTCCGGTCAACTCAGCTATCGCGGCAGCCGTACCGCCGCCTGACCGGAACCGACTCATGCCTTTCACCATTGACTTCCGTGGACCCATGGCAAACCTGTTTCCCGCGCTGTCCTCCTGCGCTCCCGGTAGCTTCATTCATTTCTTTGAAGGACATCGTCCCCATGGCTGATCGTATCGAGCGCATTGCCGTCGGCGAACTCATTGCACGGTTCCTGGAAGAGTGCGGCGCGACGGCCGCGTTCGGCGTCATTTCGATCCACAACATGCCGATTCTGGATGCGTTCGGCCGGCGCGCCGAGCAGGCGAAAGCGAACGGCCGTCCCGCGCCGATCCGCTTCGTGCCGGCGCGAAGCGAACCCGGGGCGGTGAACATGGCCGATGCCTATGCACGCGTCGCGGGCCGGATCGGTGTCGCCGTCACCAGTACCGGCACCGCGGCGGGCAACGCGTGCGGCGCGATGGTCGAGGCGCTCAGCGCCGGCACACCGCTCCTGCATCTGACCGGGCAGATCGAGGTGCCGTACCTTGACCAGGATCTCGCCTACATTCACGAAGCGCCCGCGCAACTCGATATGCTGAGGGCGGTTTCCAAAGCGGCCTTTCGCGTCCGGAGCGCCGACACCGCGCTTGGCACCTTGCGCGAGGCGGTGCGGATTGCGCTCACACCACCGCGCGGTCCGGTGAGTATCGAGATTCCGATCGATATTCAGTTGGCTGAAATCCCCATGCCTGCGTCGATTGCACCGGCGGCAATCGGCGTGGCCCAACCCAACGCGGCCGAGCTTGACTTGCTGGCCGAGCGACTCGCCGGCGCCAAGAGGCCGCTGCTCTGGCTGGGCGGTGGCGCGCGGCATGCCGCACGCGCGGTCAGACGCCTGCTCGATCTTGGATTCGGCGCGGTGACGAGCGTACAAGGCCGCGGCGTCATTGCCGAGGACGACCTCCGTTCCCTCGGTGCCTTCAATCTCTATGCGCCGGTCGAGCAGTTCTACGCGACCTGCGATGCCATGCTCGTCGTCGGCTCCCGGTTCCGCTCGAACGAGACGCTCAAGTACAAGCTGAAGCTGCCGCGCCCGTTGTTGCGTATCGACGTTGATCCGCAACAGCAGGGACGTTGCTATCCGGACGATTTGTTTATCGTGGCCGATAGCGTGCTCGCCCTCGACGGCCTTGCGGATCGGCTCACCGGCCGCATGAAGGTCGATCCTTCGTTCGCGCGCGATCTCGCCGCGGCACGGGCGGCCGCGGAGCGCGTCGTTATCGATGGGCTGGGTCCTTACCATGCGTTGCTCGCTGCGTTGCAACGCGCGGCGGGGCGCGACTTCATCTGGGTGCGGGACGTCACGGTGTCGAACAGCACCTGGGGCAATCGGAGCCTTAATATTTTCGGCCCACACGACGGCGTGCACGCGCTCGGGGGGGGCATCGGTCAAGGCGTGCAGATGGCCATCGGTGCAGCCATCGCGGCCGGTGCGCGCAAGACGTTGTGCCTGGTGGGCGACGGCGGGCTGCAAGTCAATATCGGCGAGCTGGCCACCATGGTTCAGGAGAACGCGAACGTCGTCGTGATCGTGATGAACGATCGTGGCTATGGTGTGATCCGCAACATCCAGGATGCGCAATACGGCGGGCGCCGATATTTCGCCGATCTGCATACGCCTGATTTCGGCCTGCACGCGCAATCGATCGGCTTGCCGTATCGTCGGGTCGGCGATCTGGCAACGATCGCGACAACGCTTACCGAAGCGATGGCGCGGACTGGACCGAACCTGATCGAAATCGATATGAATCAGATCGGCCCGTTCGCGAAGCAGTTCGCCGGCCCGCCGGTCAAGGAAGCTCGACCATGAGCGTCTTGATCCCCTGGACGATTCGCGCGTATCGACTCGGCCGCCCACACGATCCGCGGAGGAGACATGGCCAACCCTGGCGTAGCAATGGCGAATAACCCGACCGGCTCCTCCTTCATCGGCAGGCCGATGCGGCGCGTCGAGGACGATCGCCTGTTGCGCGGACACGGGCGCTTTCTCGCGGACTTGCAGGTGCCCGGTGCGTTGGTGGCGCTATTCGTTCGCAGCCCGCATGCCCACGCGCGCATCGGCCGGGTCGATGCATCGGGCGCGCGCGCGATGCCGGGCATCGTCGCGATCTTCACCGCGGCGGATGTTGCCGCGCGCACCGAGCCGATCTGCATCGCGGGCGAGGTCCACACACCGGAGCGGCTGCTGCGCGAGCTGAAGCCGATGGACCGCATCCATCCGATACCGCTCTTTCCTGCCGAACGCGTGACCTACGTCGGGCAACCCGTCGCGATGATCGTGGCCGAGAACCGGAACGCGGCGCTCGATGCGGCCGATCACATCAATATCGAATACCAGCCGCTTCCTGCTGTGCTCGATCCGGTCGCTGCGCTTACCGTCGATGCGCCGCTGGTCGAGCCGAGCTGGCAAAGCAATCTCGCGCTATCGGTCGCCACCGGTAAAGGCACACCGGAGGCGATTTTCGCGACCGCGCCGGTCGTGGTCGAGGAAGAAATCACCACGCATCGCTATGCGGCCTCGCCGCTTGAGCCGCGCGGTATCCTCGCGACGGTCGAGCCCTTCGGCGGCAAGCTCATCGTGTGGGCAAGTACGCAGACCCCGCATGTGCTGCAGAACATTCTGGCCGGCTCGTTGCGTCAGTCGCCCGATAGTATCCGCGTGGTCGCCTGCGATGTCGGTGGTGGTTTTGGTCAGAAGGGCATCCAGTATGTCGAGGACGTCCTGGTCACGTTCGCCGCCCGCGAGCTTGGCCGATCCGTGCGATGGGTCGAAGAGCGGACCGAAAATCTGGTCGCCGCGGCGCATGCCCGCGACCAGATCCATCGCATCGCCATCGCCGCGACCCAGGACGGAATGATCCTCGGCGTGCGCGACGACGTGCTGGTCAACTTCGGGGCCTTCAATGTCATCGGTCTGGTCGTGCCGTACAACACGCTCTCGCATCTGCTTGGGGCGTATCACGTGCCGCACGCGCATATTTCGGTGAAGGGCGTCGTCACCCACACCTGCTTTACGACGCCTTATCGCGGCGCCGGACGCCCCGAGGCGGTGTTCGCGATGGAGCGCATCATCGATCGGCTCGCCGCGCGTCTGAACATGGAACCCGCCGACGTGCGGGCGCGCAATCTCGTCCGGCCGGACGCGATGCCCTATGACACCGGGCTCTTGTATCGCGACGGCAATCCGCAGATCTACGATTCGGGCAACTTCCCCGAGCTGCTGCGACGCGCGCGGGCCATCGTCGCCTTGGACGCCTTTCGGGCGCAACAGACCGCATCGGTCCCGCCGGGCGGCATGCTGCGCGGCGTGGGCTTCGCGCTTTATGTGGAAGGTTCCGGAATGGGGCCGTTCGAAGGCGCGGTCGTCCACGTGCTGTCCTCGGGACGCGTTCAAGTGGCAACCGGTGCCTGCAGCCAAGGGCAGGGGCATCAGACGGCGTATGCGCAGATCACCGCTGACGCGCTTGGGGTCCCATTCGATTCGGTGGAGGTGATCGGTGGCGACACATCGACCATCGCGTTCGGCATCGGCACGATCGCCAGCCGCAGCACCGTGACCGCGGGAAATGCGATCAACCAGGCCGCGATCGCGGTGCGGGAGCGGGCGCTTGCGATCGGCTCGGAACTTTTGGAGGCCGCGGCGGCTGACCTGGAGCTGGTGGACGGAAACATCCGCATCAAGGGCATCGCCGAGCGCGCAATTCCGATCGCGCATATCGCACAGGCTGCGGCGCGCGCCGCGTTGCGACAAGGCGCGCCGGGCGATGGGCTGCTCGCGGAGACCGCGTACTTCAGCCCGCCGACCGTCACCTATGCGAGCGCCGCGCACGCGGCCGTCGTCGCGGTCGATCCGGATACCGGCGTCGTGACCTTGGAGCGCTACATCGTGGTCCACGACTGCGGCCGCGTCGTGAATCCGCTGCTCGCCGACGGACAAGTCATCGGCGGGGTGGTGCAGGGCATCGGCGGCATCCTGCGCGAAGAGATGATCTACGATGCGAGCGGCCAACCGCTGTCGGGCACACTGCAAGACTATGCGCTGCCGATCGCCACCGACATTCCCGATATTGAGCTCGATCATATCGAGAGCCTGTCGACCCGCAATCCGCTTGGCGTGAAAGGCCTCGGCGAAGGCGGCGCGATCGGGCCGCCCGCTGCGATTGCCAACGCGGTCGAAGACGCGTTGAAGTCGCTTGGCGTCGTTGTGCGCCGCGGGCCGCTCACGGCGCAGCGCGTACGCGAGCTGCTGCGCGCTGCGACCCATTCGAACTGATCCACCCTCACGATTCGTATCACGCACACACCCGGAGGACCCATGAACCACACCTTTAGGCAACGTTCGACCTTGTTGGTGGGCGCGCTGCTCGGCGCCGCGCTCATGACCAGTGCTCTCGCCCAGTCGTTCCCATCGAAGCCGGTGCGGATCATCGTGTCGTATCCGCCGGGCGGTCCGGTCGATGCGCTCGCCCGGCCGCTTGCCGATGGCCTGCAGAAACTTTGGAACGGCAACCCAGTGTTGGTCGAGAACCGGCCGGGCGCGAACGCCATCATCGGCACCGACTATGTTGCCAAGCAACCGGGCGATGGCCACACCTTGCTGCTTGCGAACGATCCGTCCCTCTCGTCCAATCAGTACCTCTACAGCAAGCTTCCCTACGACCCGGTCAAGGATTTCGTGCCGGTCGCAGGGGTGGCCTCGACGACCTTGATCCTGCTCGTGCCGCCCGGCCGGTCCTACGCGACATTCCAGCAACTCGTGGCCGGCGCGAAGGACAAACCCGGCACCTTGAGCTACGGCAGCATCGGCCCGGGCAGCGTCACGCATCTCGACGCCGAAGCGATGGCGAGCGCAGCCGGCGCCAAGCTCGTGCACGTCCCGTACAAGGGCACGGGCGAAGTCGTACCGGCGTTGCTCGCGGGGCAGATCGACATGGCGCTCTCGGCGATCGGCCCATCGCTTGGTCACATTCGCTCGGGCAAGCTGCGCGCGCTTGCGATCGCCAGCGGTCAACGCAATCCGCTCCTGCCCGATGTGCCGACATTCAACGAGGCCGGCCTTGCGAACTTCGAGGCACGCTCGTGGTTCGCGCTTGCCGCGCCGACCGGCACGCCGCGGGCCGTGGTCGACAAGATTGCCGCCGATGTACGCAAGATCGTCGATGCCGCCGAGTACCGCGACAAGTACATCGCGGGCATGGGCCTTGACCCGCTGCCGCTTGGCCCCGACGCGTTCGCCAAATATCTCGACGCGGATCGGACGAAGTACGCTGAACGGGTGAAGAATGCCAACGTGCGGCTCGACTGAGGCGGGTCGCCGTGCCGCGTCATCGAACACCCCGATGAGAATCGACATGCCAAGGATCGATATGCGAAGAATCGCGGTTGTGCAACGGCTTGCCGCGGTCGCTTTCGCTGCCGCCTGCGCCCCGGCTGGCGCCCAGGACTATCCGAGCAAGCCCGTGCGGATGATCCATCCGTATGTGGCCGGTGGCCCGGCGGAGCTGATCACGCGCACGGTAAGTGAGCGCATGGCGAAGGTGCTTGGGCAACCGCTCGTCGTAGAGTCCCGTCCCGGGGCCGCCGGGAGCATCGGGGCGGAACTCGTGGCACGCGCGGCACCCGATGGCTACACGTTGCTCGTCTCGGTGAACTTTACGCTGGCGGCCAACCCGCACCTCTATCCGAACCTGCCGTTCGATCCGCTGAAGGACTTCGCGCCGATCATTGCTCTGGCCGGCTACGACAGTGCGCTCATCATGCATCCGTCGATCCCCGCTAGCAATGTGCAGGCGTTGATCGCGCACCTGAAAGCGAATCCGGGCAAATTGAATTTCGCCTCGGCCGGCAAGGGCAGTCCGGGACATGTG
The DNA here is from genome assembly GCA_046160305.1 of Burkholderiales bacterium. Lineage (GTDB taxonomy): Bacteria > Pseudomonadota > Gammaproteobacteria > Burkholderiales > SG8-39 > SHXR01. The sequence goes on from JBJXGX010000305.1 coordinate 33,679, forward strand.
CTGGGCGAGCTGTTCAAGCTAAAAACCGGGGTAGACCTCGTCCACATCCCGTACAAAGGGAACGCGCCGGCGGTCCAGAGCGTCGTCGCCGGCGAATCGGCGATCATGTTCACGCCGACCACGGTTGCCACCCCGCTCGCCAAGGCGGGGCGCCTCCGTTTGCTTGCGGTGTACAACACCGAGCGCAATCCGGACTTCCCCGACGTGCCGACGCTCGAGAGCGAAGGCATCACCGGGTTCGAGCAGAAGGATCTGCCCGCCTGGTACGGTTGGCTCGCGCCGGCGGGCACACCGCAACCGATTATCGCGAAGCTCAATGCCGAGGCGAATCGAGCGCTGCGCGAGAAAGACATCGCCGATCTCCTGCAGGCGCGGGGCTTCATCCCGTTTGGCGGCACACCGGAGCAGTTCGGTGATCTGATCAAACGCTCCTATGCATCGTGGGGAAAGGTGATCCGCGATACCGGGATCAATGGCGAGTGATCAATCGTCGCATCGTCACCGCCCGAATGGCCCTGGATGTCGGTCTTACTGTTTGGCGCGTTCGCCCTTATGAAAGCCCGTAGCGCACGTAGCGTCGGCCATCAGGAATCTGCGCGGTCCGCCGCGCAGATTCCTAGTGCGCAGATTCACTCCCCGGAGGATTCAATCATGCATGCCGTTCTTCGTTTCACGCGGATCATTGTCATGGCAGCGCCGCTCGCCATCGCTCCGGCCATCGTATCGGCCCAACAGGACTATCCGGCCAAGCCCATCCGCGTCATCGTGCCGTTTCCGGCGGGCGGCTCGGCGGATCTCGTCGCCCGCACCGTCGGGCAGAAATTCAACGACAACACCAAGCAGCCGTTCATCGTGGAGAACCGCGCCGGTGCCGACACGATCATCGCGATGGATATGGTGAAGAACGCCCCCGCCGACGGCTACACGGTTGGCTATGCGATCGGCTCCGCGCTCACGATGAATCCGACCTTGTACACCAAGCTTCCCTACGATCCGGTCAAGGACTATGTGCCGGTGATGGTGATCGCCAACGTGCCGCTCGCGCTCGTCGTGCATCCTTCAATCCCCGCCAACAACGTTCAGGAGCTGGCCGCGCTCATCAAAGCGAAGCCGGGCGAGATCTTCTACGGGCAGGCGAACATCGTGGCGAAGATCGCGACCGAGGCGTTCTCGATGGCCGCCGGCGGCAAGATGACGGAAATCGCCTACAAGGGCAGCACGCCGAATGTGCAGGCGCTGTTGGTTGGCGAGGTGAAGGTGTCGATCGAGCCGGTTGCCACGGTACTGCCGCACGTCCAGGCGGGCAAGCTACGCGCGCTTGCGGTGACCGATAGCCGGCGTTCTGCCGCCTTTCCAGACTTGCCAACGATCGCGGAGGCCGGCATTTCGGGCTATGCGTTCAACAATTGGCACGCGATCATCGTCCCCGCCGGTACACCGAAAGACATCGTCACCCGGCTGCACGCGGAGATCACGAAGGCGGCGCGTCATCCGGACGTCGCGGCGAAGGTGCAACCGCTTGGTGTGGAGATTGTCGCCGGCACGCCCGACGAGCTGCAAAAGCGCGTTGCTACCGAACGGGAGCACTGGGCCAAACAGATCAAGGCGATGGGAATTCGGCTCGACTGAGCCCGCCATCGGACGTGCATTGGGGGTGTGCATGGGGCCATGCCTCGGCGAAGCGAATGTTATGCGGCGAGCGGCGTAGGATCATCGGCCGGCGGGTCGATCTTGAAGGTGCCGGCCGTGATGCACGTCATCGAAAAACTGCCCACGGTCGCGACGAGCGCTACCATGTCTTCCACGCCCATGACTTTCTCGGCGGCGGCGTAGGATTCGTCGCCCAGCCCTTTGTTGGCGAGGATGTCGCGTGCGGTGGTGAAACAGATGCGCTCGCGTGCGTTGGGCAGGTCCGGAGCCTTGCGTGCATTGATGGCATCTATGATCGACTGCTCGACGCCGACGGCGAGTGATCCGCGCACCTGCGCGAACCATGGATACCGGGCATTCCAGTGCCGCGCGACGGTGATGTTCACGATCTGCTGTTCGCGCTTGGACAGCGGTCCGGAACCGATGCAAGTGCGCATGTTTTGGGCCGCCTCGAAAACTTTTGGCAGGCGGATGTAGGCGTAGTACGGGCCACCGACGATGCCGCTCGTTGCCTTGGCTGCGTCATAGACGCGTCCCTGTTCGGCGTTCATCTCGGTGCGGTCCAGAATCTTGATGCGTGCCATGTGTGGTCTCCTCGGGATTGGATGTGGGCGCAAGGGTACCAGTGCTGTCCGGATCGTGCGGGCCGCGAATCCGGCTCACCTGGCGTATCGTTGCGCCGTGCGCTCGCGATATCCCACCGAGTGCCACCGCCGCGTCGACTGCTCCCGACTTGGGCAGAACGCGTAAATCGTGATCCACCTATCAGGAAGGAGACATCATGAAGCCGAAGACCGACGAAGAATATGTGCATCTCAATTCGCTGGCTTGGAAGGCATTCCCCGACGCATTCTCAGGGGGCGGCATTCGATGGAAACTGCTCCATGTATCGCCCGAGCAGGGTGCCTGGACCGCGATCTTCGATTGCCCGAAGGGCTCATCGTTCGCACCGCACGTCCATGCGGGACCGGGCGAGTACTTCTTGACCAAGGGCAGAATGGATGTGCGCGGCGGCAAGGCGGCCGGCGGTGATACGGCCGTTGCACCGGGTTACGGCTTCGAGTCGTCCGGCGCGCGCCACGACAAGACCTACTTCCCCGAGGACAGCGAGTTCTATATGACGTTCCTCGGGCCGCTCACATTCATCAAACCGGACGGCTCGCCGATCGCCGTGATCGGTTGGGCCGAGGCACAGGGCGCCTGGGGTTAAGGGGCGACGTGGCGCGAGGCCGCGTGAATCTTGCGGGCCTCGCGCGCGGCAGGTTGAGGTGTCTGCAGCAATTCAACAAACGGCGGTTCGTTCAACGCAATTTTGCTCGCCATCGGGCGGGAGAGGGGATATGAAGCATTTGGTACGCATGATGCGAATGATGGGAATGGGCGGCGGTATCGCCTTCGCCATGCTCGCGGGTCCGTTGCTCGCACAGGAATGGCCGGTCCGTCCGGTGCGGGTGATCGTCAATGTCGCACCGGGTGGTGTCGCCGATATCGTGGCGCGCCTGCTTGCGCCGGCGCTCGGTGAATCGTTGCGCCAGCCCTTTGTCGTCGAGAACCGCGCGGGGGGCGACGGTCTGATCGGCATAGAGGTTGTTGCCCGGGCTGATCCGGACGGCTACACGATCTGCATGTCCCCCGGCAGCTCGATCGTGATCACGCCGCATCTGGCGGCGCGCAAGGACCTTGATCCGCTCGAAGTGTTGAGTCCGATCGCACCCTCCGTAAAGAGCACCCAGTATCTGGTCGTGCATCCCTCGAGCCCCGCGAAGTCCCTTGAAGAATTCATGGCGCTCGCGAAGAAGTCGACCCGCATGAACTACGGTTCGGCAGGCACCGGCACCGGCCTGCACATTTCCGCCGAGCTCTTTCGCCGCGAAGTCGGGTTCGAGGCTGCCCACATTCCCTACAAGGGCGCGGGACCCGCGTTGAATGACCTGCTGGGCGCTCAGTTTGATTTCATGTTCGACCCGGGTTCGGGTGTCGGCGCGATCAAAGGCGGGAAGCTCCGGCTGCTCGCGGTGACCGGTACGCAGCGCCATCCGGATTACCCTGACACGCCCACCTTCGATGAGCGCGGCATCCGATCGGTGGATGGCGGCACCTACTTTGGCTTCTATGCGACCAAGGGAACGCCGGTTGCCATCGTCCAGCGCCTGAATGCCGAGATTGCCCGCGCCGTACAGTTGCCCGAGTCGCGCAAGCGCTTCGACACCATGGGCGCGCAGATCGGCGTGATGAGTGCGGCAGAGTTCGGTACCTATGTGCGTGTCGAAAGCGAACGATACGCAAAGCTCATCCGCGAGTTCGGCATCCGGAAGGATTGAGTGCCGAGAGAAGCGGGGGGACTAGGGCCTATCCGCGAACGCTCTACGCAGCACAATCGTCGTGGCGTGAAGCTCGCGAATCGGTTCAGCACGAGATTTTGTTGGTAGACGATCCATGCGAACTTGGTTCCCCGACAGGATGATCTGGCAACTCGGCTGGATTGCGGTCGTTCTGGTTGGTGCGCTCGTCATCGTGCGTTACGACATCGCGCAGCGCCGTGATATGTTTCAGACGAATGCGCGGATCGCGCACGGCGTACTCAGTCAACGAGCCGTGCAGCATGAAGCGATTCTCAACACGCTCGTTCTGCTGAGCCCCAAGCTGCGGCCCGAACAGCGTTTGCCCGCCGTCTATCCCCAGGTGCTTGCGGTGCACCGCCGGGATGCCGGCGACACTTGGTCCGACCCCGCCTTCGAATCGGCGGAGAGCCGTTCACGCGAGGTGCGCCATGCGGTACTTGGCACCATCGACCAGGTAAATGGCCAATACTCGCTCGTGCTCGCGGGCGAGCCGACGAGCTTCGCGCTCAACATCGACGTACTGCGCATGGTAAATTCTGGCGAGTGGCCGCTCGCGCCGGTCGGATCAATCCGCGCAGTTCTCGAATACGCTGATAAATCGATTCTGCTGCACCAAGCTGAGCCGGCTGAAGCACAACCTGTCGGTCTCACCGCGGGCTTCGTGTTCGAGAAGCCGCTCGCGGCCGTGAGCCAACCCTTCGTGCTGCGTCTGTCGCGCGCAACCGGGCCGGCCCAATGGCCGTGGACATTGTTGCTCGCATGGGCGGGGCTCACAGGCTTCGCGCTGGCTGCGCTGGTCGCCAGGCTCAGCAAGCAGCGCGAGCGCCGCCGTACTGAAGAACTGCTGCGCGTAGGGCAGGTTGCGCGTTTGAATGCGATGGGGGAATTAGCAGGTGGCTTCGCGCACGAACTGAATCAACCGCTTGCGGCGGTCATCACCAACGCGCAGGCAGCGCAGCGACTACTCGATAACGATCCGCCGGATTTGGGCACCGCGCGTCAAGCCATGGCACAGGCTGCAACGCAAGGCCGGCGCGCGGCGGATGTTATCGCGCGACTGCGACGTCTCATCGATACGCCGAACGTCGCGCAGCCCCGGCAACTGGTGAACCTGGAAGCAAGCGCGCGGCATGTGTTGGATCTGCTCGAACCCGCGGTGCAACAGGGCGGCATCGAGGTGACGGTGACGGGCCAAGGACGCGCGGCGCTGGCCGATCCCGTTGCGATCGAGCAGATCATTCACAACCTGCTCGGCAACGCCATGCAGGCGCTTGAAGAAGTGCCGGTCGGTGAACGCCGCCTGAATCTGCAAGTCCGCGACGAAAGCGACCAAGTCACACTGATTGTGCGAGACAGCGGACCCGGAATCCCCCCCGAGGCGCTGGCGCACATATTCGAGCCGTTCTACACGACGCGGCGCGGTGGGCTGGGATTGGGCCTCAGTCTATGCGAAACACTTGCGCAGGCGATGGACGGCGCGCTCACGGTCCGCCATGCCGCACCGCGCGGTGCAGAGTTTCGCCTTACATTGCCGGCGGCAAGGGCAACGCAATGAATTCCATTTCTCCATTGATCCATGTCGTCGACGACGATGAAGCGGTTCGCGAGAGCCTCGCGCTATTGATCGGTACGGTCGGACTGCGTGTGGCGAAGTGGAAGCATCCACAGGACTTTCTAGACAACTTCGACCGCGACGCCGTGGGCGCCATCGTCCTCGACGTGCGAATGCCCGGCCTGAGTGGACCGACCGTGCTGGATACGCTGCGGTCTCAAGGCGCAGACCAGCCCGTGATCATGCTCACCGGGCACGGCACGATCGATATGTGCCGGCGGGCGTTCAAGGCGGGGGCCGTCGAATTCCTGGAGAAACCGGTTGACGACGAACCACTGCTGGAGGCGATCCACAACGCTATTCGGATGCACGTGCAATCGCGAGGACGCCAGGCTGCCGATCGCGAAGCCCGTGATCGTTTCGCGACGTTGTCTGAGCGCGAGCGCGACGTGCTCTCGTTGGTGGTGACGGGGCTCACCAACAAGGAAATCGGCCGCGCGCTGACGCTCTCGCCGCGGACGGTCGAGACGCACCGTGCCCATCTGTCGGAAAAGCTGCGGGCGGATTCGCTCGCGCAGCTGATCCGGCGCTATGCAACCCTGGTCGACGAGGCCGCGACCAAGTAGTTCTACTGATGCACGGGCGTATGCGCACGGATGTTTCGTGGCGATGCGTTCTCCTATATTGATGCCACGGTCACTATTTGACCGGAACAACAATAGGAGATTGACCTTGAAACCCGTTGCAACGCTCGTAATCCTCGGCGCCGCTGTTGTCACTACGCTCGCCCAGGCTCAGGCCGTTCGGACCGAGAGGAATATGTCGCTCGAACTGGCCAATCAGATCGCTTCCACCAGCGTTGCCGCGTGTCAGGCCAACGGGTACGCCGTTGCGGCAACCGTTGTCGATCGCGCCGGCACCGTGCGCGCCGTGCAGCGCGCCGACAATGCCGGCCCGCATACGTTGGGCGCCAGCCTGCAAAAGGCCTACACGTCGGCATCGGCGAAGAACACCACGTCGGCCATGATGGAAACCGCTCAGAAGAACCCGGCCGCGGCCAACCTCGTTCATATTCCCGGCTACTTGTTACTTGGCGGCGGCGTGCCGGTGAGAGTAGGCAACGAGGTGATCGGCGCCGTAGGAATCGGTGGAGCCCCCGGCGGTCATCTCGACGAACAATGCGCCATGAGCGCGCTTGACAAAGTGAAGGACCAACTCAAATGAAATCGCTGCGCATCGGCTTGCTGGTCCTGGCTTTGGGAGTCGGCGCGCAGCCGGTGGCGGCGCAGGTGCCTCCTTCATCTTCTGAAATTGCTGCCTACACAGGAATCCATGCAGCGGCCCATCGCGGCGATGTCGCGACGATCGAACGGCTGGTAGCTGTCTCGCGTGCAGCGCTCGAAGCGCGCGATCAACAAGGTCGTACACCGTTGCATGTGTCGACATTCGCGCGCCAACGCAGCGCAATACAAGCATTGCTCAAAGCGGGTGCCAACCACGGCGCGCTCGAACAGGGCCGGTACGATGCGGTGACCATCGCCGCCGTCGCCAACGACGAGGAAACCCTACGGCTGTTGCTGGCCGCGGGCGCGAGTGCCAAGCTCGTCACCAGCCGCTATGACGGTACGGCGCTGATCGCGGCGGCCCACCTTGGGCATCACGGCGTGGTGCGGCAATTGATCGCCGCCGGTGCGCCGCTCGACCATGTCAACAACCTCAATTGGACCGCCCTCGTCGAGGCGATCGTGTTGGGCAATGGCGGTGCCGATCACTTGAGCACATTGCAAGCGCTCCTCGACGCGGGCGCCAGCACCAAACTGACCGATCGCGAGGGCCGCACGCCCTTGCAGCTCGCGAAAGGACGCGGTTACGGGACGATGGTCCGCGCGCTGGTCGCGGCCGGCGCGCGCTGAGGCATGAGGCTGTCAGGAAGGCGAATTCAAGAATTCGATATGGCGATTGATCATTGCCGATGGGCACTAATCCGCCCGATTCCATCCCCACCATGCGCAAATCGCCTGGCCCATCACGAGCGATTTATCGCGTTCTGGCAACCAGGGCAGTGCCTCGGTAAACATCGTCACGCATTGCCGCCAGGGCACGGGCATCTTCGTGATGTCGGTACCCCAGAACATGCGGTGAGGACCGAACGCATCGTAGATCTGTCGCAGGTAGGTGTGCATCGCGGGGAATGGATATTTTTCGCTGGCGTAGCCCGGCGCGCCGGTGGCCTTGACCGCTACGTTAGGGCATTTTGCCAGCGCCAGCAGATCGGGTATGTGCGTCATGGCGGCGGCGTCCTTCAAAGTCGTCATGCCGCCCCGGCCGCCAAGATGGTCGATGGTGAGGCGCAGCCCGGGATGTCGCAGGGCGATTGTGCCGACCTCCCGCAATGAATCGGTCGCCATCATCGCGATAGGCACGTTTGCGCGTTCGGCCGCGGCCCAGAGCCACTCGAGCGTGCCATCGCAGAGCCACGTGCGGTGAGGCTCACTAAGGAATGTATAACGCAGACCGAGCATGCCCGGCTGGGCTCGCCAATTCGCGACAAGGGAGCGGGATTCCGGTTGCTCGAGCGGAAGCGACCCCATGATCGCGAACCGCCCGGGGTAGTCGCGCACGGCCGCGAACGCCAACGCGTGCGAATCGGGATCCCAGCCCGGCGGATGAATCACCGCGGCATCGACACCGCCCTCGTCCATCAGGCCAATGGCCTCCGCGGCGGTGAACGATGTCACCTGTCGATGCGATAGATTGCTTGGCAGGCCGGTTCTCCACAGGTGAATCTGGGCGTCAATGATCTGCATCGTGCTCTCCTGTTCATGGCCTTCGGTGATGTGGCAAGGAGTATCGATGGCCGCCGGCACGCAGTCAATGCGGCGGGGGCATGCGGCGGCGATTGATAGTCCGTTACCAGCGCAAAGCATTCCGAGGCGCTTAAGAATCATTTAGCATTCGACTAGGAAACACTTAAGAGCGCGTCCGTCCGCCTGCGCCGATAGTTGTGGTCATGGCATTCACGCATCGCATGATCCGCAATGAAACGCTCGCTCCTTTTATCCAGCACCCTGCTGTCGGCGATCCTCCCCATCGTGACCGGCATCGGCTCGGTGCACGCCGAGGACACGCTGCCTCTGCGTTTGCATGACACCGGGCTCTACGGCGCGAATACGGCGATGCCGCGTGGGGATCTTCACGGATTTACGCCGCAGTACCCGCTCTGATCGGACGGCACCGAAAAGCGACGCTGGATCCATTTGCCCCCCGGCACGGCCATCGATGCGTCGGACCCCGATGCCTGGGCGTTTCCGCGTGGCACCAAGCTCTGGAAAGCGTTCGCGCTGGGCGATCGACCGCTCGAAACCCGCTTCATCGAACATCAGGCCGACGGAACATGGCGGTTCGCGACGTACGTATGGAATGACGCGGGCACCGATGCGGTCCTCGCGCCGGCTCGTGGCGTCACGCTGACCGGGGTATCCGGCGCACCGCGCGGACGCTACGTCGTGCCGAGCCGAGGCGATTGCCTGGTCTGCCATGGCAGCGCACCGGTGCCGGTGCTTGGCTTCGCTGCCTTGCAGCTTTCTCCCGATCGTGATCCGAAGGCCGTCGGCGCGCCTCCGATGCGCCAAGGCGACGCGGACCTTCGCAGTCTCGTGAAGCAGGGCGTGCTGCGCAATCCATCGCCCAAGCTATTGGCGACACCACCGCGCATTCCGGCCGCCACGCCCACCGAGCGCGCCGCGCTGGGAATGCTGCACGGCAACTGCGCCCATTGCCATAACACGAGCGAGAACCGTGTACCGCTCGCGCTCACCCGTGCGCAAGGCGTGGCGGATCCGATCGGTCGGTACCAGGACGTGCTGCGAACAACCGTCAACGCGCGAAGCCGTTGGCGCGCGCCGCACGATGAAAGCGACACGGGCGTGCAGGTCGTTGTGCCGGGGCGCCCGGCATCAAACGTGCTCGCGATACGCATGGAATCACGCCACGCAGCGACACAAATGCCGCCGCTCGGCACAGAGCTACCCGACGCCGCAAGCGTCGAGTTGATTCACCGTTCAAGATGGGCGAGAAGGGTTCTGAGTTCGATCTGAGTCGAATGCTCTCGGGTCATCCGCAAATGCTGAAGATGCCGCCGGCTCCGACGCTGCCCGAGGGACCGTGGCTGGTCGTGTCGTCTGCGACCAACACGGCCTTTTCGGGGCCGTGGGGCGTGAGTTTGACCACGAACCTGACGCCCGACCCGGATACCGGGCTCGGCCGCTGGACGGAGCGTGACTTCATCGCCACGATCCGCACCGGCCGCCACATGGGCCGTGGACGCGAGATCCTGCCGCCAATGCCGATCCCGGTCTATAGCAACTTCACCGACGCCGATCTGGGCGCGATCTTCGCGTATCTGCGGACGATTCCGGCAATCAAGAATCAGGTCCCGGAGCCGCGACCGCCCGCTGGCGCGAAGGCGGTGCAATAGCGGATGCGGGTGCCTGTTGATCCTGCCCGGTGACAACCGGCACCTTCACGTCATCTGCGCGCATTGTTCAACCACTGCGCTCGCTCACGATCGACCCGGCATTCCACGCGCGAAGGCCGGGCCATCGCAGCGCTGCGAAAACACCGAACGTCCGCGGACTATTTGCTTGGTCGGCAAGGCGGCATCCTATCGCGCCTGTCTGCACACCACCGCCTGTCACGCCGGCCGGTCGCGGTACTATCGTCAGATGAAATCCTTCGTCTTCGCTTTCGCTCTGGCCGCGGTGCTCTCGAGCGGTGCCGCATCCGCTCAAAGCTTTCCCAACAAGACCGTGCGCGTGATGGTCCCCACCGCGCCCGGTGGGGGCATCGACGTGTCGTGTCGAATCGTCACCGCCAAGCTGCAGAAGTATTGGGGCCATCCGGTCGTGGTCGAAAATCGGCCGGGCGCGGCGAGCCTGCTTGCGCTTGAACTTTTCAATGCACTGGCCGGCACGCAGATCACGCCGATCTCCTACAAAGGCGCGGGTCCCGCGCTCGCGAGTTTGATGGCGGGCGAGACGCAGATTGCGTTCGCCGACATCGGTAGCGGCGCGTCGACCTTGAAATCGGGAAGGGTGCGCGTGTTGGGTATCGCCACGCTCGAACGCTCGAAGCTCTATCCGGATTGGCCGACCATCGATGAATCGGGCGTGCCAAAGTTCGAGACGAGCACATGGGTCGCGATGTTCGCGCCCGCCGCAACGCCGCGCGAGATTACCGAGCGCATCGGCCACGATGTCCGGCGGGCGCTCGCCGACCCCGATGTCAGGCAGCGCTTTCAGGCGATCAATTTCGAGGTGGTCGGGTCGACCGCCGAGGGGCTCGCATCGATCATGCGGCGGGACACCGATAAGTGGCGCCGCCTCGTTCGCGAACGCAACCTGAAGTTTTCGCAATGAACGCCGAGCGTGAAGTTGTCTCAATGAACGTCGAGCGTGAAGTCTCCACAATGAACGCGGCGCGCCTGCTGCTCGTGGGCAGCATCCCGCTCGATACGCCGGAGCGCGTCTTCGAACAGTTCGGCGGTCCGCTCGGCCGCTACCTCGGCGCGCTGCCTGATGGCGAGGTCGGCTTGCGGTTGCATTGGATCAGCCGGATTCATTTCCAGGTCTTCGCGCTGCATCCGGATCTAGAGATCATGCAGCGTCCGCCGCTCGATAACGGGGTCGAGCGTTTGAATCCGCGCAACACCGGAGAGAGTTGGCGATTCAAGGTGCGTGATAGTGTCGATCGCATTCGCTTCGGCGAACCGGGATGGCGCCTCGGCTACGCTCGCGATGCGATCAACTCGTACTACGTATTTCGCGCGATGCGCGAGCAAGGCCGGCTTCCGGCGGGCTTGCGCTTCCAGATCTCGCTCGCCTCGCCGAATAGTGCCGCACCGCCGCGCATTCTCGTGAATCCGGAGCGCCTGCCCATTCTGCGCGAAGGCTACGAGTTCGCGATGGCCGATGAACTGCGGACGATCTTCGCGCACATTCCCGCGCGCGATCTCGCGATCCAATGGGATTGTTCGACCGAAGTGCAGGACGCGTATGGTGAAGTTGCGAACCTTGCACCTGAGGGCGGGATCGAACGCAATGTCGCGCAGTTCGCGCGGCTGTGTCCCGCCATTCCGTCCGAGGCGCGAGTAGGCGTGCATCTTTGCTTCGGCACGCTCGGCGGTTGGCCGCGATTCGCGCCCGGCGATCTTGGCCGCACGGTCGATCTTGCCAACGGCATTATCGCCGGCGCTGGTCGTCGCGTCGATTGGATGCATATCCCGGTGCTCGATCGTGCTGATGACGCGTTCTTCGCGCCATTCGCGCGCCTGCGTGCGGGCGACACGCGCGTATTTCTCGGCTTGATCCACAACATGGAGCGATTCGGTGAACGCGTCGCCGTGGCGCGCAAGTATCTCGCCGACTTCGGCCTCGCCGCGTTCTGCGGTTTTGGGCGGATGCCGCCCGGCGATATGCCCGGCGTGCTCGCTGCGCACTTGCGGGCGCTGGAACTCGCTGCGGCGTAGGGGCGATTCGGGCTGCGTGAGGTGACCGTGTTGGTCTTGGGGTCACCGGTCGCACCGCGTTGCCGTCTGCGGATGCGCGAACTGGAATGTCTGCGCCGCCTGCGCGAATGCGAGGATCGCGCTCGAAATGCGGGGGCCATCGCACGGCCGCGCCGCGCACCGGCCACGATGAGCGCGGCCACGTGCGAAAACTGCTCCAGGACGATTTCGACCTGGACGAAAATTGGTGGCAACGAGGTGGAAGTGCCGAAGCCAGCGCCGAACAAGATGATGCAGGCAATCGATAGCGGAACACTCGCGCCGGTTACGAGTATGAAGGCCATCGATGTGACAATCGTTGCTGTGTAGCTGCCAAGGGCGACCATTCGTCGATCGGTGTGCGGATGGCGATGACGCGATCAATCACTGCATCCATTTATCTTCACCCACTGATGATTGCGCTCCGGCGCTCCGGCGCATCGTCGATTGGCGGATCGCGAGTGCGATATATTGATGATTCGGGTGCGCTGATCCCTGTCCACAATGGCGCGCGATCATTTGGAGAATGAAGTGCGGCTCAATCACCTGGCACGAATCGTATTGGCAATCGGCGCATCGGCAACCATGTGCGTGCACCCGGCGAATGCGCAGCAGATCTATCCGGCGAAGCCGGTGACCTTGATCGTTTCGACTTCGACCGGGACCACACCCGATTTGCTCGCTCGATCGATGGCCCCACGTCTTGCCCAGCGAATCGGCCAATCGGTGATCGTTGACAACAAGGTGGGAGCGAGCGGGAACATCGGCGCGATGGCGGTGGTGAAGGCACCGCCGGATGGGCATACGGTATTGATCACGACCAACAATCTCTCGTCGATTCAATATTTCGTGAAAGAGATGCCCTTCGATCCGGTGGTTGACTTGGAACCCGTGATGAAGCTTGCGATCGCGATGTACTCGCTCGTGATCAATCCCAATGTGCCGGCGCAGACCGTCCAGGAATTCATCGCGCTCGCCAAAGCAAAGCCGGGCGCGATGAACTACTCGACCCCCGGGGTGGGCTCGCCGCATCACCTGTCCATGGAACTCTTCAAGCAGCGGACCGATATCGCGATTACACATGTGCCGTACAAGGGCTCCGCGACCTCGCTCACCGACGTGCTCGGCGGACAAATCGAGGCGACATTCACACCTATGAATACGGTCATCCCGTTGGTGCGCGCCGGCAAGTTGCGCATGCTTGCGACCGCTACGGACAAGCGAACGTCGTGGCTGCCCGACGTACCGACCTTGGCGGAGCAGGGGATCGACGGCGTCGACCCTGGGGCGTGGGGCGCGATGTTCCTCCCGAGGGGAACGCCCGCGCCGATCGTAAAGCGATTGCTGGATGACACGACGGCGGTGCTAAGCGAACCGGCGTTGCGCGATTCGCTATTGGAGCGGGGCGTGGTCCTGTCGCTCAGTACGCCTGAGGGACTCACGAAGCTTTTGAAGGACGATCTGGCGCGCTGGAAGATCGTGGTGGAACGGGGGCGGCTGAACGTGCAGTGAAGCCCAAGGGCAAGTAGCGCGTGCGGAGTCGTCCCGCGTTTGAGGTTTCGTTACAACACCGCGGGCATCGCCCTCATCGAGCTTTGCCCGGCACCAGGCGGACAGTGCGCGGCGCCGCGAACCCGATGGCAATCGCCGACATGACACAGCAGCCGAATGCCAGAACGAAGGCGATTTGGTAACTGCCCGTAACATCGTGAATGATTCCGGCGGCCAATGGCCCGGCCGCGCCGCCGCCGATCAATCCGATCGTCAAGGTACCGAAGATCGTGCCGTAATGTGGGCCATCAAAAATTTCTGCGACGATCGGCCCCATCACGGAAGTCACGCTGTAACCGAGCAGGCCCTGCGCGATCACCATGCCGTACAACAGAATCCGTGTGGGGTGATGCTCAAGGCCGATGAGGGCCGCGTAACAGAGGGCAAAGCCTGCGCACCCGGCGGTCCACACCCACTCGCGGCCGATCCGATCCGACAGCGCCCCGAGTGCGATCTGACCCGGAATCGCGACGATGCTAACCAGTCCCAATGCCCAAGCGGCTTCCAACGGGTCAAAGCCGATCTCGATGAGATACTTCGTCTGGTGCACTTGCACGGCGTACCAGGCAAAGGTGCAGCAGAAAAAGCCGATCATGATCCACCAAAAGCGCGCGGTCCGAATGGCGCGTCCGAGCGTCCATTCGGTAGCGGCCCATTCGTGATCGACGACGTTCGAAGGCGGCTTCCTGGCATGTCCGCCGGCCGGTTGCGGGTCGCCGTCAGGGCGTAATCCTAGATTTTCGGGTCGGAGCCAAACGAACAGGTTGATCGGCACGAGTACCACGAGCGCCAGCATCCCCAAGGTCAAACAGGCAGCTCGCCAGCCCTCCTGTTGAATGATGGTCTGTACCCACGGCAGCAGGACGATACCGCCGACACCGACCCCGGCAAACGCAATGCCGATGGCAAGACCTCGCCGACGGACAAACCAGTTGGGCAGAAATAGCGATTGCGCGGTGTAGCTCATGCAATTGGCGCCACCGCCGACCAGTACTCCAAGGGTCAGGTAGAGATGCCATGGCTGGGAGATCACCATCGCGGCGAGGAGGCCCGAACCCAGTAGCAGCGCGCCCAACTCGATGACGACCCTGGGACCGTGCCGGTCGATGAGGCGGCCGACAACCGGACTCAGAACAGCCGAAACGAGAAAGCCAAATGAAAACGCCCCGGCTACCATGCCGCGATCCCAACTGAACTCCTCGACAAGGGGCGGCAGGAGCAACGAGAATGCGGTGCGCGACGTGACGCTGATGGCCATCGTGACGAATGCAATGCCGACAATCACCCAGCCGTAGAAGAACGGCAGACGGCGCAGTCGGAGGGCAAGCGGCTCTACAAGCATGGATTCGCGTTTGCGTCGGGGCTGACTAAGTCGCACTCAAAAAAGAAAGCTGAAGACGGGTGCCGTCGTCAAGAAAACAATCGACGAAGGCGTTCAAGGATCGATTCGAGCCCTATCGATCGAGTGATTGATTACGGTCTGACCGCAGGCGGTGGCAGGATCTTGCGCTCCGCGGCGAGCGCCCAGATCTTTTGCGCGGCAAGTGCGGCCTTGCGCATGATGGTGCCTTCATCCACCTTAAGCAGCTTTCCGTCGCGCACGACCGGCTCGCCGTGAATCATGGTGAACACGATGTCCCCGGCGTGGCCTTTCCAGATCAGGTTCTTGACGGGGTCCCATACCGGTTGTAGATGCGGCTTGAAGAGGTCGAACACCAGGAGGTCTGCTTTCGCGCCCGCCTGCAACCGGCCCAGGTCCGGCCGGCCTAATGCCTTCGCACCCGCCAACGTACCAGCGCGCATCAACTGGTGCGCCGTGCCCACATGCGCCTTGCCGAAGAACTGCTTGGATAGAAGGCCAGTGACGCGCAACTCGCCGATCATGTCCATGCCATGCGAATCGGTGCCGATGCCTGTGCTCACGCCCGCGTTGGCAAAACGCGCGAACGGGAAGTTGCTGCCCTCGCGTGCGAAGCCGAACGCGCAGTTCGCGACGTGCGTGCCGGTGGCGGCGAGTTCCGCAAGTTCTTCATCGGTGGTGCAGCCGGCATGCGCCAGCACGACGCGATCACCCAAGAGGCCGGTGTCCCGCGCATACTCGGTCGCCCCCATGCCGTAACGCTTGCGAAGCAATGCGAGCTCCTGCGGCGTCTGCGCAAAGTGCGTCGTGAGAATACAGTCGAGATCGTCGGCCGCCTTGCGACTTTCGCGCAGCAGTTCGGGCAGGCAGGTATCGGTGGCATGCGGGCCGATCGCCACCTGGGCGAGGCCGTTGCGTCCCGCATCGCGCACTTTGTGGAGCGCGATCGATTTCGCGAGCTGGGCCAGGCCATCATTGTCGAAGTCCCAGATCGGATGCCCGTCTGGCCCGAGACGCGAATTCGAAGAAGACATGATGAACGGCGCGCCGACGGTGCGAAGGCCAATCTCACGGGCGACATCGAAGAACATCTCCTGCCCGTGGTGCCACATGTCGAGCACGGTGGTGGAGCCGCCTTTGAGCAGATCGATCATGCCAAGTGCGGTGACCGCGTGCAGTTCCTCGCGCGTGAGTTGCTGCGCGGCAATCGCCGTGAGCGGCAAGAGCACGTTGTAGACGAGCTTGGGAATCCAGGGGTCCATCTCGAGATCGTCCGGGATGCCGCGGAACAGGCCGCCCCGGATGCAATGCGCATGCAGATTCACAAAACCGGGCATCACGAAGCCGTGCTCGTAGCGGACCACCGGCGTGCCCGCGGCCGGCGCATCGCGCGTGACCGCCTCGATCGTCGTGTCGTCCACATAGACGTAGTGATCCTCGAGGAGGACCTGCTCGCCGTCCCGCATGCCAAGCACGTATTTGCCGGCGATGACGCATGTGGTCATGGCCGCGCTATTCCGGAATGATGCCCGCTTCGTTGGTGAGCCGCCGCCAGACCGCGGTCTGGTCGCGCGCCAACGTGCCCATCCCTGCGGCCAAGAGCGGATTGATCTCCATCCCCTGGCGCTCGATTTGCTCGCGCACTTCGGGCTTTTGCAAGGTTGCGAGCAACTCGCGCGAGAGCCGCTCGACGATCTCAGCCGGCATTTTCGCCGGCCCGAACAGGCCCATCCATGGGATCGCCGCGAACGGCGTAATGCCCGACTCGGCCATCGTCGGCAGGTCGGGCAATGCCTTGCTGCGGCTGGTGAGCATCGTCGCGAGCCCGCGGATGCGTCCGTCGCGAACGTGCTGCGCTAACGTCCCGGTGACCAGCACCAACTGGATACGCCCGCCGATCAGGTCGTTTAGCGCCGTCGTCTCACTCTTGTAGGGAATCACCTGGATCTTGAAATTCTCCGCGGCAGCGAAGAGCGTCGGTGCGATGCTTGCGGTGGCACTCGAGCTGCCCGCGTTCAGTTTGCCGGGATTGTCGCGCCCGTAGGCGGCCAGCTCCTTCAAGGTGCGCACCGGCAGGTCCGGATGCACCGTCCAGAAGAAACTGTTGACGCCGATGCCGCCGATCGGCGTCATGTCGGCGATCGGATCGAAGGGCACCTGCTTGCGCAGTGACGGCAGCGCGGAGATTTGCGTCGAGGTACCGAAGAACACCGTGTAGCCGTCGGGCGCGGCCTTGACCAATTGCTCGCCGGCAACGATGCCGTCAGCACCGGGCCGGTTGTCGATGACCACCGGCTGGCCGAGCGACTGCGACATCGACACCGCGACGATGCGCGCGATCACGTCGGTCGCGCCGCCCGTGCCGAACGCGACGATCGCGCGCACCGGCTTGGAAGGGAACTGCGCCTGCACCGGAAGCGAGCAGGCAAGAAGCAAGGCGAGGAAAAGAGTTCTTTTCATGGAAATCCGGGTTGGCGTGATATTCGCGGTGATGAAGCGGATAGGTCGACGCTTGGGCTCGCGCGGGGTCGTGAATGCTTTGATGGCATCAAGGGGCGAAACGGTGTACGACTCGCGCTGATGCCTACCTCTGCGCGAGCTGCAAGGCAGCGCGCATTAAATGACTATCGGGTCGCCTGAGTTCATCGATGATCGTGAAGTGATTGGTATTGGTGATCGGGATCAGATCGCCCGCAAGATGCGCCGCTGCCCGGGCGGCGTGGAAATCGCGGCTGCTCGCGACCATTCCTGGCAACTCGCCGGTGCCATACGCAATCGATAGCGGCTTTGCGACGCCCGGCAAGCGCATCGGCGAAAGCGTTTCGATTTCCGTTTCGCCGAGCTTCACCTTGTCGTTGACATGCGGGGAGTCGCGCAGCGGAGCGAGATCATAGACGCCGGAAATCGCCATCCCCGCTGTCACGATTGGATGATCCAACAGATACGCCGTCAAATGTCCGCCTGCTGACCAACCCGAGAGGATCACTGGGCCCGCGATACCGCGGCGGGCGGCATTTGCAGCGAACCAATCGAGCGCAGCGCGAAGTTCTTGCGTGATCTGCGTGAGGCTTGCCTCGGGTGCCAGGGTATAGCCAGGTAGCGCCGCCGACCAGCCATTGGCAAGCGCACCTTCGGCGACGCAGGCGAACATCTCCTTGCTGCCGCGTTGCCAATAGCCGCCGTGAATGAAGACGAAGCAGGGCGCGTTGGGATCGGCACTGGGATACAGATCCCATTTCGTGCGATCCCGAGGCCCATAAGGCAGGTCGAGGTGTTGTGGGCGTTGCGTGCGCAGGGCGGTCGACGCGGCAGTCCAACCCTCGTTTTTTTGCTGGACGAATGCAGCGCCCGCATGCGCCACATTGTTGAAGGCGAGATTGCGCGCCTCAAGGGACATCGTCATCCAGTTAGTCGCTATGGGCGCGTGGTGGTTAGGATCGAGCACAAGAGGGCTCCTTGAATTGGGGTTGGGAACTTGCGTCGGGCAAAAATACTTTGAATTTATGTCGCGTCTGACCCCGGCTGGCTAAGCGACTGCGATATTTGCGGTGATGAAGCGAATGGGATGTCGTTTTCGTTTAAGCCGAGACATGAATGGATTGATGGCATCAAGGATGCCCGCCATGCGCTCGATTTCGAACACTTACCCCGGCACCACCACCCGCGGCGACAGTCCCATCCGTCGAGAACGTCGGGCGAATTGTTTGTCGTCGAACGACGCCACGCTTTCGCATCCCCTATAGCTTGCATGATGCAAGGCGTCGGCCAGCCCCAGCCCAGCCTCGCAATTCGCAAGTGCCTGGACGACGCTCGCTCGATCTTCGACCGTGACTTGCGGCAACGCCAGCAAATGATTCAGCACCGCCGCGATTTGCGCGGTTGAGAATTTGTAGTATCCGCGCATTACCCATTCCAGCTCAAGCAGCACGGTCTTGCAGACCATCAGCGATTTGCCCGATTCGATCAGGCGGCGCGCGGCCTCGCGCTGCTTTTTCGCCTCGGCGTCGCCGTCATCCTCAACGTAATAGCGTACAAGGACGTTGGTATCGAGCCCGATCACTTGCTTGGTCTCGACTTACCCGTCGATTTTCCCTTGCGCAGCAAATCCGACGGATCGAAATCGGCTGGCACGGCGGCCCGTCTGCTTTTGAGTATGCCGAAACCGCTCGCGGAAACCTTCGCCGGCGTGCTGAATATGCGCATTTCCAAATGGTCACCCACCAGGACAAACTCGACCTTGCTGCCCTGACGTAAGCCCAACTGCTGCCGCAGCGGTTTCGGAATCGTGACTTGTCCTTTGCTCGTAACAGATGTGCTGTCCATGATCGGCACCTATTCAATAAATGGTAATACTTGGTAAGGCTATCATGACTCATAGGGCGACAACTCGCGGACCTAAGGCCAATTGAACGGGAAATCCACGCCATCGGCGAGGCGGCGCAATTCGGACAGTCTCAGCTCGCCAAGCTGACGGGCGTCAACGCGCGTACGCTGCAAAACTGGGAGCAGCATCGAACGCGGCCAACCGGTCCGGCGTGCGCTTCAGGATGATCTGGTAGCGACCATCGAGTGTCATCGGCATGGCCACCCGCTTCAAGCCGATCTTTTTATAGTGCCGGTCGATCGCTTCGAACACGCAGGTGGCTTTGCGTTCGGCGGGCCATGGGCCATGGGCGCTTGAGCGTTGGCTGGGCTCGGGTTCGGCAGCGCCAGTATCCACGGCCTCCCGTCTCACTACAATGTGGGCGGGAGCGTGTTCGTCAGGATCGAATTGGAGCCACTGTTGATAGTCGGCAATGAATGAATCGCGCGTATCCGCGAGTTCGAACGCGAATCCGAGTGTCGACGCCGCTTCGACCTATCAAGGGATTGCGTTCCTGATCATCGCGGTCCTCGGCTGGGGTCTCGTGTGGCCGATCAATAAGGTGGTCTTGGAGAGCATGTCGCCCTATTGGTTTGCGGCGATCCGCTCGGCAATGGGCGCAGCGGCGCTAATGGTCATCTCGATTCCCGGAGGGCGGCTTGTGGTGCCGCCGCGATCGGACATGCCTATCCTGTTGAGCATCACGCTGCTGCATATGGTCGGTTTCGCGCTCCTTGCATCGATCGGGTTGCAGTTGGTTCCGGTGGGTCGTTCTGTCGTGCTCGCCTATACGACACCTTTGTGGGTCATGCCGGCGGCGGCATTGTTTCTGGGTGAGCGGCTCACGCTGCGCCGCACGATCGGTGTCGCGCTTGGGTTGTTCGGACTGGTGGTGCTGTTCAATCCCTTTGCGTTCGACTGGAGCGAGCGCGCCTCGGTGATCGGGCATGCCGCACTGTTGCTCGCTGCATTGTGCTGGGCGGCGAGTATCGTGCACATTCGCGGTCACACATGGCGCTCGACGCCGTTTCAGCTCGTACCGTGGGAGGCGCTGCTGGCGACGGTGATCCTGTTTTGCATCGCGCCGCTTGCGGAGCCGTGGGTTGCGGTCGACTGGGATGCGAAGCTGATCGGTCTCGTGTTCGCGAGCAGCATCGTTGGCGTGGCAATCCCGTACTGGGCGATCGCGATGGCGGGTCGAAGGTTGTCAGCGATCACGGTATCGCAGGGACTGCTCGGGGCGCCGATCATTGGTATCGCCGTCGCTACGGTCGCGCTGGGCGAAGCGCCGGACCTGTCCGTGTGGATCGCGCTCGTCTTGGTCGTCGGCGGAGTCGCGTTTGGCACGACAGGCAGCCGGCCACGCCGAGTCCGTGATTAAAGAGGGCAGTGCCGCGGCGTTGTCGATGGACCACTCGGAAGCCGTGAAGAACAAGGCAGAACAAGTTGAGGCGATGCGCCAATCCCGCAATGCTGGACGCAGCACCGAGACGGGCGGCGCTGGATTTCATCAAGAATCACCATCCGGTCTGCCAGCGATTCCGGATCGCGAATTTTTCATCCTTGTATATTAAAAGTGGACTTTTAATATGCAAGGATAAGATCAAGGAAACAGCGGGCAGCCTGTTTCTCGTTGAGCAGAACGCCAAGCAGGAATTGGCGATCGCCGATCGTGCCGTATCCTCTGCATGATGACCTCGCAACCGGCGTGCGTGCGACCGCCGTCGTTCAGGGAATGGCGGAGGTCGATGCGTTCAATCCGACTTCAGCCCTAGCGATTTAATCACCGGCGACCAACTGGTCACTTCATCTTCCACAAAGCGCTGTGCCTTGTCGGGAGTGCTGTCCGCGTAGACCTCCAGACCCGCCTTGGTCCACAGTTCGAGCATGGTGCTGTCGGCCATCGTCGTGTTGACCGCGGCTACGATTTTTTCGATGACGGGTTGCGGCGTGCGGGCCGGAACGAACAGACCGAAGAAATTGATGGCGATCATGCCTTGCACGGTTTCGCGCGCGGTCGGAATGTCGGGCGCGATCGCCGAGCGGTTTGCCGTCGTGACGGCCAGAATGCGGACTTTCCCGGTCCGATGAAGATCAAAGACGTGGCCGCTGATGTTTGGCACGGCGACCGGAATATGACCGCCAAGTAAATCAGTCAGCGCGGCCGGACCGCCACGGTACGACACGTGAGAAAGACCGGGTGCGTTGATCAGCGATCGGAATAATTCGCCCGCGAGGTGTCCGGTCGACCCGGTACCGGCCGAACCGTAGGAAAGCTGTCGCGCGGGAGCGCTCGCATAGGCCACAAACTCTTTCAGCGTATTCACCGGCAGCGATGGATGAACGCTGATGGCGTTGCCGCCGGTTGCCAGCATTGCGATGCACCGGAAGTCCTTGAGCGGATGGTACGGCGGTGTGGACACCGTGAGCGGCCCGATCACATGCGTTGCGGCGCTTCCCAGCAGCATCGTGTAGCCATCGGGCGCGGCGCGTGCCACGGCGTTGGCACCGATGACACCGCCCGCGCCGCTCAGGTTTTCGATCACCATCGAGCCGAGCGCCGACTTCATGCGATCGGCAAACGGGCGTGCCACCGTATCGTTAATACCGCCAGGCGGAAACGGCACGATCAAGCGAATCGGTTTGGTCGGATAACTCTGTGCCGCACTGGAGCCGGCGGCAACAATACCGATCACCACGACGAACAACGCAGCGCCTGCTCGGGCTGTCATTCCCATTGTTATTTCTTTCCGAAGAGGCATAGGCGAACCGCGGAACCATGGCCGGTCGCGGATACGTCTAGTTGTTGCGAGTCGTTGCGAGTTGTTGCGGTATGCTAATCGCAATTCGCGCCGGGCAAGTGGCGCACCACTCCGGAAGGATATGACCGTGACAGTCGCGACAGTCGTGAGAATCGCTCCCAATAACCCGGTATTCGATTTGCCGGTGATCGTCGCAATCGAGGAAGGCTTGTTCGCCAAGGCGGACCTCGACGTGAGCTTCTCGGCGACCTACGCGGATCGCGAGAAAGACACCGTCGAGAAGCCGATCCTCTCAAGACTCAAGGAGCAGCTCTTCGAGTGCGGCTCGGCCAATAGCTACAACGTCTGCGAATGGGCCAGCATCGACCGGCTGGAACGCGGCACACGCGGTGGCAGCATCGCAGCACTTCGGGCGGCGGTCGCGGCACAGGCCATCCTCACCTTCGAGGACGCGTTGCAGACGCCGCGCGATATGGCCGGCGTTCCGGTCGTCGTGCAGGAACTCACCGGCTCGCACTATACAACGCTCCAGATGCTGGAGAGCGCGGTCGGCCGTGAGCACGTCAAGATCGAGAACGGTGGACTCCCGCAAATGCGTTGGCGCGGATTGAAGAGCGGCCTCCACCGCGCGGTCGCGGTGATGGAGCCGTTTATCAGTCTGGGGCTCAAGGAGGGCGCGCATATCATTGCCGCCTCGTTCTATCGCGGCGGTGAGGTGGTGGGGCCTGAACTCACGTCCGAGCAGCGCAAGGCCTACTACGATGCAGAGAATCAAGCGGTCGATCTGATCAACGCGGATTTCTACCAGTACGCGCATCACGTCACCGCCGCCACCCACGGCGCGCTCGAACCGCGCGAGTTGCTGAAGGCATTCGTCCATTACAAGCACGTCGACTACTACGATCCGGACCGGTTCAACCGGGCCTATGACTGGATGAAGGCGCGCGGCATGACTGACGGGCAGGGTGCGCACGGGGCATTGGTGGTTGGCTAACGCGCGTCGGATTTGCCTTCGCGATTTGGCTACCAGCAGATAACGCGCCGATCGAATGTGATTCGAAAAATGAGCCTCAACAGCATTAGCGTGACACCTCTTTCGCCGCATATCGGCGCGGAGATCACCGGTGTCGATCTGCGCGAGCCATTACACGGTGAGCAGGTGGAGGAAATTCACGCGGCCCTGATGCGCCATCTCGTGGTCTTTTTCCGCGACCAGCCGATCGACTTCGTCGCGCATAAACGCTTTTGCAGCTATTTCGGCGCAATGCACATCCATGTCGGCGGCGATGGCACCGCTTCGAGCACTGTCGAGGGCCATCCTGAAATCCGGCGCCAACATTTCACCGCCGATTCGAAGCGTGTGTCGGGCGAGGTGTGGCATACCGATCAATCCTGCGCGCCGATCCCGCCGATGGGCAGCATCCTGCACCAGCACATCGTGCCGCCGATGGGCGGGGGCGACACGCTGTTCGCCAGCATGTATGCGGCGTACGACGAGCTGTCGGCTCCCATGCAGCGCTTTCTTGAAGGCATGACCGCAATGCACGACGGCGCATTGTTGTTCGATAAGACGTCGACCAAGTATCCGACCGCCGTGCATCCGGTGATCGTGCGCCATCCGGTCACTGGCCGCAAACTGATCTATGTGAATCGTGGCTTCACGGCGCGCATCAACGAGTTGCCGGTGACGGAAAGCGCGGCGGTGCTCGCATTTCTGTTCGAGCATTGCGCGCGGCCGGACTTCCAGATGCGCTTTCATTGGCGCGCGCATTCGATTGCCTTTTGGGACAATCGCTGCACCCAGCACCAGGCGATCTGGGACTACCACCCGAATGTGCGGTCCGGTTACCGGATCCAGATCAAAGGCACGGCGCCGCCGATTGGTTAGCGAGTGGACGGCTCCGCTCACTCGCGCGTCAGTGCGGCCAAGCGCGCGATGAAAATCCGATCGCCGGGTCAGTCAAACATCGCAGATGTCGCGGCCAACACGGATCTTGGCCGCATCGCCCATTCGACGCAGGCCGACTTTGTCGTGGCCGGCCGCGTGAATCACCGGGCCCGAAGCCTATTAAGGCGCTACTTGATCACTTCCCAGAATATTCCCGCAATGCAGATGAAACCCAGCGTGAATATGACGGTCCTGATATAGGCGATCCCTAACAAATAAACGACCGCATGTCCAAGTCGCAGCCAGAAAAAGCACACCGCCCAAAACGCCGTCATGGCATTCGCCTTGCCGGCCAAATGCGCAATGATCACGAGCGCTGCAAATGGCGCGAACACCTCGACCGCGTTCATATACGTGCGATCGGCACGTTTCCCCCACGACGGTAGGGGGCGCGGCGTCGGATCCACGTAGTTGATCGGTTTGGGAAATCCGTTCGTCATGACCTGCGCCACGACATAGGGTATCCACAGGACTGCCGTCAGCAATGCCGTCAGCGCGAGGTATTTGAGGTCAGTCGACATGGGGATCTCCTTTGGTTTGAATGGGCGAATTATCGTAGCGGGCGTCACGTGCAGATATCGACGTCATCGAGACGTGCGGTTCACTTCGCTTTCGATCCGCCATCGGCCCTTGCAGTCGGATGCTGGCCTTGCAGAATCGCACATAAGCCCCCTCGGGCATCTGTTTATCAATACACCCCCTCACTCACGCGGCGACGAGATCAGGCTTGTCGGGTCGCGATCGCAATTTCACCGGGATGATCTTCTTGTTTGCGGGTAGAAACTGTTCCGGCACATCGGCGTAGACCGTGTTCGAGGTGGTTCCCGCCGCGAGTGGTATCGGGGGCTGCGCCGGATGCAGCGGAATTTCCTCCAGCTGGGTCGCGACCGAAACACCCTCGTGCGTGAAGTGCGACTTGGCCCGCAACAGCATCGGCAGGTGCTTCGCCATGTGCCAGAACGTCCAGCGGTGCTGCCACAGTCTCTTCGCGAACCGCCTGTGGTACTGCTTGCTCTTGTAGAAACGCATGATGTGCCAGTTGTAGAGGTCCTCCATCTGCTCGCGCGACGAGAACCCCTCTGGCACATAGACGAAATTCAGGCAGTTCATGAGGCGCCAGTCCTCGTGGAAGGACCCCTCCTTGCCGTTGTTCTGGATGATTTCATGCCACATCGGCGCGCCATGGAACGGCGTGAATTTGGTCATGTTCATCTCGTCGAGGTCGAGCTCCAGGATGAAGTCCGACGTCCTCCGGAGCGTCTCCGGCGTCTCGCCCGGCAGACCAAATATGAACAGCCCCTTGGTCCGCATGCCAAGCTTCTGGATGCGTCGCGTCGTCTCGCGAACCTGCTCGAGTGCGACGCCGGTTTTGTGCCGCTCCATCATGGCAGGGTCGGCGGTCTCCATGCCCATCGACAGCATCAACGCGCCGGCCCGCTTCATGAGGGAGAGGAGTTCCTCGTCGTCGTTGTGACCGACGCGGATGGCGCAATTCCAATCCATGCCAAGCGGCTTCTTGATGAGCGTCTCGCATAGCTCGACCACGCGCTTGCGACTGGCGGTGAACAGGTCGTCGTAGAAGTTGATGTGATGCACGCCGTAGGTATCGCGCAGGTGCTTCATGTGCTCCCACGTGTATTCGGCGGAGTTGTGCCGGTATTTGTGTTCATACACCGTGCGATCGCAGAAGCTGCATGTGAACGGGCAGCCGCGGCTGGTGATGAGGTTCGTGCCGTAGCGCTTGATGTAGCTGAAAAGCGGCAGGTGATACCCGGTGGGGAAGCCCTCCAGCTTGTGCCAGGCCGGAAACGGCAGCTCGTCGAGATCGTTGATGCGCGTGCGACGAGGATTGGAGACCACCTTTTCGCCGTCGCGCCAGACCAGACCCGAGATCGTCGCGGGCGCAGCGCCGTCGGCGAGATCCTGGAGCGTTCCCTCACCTTCGCCCACGCACAGATAGTCGATGTTCGGAAAATGCTCGAGGAGCTGGCCGCCGATCGAAGAGGGGTGCACCGCGCCGAAGATGATCTTCACCCCCGGGCGCTTCTGCCGGATCAGGCCGGCGATGTCGTAGCCGTCGAGGAAAGCAGAGGTGGTCGTTGAGAATCCCACCATATCGGGCTTCCAGTCGACCACTCTTTGCGCCGTCTCCTCCGCATTGCGTGGCGGCCTGGGACCGAGGCAGTCGATCAGCATCGTCTCGTGGCCGTGCTTTTCGAGCCAGGAGGCCAGCGACAGAATGCCGATCGGCGCCATCCGGTTGGCGAAGAGCGACAGATCGGGTTGACCAGGGCAGAAGTTGTAGCCGGCCGGATGAATGAGGGCCACGCGCATGGAACGCTCCTTGGTCGCAGTGAACGCCCCTGGCGGGGCAGGCTCGGGCAGCAAAGTCCGCATATTGCTACGAGCCAGGGAAAAAGGAAACGTCCGCCTTTCGCCGCGACCGGTGCGTGCGGCCGCACCCCCGATCAGCCGGCGGACCCGGTTGCCGGGCTGTCTGGTGCGGTGCATGGCGTTTTCCGTGCACGTCGACGGTGCATGTCGGCCCCGCATTGACGCGCATCCGCGTGGCCTGTAACGTCTGCGACCGCCGTTACCCTCTGCCGACATGACTTCACCGAGTCTTCCGTCCGTGCCGACCGCCGTACAGCGTGCCGATCCGCGATGGCGCCTGGCGCCGATCTTCCCGGCCAGTGCCGCGTTGCATGCTGCGAGCCTTGGCGTTGTCGCGCTGCACCCACATACATGGCCCTGGGCGCTCGCGACCGTGGTTGGAAATCATGCGCTCCTCGCCGCCGTGGGGCTCGTTCCGCGCAGCCAACTCCTTGGCCCCAACATGGTCCGCCTTCCGGCTTCCGCGGCCGCACGAAGGGAAATCGCGATCACGTTCGATGACGGGCCGGATCCGGAGATCACCCCGCGCGTGCTCGATTGCCTGGATAGCGCCGGCGTCAAGGCGAGCTTCTTTGTGGTTGGCGAGCGGGTTCTTCGCTATCCGCACCTCGTGCGGGAAATCCACCGCCGCGGCCATTCGGTCGAGAATCACACGATGGTGCATTCCTTACGCTTCTCCTTGTACGGATCCGATCACCTGTTCAGCGAGCTCTCCGCGGCGCAATCGATCATCGCCGAGGCATGTGGCAGCCGCCCGCGCTACTTCCGCGCGCCCTGCGGTCTGCGCGGTCCGTTGCTCGATCGTGTGCTCGCACGGCTCGATCTGCAGCTCGTTTCCTGGACCCGGCGCGGGCTCGATACCGTCGCGCGTACACCGGAGCCCGTGCTGGCACGCCTTGCGCATCGCGCGGGCGCCGGGGACATCCTCCTCCTCCACGATGGCATCGCGGTGCTGGAGAAGCGCAACCATCATGTTCTGACGGTGCTGCCGAGGCTCATCGACGCTTGCAGGATGCGAGGCCTGCGGCCGGTGACGATGCGCGCTGCCTGCGACGTGGATCCTGCGTGATATTGAAGGTGAGGACAGACGGTGAGATCGTGCCTGTTGCGTGCAACCCTTGTATTGTCATTGCTCGTTAGTGAAGCTTCGTTCGCCGCCGAAATCAAGGGCTTCTTCACCGGCGCGGCACGCCGCTCGCTCGCGACGCTTCTCCCGCAATTCGAGCGCATCACCGGCCACAAGGTCGCGGGCGAATATGCCTTGCCGCCAGACTTGATCAAGCGGATCCATGCCGGCGAGCCGTTCGACGTCATCATCCTCTCCTATGACGTCGAAGGGCTGGTCGGGCAGGGCAAGGTCGCGGCCGACTCGCGAACCACGCTTGGCCGCATCGGTGTCGGCGTCGCCGTTCGTCAAGGCGCGCCGAAGCCGGACTTCAGCACCGTTGATGCGTTCAGGCGCGCACTGCTCAATGCCAAGGCGATCGCCACTTCGGGCGAGGGCAGCAGCGGCCGCTATGTCGCCGGCCTGCTCGATCAATTGGGCATCGCCGAACAGGTCAGGCCGAAAATTCGATCGGGCGGTCCAGGCGCCTCCGCCCAACTGGTGTCTCGAGGCGAGGTGGATTTCGTCGTGTCGGGTCTCCCGCCGCTGATCGGCACGCCAGACATCGAATGGCTGGGCTATCTTCCGGCCGAGATCAACAGTTGGCTCTTGTTCACCGGCGGGGTCGGCACCAAGGCCGGCGAAGCGGACGCCGGTCGCGCGCTATTGAAATTCCTTACGACCCCCGGTGCAGTCGAAGTGTGGAAGGAGAATGGCGTCGAGCCGGTTCAGTGACACTGCTGCCGGCGTCGCACACTTTGACATAGCTACTACCGCATCAGACTACCGAACCATCGTCGATGGCAACCACATGACGGTTGCCGGCACGAGCACGATCAAGGCGAGCTTGATGAAATCGGCGAGCACGAACGGCGCGACGCCGCGATAGACCGCGCTCAATGGCATGTCACCGCCGCCAAGACTCTTCAGCACGAACAGATGCAGGCCGAAGGGTGGCGTGATGAGCCCAAGCTCCAGCACGATGAGGTTGACGATGCCCCACCACACCAGGTCGTAGCCCATGCCGACCACGAGCGGCGACACAATGGGGACGGTGACGAACATCACCGTGCTCGAATCCATGATGCAGCCGAGCGCGATGTAGATCGCAAGAAGAAAGAAGATCACGATGATGGGCGACCACTGCAATGCGGTGAAGAACTGGGTCATCCGCTGCGGCAGGCCGGTGACACCCATCGCGAACGAAAAGGTGAGCACACCGAAGATGATCAGGTAGAGCAGGGCGGTCGTGCCGGTGGTCTCGCCCATGACGGCGAAGAATGACTTCTTGTTCATGCGCCCGCGCGCGAGTGCGAAGAGGAACGCGCCGGCCGCGCCGACCGCGGCCGCTTCCGTCTCGGTGAAGATGCCACCGTAGATGCCGCCCAATACGATGGCGAAGAGCGCGAGGCCAGCCCACGCCTTGCGGGCGGCGAGGCCGACCGAACCCCAGTCCGTTCGGGTCGAGCTCGCCGGTGCGATGGACGGACGAATGCGCACGCTCACGATGATGGCGAGCATGTAGAACGCGATCGCGATGATCGCTGGCACCACTGCTGCGATGAACAACTGCCCGATCGACGTCTCGGTGAGAAAGGCGTAGAAGATGAGCGGGATCGACGGCGGCACGAGCGCTCCGAGCGTTCCGCCGGCGGCCACCGCTCCGGAGGCGAGTTGCGGCGAATAGCCGCGTGAGATCATCTCCGGCATCGCGACGCGCCCGATCGTCGCGACCGTCGCAAGGGACGAACCGGTGAGCGCACCGAACCCGCCACAGCCGCCGATCGTGGCGAGCGCGAGGCCACCTCGAAAGCGTGCGAACAGCGCGTGCGCCAGGTCATAGATGTCTTGCGCCATGCCGGCAACCACGGCGAAGGCGCCCATCATGAGGAACATCGGCACCACCGCGACCTGATGATTGGTGATGAACTGTGCCGACTCGTTGCCGAGCACGCCAAGAATCGGATCGATGCCAAGCGAGAGCGCACCGGTTACCATGCCGATGACACCGAGCGCGACCGCAAGCGGCACATACAGAAAGAGCAGCACCCAGATGAGCCCGACCATGATCAGCGAGAAACCGAGCGGGCTTGCCTTGGCCAGGTGCGAGAGCGGCGCGTGCGCGAGCTGGAAGAGATAGAGCAGCGCCGCGGCGAGCATGACAAGCGCAAGCGAGGCGACGAACACCTTGATGCCGTCCATCGCGGGCGGCGCACTGTGAGCTTTGGTCTCGTCGCTCCCAAGGCTCCAGCGGCTCGGGTCGGGGATCCCTGCCAGCGCATACCGCACGCAGACCATGAATGCGACGACTTGCACGAGCGCGGTCATCGCGACGAAGAAGGCGATGGCCCAGATGTACGGATACACCGGCATCTGCACATAGGTGGTCGCCATACCGCGCGCTTGCAATGCCTGTGCGTAGATAGCGATGCGCCACGCGATGAAGGCGTAGAAAACCAGTAGCAGCAACGAGCCCACGACCTTCAGCCATGCAATGCCGGCGGGTGGTATGCGCCCGCCAAGCATCTCGATCGTGAGATTCACGCGGAGCGCGGCACCCGATGGAAAGCAGGCCGACACCGCGACACCCAACGCCAGACCCAAGACTTCCGCCGCGCCCGGAATAGGCGCGTTCAAGAGCCAGCGCAGCAGAATGTCGGTGATGGTCGTGAACGCGATCGCCAACATGGCGAACACGCCCACTACCGCGATACGCTGCGTGATGAGGACGCAGCGGCGGTCCAGCCGATCGAGCGCGAACTCCACCCGCTACTTGCCGTCTGGCGCTTTTACCGCGGCTTTCACTGCGCGAATCTCGCCACGATACGCAGCGAGTGCCTTGTCGCCGCCGGGTGTCTCTTTCACCCACTGGTCGAGCACGGGTTGAATGGCGCTTTTCCAGCGTATGGTTTCCGCGGCAGGAAGGCTGTAAAGGGTCTCTTTCACGACCGCCATGCCTCGTGCGTTCGCCGCGTTGACGGTTGCGCCCATGCGCTCGGCCATGGCCAGACCACCGGCCTTGTCGATGGCGGCCCTTCCCTGCGCGGGCAGCGCGTCATAGCGCTTCTTCGACATGATCACCACCGCCGGGTCGCTGGTGAGCGGCAAGGCGAGCTGATGCTTGGTGACTTCATGCAGACGGAATGTGATGAGGCCGCCGAACGTCTGGACGGTTGCATCGATAAGACCGCGACTCAGCGCCTGGTAAGCCTCGGGCGGCGTGCCGCCGACCTGCGCGGAACCCAGTGCGGTGATGGCGCGGGTCGAGATGATGTTGTAGGCCGACATCTTCTTGCCCTTCATGTCCTCGAGCGTCTTGATCGGTGTGCGCGAGAAAATGCTGCCATTGGCGAGCACGAAGAGGAACACCGGCCGCACGTCGGCGTATTCAGGCGCGGTGATGCCCTTGGCGTAGAGATTCCATAGTGCGACCGAGCCTTGGACGCCGTCTTCGGTTTCAAACGGCAGGCTCGCCACGTCGTGCAGCTTGAATTTGCCACCGGCCTGCGCGGTGAGAATGAAGCCGAAGTCGGCCACGCCATCGACCACACGATCGTACATGACGTTAAAGTTGCCAAGCGATGCGCCGAAGAACGGCTCCACCTTGATCGTGCCGCCGGCGGCTTCGTTCACCGCATCGATGAACGCGGTGAAGGACCCATGCAGCACCGATTGCACCGGCGCGGGCGAAGCGAATTTGAGGGCGATCGGTTGCTGCGCGAAGGCGGGTGGCATCAAAGACAGCGCGAACGCGAACGCGAGCAGTGCGGTTCCGGCGACGAGCGGCTTCGTCGGCATGGGCGTCTCCTCCTTGGTGGTGTATAACCCTAACGCGCGATGAAACCGGCGTCAACGCCGGCGGAATCTGCGAACTCCCTGCGGAATGGATTTCGGAAGGAGAGAGCATGCCATCGATCGTTCCTGGCGCTGCACTGCTGCTCGCGGCCGCGTTCACCTCCTGCTTTGCGCAGAGCTATCCGACGAAGCCGATACGGCTGATCACGCCATTCCCGGCGGGCTCCGGCGCCGACATCATCACGCGCAAAGCCGCCGATGAATTGCTTCCGCGCCTCGGCCAGCCGATGGTTCACGAAGCGCGGCCCGGCGGCAACTTTCTCATCTCCGGCGAGGCGTGCGCGAAAGCTCCCGCGGATGGCTACACGCTTTGTGTGATGACACCGGGCACCGTGTCGTACGCGCCATTCGTCTTCAAGAAAATGCCTTACGACGTGGAACGGGATTTCAAGCCGATCGTCAATCTGTTCTGGGTCGTGGGTGGATTGTTTGCCAGCCCGAACCTGCAGATCAACACCATCGAGGAACTCAAGGGGCTTGTCGCCAAGGGCCGCAGTTTCAACTGGGCAACGTTTGGCACCGGCAACAATACCGACGGCGTGCGCCAGTGGGTGCAAGACCACCTGAACATGACGGCCACGGCGATTCCCTACAATAGTCCGCCCGCCATCATCACGGCCGTCATGACGGGCGAGGCGGACCTCACCTGGATCGGCGTCTATAACGCGTTTGGGCCCACGCGAGCGGGAAAGCTGAAACTCATCGGCGTCGACAGCACGAAGCGCTGGCCGGTGATGCCCGATGTTCCCACGCTCGATGAGACGTTCGGTCCATTCGGCTTGCGCGTCTGGATAGGCATCATGGGGCCGGCCGCGATGCCGGAGGCCGCGGTGCAGCGCATCGCGGCCGAATATGTGAAGCTCTTCAGCGCGTCGCCCTTCCAGCAATGGCTTGCCGAGAATGGTGTGCAGAACGGCATCATGGGGCCGGATGAATTCGCGAAGCTCCTCAAATCGGATCGCGACGACGCGGCCATGTTCGTCAAGAAATACAATTTTCAGGTGAATTGAATCATCGCCTGCAGACTGACCCTTCCCTCGATATCACCAAGTCCTCATGGCAACGACCAACCCAGATCGCAGTCCTGTTCCCGACTACCTTTCCAAGCTGCGGCTTGATGGCCGCGTTTTCGTCGTGCTGGGTGGTGGCAATGGCATCGGCCGGCAGACCTGTCACGCACTCTCGCAGGCGGGCGCAAAGGTGGCGTGCGTTGACCGCGATGCGAGCCTCGCCAGAATGGTCGCCGAAGAAACCGGCGGCGTCGCGCTCGTGGGCGATGTGAACAACCGTGCGGACGTCGAGCGCGTGTTCGCGGAGGCCGGGAAAGCCGGGCGCCTCGGCGGCGTCGTTGGGATCGTCGGGATGCCGGTGTTCGGTTCGTTGCTGGATTTCGACGAAGAGAAGTGGCGATCGCAGTTCGATCTGGTGTTCAATCATGCGTGCCTTGCCATTCAGATCGGCGGGCGCGCGCTCGTGAGTGCGGGCGGTGGCTCGATGGTGTTCGTTGGATCCATGGCTGGTATCACCAAGATTCCTGGCCAGTCCGCATACGGCGTCGCGAAGGCGGCACTGCACAAGCTTGTCGGTGCGGCCGCGAACGAGTTAGGTCCGTCCGGCATTCGCGTCAATGCCGTGGCGCCAGGATTCGTGCGAACGCCGCGCCTCAAGTCGATGGTGAGCGCGGAGAGCTGGAAGGCCATGGATAGCATGACGGCAATCGGTCACGCCGCCGATCCGGCGGAAATTGCCGCGGCGATCTTGTTTCTCGCCTCGGATCTCGCGAGTCATGTGACGGGGCATGTCCTGCTCGCCGACGGGGGCATCACCGGCACGATCGCACCGCCCAAGCTCAACCAGGCATGACCATGAAGATCGAGAGCAACAAAGACAATCCATTGGAGGAACCCGCGCATGAGTGATTCACTGCCACCGGAAAAACAGACGCTGCCCGAGATGCTCCGCGATCTTGTCATCGCCAACAGGATTCTCGGTCACGAGCACGTCGTCGACGTGTATGGCCATATCTCCATGCGACATCCGGACAATCCGGACCACTACTTCATGTCCTGCTCGCGGGCGCCGGCGCTGGTCACGCTCGATGACATTCTGGAATTCCACGTCGATGGCACACCGATCGATGCGCGCGGCCGGTTGCTCTATGCCGAGCGCGCTATTCACGGATCGATCTACGCCAAGCGTCCGGACGTTGGCTCGGTTTGTCATAACCACTCCGCGCCGTTGATTCCGTTTGGCGTGACCGGGACGGCGCTCCGGGCGATTTTCCATATCGGCTCGGTGATCGGGACGAACGTTCCGGTGTGGGACATCCGCACCGAGTTCGGCGATACGAGTCTTCTGGTCGTTCGTCCCGACACAGGCGCATCCCTTGCCAAGGCGCTTGGGAATAATCGTGTCGCGCTCTTGCGCGGGCATGGCGCCGTGGTGGTCGGGCGAGGCGTGCGCGAAGCCGTCTACATCGCCATTCAAACGCAGAACAATGCGCAGTTGCAGCTTGCGTCGCATGCGCTCGGGACACCTGTCTATCTCAGCCCCGGTGAAGTCGAGGAGGCCGCGAAGATCATGCTGCAGCCCTTGTCGATGGAACGGTCTTGGCGATTGTGGGCGCACGATGCCGGGTTTCCGGCGGGCTAACCGAACGCCATCTTTCCGGAATCGTGGCGTCAGGGTCGAGCCGAAATTTCGCGGCAAGCAGGCGACGCGGTACCCGGCCGATTACCGCCCGCCGCCCTTGCGCCACGCTTCAATCTTCTCGATCAATGCATCCGCGGTAGTGAGATCACAGTAGCGCCGATCGACATCGAGCAGGTTCGATTTGTGCGCTTCGATGTCCTGATCGCCCACGCAATCTTCCGGAACAATCGTGCGATAGCCGTGACTGAATGCGTCAACAATGCTCGCGCGCACGCAGCCGCTCGTGATACAGCCGGTCACGATCATCGTGTCGACGCGGTGCTTGGCGAAATACGTCGTCACCGGCGTATTGAAAAAAATCGACGGCGCGCTCTTTCGCAGGATGTAGTCATACGAGGGATCCGAGATGGCCGGATCCAGCTTCGCGCCGGCATCGCCTTCCAGCACCTTCGGGATGCTCGGGATCTTCCAGTGCGGTGCGTCGCGCTCGGTGTGGTAGGCCATATAGCAGGTCGCGATCGGAACGCCCGCTTTGCGCGCGGCTTCGAGCAGGCGTGACGTGTTCTCCACTGCACGCATCACGAGGGGTGCGCCGCCGGTGGCGAACTTCGCATCGGTGAAGGCAAGCTGGAGATCGACGACGACGATACCCGGTTTTTCGCCGAATCCCACCGGGCGCGCGCCGTAGCCGCGCTCGGCGTAACTCAGGTCTGTTTTCTTTCCGGCGGGTCGCGCGGTGGATCGTAGTGCACTCACGTTCGAACTCATTTGACGCTCACCAGTTCGTTGATGGAGGAGGGCGCCGCGCGGTGCCTGGCCGTAAGCTCCGCGCGTCGCGCTTTGGTTGCCGCGGCGTCGACAGCGAGACTGTCGTCGTCGATCCTGCCGGTGAAGATAACGCCGTAGATGTCGCGTGCTTTCGCGATCGATTCCCAGCCTTCGAGCACGTCGTTGCGAACGCGCGCCGGGTCGCGGGTGACCGGGTCACCGTAGCCGCCGCCGCTGCTGTCGCGTCCGCGCATGCTCTCGCCTTTCTTGATCTGCCGATTGACGAGGTTGGGAAGCTTCGTCTTCAAACCATCCGGGGTATCGAGATGGGTCGATCCGGGCGTGCCGTTGTGCCCGCCGTTCACGCCGCGTGGTGGTGCGAACTGTCCGTCGCAGGGGATCACGACCTGCACCGGATTCTCAAGCGCGGTATAGGTGACCTGCTGTGCCGGGGCGCCGCGAAAACGACCGGCGCCCGCGGAATCGGTGACGATGCCCAGGCTTTCCACCCGGAACGGGTGCTTCAGCTCATCGATCTCGACCGAATCGCGATACATCAATCCGGCGATCACCGGAATCGCGTAATTCACCCATCCATCGGCGGTGGGGCTCGCCGGCCCGCCATTGGTCGAGAGCATCATGCGATTCACATAGCGCGCATCCGCACGTCGATGATCTTTGCCCGATAACACGGCCATGCCGGCGCCAAGACCGGTACCGCCTTCGGCCAGGCCATACCCTTCACCAAGTTTCGCGAAGGCGGATTGGGTGATGTTCACCAGACGCTCGGACACATTCGTCGTTGCGACCGAGCAGCTATGCGGAAACACCGGCGCGGCCACGACGCTGTTGTCGGCGTACTTGAACGAGAGCCGGCGGAACGACCCGGCGTTGCGCGGAATGTCTTTGTCGAGGGTATTGAAGATGGCGCCCACGACCGAACTGGTTGCCGCCGCCTCCGAGGTATTGAGGCCGCAATCGACACACGGTGGGTTCTCTCGCAGGTCGACATTGATCATGCCGGCTTTCGGGTCGATGTCGACGATCACCTTCAAGGTCAATCCATCTGGAAGGATGCCTTCGAGCGGATCCGATTTCCCGGTGTTCTCGATACGCGCTTTGGGGAGTTTGCGAATCGATTCGATCATGCGACGCTCGGAATAATCGAGCCAGGAGGCCATGAACGTCTTGATCATCTTCTTGCCGTACTTGACGCAGAGTTCTTTCAACCGGCGTTCCGCGATACGTGCCGAGCCGAGGCCTGCAAGATAGTCGCCATACCACTGATCCGGCACGCGGATGCGAGCGCGGCACATTCGTACCACGTCTTCCTCGTTCTTGAAGTTTCGCTGGATGCGCACGCCCGGAAAGACGATCGCACCCTCCTCATACACGTCGAGCGCCTTGGCGAAGTAGGACGACGGAATGCTGTTGCCGATATCGGCCATGTGGCACTTGGCCACCGTGGTGAAGAGGTGCTCGCCGTCGATGAACACCGGCACGAGAAACGTGTGATCGGCGGGGTGCGTATTGCCGCCGTATGGGTCATTGTCGAGATAGGCGTCGCCCTCGCGCAGGTCGCCCTCGTGATACCGGCACATATTGGCGGCTTGCAGATGCGCGCCGAAAATGTGCACCGGCAATCCCTCGGCCGAAGCCAGAAGCTGGTTGTCGCCGGTGATGATGCAACACGAGAAATCGCGCGCGCTCGAGATCACGGCCGAACGCGCTGCACGAAGCAACGTATTGGTCATTTCACGCACGATGCCATCCAACCGGTTGGCGATGACCGACATGATGATCGGGTCGATCTTCACCGCAGTATTCGATTTCGTTGATGCTTTCGCTTTTGCCATGATTCGCTCCAGCCTGCCCGCTTAGGTATACAGCAGATAGTGACCCGAGGCGCTCACCACGGCGCGCATATCCGGGTACACCACGATGGTCGTTGTCGGCTCTTCGATGATCGCGGGTCCGGCGATGTTCGCGCCGGGTTTGAGGTCCGTCCCGCGAAATACCGGTGTGCGGCGCCGGTCACCCGCGCCGAAATACGCCTCTCTCGTCCCGTTCGGCTTCGGCCTGTACTTCGCGGCCTTGCGCGTTGAGGGGCGTGCCGGTTTGGCAAGGCGAATGGCAATGCGTCCACGCCAGTTCACGCACTCGACCTCGCTGCCTTCGTCCCGCACTGCGTACACGCGATCGTGCACCGTGTGGAACGCTTCGACGAGTTTCTTCACGTCTTTGGGGCTGTTGAATCCCTTCACGGGCAGCGGCGTGTCGAGCTCCCAGACCTGCGACTTGTAGCGCGCTTCAACGAAGAACTCCTTCTTTATTTTGGCGCGCGTGGCTCCTTGCAGGCTCGCGTGGAATCGATCGAGTTCTGCGTCGATTTCAGCAAGCGCTTTGTTCACACCGGCTGCATCGAAACTGCCCGACATCGTGACCCGGCTTCGCGTCTGTTCGAAGATGATGTCGGAATACTGCATGCCGCATGCGGACATCGCCGAGGCGGTCTTTGGCAGGACCGTCGTCTTGCAACCCAATTCGCGCGCGATCGGCATGATGTTCAAGCCCGCCGCGCCGCCACCGGCCACCAGCACGCTTTCGCGCGGATTGAGCCCTTCGCTCACGGTGATCTCGTGGATTGCCT
This sequence comes from Burkholderiales bacterium, assembly GCA_046160305.1. Taxonomy (GTDB): domain Bacteria; phylum Pseudomonadota; class Gammaproteobacteria; order Burkholderiales; family SG8-39; genus SHXR01. The sequence goes on from JBJXGX010000305.1 coordinate 71,175, forward strand.
TGATCATCAGTTCATTGGCGATCGTGAGAATCGCAAAGGCGGCATCCTCGACCTTTCGACCGAGTTCGCCCGCAATCTTCGCGATGACGCGCTGTGCGGCTGATGCATCGAGGGTCATTCGTCCGCCATTGAAGTACGCCGGGTCGACATAGCCGAGCACGACGCAGGCATCGGTCACCGTGGGGAAGTCGCCGCCTCGTCCATAACAAGCGGGGCCGGGCATTGCGCCGGCGCTTTGCGGCCCAACGCGAAGGAGGCCGCCCGAGTCGATCCATGCGATCGATCCGCCGCCCGCGCCGATGCTTCGCACATCGACCGTGGACATCGCCACCATATGGCCGATCCAGCGCCGACCGAGCCAGCTATCGCGCGAATACACGAGATGGCCATCGCGCACGAGACCGACGTCGAAGGTCGTGCCGCCGGTATCGCAAACGATGGCATCACCGCCCAGCGCTTCGATGGTCGTGTACGCCTGGCCGGCGACGGGTGCCATCGCAGGGCCGGACTTCAACATCTGAACCGGCCGCGTGGCGACTTCGGCAACGTGCTGACATCCACCCGCCGATGTGCCGACCAGCAACTCGCCTTTGAATCCGGCGGAGCGCAAATCATCTTCCATCTCACGCAGGTGTTTCTGCATGAGCGGCTTCAGCGAGGCATCGATCGCCGTGGTCGAGGCGCGGCGATATTCCCGCACGATCGGATTCAATTGATGCGACAGGGTATAGGGAACGCCCGGCATTTCCTCATCGAGGATGCGGCCAAGCGAGAGTTCATGCGCGCCATTGGCGATCGACCACATGAGGCTCACTGCAACGGCTTCGAAGCCGCGCGCCTTCAATGTGCGCGCGATCTCGCGTGCCTGCGCAACATCGAGCGCGCGGACGACATTGCCTTGTGCATCGATCCGCTCATCGATCTCGAACGTATAGCGGCGCGGAATGTATGGTTCCGGATAATCGTAGCTATAGTCATGCGGATCGAACTTTCCGCCTTCGCGCAGCACGAGGATGTCGCGAAATCCGCGCGTCGTGAGGAACGCGGTCTTGGCGGTGCTTTTGGTGACCACGGCGTTGGTGGCGCGCGTGGTGCCATAGATCAGCATGTCGCTTGCCGCGAGGAGCCGGGCACCGGTCGTCCCGCATTCCTCTGCCGCTACATCGATCGCGCCCCGCATGCCTTCGAAGATGCGTTGAGGCGTTGTGAGTGCCTTGCCGATCGCGCGGATGCCGCGGCTGTCGGCGACCACCACGTCAGTGAAAGTGCCCCCCGTATCGACCGAAACCCGATAACTCATGCTTGCCTTTCTTGTTGGTGTTCGAATATTTTCCGCGATGTCCGGCGCGCCCGCGGGTCGGGTTGGCGTAGCGTAACCCGGCGGCCAGACATTGTCGCGTCGGCGTGCACCTACATTGCGCTACGCTAGCCCGATCTACGATACGTCATCGGGCAAGTTCAAACGATGGGGCGAGCTGCTCGCTGATCGAGAGCATTTGCCAATCGGAACCTGGTGCACCGAGCAGCATCAGCCCAAGCGGCAAGCGCTCGCTCGTCATCGCGACGGGCACCGAGACGATCGGACCGCCCAGGGCAGTGAAGGGAACAATGAACCGCGGATCGCCCGTCTTCATACCGACCGGTGCCGCATCGGGTGCCGCCGGAAATACCAGCGCGTCGAACGAATCGACCGCGCTCCAGAACGCATTGCGCGCTTCACTCACGGCGCGGCGCGCATCGATATAGCTCGCGTCGTGGATCATGCGACCACGCTCGACCGCGGCACGCAAGGCGGGCGTGACATCGTCGGCCGGCGCATCGACGAGTTGAGGGTGCACGCGGGCGAGCTCGTATTCGATCATCGTCTTGTGCCACTCGGTGAGCTTGGCGAGTGGGACGAGTGATCGTGTTTGCGCGACGGCGTGGCCGGCCGCCTCGATCTTATCGGTCGCCGCGCGGATTGATTGGCGTACCGTATCGGATGCGGATTCGAGGATAGCATCCTCGATGATCCCAATGCGAAGCGATCGCGATACCGGCATGCTGGGCCGGACCAAGAAGGGTGGCATCAACGCACGCGCCGCGATGGCAACATCGGCAACGCGATGCGCGAAGAGGCCCGGTGTATCGAAGCCCGGTGCGAAGGGAACGATCCCCTGCGCGGACCATGACAGGGTGCTGGGTTTGAATGCAGCAATGCCGCAGTAGGCAGCGGGTCGGCTGACCGAGCCGGCGGTCTGTGTGCCGACGCTAAGCGGCACCATGCCTGCGGCGACGACGGCTGCCGGTCCGGCACTCGACCCACCCGGTGTATGCGCGAGATTGTGCGGATTGCGGGTAGGCGGCGGACCATCGAAATAGGCGAACTCGGTGGTATGCGCTTTGCCCAGAATGACGGCACCCGCCGCCCGGAGGGCAAGGACGATCTGTGCGTCGCCGGTGGCGGGTTGCGCGCCCGCACGCGTGCGACTGCCGGCGCGAGTGGGCCATCCGGCGACATCGATGACGTCTTTGATGGCGACCGGCACGCCATGCAATGGACCGCGCAATGGACCGCGCGACGCTTCCTCGTCGAGTCGTTCAGCCTGTGTGCGTGCGCCCCGACGATCGACCGAACACCAGCCTTGCACCCGCGAATCGACCGTGGCAATGCGCGCAAGGCTTGCGTCAATCAAGTCGCTAGCAGAGCCGGCTCTGCTAGCGATGCGGCGACCCGCAAGCTCGATGGATCCCGGGTCGCTCGCCAGTGAATCGCCGTTCATGGTTTCCTTGGTGAAATCCGTTATCGTGCTTGACTAACAGGGACGAACTCCAGATCGCCCAGGGCGATGTCCGCCATCATATCGGTGTGATCGTCTTGCGGTAGCGGCCACAGGATGGGCGTGCCGGTCTGATCGGAATACCAGTTCTTGCAACCGACCCACACTGTGTCGGGCAGCGCTGCCCGCATGCGTTCGAGAAATTTCTCGGTGGCGGCAACGGTCGGCATGACGGCGGCGTTTCGTTGATGTGCAATCTCGACGATCTTCATGATGTACGCCATTTCCTGCAGGAGACCAATCGGCACGGACAGATTATTGACCGGCGCAAACGGCCCGTACAGCATGAACAGATTCGGGAAACCGGGCATCACGACGCCGCGATAGGAGTAGATACGGTCCTTCCATGCTTCATCGATCGACAGCTCATTCAACCCGAAGATCTTGATCGGACGCATGTACGCGTGGGCGTCGTAACCCGTGGCGTAGACGAGCACGTCCAAGTCGTGGCGATTACCGTTGGCCATGACGATGCCTTCTGGCACGATCCGCGCAATCGGGCCAACTTCAATATGGACATTCGGTTGCTGGACCGCTTCATAGTAGTTCTGGTCGGATTTCGGGATGCGCGTGCAACCAAGATGGTAGTCGGGCGTGAGCTTGCGACGCAGCTCGGGGTCGCGCACGATCTCGAGGAATTTCTTGAATTCGCTTTGCATCGCCTCGCGTTGCGGGCCGGGTTTGATGCGCCAGCGATCGGCGACGCTGTAGCCGTCCCATAGTTCTTTTTGCACGCGTTCATAGACTCCAGGGAGCTTCAGCTCCTTCTGTTCCGCCGAAGTCGTATAGGGGTTCTCCCGGATCCATACCCACTGGGCACGCCGGATGAACTGGGTGACTTCACATTCGCGGTAGGCGAGCGCCTCGGTGATTTGCACGCCGCTTGCACCACCGCCGATCACGCCCCAGCGTTTGCCCTTCATCGGCACGCTATGGTCCCAGTCGGACGAGTGGAATGCCGGTCCGGCAAACGTTTCGCGGCCCTCGATCGCGGGCGTTATGGGTGTACTCAAGAAGCCGGTCGCGGCGATGAAAACGTCGGCAACATCGGATGTGCCCTTCGCCGTCTTGATATGCCAACGGCCATCGGTGAAGCGTGCCGAGACGATCTCTTCGTTGAAGCGAATGAAGGTGCGCAGACCGCGATCATCTGCAACCTTTTTGATGTATGCCTGAATCTCCGGTCCGGGCGCGAACCGGCGTGACCAGTCGTAGTTCGGTTGAAACGGAAACTCATACTGGCGGGACGGCACGTCAACGTATAGGCCGGGGTAGGTATTGTCCCGCCACGTTCCGCCCACTTCGCCTGCTTTCTCGTAGACGGTGAAGTCGATACCGGCGCGCTTCAGCATCTCGGCGGCGGAGAGGCCGGCAAAGCCTGCGCCAACGATGACATACCGAAGCTTTTGTCTAGCCATCGTGCCTCCCGTCCGGGCAGCAACGCGTTATTTCGCCAGCGAACGGATGAAGCGCAACACCGCTTCCGCGCTTTCGTTGGGTCGTTCGATGAACGGAATGTGGCCGCCACCCGACACCTCGATGTACTGCGCGCCGGGGACGTTGTCGGCGATGATCCGCGAGAATTTTGCGGGGATGAAGTAGTCGTTGTCCGCGCTTACCACGAGGGTCGGGCAACGGAAGCCTTTTAGCCGGGTGGTAAATAGCGGTGTGCTTTCCTGGCCGGGGAGCTTGCGGCCCCACCAGAGGATCGAGTCGAGAAACGCGCGGTAAAGCTCCGGCGAATTGTTCTTGAGGAGCACCTGATTGCCCTGCATGACCTGGTAGCCGGCGTCACTTTCAAGATATTCGCGGGACATGGTGAACAAGCCCATGAAGTCCGCGATTTCCTCGCCCATGCCGCACCTGGCGATGATTTTCTTTCGCAGGTTGAAGTTCATATACAGGGCGCGATCGAGCTCGGAGAAGGCACCGACGCAGATCAATGATTTCACGAGCTTCGGATGGCGGTCGGCAAACGACATCGCCATGCAGCCGCCCAACGATGAGCCGAGGACATGCACCGGCGCGAGGCCCTGCTGGTCGACCAGCGCGGCAAAATCATCGGCCCATAGTTCGGGCGTGTAGTGCACTTTGTCGGGCGCGTCCTTGCGCGACTGTCCAATCCCGCGCGGATCGACGACGATCGTCTTCATTTCCTGCCTAAGCAGCGGCTCGCCGATGCGGTAGTACCCATGATCGAGCCCGAGGCCGGGGAGAAGGATAATCGGTTCGCCCGTACCTTTGACCTCATACCAGATCTCCGTTCCATTCACCTGTGCCAGCGGCATTATCAGTCTCCTTGGTCGCGATCAGGCATTCTAAGCATTGAGACGGCCGTCCACACGCAGGCGATCGGCGCGAGGGTCATGCCGAGGCTGGCAGGCAACCAGAACACAACCATTGGCAGCTGCAGATCGAGCGACAGATCGTTGGTGCGATAAGCCTTTGCCGTCGCGCCCCACATCAAATAGGCGACGAATCCCAGGCACACCGCAGCGGCGACGAGCCAGAATGCATCGATGCGTCGATTGGTCGGTTTGCCAAGCCGCATCGTCGCCAGATCCACGATGATATGGCCGCCCAGGTGAAACGAGTAGGGCAGGGCGAGAAAGCCGATGAGGACTACGGCCATCGTGGACAGCTCGACGATGCCCCGCATCGAAAAAAGTCCGAGATTGCGCGCTGCGATATCGGTCACGGTAATCGCCATCAGAAAAACCAGCGAGATCCCGGCAAGGTCGTAGCACCACCTGAAGATGCGCGTCATGGCGGTCATTTGTCGAACATCAGGTTGGGCAGCCACAGAATGATCTGCGGGGATATACAGACCAGCACGATCATCAGGATATCGGCAACAACGAACGGCACGCATCCCCAGAACGTGTCGATGACATCGATCTCCTTGTTCATCGTCGCCAAAATGAATACGTTCAACCCGAACGGCGGATGAATGAGCCCGAGCTGGATGACCATCACCATCACCACGCCAAACCAGATCGGATCGTAGCCGAGACCGACCACGATCGGGAACAACACGGGCGTCGTGATGAAGAGGATCGCCATCGAATCCATGACGCAGCCAAGCAGCACCAGCGCGACCAGGATGATCCCGAGCACGACCGGCGGTGCGAGATTGAGCGCGCCGAGATAACCGGTCACTTCCTTCTGGAGTCCCACCGCGTCCATGAAGAAGTGGAACATTGCGATGCCGATCAGGATGAGATAAATGATCGCAGACAGCTGTACCGACTCTCGTACCGCGATGACGAAGCCGGACCACGTGAATCGGCGCTGAATGAGGCCGACCACAAGCGTGCCTGCCGCGCCCACGCCTGCGGCCTCGGTCGGTGAGAAGACCCCTGCGTACATGCCACCCATCATGAGAAGGAATACGAACGCGACACCGCCGCCGCTCTTCAACAGTGGGATGCGTTCCCGCCACGGCATCGGGGCACCAGCGGGTGGCGCGATCTCCGGGTGATATCGAAGCCACAGTTGGATCGCGAAGATGAAGAGGAAGGTGAGGATGACGCCGGGGACGATGCCGCCTGCCATCATTCGCCCGATCGAGGACTCGGTCATCATCGCGTAGATGACCATTGCGATCGACGGTGGAATGAGAATGTCGAGGGTGCTCGCAGCGGCGATGGACGCTGCAGCAAGACGCGGACTGTAGCCGTGCTTCAGCATCTCCGGGATCGTAATGCCGCCCATCGTCGAGAGCGTGGCGAGATTGCTGCCGGAGATCGCACCGAACCCGGCGCATGACAGTACCGAGCCCATGGCGAGGCCGCCACGATAATGCCCCATGAAGGCGTTGGCGGCCCGCACGAGATCGGTTGCAAGGCCGCATTGCACCGCCAATGCACCCATAAGCACGAACAGCGGGAGCACTGAAAGATTGTAATTGTTGAGCACTTCGAACGGCGCGGTGCCGACGACGTAGAGGAACGTATTCCAGCCCTTCATGTACCCGGCGCCGACTGCGCCAACGATGCCAAGCGCGAAGGCGAGTGGCATTCGCAGCGCCGCGAGAAGGATGACGGCGGCGAACCCGATCGCGCTAAGCGCAAGAGCGCTCATGCTTTGCCACTCGCGATCGCTACTTGGCCCGCTCCTCTTCGGCGACGGTCTTCAGGATCGCGTCGAACACTTTGCGTGCCGGTAGCCCCTTTTTCTCCAGATCAGCGACACGCGTATCGGTCACATGGCGAAACCTTTTTTTTAGGGCTTCACGCGTCTCCGGCGTCGTATCGATGAGCGAATGGTTGTTCTTCCTCGCTTCCGCGATGGCGATAGCGTCGATCTTGGTCCACATCGAGGACCAGCGCACCGCGGTATCCTCCGTCGTGTGGTCATCGATCACCTTCTTCGCCTCGGCGGGCAGGCTGTCGTACTTCTTCTGATTGATAACCAGATACACCGGGGTCATCACCGGATCCCAGTGAAGGTGGTGGCTGGAAATCTCCATCGTCTTGAACGCGATCAGGCTCTGCCAGGAGCCCGAGATGAAATCGACGACACCTTTCTGCAGGTTCTCGTATTGCGCGGTCAAGGGAAGCGCCACAACGCTGCCGCCGACCTCGCGGACGATGGCTTGCAGGCCGGGATTGGTCGTCATGACGCGCATGCCTTTCAGGTCATCGATCGACTTGATCGGCTTCCTGCCGTGCAACTGTTCGCCACTTGCGAGCGTGACCAGGACCAGGCGGTTCGGCCGGAACTCGGCGGCAAGCTCGGGTTGATTGCGCGCAAGTTTGGTGACCGCGCGCGAACCCTTGACGTGATCGTTAATGAGAAACGGTTCGCCCATGAGCACGTTGAGCGGGAAGCGGCCTCCTTCGAACTGCTGGCCACCGAACGCCATATCGATGACGCCTTCGGCGACCATCTCGGAGTATTTGCTCGGTACCGAATAGGCAGAGCCGGTGCCGTACATCGTGACTTCGACCTTGCCGGTCGCTTCGAGGGCATCCCGCAGGGGCACAACGGTCAATGTGAGCACCGGATTGGCGAGGGTGCCGAAGTGGGCAAACGAGATCTTGGTTTTCTCTTGGGCGAACGCCGAATGCGTAACCAGAACGGCACCCGCGACCATGAATGCATTCACCCCTGTCGACCAGGACTTCCGGAATTGCTTCAAGATGTCTCCTTTGGTTCGGCTTGCGCGCGTATTGATCTTGACAACGCTCGATAGAGAGCATCACCTTTCACCGCTATTTCAGAATCATACCTCGATCAATTTGCAACCGACTCGACGACCGCAGCGACTCGTCGAGGCTGTCCCGATCGTTTGAGTCGTCCATGCGAGTTTGAGCCATCCATGCAAATCGGCGTTTTCGATCATCTCGACAAGAACGACCTGCCGCTCTCCAAATACTACGAAGCGCGATTGCAGATCATCGAGCGCTACGATCGCGCAGGCTTACATTCCTATCACTGCGCGGAGCATCACCTGACACCGATAGGGATGGCGCCATCGCCTTCCGTATTCTTGGCGGCAGTCGCACAACGGACCCGTGCGCTGAGATTTGGTCCGATGATTTTCACAACACCGATCTACCATCCGCTGCGGTTGATGGAAGAGATCTGCATGCTCGATCAAATGAGCGGCGGGCGACTGGAGATTGGTTTTGGTCGTGGAGCGTCCGCCGCGGAGCTGCGCTATTTCGGCGCCGATCCGAAGCAGGCGCAGCATGACCACGACCGCAATCTGGCCTTCGTCCTTGATGCGCTTTCCTCCGGGAGCGTGACGATCGAAACCGACTACGGCACGCGGTCGATGCCGTTGCAGATCGAGCCCATGCAAAGGCCGCATCCACCACTTTGGTATGGCGTGCATTCGGTCGAAAGCGCCGAACGCGCGGCCCGCAAGGGGCTCAACCTGGTGAGCCTCGATACGCCGGCGGAAACGCGCCAGTACGTCGATCGCTATCGGGCGATCGAGAACGAAGTGCGTCGCAGTCACGTCGCAATATCCAAGATCGGACTTAGCAATTTCGTAGTCGTGGGGCAAGATGACGGCGTAGCCATGGCGATTGCGCGCCGTGCTTATGCGCGTTGGCACCAAAGCTTCTACTACGCCTCGCGCCTGCATGGCTACGAGATTGCATTGATGCGGCCGGCGGAGTTCGATGAAATGCTGCGCTTGGGCAAGGCGATCGCCGGGTCGCCGGACACGATCAGTCGCGTGCTCTCCGAAAGGCTCGCTGAATCCGGTGCGAACTTCTTCGTTGGCCAGTTCGCATTCGGTGATTTGTCGTTGGCGGAGACGCTCGAATCGGTCGATCTCTTCGCGCGTCATGTCATGCCCGTGCTCTCGGCAATCGATCCTTCGAACGAGGCTCGGATCGCATGAGTTTCCGCTGCTGCAACATCCGGTGTCCAAGGGAGCTGCCGCGTTTCAGTTACAGTTGATGCGGACACTCCCTCGGACGAGGGGATTGGCCGTTCGCCACGATAGCAGGATTAGGAACGCAATCATGGATCTCATTATTCGCAACGCCCGTATCGCGGGCGCCACTGACAATGCCCCCGTGGATATCGGCGTCGATCGCGGCAAGATCGTCGCGATTCAACCGAAGCTGGCTGCCACAGGGCGTGAAATTGACGCGGCCGGCAGGCTGGTGTCGCCAGGATTCGTGGAGACTCACATTCACCTCGACAAATCGCGCATCGTCGATCGATGCAGCGCTCGCGAAGGAACGCTCGAGGAGGCGATCGGTGAAGTGGCCAGGGCCAAGAAGGCTTTCACGCCCGAGGATGTCTACACCCGCGCCAGGCAGACATTGGAGCGGGCGATTCTGCATGGCACGACGCACATGCGCACGCATCTTGAAGTCGATCCGGGCATTGGCCTTCGCAGCCTTGAAGGGGTGCTACCGCTCATCAAGGAATACGCATGGGCGATCGATCTGGAGATCTGCGTATTCCCGCAGGAGGGTGTGCACAACAATCCGGGCACTGCCGAGCTGATGCTTGAAGCGTTGAAACGCGGGTGCAAGGTCGTGGGCGCCGCCCCCTATACGGACTCCGATCCGCCTGGGCAGATCGATACGGTCTACAAGATGGCGCGCGAATTCGATGTCGATATCGACATGCATCTGGATTTCGGTCCGACTCCCGAGGGTATGGATCTTGATCACGTGTGTCGCCGTGCCGATGAATACAAGTACGGCGGGCGCGTTGCGATCGGTCATGTGACGAAGGCGGCGAGCCTCACACATGCCGAGCTCGAAAAGGCGGCGAAGCGGTTGGCTGGATCGGGGGTCGCACTGACCGTGCTGCCGGCTACCGATCTCTACTTGATGGGCCGCCACCACACGCACGATCACAACATCCCGCGCTGTGTCGTCCCGGCGCATAAGCTTCTGGCCCATGGCGTAAATTGCTCGCTCTCATCGAACAACATCTTGAATCCCTTCACGCCGTTTGGGGACTGCTCGCTGCTTCGCATGGCGAATCTGTACGCGAACATTACGCAGGTGGGCAAGCGTGCGGACATGATCGAGTGCCTGCGCATGGTGACTGAACGTTCGGCGCAACTTTGCAGACTGAACGATTACGGCGTGCGCTTAGGGGCTAATGCCGACTTCGTCGTGCTCGATTGCACGGACGCGGCGTCCGCGGTCGCCGAGGTCGCGCAGCCGATCTACGGATTCAAGCGCGGGCGTCAAACATTCACGCGTCAACCGGCAGTGCTTCATGCGCCGCAGTAGGACGGATCGATGGTGACCGGTTGGACCATCCCCAACGACCCGTTAGGGGCGTTCTGCAGGGAGAATCACACCGCGTTGGCGCCCACGGCGTCCGGACCGCTCGATGGACTCACGTTTGCAACGAAGGATGTGATGGCGATCGAGGGGCATCGCACCGCGTTCGGCCAGCCCACCTGGTATCGCACGCACGAGGCGGCCACGCGATCGGCGGAAGTCATCCGGCAATGCCTCGCGGCCGGCGCGCGCATGCTGGGTGTGACGCTCACTGATGAGCTGTCGTACAGTTTGTCGGGGGAGAACGCGCACTATGGCACGCCCGTCAATCCGAATGCGTCAGGTCGCATCGCCGGTGGTTCGTCGAGCGGATCCGCCGCGGCGGTCGCAGGTGGCTATGTGGATTTCTCGCTGGGCACCGACTGCGGCGGATCGGTGCGCCTGCCGGCCAGCTATTGCGGCATTCTCGCGATGCGCCCCACGCATGGGCGCGTATCAGCGGAGGGCGTTTTGCCTTTCGCACCGGCGTTCGATTCGGTCGGATGGTTTGCTAAGGACGCCGATACCTTGCTTCGTGTCGGGCGCGTCCTGCTCGATGATCAGAACACCCCACCGCCGCCCAAACGGCTGCTGATCGCACGGGATGCGTTTGCCGTTGTCGACCCACGCATTGCGCGCGCGCTCGAGGAGGCCGTCCGCGTGCTCAAGGGGCACTTCGAAGTCGTCGAGGAGGTGACCGTCAGCCCGAATGGTTTCGAGAATTGGAAGGAGTGCTTTCGCATCATCCAGGCGGCGCAGATCTGGAAAAACATGGGCGAGTGGGTGTCGCAGAACAGTCCTGAATTCGGGCCCGGCATTCGGGAACGTTTCGAGATTGCCGCGAACGTGACGCGCGCGGAAGTCCTTCGTGAGGAAGCGCGTCGCAAGCACCTTGTCGCGCGGTTGAAGATGCTGATTCGCCGGGGCGATGTGTTGTGTCTGCCAACGTCTCCACGCATCGCGCCGCTGCTCAATACGCCAACCGACAGCCTGGAGGTGACCTACCGTTATCAGGCGATGGCGTTGCTCTCGATCGCGGGCCATGGTGGTTTGCCGCAGATCAACTTGCCGCTGGCGAGCCTCGACGAGTGCCCGCTCGGACTCTCGATCATCGGGCAGCGAAGCGCGGATATGCAGCTCATGCGATTGACGCAGACCATCATGGCGAAAGAATAGAGAATGAAAATCGCCGTGATCGGTGCGTCGATGGGAATCGGGTTCGAGGTCGTGAAGCTCGCGTTGTTGCATCACCATACCGTGACGGCGTTCGCACGCCACCGCGGGCAGTTGACATTGGAGACGCCATCCCTCGAGGTAATCGAGGGCGATGCGATGGATCGCCACGCGCTCCAGCGCACGATCGACAGCAAGGATGTCGTGTGCTGCTGCATCGGCATGCCCCCGGCGCGCAAACGGGTCTATATGCTTTCCGCCAGCACGAAGAACATCATCGACGCCATGCGCAAATCGGATGTGCGCCGGTTGATCTGCGTAACGGGCATTGGCGCGGGCGATAGCGCCGGACATGGTGGTTTCTTCTACGATCGCATCGTGATGCCGGTTTTTCTGCGGCGCATCTACGACGACAAGAACCGGCAAGAGGAGCTCGTGCGCGGCAGCAACATCGACTGGACGATCGTGCGACCGGGATTCCTCACGAATGGGCGGATGGCGGTGCGCTACCGCGCCCTCACCGACCTTACCGGCGTGACTGCGCAAAAAATCGCGCGCGCCGATGTGGCGCATTTCATGGTCGGCCAGGTCGAATCGCCGACCTATCGACGGCAGACCGTGTTGTTGACTAACTGAAAGAGGGGTCTTTCAGGGTTCGTTCGGGCCCAGCTCGCCGAAGGGTAACGCTGAAACCTCCGTTCGCCCTGAGCTTGTCGAAGGGAAACGCTGAAACCTCCGTTCGCCCTGAGCTTGTCGAAGGGTATCGCAGGCATGCTGAATCTCCCCGCGTCTTTCCGCGTTCACCCTTCGACGAGCTCAGGGCGAACGGGTTCAGGGTGGCCCTTCAACGACTCACGCGAGATGCTTCTTGAAATGCGCGATCGTCCGTTCCCATGACAGCTTGGCGGCCGCCTCGTTGTACCGCGGCGTCGAGTTGTTGTGGAAACCGTGCTGCGTGCCGGGGTAGGTGTGGATTTCGCACGGCACGTTGCTTGCCTTCAGAGCGGCCTCGAATGCCGGGTAGGTCGCGTTGATCCGCTCGTCGTTCTCGGCCAGATGGCAGACGAGCGGTGCCTTGATCTTCGATACGCTCGCCGTGTCGGCGGCAACACCATAGTACGGTGCACCGGCGTGCATGTCGGGACCGAGTGCCGCCGCCAGGAAGTTCACGACACCGCCTCCGTAACAGAAGCCGGTGACGCCGAGCTTACCGGTCGAGAGTTTGTGCGCCTTCAGGAAGCGCGCGCTGTTCAAGAGATCGGTGCGCAGTTTGCCTTGGTCGAGGTTGCCTTGCAGGGTGCGGCCGTCGTCATCGTTGCCGGGATAGCCGCCGACCGGCGCGAGCCCGTCCGGCGCCAGGGCGAGAAAGCCGTCCACGGCGGCGCGGCGTGCGACATCTTCGATGTACGGGTTGAGTCCACGGTTTTCATGAACGACGAGCACGACCGGGAAGGGTCCTTGACCGGCCGGCTGGACAAGGTAGCCGCGCATGGTGCCCGAATTGCCGCCGGGCGATGGGTAGCTCACGTAGGTCGCCTTGATCCGCTGGTCGGTGAATGAGATCGTTTGCGCTTGGGCGTAGCGCGGCAGCAGGGCTTGTGCCATGGCAAGACCGGTGCCGCCCGCCACCGCGATCGCGCCGGCCCGTTTCAGGAACTCCCGGCGATCGATGCGTCCATGGCAATATTCGTCGTAGAGATCGAATACCCGCTGGTCGATCTCCAACTGCGTAATGCCCTGTGCGGTGGGACGCTCTTGTAGAGATTGATCGCTCATCGTCGGGCTCCTCAATGTGGTTATGGACCGCTGTTACGCGGAAATATAAACGTTATCCGGCGGGCAGGCGACTACGATAAAAGAACGCGTCGTCGTGGGAATTAAATTCTCCCGGCTGTGTTAACGTACGTGCCGGATCCCACTATGAGGAGGACGCCCTGTGAAATCCAAGCCGATTGCGCGCAGCGTATTGATCGCAGCCGTCACGCTGTCGTTGTCCCCGTTCGCTGTTGCAGCCGAAGATGCCGAGGCGCTGCTTCGCCGTGCGTCGGCCGCCATGGGTGCCGATAACCTGAAAACGCTGCGCTATGTGGGCAGCGGATCCGGCGCATCGTTCGGTCAGGCCTATGTGCCCGGGATGCCCTGGCCGAAGCTCAACTATTCGCGCTATGAGCGTCAACTCGACTACGATAAAGTCTTCACCAGCGAACAGGTTCGCCGCAGTCGCGCCGAGCCGAAAGGCGGTGGGGCGGTGCCACTCACGGGCGAAGCCGCGTTCGGTGGTGTGGCGAGCGCAACGCGCGCCTGGAATCTCGCCGGCCCGATCCCGGTTCCCCGCAACGCCGCGTTGCCGAGCCGGCTGCACGATCTTTGGATTACTCCGCATGGGGTGATCAAGGCTGCGATCGGCGCGAAAGCGACGATGGTCTTTCGCACCGAAGGGAATCGGTCCCTCGCGGCTGTTTCGTTCGCGATGCCCGGCGTGATGAGCGCGACAGCATTCATCAACGACGCCTACATGGTCGATCGGGTCGAATCGCGCGTACCCGATGCCGTTCTCGGCGATACCGCGGTGGTAACCACCTACGCCGACTATCGCGATCACAACGGCGTGAAATTCCCCGCTCGCATCGAACAGACCCAGGCGGGCTCGATGGTGCTCGCGCTCGCGATCTCGGAAGTCATGCCCAACGCGGAAGTTAATTCCGCGGTTCCGGAAAACGTGGTCACGGCCGCCGAGCGTGTCGTCGCCGAAAAGGCGGCCGACGGCGTCTGGTTCCTCGCGGGCGGTTCGCACAACAGCGCGGCGATCGAGATGAGCGACCATGTGATCCTCGTTGAATCCCCGCTGGGTGATGAACGTGCGAGCGCGGTGATCCAGGAAGTGAAGAAACTCATCCCCGGGAAGCCGATTCGGTATGTCGTCAATTCGCATAATCATTTCGATCATTCCGGCGGGCTGCGGGCGGCAGTGGCCGAAGGCGCCGCGGTCGTCGTGCAGGCCCAAAGCAAGCCTTACTTCGAGAAGGCCTTTGCAAACCCCAACAAGATCGCACCCGACCTGCTCGCAAAATCCGGCAAGCAGGCGAAGGTGATCGGCGTGGCCGAGCAGATGACGATGAAGGACGCCACTCGCACGGTAGAGATTCACCGCATCAAGGACTCCATCCATGTCGATACGTTTCTCATGGTCTACCTGCCGAAAGAAAAGCTGCTGATCGAAGCCGATGCCTACACGCCGCTGCCGCCAAACGCACCGGTGCCGACGCCTGTGAACGCATTGAACGTGGAGCTTGCAAACAACATCGACCGGTTGAAGCTGCAGGTCGATCGCATCCTGCCGCTGCACGGTCGGATCGTTCCGCTCGCGGAGTTGCATCGCACAATCGGCAAGTAGGCGTGCTGTAGTCGAGTTGAATGCAGGTCGAGCGCGGGCGTTGGCTTGCGCGCGATCCGCGTGCTATCCCTTTGCAATGAGGCCGGGAAGCCACAGCACGATATAGCCGAACGTTTTGATCACCGGAAAATAAATCGGCACGGTGAGCATCATGATCGACAAGGGCTCCATGAACATGCCCATGACGATCAGGATCGCTTGCATGATGATGAGCAACATCACGGTAATGCGAAGCGATGCACCATGACCGGATGGTTCTTCGGTATGAAACGCACCGCGCGCATCGCGACTTCCTGGGCGGTGGCACTGGCGGCCCACAGGCCGGTCGCGACTGCACCCATCGGCCATCAATATCAAGCAGCGACGGATTGGCATCGTCGCCGACCGCGAGCGTTGTAACGGTGCCTTATTCAGCGCGAATGCCGAGATCCTTGAGAATGCGCGACCAATTCGCCTTATCGGCGCGCAACACCATCGCGAATTCCTCGGGCGTACTCGATACCGGTTCGGCGCCTTGCGCAGCGAGTGCTTCGCGGTAGGCGGGCGTGCCGACGAATTTCATCATCTCGGCGTGGAGCCGATTCACGATCGCGGCGGGTGTTCCGGTCGGTGCGGCGATACCGTACCAAGCGTTGACTTCATAGTCGGGAAGACCCGCCTCGGCGATCGTCGGCACATCAGGAATCTGCGTTGACCGGCGCTTGGTTGCAACCGCGAGTAGGAGGAGCTTGCCCGAGCGCCAATGCGGCAGCACGTTCGGAATGCCAAGAAACGACAGTTCGACTTCACCCGACAGCAGCGCGGTCATGGAGGGTGCCGATCCCTTGTACGGAATATGCGTGATGCGAATGCCTGCGAGGGCTTCGAAGAGTGCGGCCGATAGATGGGTCGAGCTGCCGAGCCCGCTCGAGGCCGCGTTCAGCTTGCCGGGGTGTTGCTTGGCGAGCGCAATCAATTCGGCCACCGTCGCAACGCCGGTCGATGGATGGACCGCGAGCACATTCGGTGCGGTGGCAATCAACATGATCGGCGTGAAGTCGCGTTCCGCGTCATAGGAAACCTTGCCGATGAGCGGATTGATGATCGTGCTGCCCATGCCGGCCGAGAGCAGCGTATAGCCATCGGGCGCGGCCCGGGCGACGTAATCGGTGCCGATGTTGCCGCCGCCGCCCGCGCGGTTGTCCACGATCACTTGTTGGCCGATCGCCTCCGACAGGCGCTGTGCAAAGATCCGTCCGATCGTGTCGTTTGGGCCACCTGGGGCGTACGGAACGACCAGCCGGATCGGTTTCACCGGATAGGTTTGCGCTTGCGGATCCTGACCGAATGCGCACATCGCTGCCGCCAGCACGATTGCGACGCGAAAGTGCTTCATGCATGCGCTCATGAATGCATGCCGGCTTCACCCGCCGCCGCATGGGGATCCAGCATCGCCGGTATTCGATTGACCATTTGGGATTCCGGTCATAGAGTCGGGTCGAACGATCGGAATGGTAACCCGATGCGTACCGGAGAACGCGATGAACAAGGCATCCGATGATCGGCGGCGCGATCCGATCTCCACTCGACGCGGCATGCGTTACGCATGGGTGGCATTCACGTTTCTCGCGTTCGGCGTGCCCCATTGGGTGCTTGCGCAATCGTTCCCCGCAAAGCCGATCAAACTCATTGTGCCGAGCGGTCCTGGTGTCGGTCCGGACATCGTATCGCGGACCATTGCCCCAACGCTTGCGGAGGCATTGGGGCAGCCGGTCGTGATCGAGAACCGTCCTGGAGGCGCATCGACGATCGCGGCCTCGAGCGTCGCGAACGCTGCACCCGATGGCTATACGTTGTTCCTGACGATTACATCGACCTTGAGCGTCTTGCCGCATATGAGCGCGAATCTCGGGTTCGATCCAACCGGCGCATTCGCACCTGTCGTGTTGCTCTCGACGATGCCGTTCGTACTGTTCGTGAATGCGGGCGTGCCGGCGCATACCGTGCAGGAGCTGATTGCCCTCGCGAAAGCCAGGCCCGGTCATTTCAATTTCGGCGGTGCGAGCGGAACACTGCCGCATATGGCGGGTTACTTATTCATGTCGGCCGCCGGCGTCGATCTTACGTTCGTGCCCTACAAGTCGGTGGCGGCCGCGATTCCCGACATTGTGTCGGGCACCATCCATATCGTCATTGAAGCGTTCGCATCGTTTCGTCCGCACCTGCAGTCGGGCAAGGTCCGAGCCCTCGTCACCGCCCGCAGCACGCGCTATTCGCAACTCCCGGACGTACCCTCCGCGGTCGAGGCAGGCCTTCCGCGTTTCGAGGTGAACTCGTATTTCGGCTTGCTTGCTCCAAAACGCACGCCGCCAGATGTGATCCATCGTCTGAATACGGAAACGAACAAGGTGTTGGCAACGAGAGAACTGCGCGAGACGTTGCAGCGTCTTGGCATGGAGCCGGCAGGCGGCACACCCGAGCAGTTCGCCGAGTTCATTACTAATGATGCCCGTCATTGGGGGCCGGCGGTCAAGGCATCCGGGGCGAAGCTTGAGTAGAGCGTTGGCCAGCTGTGCTGAAGCCTCCGTTCGCCCTGAGCCTGTCGAAGGGTAACGCAGGCTTGCCGAAGGCGCGCGATGGTTTGCACGCGGATTCTCCGGCATTCACCCTT
>JBJXGX010000306.1:0-4637 GCA_046160305.1 Burkholderiales bacterium
CCACGCTGCAGGGCGTCCTGAAGCGCCAGCGGGCCGACGGCGAGGCGCAATTGAAGAAGAGCGAAGCGCCGCACGATTCGGTGCGCGCATCGCACTTTGCCGACATGGCCTACCAGGGCCAGATCCACGCGTTGCGCGTGCCGATCGAAGCCGACTGGAGCGCAGAACGTCTGACGCGGGCGTTCATCGACGCCTACCGGCGCGACTTCGGCAATACGCTCGATGATATGCCGGTGGTGGTCGTGAATGTACGAACAACGGTCCTTGGCGTGCGGGGCGCGCATGCGAAGAAGGTGCAGGCCCAACTCACGAACGCCACGCCCAAACCATTCAAACGGCGGCCGGTCTATTTTGGCGGTTGGACCGATGCCGCGATCTATCGCCGCGCCGACCTCCTGCCTGGTATGCAGTTCGCGGGCCCGGCCATCGTGGAGCAGGACGACGCAACCACGGTCGTCGAACCCGGCATGACCACGCGCGTGGATGCCGCCGGTAATCTGCTGGTCAGTCTCACGGAGTCAGAAAAATGAGCATCGATCCGGTAACCCTTGCTGTCGTACGCGGCTCGCTCGAGCAGATCGCCGACGAGATGGATCTGCATCTGATCCACGCCGCGATCTCCCCGATCATCTCCGAGACCAACGACTGCGCGCACGGCATCTTCCATCCGCAAACCGGCGAGACCATCGCGCAAGGCCGCTACGGCCTGCCGGTGTTTCTCGCCAACATGCAGTTCACCACGCAGAACGTCGTCAAGCTCGCCAATGCGCAAGGCGGTTTCAAGCCGGGTGATCTGTGGATCCTGAACGACCCGTATGTCGGCGGCACGCATCTGCAGGACGTGCAGTTGGTCGCGCCGTACTTCGCCGGCGATCGGCTGGTTGCGTTGATGGCGAGCACCGGCCACTGGATGGATATCGGCGGCAGCGTGCCGGGCGGCTGGGCGCCGAAGGCAACCGAAATCCATCAGGAAGGTTTGCTCATCCCGCCAATGAAGCTCTACGACCAGGGGGTGCTGAACGAGCCGCTGGTTCAGATGTTCCGCGCGAACGTCCGACTGCCCGTGCAGATCGCGGGCGATCTTGCCGCGATGACCAACGTGTTCACGATCGCGCAGCGCGGCCTCGATCGGCTCGTCGAGCGTTATGGCGTTGATCAGCTTGGCGCCTGTGTGGGCGAGATGATGGAGCGCTCCGAGCAGGAGATGCGCTCCTACATCGAAGAGATTCCCGATGGCACGTATCGCTTCGAGGACTTCATCGACAACGACGGCATCATCGATCAACCGCTCAAGATCGTGCTCACCCTCACCGTAAAGAACTCGCAGCTCACTTTCGATTTCACCGGTACGTCGGCTGCCGCGCGCGGACCGGTGAACCTGTCGCGCAACACGACGCTCTCGGCGTGCTATGTCGCGATGAAGCATATCTTCCCCGAGGTGCCGGTGAACGGCGGCGCGTTTCGCCCGGCCACGTTCATCATTCCGGAGCGCAGCATCGTCGCGGCTGAATATCCGACGCCGGTCGGTGGCTATCTCGAAGTGCTGGGGCGTGTCATCGATATCGTGTTCGGTGCGCTCGCCCAGGCCATTCCGGATCGCACCCCGGCCGCCGACTTCGGCACGGTCGGTGTCTGCACGATCGGCGGGCGTCATCCCGATACCGGCAATTTCTTCGTCGGCGTGTTCCCGTATCCGGGTGGGTTCGGCGGTTCGCGTGCGAGCGATGGCCTGGTGAACGGCAATCCGCCGCTGTCGATGGCCAACTTCATGTCACTCGAAATGTCGGAGCATCGCTATCCGGTGCGCTTCGATCACTTTCGCATGCGCGAAGATTCCGGCGGCGCGGGTTGGCATCGCGGCGGCTGCGGAACGGAATATCAGTTCACGGTCTGGGCGGACTGCGTGACGTCGGTGCTGGGCGATCGCGTCGATTACAAGCCGTTCGGCATCATCGGTGGCGGTGACGCGGCACCCAATGCGGTACGCATTCATACCGACGGCAAAGCGTGGACGCCGCCGATGCGAAGCAAGCTCGACAGCCAACCGCTGCACGCGGGCGAAGGTGTGCAAGCCGCCTCGCCGGGTGGCGGTGGCTACGGCGATCCGCTGGAGCGCGATGCCGCCGAAGTCGAGCGCGATCTGAATCTGGGTTATGTGAGCCGCGCGACGGCTGAATCGGCATACGGGGCGGTGATCGCGGCGACGAAACCGCTCGGTGATCGCATGACGTATCGAATCGATATCGCGGCCACCGAAGCGGAGCGGGCGCGACGCCTCGCGCTGAAATCCAAATCCCTTTAGGAAAAAATCCCCATGAACGCCCCACACTCATTGACGCAATCGCTTGGCAGTTGGGAACTCCCGGAAGAGCTCCGCATGTTGCGCGACACGACCCGCCGCTTCATGGACAAGGAAGTGAAGCCCGCCGAGGCAGACGAGCCGCACGATTCATACAGCCTGCCCGATGCAAAATTGCTGCCGCTGCAAGCGAAGGCCAAGGCGCTCGGGCTGTGGTGCGTGCAAAGTCCGGTCGAGTACGGCGGCGCGGGCCTCAATCTGCTCGGCCAATGCATCGTCGCCGAGGAATCGGTGAAGTGCAAGATGGGCGCGTACATCGCCGCATGCGGCGCGTTCGGGTTCGATCCGCCCAACATCATCTTCAAGGGCCGGCGCGATCAGATCGAAAAATATGCGCTGCCCGTGATCCAGAACGGCGAAAAAACCTTCGTGGCAATCACCGAACCGAGCGGTGGCTCCGATCCGGGCCGGGCCATCCGCACGCGTGCGGACCTCAAAAGCACGCGCGCCGACAAGAAAGGCGATCGCTACATCTTGAAC
Organism: Burkholderiales bacterium; assembly: GCA_046160305.1. Classification (GTDB taxonomy): domain Bacteria; phylum Pseudomonadota; class Gammaproteobacteria; order Burkholderiales; family SG8-39; genus SHXR01. Next base: position 2,840 of record JBJXGX010000306.1, read on the forward strand.
GGCACGAAGATCTTCATCTCTGGTGTCGGCCAATCGAAGTGGGGCATCGTGTTCGCGCGTACCGGCGGACCGGGCCGCAGTGGCGTCAGCGCCTTCATCGTCGAACGGGACAAGCCGGGGCTGCGCTGGTCGCCGTTTCCGGTGATCCGCTCGTACTACCCGTATGAGTTGAGTTTCGAAGATTACGAAGTGCCCGCCGAGAACATGCTGGGCGAAGAAGGCAAAGGCTTTTCATTTGCCGAAGAGTGGCTGGTGCATGAGCGCGCGCCCTACGCGGCCGCGACGATCGGGCTTGGCCAAGCCGCACTCGAACTTGCCATCGAATGGGCCACGCAGCGCGAAACATTCGGCGCACGCCTCGCCGACCGCCAAGCCATTCAATGGCAGCTCGCTGATTCGGAAATCGAGCTGCGTGCGGCGCGACTGCTGGTGTATGAGGCCGCCTGGCAGGCCGACCGCGGCGAAGACAGCAAACTCGCCGCTTCAGTCGCGAAGGTGTATGGGACGGAGACCGCCGGCCGTGTGGTCGATCGTTGCATCCAGATTTTCGGTGGCATGGGTGTATCGAAAGAGATGCCGCTGGAACGCTGGTACCGGGAGCTTCGCATCAAGCGGATCGGCGAAGGGCCATCCGAGGTACATCGAATGGTGGTCGCGCGGCATCTGCTGGGCGGGCGGCGGGATAGGTCTTGACTGCTATTTTCACCACGGAGGACGCGAGGGACACAGAGGACATGGAGGAGTCGGTGGATTTCACGAACCCGCGAACAGGGTCACACGTTGGTCCACCATTCGATCATCCACGAATTTCCGCCTCTCTTTTCCCTGCGTCCCCTGCGTCCTCTGTGGTTAATGCTTCTGCGAACTACCGGAACTGATCATGTCCATCGACGTCACCATCGAAGCCGGCATCTGCACCATCGTCATCAATCGTCCCGAGCGGCTCAACGCGATGGACGCTGACCACTATCGCGATCTTTCCGCGGCCTGGCGCCAGGTTCGCGATGATGCGGCGATCCGCGTCGCCATCGTCACCGGCGCGGGCGACCGCTCGTTCACTACCGGCGCGGATATCAAGAGCTTCCTCACCGCCCCACCGGGTTACGACGAGATGTGGCTCACGCAGCGCGACCAACTGCTGAATCGCGGCCTCGAAGTCTGGAAACCGGTGATTGCCGCCGTCAACGGCTATTGCCTGGGCGGTGGTGTCACCCTGATGCTGGCCACCGACATTCGCGTGGCCTCGGAAAACGCCACCTTCAATCTTGCGGAAGTGAAACGCGGCGTGGTCGCGGGCAATGGCGGCACCCAGCGCATTCTCGATCAGCTCCCCTACCCGATCGCCATGGAAATGCTGCTGACCGGCGACCCGATCGACGCACCGACAGCGGCGCGCTGGGGCCTCATCAACAAGGTCGTGCCCCGCGACAAGTTGATGGACGCCGCGCACGAGTACGCGGCGCGCATTGCGGCGAATGCGCCCCTTGCGGTGCAGGCGGCCAAAGAGCTGGCGGTGCGCAGCCGCGATGTCGATCGCGCCACCGGCCTTCGCATGGAGCAGATGTTCAATCGAATGCTCATGGCTACCGAAGATGCCAAGGAAGGTCCGGCTGCCTTCGCGGAAAAACGCAAGCCCCGGTTCCAGGGCAAGTGAAATGACCGGACGATATCCCCTCGAAGGCATCACCGTCGTCGATCTCGGCCAGATTTACAACGGTCCCTACGCGACGTTCCTGATGGCGACGGCCGGTGCGCGCGTCATCAAGATCGAGCCGCATGGTGGCGAGCATCTGCGCCG
>JBJXGX010000307.1:0-4081 GCA_046160305.1 Burkholderiales bacterium
CCGTAGATCAGCTCACGCTCGGCGGCGGTGCTCGTTACAAGCCCGACCATGGAAACCATGGCAAGCAGGCCGCTCACAAGGCACCGGAAGGTATCCCGTCGCGCGGGTTGAAATCGACTGTCTCGCACTGGATGATCCCGGCATCGCCTGACGACAAGGGAGAAACAAAATAATCGCGGCCGGGCGAGGCACGTTTGACTTCGATCAACCTATTGGCGCGTCTAGCGTTCCGATTGATATCGATCAAATGCCCGGACGGGGCGTCGGGCGATCGTTCGTCTCATGACAAGAAATCGTTCGATGGTCGGGCTGGTTGCGGTGGGTTGTTTCGTTGTTGCGGCGATGGTGGCCGCGCAGGATGGCAATCGGCCCGATCAAATCCGCCAGACCGAGCTGACTCGCCTTCTGCTGCAGGACTGTTCGTCCTGCCACGGCATGCGCCTTGACGGCGCCATCGCGCCGCCATTGACCTTTCAAGCCCTTAAAGATCGGCCGCGGGATGCGCTGGTCGATACGATCATCAAGGGACGCCACGGTACGCCGATGCCCGCGTGGGCGGCGACTTTGACGGAAGCGGAGGCGATCTGGATGATCGAGCGGTTGAAAGAGGGAAACATCGACGTGCGATGAAGGGTCGAGTGATCACGACTTCAAGCGTCTCCCATAAGGAATCTACCCGGCAGATCGCAGGAAACGTTTGAAATTGAGCTCACGCCCACCATTTCCAGAGGCTTCGTACCAACGAACCTTGGCAAGCTGAACACTGCCGTCGTCGAGGCGAATGCGGGCAATACCTTTCCGCTTGCGTCAACGCCCGCGCCCATAATGCTTTCGAAGCCGCGCCACCTCCCGAATGGAAGAACCAATCGCGAAGGTCTGCGCGTGCGTGATTTCACCGACAATCTTGAAGTACATTGCCGCATGTTGGCAAATCAGCGTTCAGGCGTCAAACCGGCGGTGATTCCTGCGGCCGAACGTCTCCATTGAGCGGCCGAGCAATTGGGCGAAGCACGCTCGCGAAGGTCCGCCTCGATAGGCCGGTTATGCGTCACCTTCTGCCGCTATGCTAGATCAGCCAAGCGCGGTTGAAGCCTCTCCCGTAGGGAGGCGAGTCCTTCCCCGTTATTCAAGTACTTCACGTACCGAAGGTGGCGCAGATCGAAAGGTATGTCTGCCTCCGACTGCGTTATCAGGATAACTTCGCGGCCGAGCGTATGGGCAATGCCGATTTCGTAGAAGACATTCGGATTGCGGCCCGTACAATCACATATAACCACATTGGAGCGATCGATCAAAGATACGACGTCTTGAATCACTGCGGGGTTCTCCCAGATGTCGTCTGCCCTTCGGCAGCGTAGACCGACCGCTTCGGCTATGCTCTTTAGCGAGGCATAGACAGCATCAAAGCTTGGGTGAAAGGGCATCATCGCCGAAACCAGACTCGGTCCTATGTTCTCTGGATCGGCGATCTGGAAAACCTTTGGCAGTTGTCGCCTCGGCTGCACATTGCGAAGCAAGACCCGAAAGAGATCTACATCCTTGACGGCCCAATGAGTCCGACTGAACTCAAACTCCTCTATATCAAGGTCGGCAGCAAATCCTTTGAGCAAATTGTTGGTTAGCGCGGGGATCGAAGAATCGTATGCATATTCCAGCACGATCTCGCGTCCCGATACTCGAGCGCGCGTGATCGTGCCCACTCTCGCTACTGGATTGGTGCTATGCGAGCTCTCCTCAAGGAACAGCGCGCGAAAGACGATCAGCTCAGGAAATGCGAGTTTGCCTTTCGGTCGGAATCGTTCGACTAGGTGGGGCTCGGTGTACTCGAACGCTCGACCCTCGGGCATAGTGTCGCGCGCACCGGCCCATCCGGCTCCATTCACGAGAAGATTGAACACATGCGACTCCTGAGCAGGAACCACGAGCGAATAGCGGAGGCGGATGTCATCTGTGACGCATAACGCTGGCGCTAACTGGCCCCAGGCTCGGCGCAGCCGAGACGGGTACCGCGAATGTGCGCAGCACGCCCGGGGCGGTCCGAGTTCAGCGCCTGGTTAGGCCCCGGTAGCAGAGGAATTGTCATTCGAGATTGTACTTTTGGCGTGCCCTTTTCACGATCTCTGCGAGAGCTTGCCCATAAAGATCAACCGGGGTTCCGCCAGTACTTACGACAATGCTGTCCGACCAGTTGCAGCTTTCTATATCGGGTGAGACCAACGGGGTAACTGCTGTAACTCTACAGCTGCTGCAGCATTCAATCTTGTGTAGTTCCTCCGTTATCCACTTCGCGATCTGTTCCGATGAAACCTTGATCCTAGTCATCACGGAATCTCCTACTTAATTCCTTCGTACTACGCGATCTGCGACCTCTCCACATCGGGTACATGTACGCAGCCCACTCGCACGCGTTGCGATGATGCGAGACTCATTACATGTTGCGCAGTAGCCTGGCTCAGATCCAATTACTGGGTCCGATGTAGGCTCCTCTCGCCGTTGGTGAAGCTCAAACGCAAAGTGAGTCGTATACTTGCAGTAGCGAACGTTCGGTGAAGCGCGAATTGCTGCTTCAGCTCCCGCATCGATACTCGCTGCCACAAGTAGACCCATTACCCTGGCGCCTGGGTTCTGCTGCTGAACAGCGCCGAGATAAGACAAAACCTGGCCGACATCTTCCCTCGTGCCAGTGCCGCGCTTCGTTTCGATGACCAAGAATTCACCGTATTTGCCTCTTGCGAGAATGTCGATCCTTCCAACATCGACTGCGTACTCGACCGAAACCAGCTGCAGATCAGGGACGCCGAGAAGATGGAGATTCTGGCTCAAGTACACCTGCACCTCACGCTCAAGGATGGTGCTGCCGGATGTGCTCGATGACTCTGGGTTCTGACCATTCACTATGCTGTCGCCTTTCGATTACTGGTGACGGTGGATCCTTTGGTGGCCTAACGTTCAAAACCACCGTCGCTGCGCAGATTTATCGCGCAGCGTCCGGTGGATTGCGGGGTTGGGCCTCGGGCTACCAATACGACTCCCGTTTGTCCGTTCGGTAGGTGTTGGTAGTTCCTTCGAGCAGATGCGGATGTACGTGGAGATAATTCCACGCGAAGTCGCTAATGTTATGGGCGAAGCCTTCAAGGGCGTTCCCAAGGGAAGCCGACTGGAAAATGATTCCATTGGCTTTGAGACCTTGTACGACGCCATCATCAATGCGGAGCATGTTTGCGTAAGTGTTCTCAGCGAGGTAGAACCGCAGAATCTGCTTTTCATCTTCGGTCAGACAATTCAATCGCTCGGTTATGCGCCGATAGCGGTGCCGCCGGAGCCACCACTGCTTGACAAGCGCGATTCCGTCGCCGGCTACGGAAACTGCAAACAGAGCGCCAGTAACAACGAGGGTAAGCCCAAGAATCGGACGGTTGTCCTGTGCAAACTCAAACACTCCGATGAACTTGAGAAACACCTCGCTGGCAAAAAGAAGAACGGCGGCCATGACACCGAGTGCTATGAGATAGCGTGGTGCGAGCTTCAGGAACTCAAGAAACGCCTTGGCAGCTTCAGCGATCATATTGAGAGGCCCAACGACGCTGTAGAAAAATCATCTTAGAAGCACTCACTCTTTTATTCTGCACCGTCGGAACATTCAAGGCAATGGCAGGTCGAATCGTTACCCCTTCCGCGTAGAAAGCGCCCCTTGCCATGGCTCGCTACAAACACATCGACACCAGCCCGCGCATGCTGGCGATCGATCTTCACAGGCAATTACTGCCAGGAACAATCGAACACGCACTGAACCACCTGCTCGATCACGAAATCAACTTGCGCGAATTCGACAAGCGCTACAAGAACGATCTGGTCGGTGCCTCAGCCTATCCGCCGGCGATGTTGTTGAAGGTGGTGCTGTTCGCCTATGCGCAAGGGATCGTCAGCAGCCGGGGCATCGAGGCCGCTTGCCGTGAGCACGTCACCTTCATCGCCCTATGTGGCGATTCGCAGCCACACTTCACCACCATCGCCAACTTCGTGAGCACGCTGGGCGAGGACATCGCCCATGTCTTCGGGGCGGTGCTGGCGATCTGCGACC
>JBJXGX010000308.1:0-8734 GCA_046160305.1 Burkholderiales bacterium
CGGTGCCGATGCAACGGATGGCTCTACGAATGATCAAGGACGTTGTTCGATTGAAGTGGGAAGCCAAGCTTTCCCACGAGCAGATCGCCCAGACACTGTCGGTGTCCAAGGGCGTGGTGAGCAAGTATGTCGGGCTGGTGAGTGCTGCGGGCATGGACTGGGAGGCGGTGCGCGAGCTGGACGAGCAGGCGCTTGAGGCAAAGCTGTTGCCGCGCTCGGCGCTAGACTCCCGATACGTACAGCCCGAATGGGGCCGCATCCACCAGGAGTTGGCCCGCAAGGGCATGACGCTGATGTTGTTGTGGGAGGAATATGTCGCCTCTTATCCGGAGGAGCGGACCTGGCGCTACACGCAGTTCTGCGGGCACTACAAGCAGTTCGCGCCACGGCTGAAGCGTTCGATGCGCCAGACGCGCCGTGCCGGGGAGAAGCTGTTCATCGATTTCTCCGGCAAGACCGTGCCGCTCTCCGATGGCAGCAGCGCGCAGGTGTTCGTGGCGGCGATGGGCGCCTCCAGCTACACCTTCGCCTGCGCCACCGGGGCGCAAAAGCTGGAGGACTGGATCGAGTCGATGGACCGGGCGCTGCGCTTCTATGGCGAGGTCCCGCAGCTGATCGTGCCCGATAACGCGCGTGCGATGATCGTGCACCCGGATCGCTACGAGCCGCGCGCGCATGATACGGTGCGCGACTTCGCCCGCCACTACGGCACCTCGGTGCTGCCGGCACGGCCCTATGCCCCCAAGGACAAGGCGACGGCGGAATTGGCGGTGCTGTTGGTGGGGCGTTGGATCCTCGCGCGCTTGCGTCACCGTGCGTTCTCAAGCGTGCATTACGCTCATCAGATCAACCGCTACTGCGACCAACACCGCCAGCCTCCTCCACCAACACGCTGCCGCATCGACGATTCCGACATCCCGTTCTGAGCATCTGTCATCGTCCCAGAGCGTCACCTTCAACACAGCGGCGGGCGCGATTCCATCACGCGTTCGTCGCCTTCAGCACCACTCGCTACCGCACGCCATCTCAAAAACGCGCGTCACCGCCAAAATGACGCAGATTTACGACCCAGCCAACAGATAGCAAGGCACTCTCAAAAACCAAGTCCAAAACCTAACTGCGATAAGCTGTTGCCATGTCCAAAACCTACACTCACTGGCATGCCTTGACCGGTTGCGCGCCCGATACGTTGCGGATGTACGTTGCAAGACCCAGGATCGCGGCGCTGGACGAGAATTCCTGATGCCAGATCAGGTACTGATTCATTCTCTCGTCGCTTGGAACGCTGGCTAACTGGGTCGAAGGGGCTGCCGCGGGCGAGGGAGTATTCGCCTCTTTGACGATTTCGGGCTGGGGGGTGAGCGGGTTGTTGAAGAAAGCGATCCAGCCCAGCAGCGCGATCGCCGACAGTGAAGCGGTGGCGGACAGCGCGTAGGCGGTGATGCGTTTTGCCGCGCTCCGCCGCCGCGCGGGCACTGTCGGTTCCTGCGCCAGGCGCAGGCTGAAATCCTTGGACAGCAGATACTCGCCGCGCAGCGCATCTCCGATCATCATGCCGTCCCCTGCAACCTCTGACGCTCGAGCAACGTGTCGATGTGGAGCACGGGGATTGCGTATTCTTTACCGATCGCGAAGAGTTGATCGCGTGTCGCGATCTCGCCATCGGCATTCAGGATTTCACACAACACCCCCGGTCCGGCGATTCCGGCCAGGCGAAGCAAGTCCAACACTGCTTCGGTGTGGCCGATACGGCCCTGAAGCCCGTGCGGGTTGGCGAGCAGGGTGGCGACATGTCCCGGACGCTTGAAATGCCGTGCAGACTTGGATTCATCACAGGCAGCCCTGATCGTGGCACAGCGTGCCGACGCGGCGGTGCCGGAGGATCCATCGTCGAGGTCGATAGGCACGCCAAATGGCGGCATGTCCGAAGACGACTCACCGTCGATCACCATGGGCTTGACGCCGATACGGGCGGCGACGGACGGCGGCAACGAAAGGCAGACCAGGCCGCGACCCTTCGATAGAAGAAAGTTTATGAGCTCCGTTGTACAGAACTGCGCCGCTATGGCGAAATCGCCTTCGCCCTCCCGGTGGTCGGCATCAAGCAAAATGGCCGGTTTTCCGACCTGCATCTGACGGATCACGTCCGCTGAGGTGGAGAGCATCTTCGCTGCTTCACTTTTTAGTATCGAAACAAAACTACATTAGTATCGATTCGAAATGATCCAGTTGTCAATATAGTTTTTAAACACTACTATCTTCGCATGATCAAGGAGCTAAAAATGGACAGTCGCGCCATCGCGGAGCTGGTCTTACACTTGGGGCGCATAGCGTCCGGCGAGGGGGTCGTGGAGGGGCTGACGCCGGTCCAGTGGACTGCGCTCAGATACTTGGCGCGGGCCAACCGCTTCTCGCGAACGCCGTCCACCTTTGCCGTATTCCATGGCACGACCCGGGGCACTGCGTCGCAGACGATCAAAAACCTCGAAACTCAAGGCTATCTGACGCGCCTGCGGTCAAAGGCCGACGGACGGAGTGCCCGGCTCGATCTGACCGACAAAGCCAGGGCCATTCTTGTGAACGACCCCTACGAAGCCCTGATCCGTGCCGTGGACGCCCTACCCCCCGGCGTTCGCGGCCACTTCGCCAACGCCTTGCAGCGCATGCTCGGCCAGGTGGCGTCGGAGAGAGGCAAACCTCCCTTCGGCACCTGCGCCTCGTGTAAGCATCTGGAAGGCGACGGCTGCTGCCGGGAGGGACAGGCGCCCTATGCGTGCGGGTTCGCGAGCGAGCCGCTGCTTCTGGAGGAGCTCGACGAGCTCTGCATCTACTTCGTTCCGGGCAAGACCACGGCGGCGATGAAGGACGCTGTCACCGGCGCCTCATCGCGATGAGCCCGGTTCCCGCAACAGCGATCACCATCGCAAACAGCGAGATCACCATTGATGACGAGCTGCTCGCGCCCAAGCTCGGCCTGTCGGTCGAAGCGCTGAAGACTGAGATGCGCAAGGGCAACGTCTCCAGCGTCGCCGAAACCGGCATCGACGAGGACGCCGGACGCACACGGGTTACTTTCAGGTATCGCACGCGAGCCTGGACCGTGGTGGTCGATCCCCACGGCACATTGCGCGATCGACTGTCCTTCATGCTGGTCGAGAGCATCGCGCCCGCCACCAAAGCGCCGCCGGCGAACACCGATCACCTAAGTCTGCTCGACCTCGTCAGGACCGCATCATGACTGCTGCAGCTTGCGATCTCGCCGCGACGACGACCGTTGAGGACAACACGCCTGAAACGCTCGCCCGCCGGCTTCGAGCGCTTCTTCAAGCGCTCACCCCACAGCGCTTACCGATCATCTACCGGGAGGCGGCCAAAGGGTTGCTGCTCGCACCCCCGAACACCATTCATCAGGTCACGGAGGCGTTGGAGCAGCTCATGGCCGAGGACGCGTCTGCCGACCGCCCCTTCATCGCGTCCATGGTCATCAGCAAGGCGCGCGGCGGCTTGCCGGCGCCGGGCTTCTTCGACTGCGCGGCGCGGCTCGGACGCTTTGCCGGTGACACAACGGGGCCGGACGCCTGGGCGTTTTATGCGGCCGAGCTCAACGCGGCGCTCGCCTTTTGGGCGCCGCCGAGCGACTCCCGCGAGAGTGAATAAAGACGCATGGCCTCTCATTCGGCGCAGTCCCTGGAGCAAAGCCGGCTTCAGCTCGTGCCCGGCGGCGGCGGCGGCGTGGCCGGCCGGCACCCGCGCGTGGTCATCGTCGGCGCCGGCTTCGCCGGCCTCAGTGTCGCGAAGCGGCTTGCCAAGGCGCCGGTGGACATCACCCTAATCGACCGTGAGAACCATCACCCCTTTCAGCCGCTGCTCTACCAGGTGGCGACGGCCGGATTGTCGCCGGCCGACATCGCTTGGCCCATTCGAGGTCTGGTCCGGCACCAGCGCAACACACGCGTGCTGCTGGGCGCGGTCACCGGCGTCGATCGTTTGCGCAAACGCGTCATCATGGGGGGCCGCAACATTGCCTATGACGTTCTGGTGCTCGCGACCGGGGCGACCCATGGCTATTTCGACAATATAGCTGGGCCGCCCATGCGCCCGGCTGATGTCGATCTCCTGACCATCGGCCAGTATCTACAGCCGACGCCCAAGCATCATGTCGTCGATCGTTTCGTCACGCCGGAGGAGTTCAAGCGCTTTGAGTCCATGGCCTATGCCAAGGGCTTCCTCATCGTCTCGGCCTCGACTCTGACGCGTTCCTCGTATCACGCCGGCGACGATTTCGCCCGTCTACGGGCCGCGCGCGAGGCGCTACTTCTTCCGGCGTTGGATGCACATCAAGGCAACGGGTGGGTCGAAAAGATAGCGCCGATATTTTGAAAATCGAGACTGTCTAAAAATGCCGGATGGAAAACTGGACTTTTAGAAGTGCCCGCATTTTCTCAGTCAAACCACGTAGCAACGGAAACCCCATGACCGCCAAGGTAATACCCATCATTGACCACCGCACCACCAACGGCGTGCCGGTCATTCCGGCGCGCGTGCTTAGCCTCAGCGGCGCGCTGGCGGACACGCGCGGCCGGCTGTTGCGCGACCTGCGCATTTCGGTAACCGACCGCTGCAACTTCCGCTGCACCTACTGCATGCCCAAGGCGGTGTTCGACAAGGACTACCGCTTTTTGCCGCGAACCGAACTCTTGGGCTTTGAGGAAATCACGCGCATGGCGCGCCTGTTCGCTGCACACGGCGTCGAGAAACTCCGCCTCACCGGCGGCGAGCCCCTGCTGCGCAAAAACCTCGAGGTTTTGATCGAGATGCTGGCCGCCCTCAAGACGCATGACGGCAAATCATTGGATCTGACCCTTACCACCAACGCCTCGCTGCTGTCCAAGAAAGCACAGGCGTTCAAGGCCGCGGGCCTGCAGCGCGTGACCGTCTCGCTCGATTCGCTCGATGAAGCTGTATTCCGCGCCATGAACGACGTCGATTTTCCGGTGGCCGATGTGTTGAAGGGCATCGACGCTGCGCACGACGCGGGCTTTGCGCCCATCAAGATCAACATGGTGGTCAAGAAAGGCGTCAACGATCAGGACATCGTTGCGATGGCGCGGCGCTTCAAGGGCAGCGGCCACATCGTGCGCTTCATCGAATTCATGGACGTGGGCTCCTCCAACGGCTGGCGCATGAACGATGTCGTGCCCTCGGCCGAGATCGTACGCATGATCAGCGCCGAGATGCCGCTCATCGAAACCGAACCCAACTACACCGGTGAAGTCGCCGAGCGCTGGGCCTATGCGGATGGCAGCGGCGAAATCGGCGTCATCTCCAGCGTGACGCAGGCCTTCTGCTCCACTTGCACCCGCGCCCGGCTCTCGACCGATGGCAAGCTGTACACCTGCCTGTTCGCGCAGTCCGGCCATGATTTGCGCGCGCTTATGCGTTCGGGCAAGAGCGACGCGCAAATTGCCGGTGCCATAGGGTTGATCTGGAACCAGCGCGAAGACCGGTATTCGGAAATTCGCACAGCAGCGACCGCGCGGACGAACAAAATCGAGATGTCTTATATCGGCGGCTGACCAATTCATACGCACCAAACAATACGTCTCCCAAGCAATGTCCCGACAATCGGGACAGAACCGCAACCAACCAGAAAGGAACAACCATGTCCCTAAACGAACCTCTCCGCGAGCAGATCGCCGACATCGTGGCGCAAAACCGGGTCGTCCTCTTTATGAAGGGAACTCGCCAGATGCCACAGTGCGGGTTCTCCGCCCAAGTCGTGAAGATCCTCAACGAGCTGCAGCTAAGCTACGGAACGGTCGATGTACTCAGTTCCCCCGAGGTCCGCGATGGAATCAAGGCGTTCTCCGAATGGCCGACAATCCCACAGCTCTACGTCGACGGGCAATTCATCGGAGGCTGCGACATCGTCCGCGAGATGCATGCGTCCGGAGAGCTGCAGAAGCTCATCGGCGTGAAGGTCTCGGACCCAAGGTGAAGCAACTGAGCGCACCCGAACACAAGTCCATGATTGATCGCCGGTGAGTCATTCTCTTCCACGTGAGGCCAGAGGCCGCGTTACTGATATACAAAGGAGACCAGCATGTCGTCCCATCCTACTGAGTTCCAAGGTTCCGTCATCAATGCGCTGCGCGAGGCAATCGAGCGCCAGATTCCCGATTCACGGGCCGAGGTGAACGGCGGCGGCGGCCACTTCAACATCGAGGTGACGTCGCCCGTGTTCGCCGGCAAGAACATGCTGCAGAGCCAGCGCATGGTGTATAGCTCCATCGCTGATCTGATGAAGGGGGACGGGGCGCCGGTGCATGCCGTCGACAGTCTGAAGACCCGAACGCCCTGAGCAACGCCAGCCTGGCGAATGGCATGAATGATTTTTCGCGCAGCCCCGCTTTAATTGGCCTGCCATGATTCATCTATCTACAACGCGGTGATCTTCTGATGCTCGATACACTTCATTTCGACAATCGCTTTACCCGCGAGCTGCCCGCGGACCCGCAGGCGGCCAATTTTCGGCGCCAGGTGCTTGGCGCCTGTTATTCGCGTGTGGCGCCAACGCCGGTGGCCGCGCCGCGCCTGATTGCCTGTGCGCGCGAAGTGGCTGAACTGCTCGATATCACGCCTGCAACCTGTGCATCAGCGGAATTCGCACAGGTGTTCTCCGGCAACAAGCTGCTCCATGGCATGGACCCGTTCGCCATGTGTTATGGCGGCCATCAGTTCGGTCACTGGGCCAGGCAGCTTGGGGACGGTCGCGCGATTATCCTGGGCGAGACCGTGAATCGCGCGGGACAGCGTCTGGCCCTGCAGCTCAAAGGGGCCGGACCCACACCCTACTCGCGCAGCGCCGATGGCCTAGCCGTCCTGCGTTCCTCGATTCGCGAGTTTCTGTGCAGCGAAGCCATGCACCACCTTGGCGTACCGACGACCCGTGCTCTATGCGTGGTGGCCACGGGTGAGAGCGTCGTTCGCGATATGTTCTACGACGGCAATCCGCGCCCCGAGCCGGGCGCCATCGTGTGCCGCGTGGCGCCGAGCTTCACGCGGTTTGGTAATTTCGAAATTCTCGCGTCGCGCAAGGACATTGATCTTCTGCGAAAGCTGGTCGATTACACCCTGGTAGTGGATTTTCCAGAACTGGGTGCGCCGGGCAGGGAAACCTACACCCGCTGGTTTCGCGAGGTGTGCACGCGCACGGCGGTGATGGTTGCGCACTGGATGCGAGTGGGCTTCGTGCACGGTGTAATGAACACCGACAACATGTCCGTTCTGGGCTTGACGATCGACTACGGCCCTTATGGCTGGCTGGAAAACTACGATCCCGGCTGGACGCCAAATACCACCGACGCCGAGCACCATCGCTATCGTTTTGGCGCGCAGCCCCAGGTCGCTATGTGGAACCTGGCGCAACTGGGCAATGCGCTGATGCCGCTGGTGGAAGATGCAGTACCACTGGACGAAGCACTATCGGAATACAGCAAGAATTTTGACGCACAGTGGCAACAGATGATGGCGGAGAAACTGGGGTTCAGCATTTTTCGTGCGTCGTCCCATGCTGAACTGATCTCGGAGTTGCAGGACGTACTGCAGGAGGTCGAAACGGACATGCCGATTTTCTTTCGGCGCCTGGCCCTGCTTGACACTTCGCCCGCCGCGTCTGACGAAGCGCTGCTCGCACCGTTCGCGGCGGCGTATTACCGGCCGGAAACGCTTCACGATACGCAGCGCCAGCGCACGCTTCAGTGGGTGCGTCGCTACGCCGGGCAGGTGCGCGCGGAAGGCGTGCCGGAACACGAACGCCGCTTATGCATGCAAAGCGTCAATCCAAAGTACGTGCTCCGCAATTACCTTGCGCAACTTGCCATCGATCGCGCCGAACAGAACGATTATGGACTCGTGAACGAACTGCTCGAGGTGCTGCGGCGCCCCTACGACGAACAACCGGATAAGGAAACCTTCGCGGCCAAGCGCCCGGACTGGGCGCGACAGCGGCCCGGCTGCTCCATGTTGTCGTGCAGCTCATGATTAGCGGGAAACCAACGCGCGCTACAGCGGCGCTGCCGCCAATTATAAAATGGTGAAATGCCTTGTATAAGCTGACGCTCAGCAGGTTCAATGACCGCGTCTATCCCGTCCTGGCTGACCAGGATGAGCATGTGGGTAACCTGAAATTTATTAACGGCGTATGGAAGCTCAAGGCCATCGGTTACGAAAAAAATGGCGACGTCATTCCCGGCGGCGGGCCGCTGACTGACCGGCACAATACTACCTTCGACGCTCTCGACGAGGCTCTGCTTAACGCCAAGCTTGCCCCCGACTTGAGAAACAATCGATCGACGCTGGAACGCTTCTGATGGCAACCATATCCAAAACGCAAACGTCTAGTAACGAAGCATTGACTCCCCTGGCAGCCTCCAGCCGAATTTTCGCGTGGAACACGCACGCTTCGCTCTGGTTCAGCCTGGGCGTTGGCTTGCTGGTGATGCAAATTGGCGCCTATCTTGTGCCTGCGGTCGGCACACGTGATGCTGCGATCGCTGTTGCGCTGGGCTCCCTGATAGGTGCGGGTCTGCTGGCTTGGACGGCCAACTTGGGCTGCGACAGCGGTCTGTCGAGTGCGGGATTGATGCACCGCACCTACGGCAGCGTGTTTGCACGGCTGCCCGTGGTGCTCAATATTGCGCAGTTGGTCGGCTGGACCACATTTGAGCTGGTG
>JBJXGX010000309.1:0-41321 GCA_046160305.1 Burkholderiales bacterium
CGGCCAGCTCGACCATTACGCCCACGAATACACCGAACCAGATCTTGTCGACGCCGGCGGCGATCACGACCGGCATGACGAACGGGAGCGAGAGGATCAGCATGCCGAAGGTGTCGAGCGCCGTCCCCAAGACGAAATAGAAGAGGAGGATCGCGACGAGCAGCATGAACGTCGATAGGCCAAGGCCCGCGATCCAGTCGACGATGCTTGCGGTCATCTGGGTGTGCACGAGGAACCGGCTGAACAGGATGCCGGTCACGAGGATCGCGAACACCATGCCACTGGTCACCGCGGCAGCGCGCAGGGAGTCGGCGATCGCCTTCCACGTCAGCCGTCGCGTGGCCGCCGCAACGGCCAACACGCCCGCAACGCCCACGCCCGAGGCCTCGGCCGGCGTCATGATCCCACCGTAGATTCCGCCAAGCACGATGCCCATCACGGTGATCGTGGGCAGCAGTTGTGTGAGGGAGCGGATGCGCTCGGGCCACGGGTAGCGGGGGCCTTTCGGGCCCATGTGAGGGCGCAATTCGCACCAGACCATCAGCACTACGCAATACGACACGGCCAGTAGCAGGCAGGGAATGATGCCGGCGATGAACAGATCGCCGATTGAGGTCTCCGTCCACACGCCGTAGATGATCATCAAGGTCGAGGGCGGCACCAGTACTGCGAGCGTGCCGGCCGAGGCAAGCGTGCCGGTGGCAAGCGACATGTCGTACTTGTGCTTGCGGAACTGGGGCATCACCATGGGTCCCATCGTAGCGACGGCCGCGATGCTGTTGCCGGTGAGTGCACCGTAGGCCGCGTTCGACAATACGGCCGCAACCGCGAGGCCGCCGGGCAGTTGGCCGAACCATTTATGCACGCAGTCGTAGAGATCGTTGGCAATACCGGTGTGGAATGCGAGTTGTCCCATCAAGAGGAACAGGGGCAAGGCGATGAATACGAACAGCGTGCCGTTCTCCCAGACGGTGATGGAGATCTGCGAAGCCGTCTGATTGAGGCCGACCATCCAGATGCTGCCGATCGCGCCGATCGCGCCGACGGTCCACGCGATGGGTACGCCGATCGCAAGCAGCAGGAGGAGGCAGACGATTGCGGTGTAGCCGATCGCGAGCGGTTCCATGCGATTCAGTGGCCCGTCGGCGCCGGCTGGCAGAGCGCGATGACCGACTTCGCGCTCCGCACGAGGAAGATGGCGACGATGAAGACCGACACAAGACCTACGAAGCCGGCGATCGGCCAGAAGGGGACATCGAGCAGCTCGGGGCCTTCTCCGCGCCGGAACATGCCCGGCACATCCGAGAGGGAGCGGTAAGCGAGGAGACCCATGAACACGATGCCGCATGCATGGCCGATGAGATCGGCCACTGCTTTAGCGCGCGGCCCGAAGTTTTCGTAGAGCGTCTCCACGCGGATATGACCATCCTGCATGGTGCAGATCGGGATGGCGGCAATGAATGCGGCAACGAGCGCGAGGGTCGTCAGATCCTGCGCCCAGCCAAGCGGGCTGTTGAAGACGTAGCGTGCCGCCACGTCCGCACAGACCACGATTACCATCAGTGGGAGCAGCACGAAGGCGCAGGCACGATGCAACCAGTCGGAGAGACGGTTCAGCATCGATTCGAGCGGGTGCATGGAAGATGATGATCAGGGCGGGGGAACGTGGATGCTCGACCGGCATGCGCAAGCCCGATGAGTTGAGGCTGGTTAAGTTGCAATATACTGCAAACGACCAATCGGTCCGGCGATGTTGCCGGTTCGCAGAACGAAGGAAGAGAAATGTCCATGCCGTTGCGCCGCATCGCATCCCGCATCGCCGCTTGCGCACTGTTATTCTTGACCGCGGCATCGCACGCGGACGTCTACAGCGACTGGTTCGAAGGCAAACTGGGAACCTGGGCCTCGCCGCCTGCGGGCGGGCAAGTGCGCAACCTCAAGTTCTCGCACCCCGCGCCGCCGGTGTCGATCATTCCACCGGTGATCGTAAAGGGCCTGGTGCTGGTCGAGGCAAAGACCGGCGGCCAGCTCAAGTTCAAGGAGTACGGCGCGGGGACGCTGCATGGGCCTCGCGACGGCTTCAAGGCAATCCGCGAAGGATTGTCGGACTGGGCCACGTGCTACGCGCAATTCGAGGGGCGGGGATTCGAGATGTCGCGCGTGTTCGAACAGCCGTTCATTGCGCCGGTCAATCCGATGCTCGCGACGATGGTCGCACACGATCTCGCCGAGAAGTACTTCCGGCCGGAGTTCGAGCGTCAGGAGACGTACTACGGGAACATGATGGCGTTCTCGAGCGCCGACATCATGACGAAGAAGCCGGTGCGCAGGCTCGAAGACCTGCGCGGCATGAAGGTGGTGGCGCAGGGCTTTCCACCGGATGCGGCGCGTGCGCTCGGCTTCTCGCTCGTGAACATCCCGTATCCCGAGGTCTACACCGCGATCCAGCAGGGCACGGTGGATGCCGTCATCTGGTACGACGCGGGTTTCATTCCCTACAAGATCTACGAGGTTGCGCGCTTCTACACGCGGCTCGGAATCTCCGGCTCGACGCTCCCCACTTGCATCAACCGCAAACTGTTCGACGGTCTGGCGCCCGAGCTCAAGCGCACGCTGTACAACGTCCAGCAGCCGCTCGCGATGGCCATGGCGAAAATCACGCAGATCGAGTTCGGCAAGAAGGCCGCCGACATCTACAAGGAAAAGGGCGTGGAGATGATCGAGCTCGCGCCCGCTGAGCTGGAGCGCATCAAGGTGGCGGCGCGCCAGGCAGTGGACAAATGGGTGAAGGACCAGGAGGCCGCCGGCCGGCCCGGGAAGCAGTTGCTCGACGATCTGGCGAAATCGATCGCGAAGTTCGAGAAGATGGGCGAGGATGAGATGTTCCGGCGCGCCGTCGAGCAGCCGGTGCCAGGACTCATCAAATTCTGAGCGCCCGGATCCGGGCGCGACGCGTGGACACCGACATTCCGATTGCCGGCTACTGCGATCCGCACTTCGTGTCGGTGCGCGACGCCCTTGCGGACAACATGCGCCAGGGCGAGGAAGTCGGCGCCTGCGTCGCGGTCTATGTCGATGGCAAGCCGGTTGTCGATCTGTGGGCGGGATATCGGGACCGCGCGCGCACACTACCCTGGGAGCGGGACACGCTCGTCTGCATGATGTCCGTGACCAAGGCGATCGGCGCGCTCTGCGTTCTAATGCTGGCCGACCGAGGACGCATCGAGCTCGACGCGCCGGTGGCACGATACTGGCCGGCGTTCGGGCGGAACGGCAAGGACCGCATCACCGTGCGCGAAGTACTCGCCCAAGAGGCTGGCCTGCCCTATGCCGATGCTCTCGCCGAAGGCGATGTCTGGAATGAAGCGAGGCTCTTCGCGGCGCTCGAAGCCCAGGCACCGGAATGGCCGGTACGGTCGACACCGTGCTATCACTCGTTCACCGCCGGGCCGTTGTACCAGGGCATCGTGCGCCATGTCGATGGTCGCAGTCTTGGCCAATTCCTGCGCGAGGAGGTGGGCGAGCCGTTTGATATCGACTATCACGTGGGAATCGCCGACGAAGCCGATCGCCGCCGCGCCGAGTTCATCGTTACGCCCGGTACGCCGAGTTGGGATGGCATTACACGTCGCACCCCATCGCCCCTCAATCGAGCCTGGAAGGGCCTGCCCGCCGACGAGGACGCCAACTCCGCGTCATGGCGGTTCCGCGAATTCGCCTCCGCGAATGGGCACGGCAACGCGCGGTCAGTGGCAAGGCTGTATTGCGCGCTCGCAAGTGGTGGCACGATCGACGGCAGGCGGATCATCGGCCACGCAACACTCGAGGACGCCCTAAAGGTCCGCTGGGATGGCATCGAATTCATGACGGGCCGACACTTCCGCTTCGGCACAGGATTCCTGTATTCGTGCCCGCCGTTTCCATTTGGCGGCGAGCCGCGCAGCTTCGGGCACATTGGATTGGGCGGCGCGACGAGCTTCGGCGATCCGGTGCGGCGCCTCGGATTCGGTTACGCGCCGAATCGCATGGCCCCGATCGCCGACCAGGGCCCATATGCGGGGCCGCTGATCAAAGCGACGTACCGGTGTCTTAATTGAGATACGGCAGGAGAGGGCGGCAGGCCACAACGCATTCCAACGAAACAAGACCGCTCACATGGGAACCGCGTCGTTGCCGGAACACTGATGCCCACTGCGCCGTTGCCGGAACAGTGCGAACGCGATTTCCATCACGCCTGCCACACCCCATACCCTTGCTCCCGCAGTCCGATCGCCAGCTCCACTTCCATTTCGCACGCCGCGGCGTAGGGCATCGGGTTGAAGCATTCGTACAGCTCCGGCATGAGTCGCACGCCGTATTTTTGGACATAGCGATTAGCCTGGATGCCGGCCTTGTGCTTGTCGAACCGCACATCGGGATCAAGCCCGGTCATGCCGACATACACGCACGGTTTGCTGCAATCGATGTCCGGGTTCGACTTGCGAAAACGCGCTTCATACCACACGTCCGGATCAAGCAAGACGACATAGACATGGTGATGATGGCGGCCTGATCGCGGCGCCTTGACAGCGCGAGGCCCGCGAGGCTTCCGGGTAACGGGCGCGATCACTCCGCCTTGATGTTGCCCGCCTTCGCAACCGCGGTCCAACGCGCGATATCGTCGGCAATGACCTTCGAGAATGCCTCGGTTCCCATGCCCGACGGGTCGACGCCGAGCCCAGCGAATCGCTCGCGCACATCGGCCATTGCGATGATGCGCGTCACGTCGTCACGCAGCCTCGCAATCGCCGGTTGAGGCGTACCCGATGGGACGAACAGACCCATCCAGACGCTGAAAGCCATATCCGGCACACCGGACTCCGCCATCGTCGGGACGTCGGGCCAGCTTGCATGTCGGGCGGCGGCCGTCACACCCAGCGCGCGAAGCCGCCCTGATTTGAGATGCCCGGCAGCGGGCGGCGGATCGGAGAAGGCAATCGTGATCTCACCACCCAGCACGGCATTCACGAATTCGCCGCTGCTCTTGTACGGAATATGCAGAAAGCGCGTGCTGGTCTTCTGGTTGAAGAGCTCGGAAGTAAGCTGGAACAGCGCCGTGGTGGAGCCGTAATTGACCGCGTTCGGTCGCGCTTTGGCGTAGTCGACCAGCTCTTGCACGGTGTGCACGGGAAGGTTCGCGTTCACGATGAGAATCAGCGGAAACGAACCCACCATGATCACCGGAACGAAATCCCGCAAGGTCGAATAGGGCAGTTTGTCGTGCGTGGCCAGGTTGGACGTCATGACGCCGCTTGGGCCGACGAGAATCGTGTAGCCGTCGGGGGCCGCGGTTCTGACCGACTCGGCCGCGATGACGCCTTGCGCGCCAGGCTTGTTATCGACGATGACCGGATGCCCGAAGGTCTCGGCAAGCTTCACCGACAAGAGGCGTGCGACGATATCGTTGCCACCGCCCGGCCCGAATGGAATCACCATGCGCGAGGGTTTCGAGGGATAGCTCGCGGATTGCGCGAAGAGCGGCGTCGATCCGAACATCGATATCACCAACCCCGTGACGAGTGCGAAGCGTTTCATGCGTGCTGTCCCAAAGACCCGATAGGTTGAACTGTATCGAATTTCGAGCGCGTGCGACTGACGCGATGATTCCTCGATAGAATCGGCCCAGCGCGTGACGCGCGCTACCGCGTCTGTTTCGCATCAGCCCGGATGGTGAAACTGGTAGACACAAGGGACTTAAAATCCCTCGGCCCTAATACGGTCATGCCGGTTCGATTCCGGCTCCGGGCACCAAAATCAAATACTTAGGTGACTTTCCGCGACGAAAAATTGCATTCCTCGATGGTTAATGGCACATTTGGCACAACGGCGGCACACCGAGACCAACTATGGCCAACATCCAGCAACGACGAACGCGAGACGGAAAAGTGAGCTATCGCGTACAAGTACGGCGGCTCGGCTTTCCTGCGCAGACCGCTACGTTCGAGCGCAAGACGGACGCTAAGAGTTGGGCATCGAAGATGGAGACGGCACTCTCCGAAGGTCGCCACATGCCGTCGCGGGAATCGAAACGGCGAACTCTCGCAGACCTGATCGATCGCTATCTCGAAACACTTCAGCAAACGCGACCACATGCTTTCCCCAAACAGGCTCAATTGCTCGGCTGGTGGCGCGATCGACTCGGTTCCTATGCCTTGGTCCATATCACGCCTGTGCGCGTTGCTGAGGCCCGCGACGCGCTTCTAGGCGAGACGACATATCGCAACACGCCGCGCAGCCCGGCGACCGTGAATCGATACTTAGCGTCGCTCGGTGCCGCAATGACACGTGCGGTCCGTGAATGGCATTGGCTCGATGACAATCCAGTCCGCAAGGTCACGAAGAATAGGGAGAGCCTAGGGCGGACGCGGTTCCTGTCGCGTGAAGAGCTGTCCGCGCTGCTCGATGCATGCACGAACTCGGCGATGCCCGAACTGTCGTTGATTGTTCGGCTTGCCGTATCAACGGGAATGCGACGAGGCGAAATCCTCGGCTTGCGATGGTCAGACGTTCATCTTGATCGCAGTGTCATCACCATAGCGCACACCAAGAACGGAGATCGGCGGACGGTCCCGATCGGATCGCCCGTTCGTGCCTTGCTCGTTGAACGCCACGGCGACCAAATCGACCTAAACGCGCCCGTGTTTCCAGGCAATAGTGCTTCACGTCCGATTGAGATTCGAGACGCATTCGACGCGGCATTAAAGCGCGCGGGAATTAAGGACTTCACGTTCCACGACCTGCGGCACACGGCTGCGTCTTACCTTGCGATGAGCGGGGCGTCGTTATCGGATATTGCGGCAGTGCTAGGTCACAAGACGCTGGCCATGGTGAAGCGATATTCCCACGTGAGCGAGCAACACACGGCCGGCGTGCTTGAGCGCATGAACGCAAAGTTTCTTGGATGATAGGGGGTGAAGCCGTGACACCAGAAGAGCGCGAAATGTTGGCGTTGGCGACGTGATCCCAAGATTACTGATTGATGAGTTACCGCTCGCTGACGAGTCCTTCGTCGCGACGGGCGACATTATGGAAGCGTTAAGCTGGGTGGCGCTGGCCGCGAAGGTAGGCGCGCCGCTACCGCCGAACATTGGCCGATGGTTGCACGCCGCGCTTGACGCGTATAGGGCCGGCACATTCGCAACGTTGGACGCTGCGCTCGGGCTTGACCGTAGAGGCAGAGGAAATCCGCGCCGCAAGATGCGCGAAAAGAGCGCGATGCAAGGCGCAATGGGGAGGATGCTGATCCTGCACACGCTCGGCGCCACGATTGAACAAGCCGCCGCAATGGTTGCTCGGATTTCGCCGGAAATCGCGCGAGATACCCTGGTGAGCAAGTTCCGGCGGAGTGGGCTTGGAGAAAAAGCGAGGAGTAGCCGGAAAATCGCGCGCCACCGATTGCGACGCCGCGATCTCGAATCGATCCTCGACGAATATCCGGACGGCGGAAGCCTCAACGTCGATATAGTGCAAGGCAAAGCCGCTATTCGCTCTGTGTACGCATAACCGCGCCTTTTGCATACCTCTGTGTACGCATAACCGCGCCTTTTGCATGCATATGCAGGCGCGTCAACGCCTGCCACGCTTCAGCCATCACAACCAACTGTGGGCGAGGCTGAGATGGCAAATCTTTCCGACTACTCTTCGGTCAAGTCGATTGCGGAAAAGAACGCCGACTTGACGGAAGGCCGGCTGCGCTGGTGGCTCTTCCACTGCGCCAGCAATGGGCTTGCGGAATCCGGTGCGGTGATCCGCGTGGGTGGGCGCGTGCTGATCAACGAGCCGAAATTTTGCGCGTGGCTCGAATCGCACGCCGGGGCGACGCCGCGATGATGCCGGGCACCGCGACGGCGGCCGTGTCATCGCCCATCCACCGCGGCACGCCAATGTCAGCGCTCGCCCCTGACGCCGACGAAATCCGCAAAGCACTCGATACGCTTTTCAGCGCGGATGATGTCATCGAGCTGCGGGCGATTCACCAACGTGGCCGCAAGCGCACCGATGCCGGCTATTACGACGGCGGACACCGCGATGTATTGGCGCGTGAAGCCGTTCGGTTGAGCAGGGCGGGCGCGGCCGTATATGTCACGCTGAACCAGCTTGACCCGCAACTGCTCGCGCGTTATGCGAATCGCATGCAAGAGCACGCGCCGTCGACTGCCACCGATGCGAACGTGACACGGCGGCGATGGTTGCTACTCGACTTCGATCCTGTTCGCCCCAAGGACACCAGTGCAACCGATGCGCAACTCGAAGCCGCAAGAGCAACTGCCCGCGAATGCTTCGAGTTCCTGCGCGGCAATGGCTGGCCCAATCCCGTTATCGCTGAATCCGGCAATGGCATGCACCTTCTGTATCCGCTGGACCTGGCAAACGATGAAGAATCGAAAAGCGCAGTGAAGGGAGTGCTCGACGGCCTTGCGGAACGATTCGATGACGGCGTAGTGGAGATCGACACCAGCGTCTTCAACGCCGGGCGAATCACGAAGGCATACGGTGTGGTCAGCAACAAAGGCGACGATACATCGTTTGCGCCGTGGCGCCTGTCGCGCGTTATCAGCGTGCCGGCGCGTGATCGAGTCGTCAGCATCGAGCAGTTGCGCGCGATTGCGAAGCCGGCAAATCAGTCCACGGTGGCCGCCGTGCCGCGAGCGAATGGCGTCACGCACTTTGATCTCGATGCATTTCTCGATCGCCTTTGCATCCCGTCCAAGAGAGATATGCACGACGGGCGCGAGCGAATCAAGTTGGATCGGTGTCCATTCGACCCAAGTCATGGGGTCGGCGAGGCGGCGATATTCCGAGCCGTGGACGGGAAACTCGGGTTTCGGTGCCAACACAACTCATGCGCCGATAAAGGCTGGCATGACGTGCGGGCCCTGATCGACGGCCCGAAGCATGACCGCGCCCCCGCGCAAAGTGCCATGCGTATCGGCTCGTCGCGCGATGCTGTCGGCGTGAGAGCCGAGGCGCCGCAGGCATTGCGCGCACTTAACGTCATGCAGCTTGCAGGGCACCAATTCCCGGAGCGCACGCAATTGCTTGGGCCGCTGCTTCACGCGGGCGACTTAGCCATGTGGTTCGCGGCGCGTGGCGTCGGCAAGACGCAGGTTGCCTTGTCAATCGCAATGGCGCTCGCGTTCGGCGGCAAATTTCTTCGGTGGCACGTACGCGCGCCAGTAGGCGTCCTGTTTCTCGACGGCGAGATGGTGGGCAGAGTAATGCAAGAGCGCGTTGCATCGTTCCTCCCGGCCGATGCTGGCGACGAGCTGAGCGAGAATTTCCGGCTGTTCACGCCAGACCTGTTACCCGAGGGGCAAGCGCTGCCCGACCTGTCCACGGCTGACGGGCAGGCGATGGTTGAAAGCCTGATCGTCGGCAATACACGGGTAATCGTGATCGATAACCTGTCGGCGTGGTGCCGGACCGGCAAAGAAAACGAAACCGAGTCCTGGACACCGATGGCCGATTGGTTGCTCACGCTGCGCCGACGTGGCATCGCCGTAGTGCTGATCCATCATGCCGGCAAAAACGGCGAGCAGCGCGGAAACTCGAAGAAGGAAGACCCGCTAGACCTCGTGGTCCGGCTCAGGCGCGCGGGTGACTACGATCCTAAGACGGGTGCGGCATTCACATGGTCAATCAGCAAAGGTCGGCACCTTTACGGAGAGGATGCGGCCGATCTTGATCTGACGCTGAAGATCGCCGACGGCGTGGCTCAGTGGAATTGGAAGCTGGCGGAAACCTCGACTGCTGAACGCGTGACCGAGCTGGCTGACGAAGGAATGTCGGTGACGATGATCGCCGAGGAGCTTGGGCTCAATCGCAGCACCGCATGGCGGGCGCTAAAAAAATCGGGGAAGTTGCCGACCAAGCCGGAGACAAAGGGCGTGGACAAACCTCGCAACGCCAAAGAGAGGGCCGACTGATGGGTCTGCGCGACAACTACCTGGCTGCGATGCAGGCAGGAACCAAGGCGCAACAGCCTGTTGTTGCGTGTTGCACGCCTATACCGATGCAACACGCAACAAACACCCATTCCAGCGCAACGGACCGCGCAACAAACGCGCAACAGCGGGCCGATTTACATAGGGAACAGAGCGCAACACAGGACGCAACAACCGCGCAACAGGCGCCCGCAACGGACGCAACAAACGGTAGTGCGTCGTGTTGCGCGTTGCACCCGCCGTCCGTTGCGTTGACGGCGGCCGAGGAATCGTCGGTCCGTCGATGGCTGGCGCACATTGAGGAAACCGATTCCGATCTGGTCGAATACTGCGTCGAGCAATGCCGCATCAATCCGCCTAAGCGAGATTACTACCTGCACCGCGCCAAGGAGGCCCCTGCGGCCGTTGCACCAGTCGAGCGGGTAGCGCCCACCTGTACAGACTGTGCGCATCGCCGAGGCCGTGCTGGCGCCTTCTGGGGGTGCGTGGCGGGCCGTGCGGACTTGGTGCCCTTGTATGGACCAAATCATCCACTTCGCGAGCTCCCAGAGGACGGCGGCAAGGGATGCCAGACCTTCCAGGCGCGGGGGCCGACGTGGCACTGATCCGCCAGCACAAGGCCGAACTGCTCGCCGAGTTGCGTCGGGCATCAACGCCGACCACGTTCGACTTCGGCGGGCCACATGGTGGAAACGATGCGGGCTTGGTTGGCCCTGCCTGTTGGCTCGGCGGGTCACTGATGATCTATCAGGATCCTGCCCACTGGCGGACATACTGTGTATGCATCCACGATCACAAATGTGGGGGGTCCTCCTGACGATTGTTACGCCGCGGTAATCCAGACCCCGTCAAAACCGCAGCCACAGCTTTTTTGTCGAATGATTGATGCCCCCCCCCGAAAGGAAAAAATATGAACGTTTCGCAGTCCGAGTTGGCCAAAGTTTTCAATGTCGATCCGCAAACGATTCGCCGCTGGCAGAGCGACGGCCTGCCGCACAAAAAACGCTCGTCCATGAGCGAGCCGCACCGGTATGACGTGTCGGTATGCGCGGTTTGGTACTTGCGGCGGGAAGAAGCTCGCCGTGGTCGCCGCGAAACGGGAAGCGCGATGTTGTTGTTCGCGCAGAACGCGCGTTTGCGGGTCGAGATCGAGGCTTTCCATGCAGCGGTGGGCGCAATGCCCGACCTTGCGTCTGATCTGGAGGCTGCGACCGGGGCCGAGGCAAAGCGCGCGGTTTTGCGGGCGTACGGCGAAAAAGTCTTGCGCGACGTTGAGGCCAAAGGCCTAGGCGAGTGATTTGATCGATGCCTGATGCTCGAACAGTACCGATCTCAGAGGCCGCGCAGGAGATCGGCAAGAACGCTCCGCCGATGAGGTCGACCGACCTTCAAGTCCTAGGCGAACTTGCCGCGCTCCGGCAGGATGTTGTGGCGCTGCGCGAAGAGATCGCTGATCTAACGCGGCGCGTTCTCGATTCGGACGACCGGCGCATCGGTTCGTCATTGGTCCCGCTGCTCTGTGGGATTTTTCGCGATCAACGGTTCACGGTCGCCGAGATTGCGGCCGTGGCGCTTGGTGACACCTTGCAGGGCGCCGCGCTGCGCACTCTGATTGGCGATCGACTCGGCGCAGAAGGCGGTCTGAAATCCTTGGGTCGCCTGCTCGCGCGACTGGAAGGCGTCCGATTCCGAGGCTATCGCTTAGTTCGCGACGGGGACCATCGCGGCTCGTGCGTTTGGCGGGTTTTGGTGCCATCGAAACTCGCATCGCGTGATTTGTTAGGCGACGATCGATAGACTGTTCGGACGATTCACTACTGGATTTACGTGCATGCTTTCTTCTCAGGAAATTCTCGATCCGCACCGGCACGTTCCACACGATGTTCGGGCGAGCATCGCATCATCGCTCGCGAAATATTATTCGGAGCTTTCCGGCCTGGATGACCCGAAAAACAGAAGCTTTTCCCTTTCGCGTTTTCTTTCCGCGCAAGCCGAACGCCTGCCGCTGACCGGCCGCGAACGGGAAATATGCGGGGCCGCCGCAACCATGTGCGGCCAAGAATTCAATCCCTTCCGATGTTGGATACCGTTTTCGGCAATCCGTGCGATGGGAACCGCTCCCGGCGCGAAGGGTGGTTATCTCGCCGACGGTCAGGTGCTCGACGCGGCTGACGCTTTGCGCGCATGGTCCGTTGTTGCTTCCGCCGGCGTGCAAATCCTCTCGAACTTGCGCGGCAACGTCGTGATTCCGCGTGTCTCGACCGCGGTTACCGCCTCGTGGATCGGCGAAAATGCCACGGCGCCGGCCGAGACGCCACCGACGTTAGGGGCCGCGTCGCTGACGCCGAAGACGGCGATTGCGCTGGTGAAATTTTCGATTCAGCTTTTGCGCCAGGGCGAGTCGGTCGAAACATTTCTGCGCGCTCAATTGCTGGCGGCCGCCGGCGAACTGCTAGATGTTGCGTTCCTCGCGGGCGCGGGAGGCGTACAGCCGCTGGGATTGTTAGGAACACCCGGCATCGGCACGCAGAGCGGCACGAGCCTGGCGCATGCCGGCTTGCTCACAATGCGGCAAAAATGTTTGACGGCTGGCGCCCGTGAGGAAAACTTGCAGTGGGCCGGCGCTCCCGCGGTTCAGGAGTTGCTCGGCGCGCGTGAACGTGCGTCTGGTGGCGGAAAATTTTTGTGGGACGACAATGGCATCCTGGGCTTGCCGGCGCGCGCAACGAAAAACGCGCCCGCATCCGCGCTAGTGGCCGGCGATTTTTCGCAGTCAGTGGTCGGGCTTTTCGGCCCCGGCCTACGCCTAGAGATCGATCCGAGTCAAGATCTTAATTCCGCCGGATTGGTCGCGCGCGTCCTGCTTTTGACGGACGTTTCCTTTCCGCAGCCGAGCGCGTTCACCGTTGCCACGAGCATCACGTGAGATTGCGCGTTGTCTTTGCGTTTGCCACGCACGCTCGGGGCGATGAAATTGTTAGGGATCGGGTCGAGGCGCACGTGCTATGGGTCGGTGGACGTGCCGTGCCGATCGCGGATGCCGATCTCCAGGCGCTCATCGATCACAACGAAACAATCGCCCGGCGTTGGCGGGCAAATCGGCAAGCGGACCGACGTTCGATGTTTGGTGCGGATGCGAAAAAATGGATTGCATGACCGACTGAAGGCTTGACACCACGCGCGCGAGAAGTTTCGTCGGCATAGCGCGTGTGGTGACGATTCCGGCCCCTTCGATCGGGCTCGGAATCACCATGCCGGCGACCCGCCGGTCGCAGCGGATTGATGCGACCGGGAGCGCCCTCGGGCACGCTGCCTCCTCGGCGTGTTAGGTGCGCACCTTCACATCAAGACACGCCAGGATCACTCACACGCGACATGGCGCGGCAAGCTACACTTTCCGTCGACCAATATAGAATGGACCTAGGAGGGGGTCAGTGACTCTCGGAGTCGAGGCAAATTCTACGAAACAATGGGGCCATCACCGTGTTCGAGGTCCAGGAAATTTCTCGGAGCCAAAAAGGAATCATCGAGCAGCTCGGCTCCAAAGAAAAATTCTGGATCGACGGCGATAGATGGATGTACAAGGTCAGCCGCCCTGGGTCAGGCGAACATTGGGCGGAGAAGTTGGGGGAGTCAGTCTGCAGGGTGCTGGGAGTTCCTTGCGCCAATTATGAGCTTGCGCGGCACGAAGGGCAGATCGGGGTAATCTCGGAAAACATTGTTCCGCCCGGGGCGTCCCTGTTGCTTGGAAACACCGCAATCCAGTTTCTCGGGAACCCGCGCGGGGCGCAGCGTAAGTTCGGGAGCAAGCTTAGTAGCAAGCTTGATATTCCGCGAAGAGGTGGCGCCGAGCGAAAGATGCCTGAGTGGCAACACACGGTGGCTACTGTTTTTGCATCGATTGGGCCTCCAGTCCAGACACCGCTCGGATTTGACTGTCCTGACGGGATTAGCAACGCTCGCGATGTCTTTACAGGATATTTGATGCTTGATTGCTTAATTGCGAATCAGGACCGTCACGAATTGAATTGGGCCTTAGTGCTTACAGAAGATCCCGGAGGACTGCACCTAGCGCCAACATTTGACCATGGCGCGGGATTCGCACGCCAAATCACGGACGCAGAAAGAGAATCGAGGCTCCGTACGCGTGATCGCGGGTGGGAGGTGGAGCAATTTGCAAAGAGGGCCAAGTCGGGCTTTTGTTCAAAAGACAATCCGCATCGCGCACTTTCATCGATTGATGCGTTCGTTGAGGCAATGCGGGCGTGTCCCAGTGCCGCAAAATTTTGGCTAGAGCGGCTGAGTTCCGTTGACGAAATTGCCTTAATGAGCGGCCTGGACCAAATGCCCGAATTCACAATGAGCGATGTTGCGAAAGAGTTCACTCGCGCGCTCGTCTGTTCGAATCGCCGGCGCTTGCTTGCCCTTTGAGGATTTTCATGAAATCTGTATTTCTCGCGTGGCAGGATTCGAAGACCCGAGGATGGACGCCCATCGGCCGCCTATCGATCGAGGGGAGGGGATATCGTTTCTATTGGACCAAAGCTGCAAGAACGGTTCTTTCCGATCTGCCGCTTCCCGATGGCATGAAGAACACGGAGTACATCTACGAATCTGACGAACTGTTTCCCTTCTTTGCAAACAGGCTTTTGAATCCGAATCGGCCCGAATTCCGACGCTTCGTCAAATGGCTAGCGCTTGAGGGACAGGAGTCTGACGCGCTTTCTGCCTTGGCGATCAGCGGCGGAGAACGGGGCACCGATCCCTTCGAAATTTTTCCGGAACCTGAACGAACACATGACGGAAAGTACGAGATCACTTTTTTTTCCCACGGCCTGCGCCATCTGCCACCGGGAAGTTCAGAAGCTATCGAACGCCTTCAGCCTGGCGACCGGCTCTATTTGCTGCGTGACGTGCAGAATGCTCATGACCAATTTGCGCTAGCGCTCCGCACGGACGACCCGCCGATTCTCGTCGGTTACTGCCCTCGATATTTCGCGCACGACATTTGTAAGATCCTTGACCGCGCACCGCCGTCGTCTATGAGTGTCAATGTCCATCGCGTTAACAAAGATGCTCCTCCAAGTCTCCGCCTCCTTTGTCGTCTTGTTGCCCCATGGCCAGCGGACTTTGTCCCGTTTTCCGGGGAGGATTTCGAGCCTGCCATTCCGCTTGATCACGCGCCCCGGAACATTTGGGTGACGGCTCGTGCGGCGGCCATGAAGTTCGGTGCCAACGCGGATCTGAGTGTCAGCACGGGCGCCAAGGATTGAACTTTGAGATTCGCCGGGCGGCTCACGCCCGGCGGCGTGAAGCTGCGGCACACTCGCGGCACACTACGCCCAGTAATTGTCATCAATCTCCAATACTCGGCAACAAGTAAAGTACTAATTTGGCTTGTAAGTTATTGATCTTGCTTGAAGATATCAGGACTTAAAATCCCTCGGCCCTAATACGGTCATGCCGGTTCGATTCCGGCTCCGGGCACCAAATCGGCTCCCATCCGTCAAGGCGGCGCGGTCCGCCGAATGAGATGGGCGTGTGAAGACACTGCAGATTTTTAAGCCAGGCATCGATGTCGCCAGAATGAACACGCGGTAAGTATCGCGCGCTTCGTCCCTGCTGCAGAGGACTCGGAAGACGTTAATGCCAAGATTATCGCTCCGTCACAGGCAGTCAGTAGGACTAAGGGTGCCGGCGGCGCGGGTTAGCCTTCCCACGGATTTATGATCCTAACGCCGCAACCCGTAAAGTCGGCTAGGTTGCGCGTTGCGATCTGGGCGCCAGTGGACTGGGCAATCGCCGCGATTTGCGCGTCGAAAGTGGAGATGGCGCGCCCGGCACGGCGGCGCTGCGCTGCCACTGAAGCGTAGGGTTGTGCGGCGTCACTGCCGAAGGGAAGAATGCGGCCGTCGAACTCTTTTTGGAACATCGTTCGAGCGGCCGCTTCGAATGCGCCACGCCGCTTGCCCGAGGGCAGAAGCAGGATTCCGTGCAGTATTTCGGCTTGCGTAATGCTCGTGATGTAGAGGCTTGTTGCCGGCTGAGCTGCGGTCCAATGCAGTACCCGTTCATCGGGCGCCGCTTTCATCAGCTCCGAGAGCACGTTTGTGTCGAGGATAATCACTTGCTACCCGCGCTCGTTGCATAGGCAGGGACGGGCGACTTCGGATGCAGGCTGTTGGCGCCTCCGTTCATGCCTCCTGGCAGCCGGGCAAAGCGCTGCCGCGGCATCGCTTTTCTACTTGAGTTTCGGGGGCGCGCGCATTGGTTCGCGCGCGGGCAGTGTGAGATCCATGCCCCCCAATGGTTGAAAACGTGACCGGATCACGTCAGCGAGATTGCGTGGTGTAACCGACTCCATCGCGAGGGTCGCGCGAAGAATGTTGCGGGCCTCGTCCTCCATCGAGCGGCTGTGATGTGCGGCGCGCACGCGCAATCGCGCTTTCGTCTGCTCGTCCAGGTTACGGATCGTGATGCTTGCCATCGGCTTGCGCGGGTCGGCCATGGCGTCTTTTACCGTATTGATCGGCGCGCAAGGCACGTCCACCGCCTGAAGCAGCGTCAGCCATTCAACGCGCGGGCGCGTGGCGAAAACCGGCACCAGCTCGCACCAGAACGCGTCGCAGTTTTCCTCGCGCGCAGACTTATTGATGAAACGCGCATCGTGCGCCAGCTCCGGTCTACCAAGCGTGTTGATGAGCCCTCGCCAGAACTTCGGCGGCGACGAGAGGTGAATTGCAGTCGGCAGTCCGTCCGCGCAGCGAAACCCATAAGCCTGCGATCGTGCCGCGCGATTGGACACCGTTTTTCCGCTCGCGAAGTACTGTGAATACGGCTCGACGAAAAACCCGATCGTCGCCTCGAGCATGTTGGTAAAGATGTGCTGGCCTTTGCCGCTCCGTTCCCGCGCGAAGAGTGCGGCGAGTATGGTCTGCGCCGCGAACATGCCGGTGAGCGGATCGGAGAACGCCGGGCCGGGCGGTTTCAGATCCGGCGAGAGCATGAGATCCCACAGTCCTCCCAAAGCTTGGCCGCTCGACATACGGACCGTCCTCGCCGAATCCGGATATCGAGCAGTAGATGATGCGCGGATTGAGCGCTCGAACGGATTCATAATCGACCCCAAGGCGTTGTGCCACGCCGTGACGATAATTTTGGAGGAGCGCATCGCTTCTGCGGGCCAAGCGTTCGAAGACTTCGCGCGCAGCGGGCTTTTTTAGATCCAGCGTCAGCGTCTGCTTGCTTCGATTGACGCTGATATAGGCGCGGCTGTAACCGCGCTCCGCGCGCGGACCACCGCCACCCTTGCGAAACGGATCGCCCTCGAGGGGTTCGACCTTGATCACTTCGGCACCAAGGTCGGCAAGCACCTGACCGGCAAGCGGACCGGTGATGTAGCCGGCCAACTCGATGACCTTGATACCGGCCAGTGGGCCGGAACTGGCTGTCATTCGCGCTCGCTCCTGCTGGAAATTACGGATACCGATGACATCGATCAAGCGCTCAAGCCGAAGTCCGATTCACGCAGCTGCTCGATCGCAGAAAGGGATCGCGCCGCCAACGGGCCACGCATCGCGCTCTTCACCGCGGCCTCGATCTGCGCCACATCAGAGAATCCGATCAACACCGTCGACACTTGCGGATTGCACAAAGCAAAGCGGATGGCGGCGTCGGAAACTGAATCCCCGGTAAGGCTTGCCTCTACGCGCGCGGCGCGAAGTACCATGTCGGCATAATCAGGACTGGACCCACCACCGGAAATCGGATGCCGGACATCACAGCCTGAAAGTGCTCCGCCTTCCAGCACACGCAATGCGATCGTGCCGACGCCCGCGGCGGCTGCCCGTGCGCCGACGCGACCATAATCGCGCAGGCGACTTGCCGCCGGCGCGGTCTCCCAAGCGGTCGTATTCAGCATGCTGTAGTTCACGAGCATCGCGTCAAACGCGTCGCTGTCGATCACGCGTTCGATCGCTTCGCGTTCACCCCCATACGCACAGCACCCGAACCAGTCCACCAGTCCTCGCCTGCGCAGGCTGCGCAGCGCGTCCAACACGCCGCGCGCACCCAGCACATCATCGACAGTGAGCACTGCGCCACTGCCAATCTCGCCCCGCGCCAACCGCCGCGGACCCACACGGTTATGAAGTTGCACCAGCTGCACGCGCGTGAGGCGCAAACGCGCGAGGCTCGCCTCGACTGATCGGACCACCGCACCCGCGATGTCGTCCAGATCCGGGAGCTCGAGCGCAACCTTGGTCGCAACGATTGGTTGCACGCCAAGTGCGTTGAGCACATCGCCGAGATTCGCCTCCGACGCGGAGTGCCCGTAGACCGGTGCGGTGTCGAAATAGTTGATGCCAAGATCGAGGGCGCGCGTAACGGCTTCGCGACGCGCCTGTCGCGTCGCGTTGATCATCAAACCGGCGGTGACGCCACAGCCGAACCCGATCTCAGAGACGGTGAGTTCAGTGCGGCCGAGGGTGCGCGTATTCATCATCTTGACTCGCTCCCAAATTCCGTTTCGGCCACGCCGGTTGCTGGAACCCGGACGGCGAGCAAACAACCAGCCAGTGGCTGTTGCGCGCGCTCTGCGGCAGACAGATGGACCGCGCCCGTAGTGATGTACAGCGTATCGAGGGCCGCACCACCAAACCCGCAGCTCGTTACGCATCGGACAGGTAGATTGATGACCCGATCGATATGGCCGCGCGGATCGTAGCGAGTAACACACCAGCCGTTGAAATGCGCACTCCAGAGGCAACCGTCGATGTCGATTGCCGCGCCATCGGCGACGCCACGACCGGTTGCGAGCGTCACGAAGGTGCGCCGATTCGAAATCACGCCATCATCGAGATCGAAATCGCAGGTATCGATGCGCCCCGTAGCCGAATCGGTGAAGTAAAGCCGGCGATTGTCAGGGCTGAAGGCAATGCCGTTCGGGATGGTGAGGGAATCGATCGCCATATGCGCCGAATAGTCTGGATTGATGCGCCACAATCGGCCACGGGGTGCGAACGTGCCGGGCTGCAGCGAACCCGCCCACATCCTCCCGCGACGATCCACACGACCGTCGTTCAGGCGATTGTCTGGACGATCGGGCTCCGGATTCGCAACGGGCGTTAGCGTGCCGTTCGACGGGTCAAAGATACCGAAGCCCCCGTACCCCGCGAGCATCAGACCGTTCGCGCCGCTCGGCAGTCGTGCAAGTGCGATCGAGCCCACCTGGGCGTCAAGCGTCCAGGTCGATTTGCGGCCATTGGTGGCGAGTCGATGAACCGCGGGTCCGCGCACGTCGATCCAATACATTGAGCCATCGCGATGATCCCAGAGCGGACACTCGCCCACCGCACAGCGGGCGGTATCGATGACCTCGATCGCATCGGGTGGTGCAAGGAGGAGGAGGCCGCTCATCGCGTGTTCACCCTGCTTCGAATCGTTCGTCGCGGACTTCGCACCGCGCTCCTTCAGGAACCGGACGGTGAATCGACATGCTCGGTGAGCCGCGCGTTGGTTGTCAACCCTGTTTGGTGCTTTGACGCCGATGTCGCATTGATGCATCCTACGCGGTCAACAAGAGCAATGGGGAAGCAATCATGCGGTACCGCAGTGTCGGCTCATCGTCCCTCAAAGTGTCCGAGATCGCCCTTGGTACCGGCGACAATGCCGGTGCGATGGTCTACGGCAGTGCAAAGCAGCAGTTGGCACTGGTTGCAGGCGCGCTCGAAGCGGGCGTAAATCTATTCGATACATCCCCTGATTACGGGAAGGGGTTGGGCGAAGCCAACCTCGGACGAACCCTCAAGGAACTTGGCGCGCGCGACGCACTGATCGTGACGAAAGTCGAGATCATGCCCGAAGACCTCGGCCGCATCGGTGCCAGGGTGCGCGAGAGCGTGAACGATAGTCTGCTCAGATTGCAGCGCGATCATGTCGATATCGTGATGCTCCACAATCCGGTGCGTGCGCAGCGCGACCTGACGATCCGACAATGGAGCCGCATCACGCCGGCCGACGTCCTCGACGAAGTGTTGCCTGCGATGATGAGCGTGCGCGCGGCAGGGAAAGCCCGGTATCTTGGCCTCGCCTGCGAGGCCTCCGATCCGCAGTCGGTGCGAAAGCTG
Source organism: Burkholderiales bacterium (assembly GCA_046160305.1). GTDB lineage: Bacteria > Pseudomonadota > Gammaproteobacteria > Burkholderiales > SG8-39 > SHXR01. Next base: position 20,111 of record JBJXGX010000309.1, read on the forward strand.
CTCGCCTCCGGCGAATTCCCGGTAATCAATGCCTGGTACAACCTCGCGAATCCGTCCGCGTCGACATCTGTAACGGGGCTGCCGCCGGGCGAGGACTACACCGGATTATTCGCGACCGCGCGCGAGCTCGGCGCAGGGGTCATCGTGATTCGCCCGCTCGCCGGAGGCGCGCTAACCGGTGCGATGCAAACGAAGAGTCACGCCGGACGCCACGAACTTTCGCGCGGATACTATCGGGATCAGCCGCACATGTTCGAACCCGAGCTGGCGCGCGCGCGCCACTTTGCCTTCCTCGAACGACCGCCCCAACAGGCCCTCGCCGACGCCGCAACGAAATTCATACTGGGTGAGCCGGCCGTATGCTCGATTGTCGGCGGATTTTCGGAATTGTCGCACCTCGCCGCAGCGGTCAAATGCTCCGAAGACCGAGCGCTCGATCCCGCAGATCTTGACCGGATCCAAGCCGTGTTTCGGCGCGGCTTCTAAGGAGCGTTCGGGCAGGTTCGCGGGTATGCTGGCGCGCACACGAGACGGCTGATCCAATTCGGTTTGGTGGCAGGACTTCACAAGGAGAATCGTATGCGGTGGTTGGCAATAGTGGCGATTGGGCTCGGGATGACCTTCAACGCCCAGGCGCAGGAAAAGATCCGAGTGGGGATCATCGGTCCATTCAGCGGGCCGTTCGCCGCGGTCGGTGCGCAGTTCCGGCAGGGCATCGAGACCTATATCGCGATGAACGGGACAAAAGCGGGCGACCGTGAAGTCGAGCTTATTTTCCGCGACCAGTCTGGGACGAATCCGGCGACCGCCAAGCGCCTCGCTGAAGAACTGATCGTGCGGGACAAGGTGTCGCTCATCGGCGGACTCTATCTCTCGCCGGAAGCCACCGCGGTCGCGCCGGTCGCCAACGAAACGAAAACGCCATTCGTGTTGTTCGTACCTGCGGCACCCCTGGTGGTGAAGCAGTCGCCGTTCTTCATTCGTGGTGGCAGTAACAGTCTGCTGCATGCCGGGTCGCAGGCAGTCTGGGCCCTCAAGAACAACTACAAACGCATATACATCGCGGTTTCGGATTACGCCCCGGGTCACGACACGCAGGCGCACATCAAGCAGCTCATTCAGGCCGGCGGCGGCACGATCGTGGGAGAAGATCGCATGCCACTCAACACCGTTGACTACGCCCCCTTCGCCGAGCGCATCGCCAACGCCAAACCCGATGCGCTACTGATGTTCCTTCCGAACGGCGCCCCGGCGGTCTCGTTTTTTAAGGCGTTGGGCGCGCAGGGCGTGCTGCGCTCCAAGATCGGCATCATCGGCCAAGCCGAGACGGACGATCCGGACCTGAAGCTCTTCGACGATTCGATCATCGGCGTACACACCGCGATCTTCTATTCGAGCCTTGCGCCCTATGAAGCGAATCGCAAGTTCAAGGAAGCCCTCACCAGGAAGTCTCCGGATTACATTCCAGGATTTCCGACCTTGGCCGCGTTTGACGGTATGACCCTGCTATATCGCATGATCGATTCACAGAAGGGCAAGACTTTCGATGGGGCCAGCGCGATCAAGGCTGTTGAAGGCTTTAGCTGGGAGAGCCCGCGAGGCGTCGCGACGATTGATCCCGCAACCCGCGACATGATTACCAACATCTTCATTCGGCGAGTGGAAAAGGTCGACGGCAAGCTGGTAAACCGCATCGTCGATACCTTCACCGCACAAAAGCCTCCGACACAGTAACCGGGTGCCAAGGACTCGGGCGTGGTGTTTGCGCGCCCGGTCCTACGGATGAGAACTGAAGGCCCCCACCGGTGGCCCGGACGCACCGCGTACTCGGTCGGCCTCGAAAAAAAAGCCGGTCGGCAATCATAATCGAGCATGGATCAGTTCGTTGCCGCGACCAGTTTTATCATGCTGTACGGCGTCTCATACGGCGTCGTACTGTTCACGTTATCGATCGGCCTGGTGCTCACGCTTGGGCTGATGCGCGTCCTCAACCTCGCGCACGGCGCCTTTGCCGCGGTCGGTGGGTACATCGCCGTCACGCTCACGAACAGCTACGGCGTGCCGTTTCTTGCCGCGGCCATCATCGCCGCATGCGTTGTGGCAGCCTTCAGCGTCATCATCGAGCGCGTGTTCTACGTGCCCCTATACCGCGCGAACGAGCTTGATCAGGTGCTGATGACGATCGGCCTGATGTTCCTCACGACCGCTTCGCTCAACCTCGTTTTCGGGCCGGACATCGTTCCCGCGCGCTTGCCCGAATGGTTGACGGTCAACGTCGATCTCGGTGTGCGGGCCTTTCAGGCGTACCGCATCTTTATCGTCGCAACCGGTGTCGTGCTCATCCTTGGGCTGTGGTTGCTCTTCGATCGCACACACTTCGGCGCCCGACTGCGCGCCGCAGTGGATAATCCGGGCATGGCCGCGGCCACCGGAATCAACGTGCGAGGGTTGTTTTCGGCTGCATTCGCGCTCGGCAGTTTCCTTGCCGCGTTCGGTGGTGCGGTCGGTTTCGCGCTGCTGCCGCTCGAGCCGCTCTATCCGTTCAAGTACCTCACGTTGATGCTGATCATTGTCGCACTCGCGGGCTTTGGCAACGTGAAAGCATCAGTGGGGGCCGCGATTCTCGTCGGGGTTGTCGACACCGCATCCCGCTTTCTGTATCCGGTCGGCGGTGCATTCGTGGTCTATGGCGTCTTCGTCGTGTTCATGATCGTGCGGCCGGCGGGTCTGCTCTCCGGCAAGGCGGTCACATGAGCGCACCTGGCAGGTTGCGCAGGTTTCCCGCGCTCGAAATTGTGATGTGGGGCTTTGCCTTGGCCGTGCCCCTCGCGTTCCCCAGCGAATTGTCGCTTGCAACATCGGTGGCGATCATGGCGCTATTCGCGGTGTCGCTCGACCTGGTACTCGGGTTCGCCGGCATCGTGACGATGGGCCATGCGCTCTTTTTCGGCGTGGGTGCCTACGGGGCGGCGTGGATCGTACTCGGCGGGTGGGCCGAGCCGATAAGCGGCATGCTGATCGCGGGCGCCATTGCTGCCGGCGTTGCGGCGATCCTTGGCCCATTCATCTTGCGATCGCAGGGGCTTCCACTGATCATGGTGACCTTGGTCGTGGGTTTGGTATTTTTCGAAGCAGCCAACAAGGCTAATGACTTTACCGGCGGCGACAACGGACTGGGCGGTTACGTGCTTTGGCCGTTGCTTGGCCGGTTCAACTGGTCGGTATTCGGCAAGGTCGAGTATCTGTATGCATTGACCTGCCTCTTCGTTTTCTTCCAAGTGGCCAAGGCATTGATCGCATCGCCGTTCGGGCTCGCACTGCAGGGGATCCGCGAAAACTCCACACGCATGGCCTTGGTCGGTTCCCCCGTGCAAACGCACTTACTCCGAATCTATGTCGTGAGCGCCTTCTTGGCCGGTGTCGCCGGGGCCCTGTCGGCCCAGACCACCAAGATCGTGGGCATCGATGTCCTCAGCATCAACACCTCCGTCGATGTGCTCGTCATGCTCGTTCTGGGCGGTGTGGGCACGCTCTACGGCGGCATCATCGGTGCTGTCGTCTACATGGTGGTCCATCACCTTGCGTCGACCTGGAATCCGTACCACTGGATGTTCATCATCGGGTTTCTTCTAGTCATCGTGGTCCGTGCCGGTCATGGCGGGTTAGTGCGTATCGGCGCCGGGTGGTTGAAGCGATGGCGACCAGAGCGTCGAAGGCTCGACCAATGACGTTCTCTCTTCATGCGGATGGACTGCGCAAGAGCTTCGGCGGTCTGCTAGTCACCGACAATGTTTCTCTGCAACTGGAGCCGGGTGCGCGCCATGCCCTGATCGGCCCGAATGGCGCAGGGAAGACAACGCTGGTCGGATTGCTCTCGGGCGTTCTGGTGCCCGATGCGGGACGCATACTGCTTGCCGGCCACGACGTTTCGAAAACCGATGCGCGTACGCGCGTGAAGCGCGGACTGGTACGGACGTTTCAGGTGAACAGCCTGTTCAATAATCTGACCGTCCTCCAGAACGTGCTGCTCGCAGTCAGCGAACACCGCAGTGCGAGCACGCGAATGTTCGGAGCCATCGCCACGCGCGCGGATCTGGTGGATCGCGCAGAAGCCATGATCGAACAAGTGGGGCTCTCGGCCGAAGCACATCGTACGATCGTCGAGTTGCCCTACGGTCCGCAGCGGCTGGTGGAGATTGCCATCGCGCTCAGCCTCGAACCGAAGGTACTCCTGCTGGATGAGCCTACGGCAGGGATTCCGGCCGCCGACGCTTCGTACTTGCTCGAAGCAATCGAACGAATGCCCGCTGATATTGCGATCCTCATGATCGAGCACGACATGCACGTCGTGCGACAGTTTGCGCGCGCAGTGACCGTGCTGGTGGCGGGTGCCGTCCTGTGTTCCGGCCCGCCCGACGAGATCATGGCGAGCGATGAAGTGCGCCGCGTGTATCTGGGGCAGGGTGGTCAGTTGCGCTACGCTACCGGGGACACCGATGCTTAGCGTGGAGAATCTGCGCGGGGGTTGGGGTCCCACCACGGTGATCGAAGACCTATCGCTCAAACTCGAGCACGGCGAAACCGTGTCGATCGTGGGCCGCAACGGGATGGGCAAGAGCACCCTCCTTGAACTGCTGGTGGGCCGTGCCGATCGACAGGCGGGCGTCATCAGACTGGGTGAGCTCGACATCACCGCACGCTCGACCCATGCGCGCGCCCGCGCTGGTCTTGCCTTCGTTCCGCAACAACGCGAGGTCTTTCGAAGCTTAACGGTTGCCGAGCACCTCGCCATAGCGCAGCGACCCGGCGCGTGGACCGGCGAGCGAATCTGCGCGATGTTCCCGCCGTTGGCCAATCGCCGGCAGAGTCTGGCGGGCGTTCTCTCGGGCGGCGAGCAGCAGATGCTCGCAATCGGCCGCGCGCTGGTCACCAACGCTGCGGTGCTCCTGATGGATGAGCCGACCGAGGGCCTGGCGCCCGTCGTGATCGATCAATTGGTGGATGGTATTCGCAACGTGACGGCCGATCGTTCGCTTACCGTGCTATTGGTCGAACAGCGAGTCGATATCGCGCTCGAACTGTCCACGCGGTGCATGGTGATGGAGCGCGGACGATTGGTTTCGGATACACCTACCAGTACGCTTCGCAAAACGCCCGGGGCACTTGCCGCGATGATCGGCTTCGAGGAGAAGCGGCGAGGGACTCCCGCCGGCCGCTAGTTCGCGCCGAGCGTTTCAACCAATGAGCGAGTGCCACTCCGTGGGCTCTTGAATGATCCCGGCGGAAGCACGAATCTTCGGATAAAGAATTTCGTCGAGACTCATCGGGGCGCGCTTGGTTTTCATGAATTCGGTTGCGCCGTTGATCAGCATCCGGCGCATCCGTACGACGCCTAGATCACCATGATTCAGGAACTCCACCGTGCGATCCGCGATCGGGCCCTGGCTCATCGCAACGGCGAAGTCTTCGGTGTTGATGTGTTTGAACCCAGTGAAGATGCCATCCTGCATGTCATCGCGATCCTGCCCGTAGTTGTCGAATTGGTTGCCCGTGGGCAGCGGCGGCCAGTTGTCGACATCTTCCGCGGGATTGCAGAACGAGGGCGAGAGCGTTTTGTACGGGTTGTAGCGGATCATCCAGTGCCAGCAGTGCGTGTCATCGATCGGCGTGGAGATGATCACCAGTCGATCACCATCGGGCACCTGCTCCGGGCAAATCAACGCGAACCAGGGCATCACGAATTGATTGACACGCGCATAGATCGAGCCGTTCTTCAGCTTCCGTAGCGCGGCATAGCGATAACCGCCCGGACTTTCCTCGAATTCATAGATAGGCGCGAGATCCTCGGCCGACATCCCGATTGCCACCCCGGACAACCACGACTGATGCAGGATGCTCACATGCGCGGAATCGAGGCCCCCTTCGAGATCCTGCACCCAATTGCAGGGGAGTTGCTGGCGCACGACATAGGTACGATCGGGGCCCAGATTATTGAACTCGAATTCGGGGAAAGGCTCGGGTTTTCCCTGGCCCAACCAGGCCCAGACGATGCCGCAACCTTCTCGGACCGCGTAGCGCTTGAGGGGCACTTTCTTGCAAAACTCGGCCTGGTTTCGCGGCTCGGTCGGTGCCTCGAGCACGGTGCCATCCACATGGTATTTCCAGCCGTGATAGAGGCAGCGAATGGCATTGCCTTCGCTCCGGGCCAAGGTGAGTGACGCCCCGCGATGGGGACACTTCTCGTCAAATAAACCAACCTGGCCGTCTATCCCGCGATACGCAACGTATTGCTTACCCATGAGACGTACCAGCACGGGTTTCCCGCCGGGAACCAGCTTGCTGCCGATAACAGCCGGAAACCAAAACGTTTCGCGTAGGTATTCGCCCATCGGGGCGCCGTTATCGACCCGCGTAAGCATCTCGTTTTCTTCGCGACTGAGCATGGTCGTTTCGCTTCCAGGGCAAAATCGCGCACGACGACGCGCGCGAACGATGCGGAATCTCCGGATGTCCGGCCACCGCTAGTATGGTTGAATCGACGCAAGAATGCATGAAGTGCCAAGTGGCGTCAAATCAAACGCCCGCGGCCCCATTCCAGGCCGAAAAGCCCCTTCTCTTTCAGGTCGGCATTGCGCGATGAAATCGCATAAGCTCGCTCGGGATGGCGTGCCCAGAAGATATTGGAAGCACGATCCGCCGGTGCCGTGAAAGCCGGTCGAATGGAGATCTGTTTTGCTGTTCAAAAAACTTGCTCAAGCGCTGGTTGGTGCGGGTCTAGCCACCGGTTCGCTTGCGCTATGGGCACAGGGCTATCCAACCAAGCCCGTCAAGCTTGTCGTAAGTTTTGCCGCAGGCGGCCCCACCGATGTCGTCGCCCGCATGGTGGGCGAGAAGCTCGCCGGCGTATGGGGCCAAACGGTCATCGTCGAGAATCGCCCCGGGGCAGGCGGTACGATCGGGTCCGCGCTCGTTGCGAAGTCACCGGCGGACGGCTACACCCTCAATCTCGCGGCAAACAGCCACGCCTACAACGATGCATTGATCGGCAATCTTTCGTACGATGTGATCAAGGACTTCACGCCGATCTCGCAGGTTGTCTCGTTCTCGAACATCCTCCTGGTACATCCGTCGGTGTCGGCGCAGAACCTTGGCGAGCTCGTCGCGTTCGCGAAAGCCAATCCGGGCAAGCTCGCCTTTGCATCGTCGGGCAGCGCCACCGGGTCGCATATCGCGGCGGAGCTGTTTCGCCGCGTTGCCGGGATCGACATCCTCATCGTGCACTTCAAAGGCGCGGCGCCCGCAACCACCGATCTCCTTGCCGGACAGTTGCAGGCAATGTTCAACAACCCTGTCTCATCGATTCCGCATGTAAAAGGCGGCAAGCTTCGCGCGCTCGCGAGCACCGGGGCAACCCGCTCGACACCCCTTCCGTCGGTGCCAACGGTCGCGGAGTCGGGTTACCCCGGCTTCAAGACGGACACCTGGTTCGGTTTGATGGGGCCGGCGGGCCTGCCAAGAGAAATCGTGAGCAAGGTCAACCGCGATGTCGCGACCGTGCTGGCAATCGACGATTTGCGGCAGCGCCTCATTCTGCAAGGACTCGAACCGACCGCGAGCACGCCGGAGCAGATGTTGGAGGCGATGCGGGCCGAGAACAAATCGTATGGCACGCTGATCCGCGATGCCGACATCAAGATGAACTAAGAGGCCCATTGCCATGCCCCTCGTCGGCGCGGTCGCAGCACCGCATTCACATCTGCAACTCTTTACCCGTCCCGCGGAGAGCGACGATTACCAGCGGCGCGTGCAAAAGGGCAGAGAGGCGATGTTCAAGTTGCGGGAACAGGTCGAGCAGTCGGGTGCGGACACCATGCTCATCATTCACGATGATCATTTCGTCAACTTCGATTTTCGCTGCTATCCGCCCTTCGCGCTCTTCGTGGGCAAGGAGGCTAAAGGCAGTGGCGTGATCGATCCTGCCGCGATCGAGCGGATCACCGGCGCCACCTACCGAAAGTACGAAGGCAAAGCGGCCTACGCCTCGGCACCGGCCGGCATTCCACAGCATGTGGCCGACTGGGAAAGCGAGAAGCCGTACGTCTACACCGTCAATACGGAACTCAGTGTCACTTTGCTCAAAGGTCTGTTGGAACGAAGCTTCGATATTCCGTTCACCGCCAACGGGACGATGGACGGTGAGCTCGTGCTGACCACGAATTTCCTGAATCCCAAAGCGGACAAGTCCATCATCCTGATGCTCACCAATGGCTATGTGCCGCCGCTGCCCTGGCCAAGACGCTGCTATGCGCTGGGCCGCGCCATCCGCGAGACCATCAATGCCAGCAGCAGCAAGGTGCTCGTCCTGGCAACCGGCGGCATGTCGCATTACCCAGGTACGCCTTTGTATGGCGAAGTCGACGAGGACTTCGATCGGCATGTGCTTGCGCTGCTCGCCGCGGGCAATGGCAAAGCGCTCGCGCAGTATTCTCCAGATGACTTGATGCACCATGGCAACGGTGAGCTGGTCAACTGGATCATCGCGGCGGGCATCGTCGGCGAGTGCACCGCGACCGTCGTCGATTACATCCGACTCTGGCACATCGGGCTTGGCTATGCATACTGGAATGTCTGACATGACCGATCGTGACGATGCGAATGCGCGATCGAAGCGCGACGATGCATTGCGGTGTTTCGCGGTCGAGGCACGGCACCTCACCACCAACCTGAATATGGTGGCGAGCGACATGATCCGATCGCGATCACTCGTTGCCAAGCTGGATGACGATCCCGACTATTTCGTTCGCACCTATGCGCTCACGGCCGAGGAAGTCGGTGCGATGAAAGACCGCGATATTCTCAAGCTGTACCACCTTGGCCTCCATCCCTTTCTGCTGGTGCGATTCGCGGGGATGGTCGGAATCCTCGAATACTGGCAGGCACTGGGCGCACCCGGGCGGCGTGACGGTCCCACACGTTGAGCAGAGGCCATGACCACCTGGCGCGTCGGTTCGGTTCACATTACGCGCATCGAGGAGCAGCTTGGCTTCGCGAGCATGTCACCGGAACGCTATCTCGTGGGTTTCGAGCCCGAGCTGATCGAACGACATCGTGATTGGCTCGTGCCGAACCACTATTCACTTGCGCATCATCGTCTCGTAACCAGCGTGCATTCATGGCTCATCCGCACGGCGCGACACACGATTCTGCTTGATTGCTGCGCGGGGAATCACAAGGAACGGCCGTGGAGTCCACGGTTCCACCGGCTCGAGACGCCGTTCCTCGATCGACTCAGGCATGCAGGCGTGGCGCCCGAGGCGGTCGATATCGTGCTCTGCACGCATCTGCATGCCGATCATGTCGGCTGGAACACGGTGCTGCGCGACGGTCGCTGGGTTCCTACCTTTCCGAATGCGCGCTATCTGTTCTCGAAGCAGGAATGCGAATACTGGGATGCCGCGCACAATCCGGCCATGCGCGACGATCCGCGGCGCGCAACGTACGCCGATAGCGTGCTCCCGGTCGTCGAATCCGGCCAGGCACTGCTACTTGACGGGGACAATGCGATTGACGAACGCTTACGCATCGAGCGGGCGCCGGGACACACGCCGGGCCATGTCATTCTCAAGCTGAGTGAGCGCGATGGGCATGCCGTGTTCTGCGGGGATGCCATCCATCATCCCTTGCAGGTCTATGCTCCGCATTGGCGCCATATGGCCGATGAGCAGCCGGTGGAAGCGGAGGTCACGCGCCGGCGGATCCTTGCCGAATGCGCGGAGCAGGGCGCTTGGCTATTCCCGACGCATTTCGGTGCGCCGCATGTCGTTGCGGTCGCCGCGACGAGCACTGGGTTCACCCCGACATTCATCGCCGGCGGGGAGGGCGGCCCGGCGTAGCGCGCGCGTCGCGGGTTTCCGCGAACGCACACGAAGCAACGATGAAGCTGTGCGGCAGACCGCACAGACTTCTACCGCACGAATTCCAGTCCGAACGAGCCGAGCTCGGTAAGCGGCTTGTCCGGCAGGGTGGCGCGCAGCTCCTGCGCTCGTCCATGCTGATAGCTTGCGGTGAGTGCTTTCAATCGTGGGGCGACTTCTTTCGAGAAAAGCTCGATCGAGCGCAGCGTCTCGGGCATCGTGAGAAAGCCCGCCTGACCCATCATGATCAGATGACCAAAGCCGCCGCTGTACTCGTAGAGCGACTTGATCTGCTCGTACACCTGATCCGGCGTACCGGCGAACACGTTGCCGCGCGCCATCTGATCGTCGAGTTGCGGGGACGTCGGCACGACCGCGACCCCGGCCGCGCCCTTCATGAACTGCACGGCCACATCGGGCGGATGGTAGCCGGGCGGATTCGAATGATGGGGCGTGACCTTGTTCGACTGCATGTACCAGAGAATTTTCTCGGCACCTTCACGCGCGAGCTTGGCGTTATCACCGACGTAGATGAGCGCGGCATACGCCAGCCGATCGATCGGCGTGGGTTTGGCGAATTTCGCGACATAGGCCTCGCGGTAGCCATCGAAGATCGAGCGTACTTTCTGGTAGCCGGCGAGAAACACCGCGCCGATGTAATTGCGCTGCGCGACCGGCACGCCGCTTGGCCCGCTGCCGATGGTGACCCAGACGGGTGGGTGCGGTTGCTGGAACGGCCGCGGCCAGATATTCACCTGGCGATGATGGTGATAGCGCCCTTCGAAGTTGAAGGGGCCGTCATGGGTGGTCCACGCCTTGAGAATCAGATCGTGCGCTTCCCACATGCGATCGGCGCCGCGAAACGCGCTGATGTTGGCGGCGGACGCTTCCCACGGGACACTGCGCACGAAGCCGCATTCGAGCCGGCCGCGGGAGATCACATCGATCATCGCCATTTCTTCAGCGACGCGCACCGGCTGATTCCGGTTGGCGATCGGATTGCCCAGGATCAGCAGCCGCGCGGTCTTCGACTGTCGCGCGAGGATCGCAAGCATCAGCGGTGCGGCCGGCACGACGCAGGTCGCGGTCTGATGATGCTCGTTCACCATGATCTCGAGTCCGCCCGCTTCGGCAGCGAGCCACATATCGAGATATTGGTGATAGAGATCGGCGCCCTTCACCGGGTCGTAGTTGCTGTTCGGCAGATTGACGCGGATCGACTCGTACTCGCTCGGATCCGGCAGGTAGGGGTAGGCGTCTTCGGTAAAAAACCAGGTTTGCACGGAACGGGTCCCCTCAAGCGGCGGCGAAGTCGAGAACGTGCTTGACGAAAAGCTCGGGCTGCTCGGCATGCGGGGCATGTCCGGCTTTGTCGATGACGATCATTTTCGCGCCGGGAATCATCTCGCAAAACGCCTCGCCGTAGGCCGGCTTGACCAGACCATCACTCGCGCCCCACAAGAACAAGGTCGGCACGGTAATCCGGTGCAGCCGATCGCGAAGCTTCGGGTTGTGCAGGTATGGATCCCATCCGTAAAGTGAAAGTGCGACGCGATTTCCAGCAATGATCTTGAGTTGGGCTTCGGTCATCTTCGTCACATCGGGGGCAAGCGAGGGGTCATACCAAGTAAGGCGCGCAAGCTCGACCTGCGACGTTGCGAACACGTCGGCGATGTCGCGTTCATCGCGCCGACCCGGCTTGATCCCGACGGTGTCGACCAAAATCAGTTTGGAAATGCGCTGCAGGTTTCGCACCGCGATCTCGGCGGCGAGCCAGCCGCCCATTGAATTCCCCATGACGACGGCACTTTTCAGCGCGAGCGCGTCCATCATGTCGAGGTAGAGGTAGACAAGGTCTTCGAGATTGTCGAATCGATCAGGAATTCGGCTGCCGTCGAACCCGGGATGAATCGGCGCGAAGATCTCGAAATGCTCCGCCAGGCGGTCCGCGAACGGCAACTGCGATACCGGCCCCGCCCCCCCGTGCAGCATCAGAAGGGCCGGTCCGCGTCCCTTGCGACGCACTTCCAGATCGATCCCTTGCAGCTTCAGTGTCATCGACGATTGCGTTTCCGCCATCGCATCAGCCTCCCGATTCAAAAGCCATGGTGAAACCGTGCGTTGGGCGCGCCGTCATCGAGCGTTGCACGATCTTGAATGCCGATATCGTATCCGAACTCGCGAACGCACGATGGGCCGCTCAGCAAATTCGGACCAACCCTCTGGGCCATCCATGCGGTGGGCACGGTGAAACAGCGCAGGTCACGAACGTCCAGGCGGCGCCGCGCACCGATCGCTAGAGCGTATTAACGCGATTTCGTCCCGCGTTTTTCGCGGCATAAAGCGCTTTGTCCGCGCGATTGAGGAATTCCGCGAGGGGCTCGTTCGGTCGATAGATGGTTGCACCGATTGAGACCGTAATGCCTTCAACAACATCGTCCTTGTCGAGACGTTTGAGCTTGAGCTGTTGTATCTGCGTACGAATCGCCTCAGCCAAAGCCACCGCGCCCTTGATCGGGGTGGTGGGCAATAGCACCGCGAATTCCTCGCCGCCGTGACGTGCTGCGACATCGCGCCCCTTGACGGAACCTTGAAGTGTCTGGGCTACAGATCGAATCACGCGGTCCCCGAACAAATGGCCGTAAGTGTCGTTGACCTTCTTGAAGTGATCGATGTCCACCAGTAACAGGCACAACTCGCTGCGGTCCCGTAGGGCTTGCATTGAAAGCCCTTCCATCGAGGCCATGAATGCCCTGCGGTTGGCGATCCCAGTGAGCGCGTCTTGCATGGCCTCATCGCGGGACCGCTCGAGTTCCTCGCGAAGCTTGGTGACTTGCTGGCGGCTGTCTTCGATCATGGAGCACAGCAGATTGACGAAGGCGCTCGCGTCCTTGGTTGCCGTCAATACCGGCCCGATGCGATCGCGGATTTCACCGGGAACAACGAAATCATTCGAGAGCGTGCTTACGAATGCTTCGAGCGTCGACGCGTACCCACTGGTCTTGTCGTGCGTGAGGGCCATCGAACCCGCAACATCCCCAAGCATACGATCAACGTCACTGTTTACGCGGGCAATGTTTTTCTCGGCGGCACCGGCAATATGCTGCTGGTACAAGCGGTAGGTAGTGTCTTCGCTGAGCTTTGCCCCTTCATTGGTGAAGCCGGAAAGGTCTGCGTTCAGCTCGGGGATGCGGTAGGAAACATGCTCGTACCAGATCGCATAGCTGATGGGATGATAGGCACTCCCATGCTTCGACATCAAAGGCAGTGCGAGGCGGAGCAATTCGCTGCTTCGCTCCGGTGAATCCGGGTAGCGCATTCGTTGGTCCCAATCGTCGATGGAATATTATTTTTGGGAAAACAAGGTGACCATGCGAACGGCCCGTGCACGGTTTCGCCATTACAACCCACGGTAATCAGCTTATCAATGGACTGCGGCGGCCCGCCGACGATGAAATGCGCCATCTTTCATGATCATCAACAGGCGATCCTGCTCCTGGAGGATTCGCACATCAGCAGTCGGATCGCCGTCCACGACCAGCAGATCGGCGAAGTAACCCGGCTTGATCATGCCGATCAGCTCGCCGCGCCCCATGAGCTCACCACCCAGTTTCGTCGCCGCAACCAGCGCTTCCGTCGGCGTATAGCCGAACAATTCAACGAACAGTTGCAGGTCACGGGCATTGCGGCCGATCGGGTTGTAGGGAAATCCATAATCCCCTCCAGGCAGTACGCGAATGCCGCGCTTGCGCAGTTTCGGGTAGAGCGTCTGCATTCTATCCAGCCCCGACACCGCGCCCATTTCCTCGGCCACCTTGCGCGTGATGCCGAACGACTCGGCCTCGTGAATACGCGAGTACAAGAGCCCGACGGCGGGTGCGACGAAGAGCTCGTCTTTCTTCGCCTCCAGCATGTCGAGCGCTTCTTCATCGGCGTGGCTGCAATGATAAAGGATGCGAAAGCCGTGACGCACGGCCATCTTGACCGCCTCGGCCGCCTGTGCGTGACAGGCCAAGGTGACGCCCGATTCGCGTGCTTGCGCACCGATCGCCGCAACCTCTTCGTCGGTATAGGTGATCTTCTTCGATCCGCCTGGGGTGAACGCATCGTCGCTCGATAACAGGAATTTGATCGAATCAACCCGCTCGCGCGCCATCTCTTTCACATAGGTGCGCATGGCTTCAGGACTCCGCGCATGCGCCGCACCGGCGTCCGCTTTCACGCCAAGGGCGCCATCGGGCAGCCGTTCGAGCGACGAGGCGCGCAGCCGCGGGCCCGGGATCCACCCTCCGTTGATCTCTTCGCGCAACGCGATTTCAAACCGTGGGCCGAGCGAACCCGCCGAGTACGCGGAAGTGAATCCTGAATCCAACGTGATGCGTGCGTTGCGCGCCGTCACAAGCAGATGCTCTTCAGGCGGAAGCGTCATCGCATTGATGACACGACCGACCGATGAGGGCCATGAGAGATGGGCGTGCGATTCAACCAATCCTGGCATCAGGGTTTGGCCGCCGCAATCGATCACCTCCGCACCCGGTCGAGGAAGTGGTGTCGATGGTTCGCTGATCGTCTCGATCCGATTGCCGGACACGAGCACTTCGCCCGCAAACGGGGCGCGCCCGGAACCATCAAAAATCTTCGCGTTGCTAAACAGGAATCGCGCCATCGTCTCAATCCTCAATCGGTTAGTAGTCGGCGTGCTGCGCGCCGGCGTTGGCGGGCGAATCAAGCCTACCTATTCATTCAGGCCTTTCCCCGGATACGGGTGCGTCTTTATCCAATGCTGCGCGATGTCGAGCCGCCGCGTAATCCAGACACCTTGCTGCTTCATCATGTAATCGAGCAGGCGCTCCAACCCGGCGGCGCGGGCAGGATGGCCGACCATGCGCATATGCAATCCGACCGACATCATCTTTGGATGCGTGGCGCCCTCGCGATAGAGCATATCGAAGGCGTCCTTGACGAATGAGAACCAAGCATCCGATGTCCCGGTCCACCCGGCATACTTGCCGTCATTGTTGGTCAGTGAATAGGGTACGACGAGGTGCGCTTTGCCTTTGACGGTCACCCAGTATGGCAGCTCGTCGTTGTAGGTATCGGAGTCGTAGAGGAATCCGCCCTCTTCGACCACGAGATCGCGGGTATTGACGCTCGGACCATAACGGCAATACCAGCCAAGCGGCCGCTCTCCCATCGTTTTCTTGAACGACTGGATGGCCTTGCGAATGTGTTCGCGTTCTTGCGCCTTCGTGAGTTCGAAGTGCTTGATCCAGCGCCAGCCGTGACTGCACACATCGAGGCCCGCGTCGCGAATCGCGCGGGCCGCCGGTGGATTGCGTTCCAGGGCGAGCGCGCAGCCGAAGATCGTGAGCGGCAGCCTGCGCTCCTGGAACAGGCGCATCAGCCGCCAGAAACCCACCCGGCTCCCGTATTCGAACATCGACTCGGCGGCACGGTCGCGGCCCTTGACGCCCTGGCCAAGGCCATGCGCTTCGGTGAGGCCGGCTTCGGAATACCCCTCACCATCCTGGATCGAAGGCTCCGACCCTTCTTCATAGTTGATGACGAAATTGACCGCGAGGCGGGCCCCGTTTGGCCATTTCGGATCGGGCGGGTTCGGCCCGTAACCGATGAGATCGCGATCGTACTTTTTTACCGCCGCAGTCTTGGGCATGGTCGGTTCTCCTGGTTTGATCGATAGGTCGTTACGTTCGGACGACGACGGTGAAGGGCGCTTTCAAGGTGACGAACTCTTCATCGGCCTGGGTGCCATCACGCCACATGAATACCGCAAACTTCGATGGACGATCAAGTACCGTGAGCCCATGGTGCCAGGTACCCGTGTGATACGTGACGCCTTGCCCGGGCCCCGCGACGAAGGCGAGCGCACGGGTTGGATCGGGGCCACCTCCGGGCGCTGACGGCGCGACGATGACAAGCCATCGCGACACATCGAGCGGCATGAAGCTTTGCGAAGAAAATTCATGCCGCTCGAGAATCCTCGCTTCAAGCGGCAATGCAGCCAGAGGACGTGAATGGGTCGTCGAAATGCTTGGCCATGCGCCTGCACGGCCGTTCTTGAGGCCTTTCTCGAAATAGACGCGACCGGGATCGGCAGGCGGCGCGAGGACATCACCGTACGGCGCGAAGGCTTCGGAATTCAAAGGCTGGGCAATGATGTTCATAGTTTTCCTTCACGAAAAAATTGAACCGCAGGGGACGCAGAGGACGCAGGGGGATGCAATATGAAAACGATTCGACTGCTCCGGTCAGCGAATGGTTGTGCCAGCCATACGCAAGGTGGAATAAGCGCCAAAGCCGATGAAAACTTGGTCCACTGTGCCCCCTGTGTTTCATTTTTTGTGGAAATCCTAGTCGCGGAGCCGCCGCGTAAGCCCCACCAGCCTCTCCATGACAATCATCAGGATCAGGACCGAAGCGACTAGAACGCCTGACACCGCGGCGACCCGCACATCGAGCGTGCTCTCCATCATTCCCCACATCCGGATCGGCAGCATGTCGCTTCGCGGTCCGGCCAGAAAAAGCGACACCGGCACATTGTCGAGCGAGGCGACGAATGCGAGGAAGCCGCCCGCGACGATACCAGGGGCGATGATCGGCAGAGTCACTCGTCTGAACGTATAGAACGCGCTTGCACCAAGGCTTGCGGAGCTTTCCAGGAGCGCTCCATCGAGTTGCGACATGCTGGCCGATGTCGTGCGCAATACGAACGGAATCACGACGATGACATGACCGATCATGATGAGTTCGAGCGATGGGCGCAGACCGAGGAACGTGAAGTACATGAGGGCGGCCAGGCCGAACGCGAGCATCGGCAGGATCATCGGCGACATGAAAAAAGTATCGAGCACCCGGACCCATCGTCCGGATCGTCGTGCGATCGCAACGGAAGCCAGCGTCCCGAGAATCGTCGCGATCACCATTGTCGCGGCCGCGACTTCGAGGCTGTTGATCGCCGCGCGATGAATCTGGCGGGAACTGACCGCATCGAACAACTGCGCATACCATTGCAACGAAAATCCGGACGGCGGGAATTTGATCGATCGGCCCTCGGTGATGGAGGTGAGGAGCACGATCGCGACCGGTCCGATCAGGATGAGAAAGCCGATCGCGGCCAGCAGGCCGATCGTGACGGTATAGGTTGCATCCCAAGCACGGCGGCTACGCATGAAGATATCCCTGACTGCGCCGGCCAAGCGCGGCGATCACGGCCACCCCGAGGCTCACCGATACCAGAAGCGTGAGGGCAGCCACCGAAGCAAGCGGCCAGTTGTAGACCACCAGCGACTGCTGCCAAATCAAGAGTGGTAAGTAGACCAGCCGATTGCCGCCGATGACGAACTGCGAAATGAATGCAGTGGTGGAACTTGCGAAGACGAGCATGCAGCCGGCGACAAGCCCCGGGAGGCTCAATGGGAGCGTGACTTTGAACAAGGTCCGCCATTTCGAGGCGCCAAGCGCGGCCGACGCATCGCGCAGATTGGGGTCCAGGCGGGACATTACGCTGAGCAGGGGCAATAACAGGAGCGGCATCTCGATCTGCGTGAGCGCCATGACGAGCCCGCCTTCCGTCTGCAACAGCCGGAGCGGTGTCGCGCTCAATCCGAGCCAAAGCACGGTCTGGTTGATGACGCCCTCGCGCCCGAGGATCACGATCCAAGCGAACGTGCGCACCACCACCGACGTTAGCAACGGCAGGATGACGATGAAGAGGATCGCTCGCTGCCAACGCGGGCTCGCGCCAAGGTAGACGAGCGCCACAGGATAACCAATGAGCGCCGTCGCGAGCACGGTGTAGAACCCGAGCTTCACGGTGTCGAACGTCACTTTCCAGTAGAACGGATCGCCGAGGAATTTCCGCCAGTTCGCTAGGCCCACCACGGTGATCTTGTCGTCGTCAAAGACGCTGACCACGACGAGGAGGAGGAGCGGCACCAGGAAAAATGCGGCATAGGCCAGCGCGAGCGGCAATGCGAGCTGCCACTCGGCCGGCTTGATGATCCTTGCAATGCCGCCAGGAACCTTCACGGTCGGGCGCGCGAAATCCTACTTCGACACTTCCTTGTTGAATCGCTCGATCCAGGCCGCGCGCAACGGATTGATCTTCGTCCAATCGTGACGCACGAACTTCGCCATCTCGTCGAGGCTTGCCATCGGCAGATGGGCCGCGAGTTTCACGTCCTTGTTCACCGGCAGGAAATTGTTGGGCGGTTGCATGAGCGCTGTCTGCACCGGCGCGCTGAGGACGGTGTCGAAGTACTTGTAGGCATTCTCGATGTCCTTCGATCCTTTGGCGATATGCACGGTCGTAAAGAATGCGACCGCACCGCTTGCGGGTTTGATGAATTCAATGTCGACGCCGCGGGAGCGCAACGTGTCGACGGTCTGGGTGTTCGTATAAGTGATGTCACATTGACCCTGCTGGAAAAGGCTTGGCATCGACGCAGGCGCGCCGATCGCGGCGATCTTCGGCAGCACTTTCTTGATCTCTGCGAAGAACGGTTCGACATTGGTCTCCGATCCGCCGAATTGTTTCGCGATCTCGATGATCGAGACGGTTCCGAACGTGGTCTGAAATCCGGTCATCCCAAGGCGCGACACCCAGGGTTCTTTCAAGAGATCGGTCCAGGCTTTCGGAGCCGGCAGTTTCTTGGGGTTGTAGCCGATGCCCACGACCTGCGCGGCCACCATGACGCCCCATTCATCGGCCATGCCCTCGGGAAGTCTGGCGAGATTGGAGAGCTTCTTCGGATCGAACTTCTCGAACAGGCCCCGTTCAATGGCGGTTACACGTGGGCCCGGATCCAGCACGAACGCATCGAAGGGTGGATTGCCGCGTGCTGCCTGCGCTTTTGCGATCTGGTCGACTGCGAAGAGCGGCGTCATCTCAAGATCGATGCTATGCGCCTTCTTGAGCACCGGCGCGACGTGCGCCCGGTACGCCTCTTCCCAGGTGCCCGGATACATCGCGGCGGTGACCGAGCCTTTCGCGAATGCCGGTCTCGAGACAAGCGATACGCCGCCAAGCGCGGCGGATACAGCAAGAAACTCACGACGGGTAAGTTTTTTCATCGGTCTCTCCTTGGGTTGGTACGATCTGTGTTGGTGTACGGCCTGTATTGGTACGACCTGTATTGGTACGACCTGTCTATCCGTTGGCAGGAAACACGCTTGGGCGCGCTTCGGTGCGAAGGCCGCACCACAACGCTTCGGTCGACTCGACGACCACGCCCAGTCGTCGCTCGATGATCTTCAATGTCGTGCCATCCGGCATTTCGAGGTCATGCATGGTATTGGCACCGATCGGCAGCGCGAAGCGGCGACGGACCCGCCAGCGATCCGCCGCCGGTTCGCCGTTCAGTTGCAGTTGCTCTGGGCGCGCCGTGACAATGACCCGTGATCCGGGGGTGAAGGTCCGCTCGCTTGGCAACGTGAGGCGGGCCCCGGCATCCAACTCGATCACCGCGGCCCCGTTCCTGGTTTCGACCGACTTCCCTGGAAGCTGATTGGTCGTACCAATGAAGCCGCTCACAAAAAGCGTTGCCGGGCGGTCGTAGACATTGATCGGCGTATCGAACTGCTCGACATGTCCCGCGCTCATGACCGCGATGCGATCGGCCACCGTCATCGCTTCGTCCTGATCATGGGTGACCAGGATCGCGGTGAGGCCGAATTGCCGCTGGATCCGCTTGATCTCGATCTGCATGTCGAGGCGCAGACTCTTGTCAAGCGCGCTGAATGGTTCATCGAGCAGAAGAACCGTCGGCTCCACGGCGAGCGCGCGCGCCAGGGCCACGCGCTGCTGTTGCCCGCCGGAAAGCTGTCGCGGCAGACGGTCGCGGAGCTCACGCAGGCGAACGACATCAAGAAATCGATCGACCGTGCGGCGTACCTCGTCACGCGGGCGTCCGCGTGCCTGCAGGCCGTAGGCAATGTTGTCCGCGACGCTCATATGCGGAAAGAGGGCATAGTTCTGGAAGACGATACCGACGTTGCGCTGGTTCGCCGGCAACGCGTCCACCGATTGTCCGTCTATGCGCACCGACCCCTTGCTCTGGTGGACGAAGCCGGCGACGACCCGCAAGAGCGTGGTCTTGCCACAACCGGACGGGCCAAGGAGTGCGACGATTTCACCCGCTCGAACGCTGAGCGAAACGTCTGCGACCGCCGTGACGGCGCCATAGTGGTGCGTCAGGGCATCTATATCGACAGGGTGCCCCCGTGCGACATCGCTCCCGGCATGTGGCGGCGCCGCGCTATACACTTCGGCCGGTTCTGTGGACACGCGTCGCTCCCCTTCGCTCGCGAGCAAGTGACTCCCTCGCCGACGGATCATAACGCCGCAACGGATTCGGGTGGCAAGTTGTCGTGCTCATACGTCGTGGTCATACATCATGGTCATACAATCAATCGCCGAATACACCTAGAGGAACGCTTCCCGCCATGGTCAATCTTTCGATTCCACCCTGCAAGCTGCCGCCCGAGTGCGACGCCTTGCGCATCGAGGTCCGTGAGTTCCTGGCGCAAGCGCTCGCCGATCACACGCCGCGCGATCGCGCGCGAAGCTGGATGGGCTTCGATGCCGACTTCAGTCGCAAGCTTGGCGCGCGCGGCTGGATCGGCCTGACATGGCCGAAGAAATACGGTGGCCATGAGCGCTCATTTCTCGAGCGGTATGTGGTGATGGAAGAGCTCCTTGCGGCCGGCGCGCCGGTCGCGGCCCATTGGATCGCCGATCGACAAAGCGGGCCGCTGTTGCTTCGCTTCGGCACCGAGGCAATGCGAACCACGGTCGTGCCTCGCATCGCGCGCGGTGAAGCGTATTTCTGCATCGGCATGAGTGAACCGGATTCGGGATCGGATCTCGCATCGGTGCGCAGTCGTGCGGAGCGAACACCTGAAGGGTGGCGGATCAACGGCCGCAAGATCTGGACGAGCAAGGCGCATCGTGCCCATTTCATGATCGCGCTGTTTCGCACCAGCCGAAACGAGGAGAACCGGCACGCCGGGCTCTCGCAGTTTCTCGTCGACCTGTCGCTTCCCGGCATCTCGATCCGTCCGATTCGCGATCTCACCGGCGCCGAGAATTTCAACGAGGTGCTGTTCGACAACGCGCTCCTGCCCGCCGACTGCCTGATCGGCGCGGAAGGCGATGGCTGGGCGCAGGTCACCACCGAGCTTGCGTTTGAGCGAAGCGGTCCGGAACGTTACCTCTCAAGCATCGAATTACTGGTTCAGATGATTCGCGCCGCATCCCCGACGAATGATCGCCAGGC
>JBJXGX010000310.1:0-5841 GCA_046160305.1 Burkholderiales bacterium
ATTCGATACGACGGGGTATTCGATGATCTCCTGACAGCGGGTCTTGGCAAGACCGGATTGCAAATCGGTGCCGCGACCTACGCCGATCCGAATAACCCGACCGCCGCGGAATTGCGGCGCGGGGCGATCTATAACAACTATCGCGCGCTTTCAGACATGACCACGAATGGCGGCTATGGCGTGCTCTTCGGACCGAATATTGATCTCGACGGCGGGAACACCCTCGGTGAAGGCAAGATCGCGGGAATCGAATGCATCGCGTTCGCCGATGGTGGGCGCGATCGTCGCGACGTGACGATGATGGTGCAGATCCCGGCGAGCTTCGATCCGAAGAACGCCTGCATCGTCGCTGGTCCATCCTCGGGATCGCGTGGCGTCTATGGTGCGATCGGTACGACGGGCGAGTGGGGCCTCAAGCGCGGTTGCGCCGTGACCTACACCGACAAGGGTACCGGCAGTGGTGTCCACGATCTGCAGGCGAACACGATCAACCTGATCGATGGGCGGCGCGCGGACGCGAATCAGATTGGTGTGCGTTCGAATTTCACCGCGCCGATTACGAATGCCGAGCGCGCGGCATTCAATGCGAATTTTCCGAATCGATTCGCCGTCAAGCATGCGCATTCCGAGCGCAATCCCGAGAAGGATTGGGGTGATGACGTCCTCGACTCGATCCGCTTCGCATTCATCGTGTTGAACGGGCGATTCGCCTCGCCTCCCCGCTACGGTGACGACGATCGACGCTTCTTCAACAAGAAGAACACGATCGTCATCGCCTCCAGCGTATCGAACGGCGGTGGCGCATCGCTCGCCGCGGCCGAGCGGGATGAAGACGGTTTGATCGACGGCATCGTTGTTTCGGAGCCGCAGGTGCAGCCGCGGCGCACCAGCAAGCTCACCATCATGCGCGGGTCGACCATGATCGAGAATCACGGCAAGGGGCTGTACGATTACATCACGCTCGCGAATCTTTATCAGCCGTGCGCGGCGCTTGCCGCATCGAATGCGGGCGCGCCGTTCGGGTTTTTCGTGAATGCCGCGCTCGCTGCGAATCGGTGCACGTCATTGCGTGAGGCGGGCCTGCTGTCGGCGAACGATTTGGCGGGCCAGGCAAACGAAGCGCAGCGAACCTTGAACGACAATGGGTGGGAGGCGGAGAGCAACATCCTTGGGCCCTCGCATTACGGCTTTCAGGTCGCGCCCGCGGTGTCGGTGACGTACGCCAATGCACATGGACGATTCGGCGTGCTCGACAATGTGTGCGGATTCAGCATGGGTGCAACGGGCGCCACGGGTCTGCCCGCGCCGATCGGGGCAACGGCACTTGCGCAGATTTTCGCGACCGGCAATGGCGTTCCGCCGAACAGCGGCATCAATCTCATCAACAACAATTCGGTTGGCGGTCCGCTCGTCGATCCGATTTCGATCTCGCCGTCGACGAAGCGACCGGACTACAACGCGGATGGCGCCCGCTGTCTTCGTGCCCTGTTCACCGGGAACGACAGGAATGCGGATCGTGTCCAGGACGGGATCGATGCGGTCAAGCAACGCGGCAAGCTGCGGGGTAAGCCTGGAATCATTGTGCACGGACGCGCGGACAATCTCGTGCCGGTCAATCATTCATCGCGGCCTTACTATGGACTCAACCAGATCGTCGAAGGAAAAGAAAGCAGCCTTCGCTACTACGAGGTCACGAACGCGCAGCACTTCGAAGCCTTTCTGCCGCTGGCCGGCTACGACACCCGTTTCGTGCCTTTGCACGTGTACGGCATTCAGGCGCTCAACATGATGTATGCGCATCTGAAGCATGGGGCGCCCATTGCGGCGAGCCAGGTCGTTCGAACGACGCCCCGAGGCGGTGTTCCCGGCGCGGCGCCAGCCATCACGCCGGCCAACGTTCCGCCAATCAGCGCTTCACCCACGGCTGGAAACGCAATCACGTTCTCCGGGAATACGCTTCACGTTCCCGAATGAATAGGAATCTGCGCGTAGATTCCTAGATGGATGTAACGCGCGCTTTCGCACTTGCCGTGCTTGGCGCGGGCGTGTTGATCGTCTCGGCCGCGTCGATCTTGATCCGTTATGCGCTTGCCGAGGGACTGCCCGCCACCTCGGTCGCGGCGCTTCGCCTTGCGATCGCCGCGCTCGTGTTGCTGCCGATGCTGCTCGCAATGCGTCGCGACGAGCTCGCCCGCTTCACGCGGCGCGATTGGATGCTCGCCGCGGGCGCCGGCGGATTTCTCGCATTGCACTTCGCGTCATGGATCCTCTCGCTCGAATACACCTCGGTCGCATCGAGCGTCGCGCTGGTTACCACCAACCCTATCTGGATCGGACTCGGCTCGTGGATCGTCTTGCGCGAGCGATTGTCGCGAAGAATGGTGACCGCGATCGCCTTGGCGCTTGCCGGAAGCGCGGTCATCTTCCTTGCCGATGAGAACATCGCGACTGCCGCCGCGCCCCAACCGATGTTGGGTAACACGCTTGCAATTGTCGGCTCGCTTGCGATGTGCGGGTACCTGCTGATCGGACGCAAATTGCGCGCGGGTGTGACGTTGCTATCGTACGTCGGTGTCGTCTATGCGGTGGCGGCGGTGTTGCTCGTCGCAACCGCGCTCGCGTTGTCCGCCCCGCTTGTCGCGATCAGTGCGACGGCGTGGCTCATCGTGCTCGCGCTCGCGCTCGGCCCGCAGCTATTGGGTCACACCGCGTTCAACTGGTCGCTCAAGCATTTCCCGGCGACTGTGGTGGCGGTCGCGATTCTGGGCGAGCCGATCGGCTCGACCATCCTCGCCTGGTTGATGCTGGACGAGCCTATCGGCGTGATCAAGCTTGGCGGCATGGCATTGCTGTTAGGCGGAATCGTAATGGCCGCGCTCACCCCTCGCTCAGCAGCGCGGCATTGCCGCCGACCGCCGTCGTGTTGATCGTGAGGGTTCGCTCGGTCGCAAAGCGCGTGAGATAGTTTGGACCGCCTGCCTTGGGTCCGGTGCCCGAAAGTCCTTCGCCGCCGAATGGCTGCACGCCCACGACCGCACCGATCATGTTGCGGTTCACGTAGGTGTTGCCGACGTGCAGGACCGAGGTGACTTCGTCGATGAATCGATCGATGCGGCTGGCGATGCCGAGTGTGAGTCCGAATCCGGTCGCGGCAAGTTTTTGCAGGAGCGCGGGCAGCTCGTTGCGTTCGTAGCGCACGACGTGCAGGATCGGACCGAACACTTCACGATCGGGGAGCGCGCTAACCGGTACCTCGAATGCAATGGGCGGGAAGTAGAAGCCGCGCGGTGCGCTTTCCTGTGTCGGGACCTCGCCGATCTGCTTGCCAAGTGCCGCGATCTTCGCGCGGTAGTGCGCCAGCACGGAAAGCGCGTGCGGATCGATGACCGGACCAACGTCCGTATCGGGCTGGCCCGGATCATTCAACTTGAGCTCGCGCATCGCGCCGCCGAGCATCTGGATCGTGCGCTCGGCGGTGGACGATTGGAGCGCCAGGATGCGCAGTGCGGAACAGCGTTGTCCGGCACTTTGAAACGCCGAGACGATCGTGTCGGCCACCACCTGCTCCGGCAGCGCGGACGAGTCCACGATCATTGCATTCAGTCCGCCGGTCTCGGCAATGAGCGGGACGATCGGTCCGTTGCGTGCGGCAAGCGTCCGGTTGATCTGTTGCGCGACCGGCACCGAGCCGGTGAACGCAACACCCGCGATGCGCAGGTCCGCGACCAGCGGTGCGCCGATCGCCTCACCGGTTCCGAGCGCCAACGAGAGCACCGTCCGCGGCACTCCGGCTTCATGAAAGATCGCCACCACCCGCTGCGCGATCAGCGGCGTTTGTTCGGCCGGCTTTGCGATGACCGAGTTGCCGGCGGCCAGCGCGGCCGCAACCTGGCCGGTGAAGATCGCCAACGGGAAATTCCACGGGCTGATGCATGCGAACACACCGCGTCCATGCCATGAAATCGTGTTGCGTTCGCCGGTGGGTCCGGGGAGCACGGTTTGCGAGCCGAACAGACGGCGTGCCTCCTGTGCGTAGTACCGCAGAAAATCCACCGCTTCACGAACCTCGGAAGCCGCATCGTTGTAGGTCTTGCCCGCTTCGCGAACCAGGAGCGATACCATTTCGAGCCATCCTGCTTCGATCTGGGTCGCGACACGTTCGAGCAACCGCGCGCGAAATTCGGCGGGTTGCACCGACCATGCCTTGAAGCCGCTCTGCGCGCCCTGCACCAGGGCGTTCAACTCTTCCCGTGAATGCGGGCGAACAGCGCCGACCGGGTATTCGATGTTGGCCGGTTCATGGACCACGACGGTCGGCGGTTGCGGCTTCTCGGTCGGAGCCGCCTTCCGGTCCTCCATGATGCGGGCGCGAATCTCTTGCAGCACGCCCTCATCCGCGAGATCGATGCCACGCGAGTTACGCCGGTCCGAGAACACGTCGGCCGGCAGCGGTACACGCGGATTGGGCGTGTAGGGACGCGGTATGCGGGCGCGCGGATTGGCGATAAGCTGTTCGAGCGACACACTCGAGTCGGTAATCTGGTGCACGAACGAGCTGTTGGCGCCGTTCTCGAGCATTCGACGCACCAGATACGCCAACAGATCGCGATGGCTCCCGACCGGCGCATAGACCCGGACGGGTGTGCGACGTGCGGCGTCGGCCATAAGCGAGGCATACAACGCATCGCCCATACCTTGCAGCTTCTGGAATTCGAAGTCGCTGGTGCCGTGGACATCGCGCGCCAGATGCAATACCGCGGCCACCGTGTGGCAGTTGTGCGTGGCGAACGCGGGGTAGATTTGTTTCGGGGCGCTGAGCAGGCGATGCGCGCAGGCAAGATACGACAGATCGGTCGCGGCCTTGCGGGTAAACACCGGGTAATCGGCAAGGCCGAGTACCTGCGCATGTTTGATCTCCGAATCCCAATACGCGCCCTTCACCAGTCGCACCGGAATTCGCCGGCCGCTGCGTTTCGAGAGCGATATCAACCATTCGCATACCGCATAGGCACGCTTCGAATAGGCCTGGACAGCGATGCCGAATCCATCCCAGTTGGTGAGCGACGGATCGCGCGCAAGGGTTTCGAGGAGCTCGAGGGTGAGTGGCAGGCGATCAGATTCTTCCGCATCGATCGTGAGCGGAATCCCACCGGCTTTGGCCGCGACGGCGAGACTCTTTAGACGCGGGAGCAGTTCCGACATCACCCGATCGCGCTTGGCCGGCTCGAAGCGCGGATGCAAGGCTGACAGCTTGACCGACACGCCCGCTCGCTCGAACGCGGGTCGATCCGAGAATCCGCCGCCCACTGCCGCAATCGCTTTGCGATAACCCTCGGCATAGCGTTCCGCGTCCGCTTCGGTCTTGGCGGCTTCGCCCAGCATATCGTACGAGAATCGAAAACCCGCGGCTTCCTTCGTGGGAGACGCGGCGACGGCGTCCTCGATCCGCTCGGCAGTGATGAACTGAACCGCCATGATGCGCATCGCCTGGCGTACCGCGGTCCGCGCAACCGGCTCACCCAGGCGTTTGACGGCGCTCGCAAGGGACGATCCGATTCCGGTACGTCCTTCCGCGCGCCAATCGTAGAGCCGGCCGGTCAGCATCAAGCCCCAGGTCGCCGCGTTCAGGAGGATATTCTCGTCCGCTTCATGCGATGACCATTCGGTGCCGCCCAATTTGTCCGCGAGCAACCGATCAGCAGTGGGTCCGTCCGGAATCCGCAGGAGCGATTCGGCGAGGCACATGAGTGCGATGCCCTCGCGGGTGGCAAGGCCAAAGTGACCGAGAAAACCTTCGGCCGACAGGCCCGTCGAGCGATGGTTGCGCACCGCCTCGGCGAG
>JBJXGX010000311.1:0-5397 GCA_046160305.1 Burkholderiales bacterium
GGACCGGTGTACGAGAAGCTCGCGATCAAACGCGTCGCATCGCTCGTGCCGAACGACGATCTCGGACGGTTCGATGCACGCACCCTCAAAGAGATCGTGACGGGGCCACTCAAAGGCAAAGTGGAATATGTGGGCGAGGAATTCTTCGAGCGCGGCGCGAAGGACTTCCAGGCCGCGCTGCTCCGGCTGCTCGCGCAAAAGCCCGATGCGATCGACACCAATGCATCCCCCACCGGCACGATCGCGTTGATCGCCAAGCAGGCGCGCGAGCTGGGCTACGAGGGCTACTTCATCAACTCCACCGCGGTGCTGGAGGCCAAGGCGATCGTGGACATCGCCGGCAAGGCGGCCGACAAAGTCGTTGCGTATCGGATCTGGGCGAAATCGCCGACGCCCTTGTACGACCAGCTCGCCGAGCGGCATGTGAAGAAGTACAAGGAGCCTGCACTGGGGATCATCTGGGAGTCGTATGCCGCGATGCGTTGGGTCGTCGAAGTGGTGCAGAAGACCGACACGTTCGATACGCGAAAAGTCTCCGATGCGCTGGCTGCTTCCACCTTTGCGAATCACCCGTTCGGGCCGGCAAGCTGGGGCGCCGAGAAGACCTACGGCATCAAGCGCCAGATCCAGACCCCGCTGCCGGCCTCGATCATCAAAGACGGCAAATGGGAATCACTCGACGTGCGCGTCGGCAAGCTCGATTGACCTTCATGCGATCGGCGGTTCGAGTCGCTCAGCCCTGATCCGGTTGAAAAGGCGCCCGTGAACGACGCGGTCCGATACGAACGAGCGGGCGCGGTCGGCTATGTCACGCTCGATCGACCTGATGTGCGCAACGCGATGAACGATGCGCTCCTCGAAGGCATCGCCGCCGCGCTGCAGAGCGCGCATGACGATCACGCGGCGCGTGTCGTCGTGATTCGCGGCGCCGGGCGGGCGTTTTGCGCGGGTGCTGATCTCAACGACACGCCGCGCCGGCGTTCCCTCGACGAATACCGTCGCGGCAGACTCGAGCTCGAGCGCGACATTGCACGCAGTGTCCGCCGGCTGGCCAAGCCACTCATCGCGCAGATCCACGGCGCTGCAATCGGTGGCGGTTGCGTGCTCGCGATGCTTTGCGATATGCGGATCGCGGCGTCGGGAACCCGCTTCGCGCTCCCTGAGGTGAAGGTCGGTACGACTGCGAGTCTTGGTGGCGTCTACATGCTCACCCGCATTGTCGGGCTCGGTCGGGCGTTCGAGCTGCTTTATCTCGGCGACACCTTCGATGCGGAGCGCGCGCATGCGATCGGCCTGGTCAATCAGGTCATCCCGCCCGAGCGTCTCGAAGCGGACGTCGCTCTGCTGGCAAACCGGCTGGCCGGCTGTTTCCCGGCCGAGCTTGCGCTCACCCGTGAAGCCATCCTGCGCGGGCTCGAAGTCGATTTTCTCGGCGCCGCGGATTTCGAAACGCACACCGCGATGATGGCTCAGCTTGGTGGCGACCTCGAGCTTGGCCTTGCTGCCGCCCGCGCCCGGATCGTCAAGCCCAAGTCCCCCTCGTGAGCCGGCCGCTGGAATCGCGCACGCTCGGGGCGCTGGTCGATGCGGCCGCTGCGGCGCTTGGCGATCGCGAGGCGGTGGTATTCGGCCCGGAACGCGTCTCGTTCACAAGGTTGCAGGCGGACGTCGATCGGACCGCGAAGGGGCTGATCGCCCTTGGTGTCAGCCGGGGTGCGCACGTCATGATATGGATGCCGAACAGTCTCGAATGGCTCCACGTTTTTTATGCGATCGCGAAAATCGGCGCCGTGGCCATCCCGATCAATACGCGATTTCGCACGGTCGATCTGGCCTATGTGTTGCGCCAGTCGGATGCCTCGACCTTGATCATGGCCGGCGCGTTTGCCGGGACCGACTATCTGGCGATGCTTCGCGAGCTGATTCCGGAGATCGATCACGCCGGACCGCTAGCTTCATCACACTTTCCGCGGCTGGAGCGCGTGATCGTGCATGGCGAGCTTGGTGCGAGGAACACGATGTCGTGGCGGGCGTTTCTGTCGAACGGCGCCGCGGTTGGTCAGGATGTGCTCGCGGCACGTGCCCGAAGCGTCGATCCCAACGCACCCGCGTTGATGCTCTACACCTCCGGCACCACGGGCTCGCCGAAAGGCGCGCTGCACAGTCACGCGATGATCCGCACTGTATCCGACGGTGCGAGCCGCCTCGGTATCACGTCGCGCGATCGAATCCTGTTGTTCCTGCCCCTCTTTCACAGCATGGGCCTCTATCTTGCCGGCATCTTGTTTCTTGTCGCCGGAGCCCGACTCATCTTGATGGATCGCTTCGATGCGGGCGCAGCCTGGACCTTGATCGAGCGCGAACGCTGCAGCCTCCTGCTTGGCTTCGATACGCATTTCTTCGATATGCTGGAACACCCGGCCAGGCAGGCGACCCGGGCAATCGATACGTCGAGTGTCCGGTTCGCCATGGTGCCTGCGGGCGCCTCGGGCGTGGAGCCGATTGCGCGTCGCGTCAATCGCGAGCTGTGCCGCACCTTCAGCGGCTACGGCAGCTCCGAATGCGGTACCGGCGTCGCGCTCACCTTCATCGATGCCCCCGAGCATGAACGATGCCTCGGTTCGGGTTTCCCGATGCCAGGATACGAATACGAAACCCGCGACCCCGCAACGGGCTCGCGTGTGCAGCCCGGCGTGGCGGGTGAGCTCTTCGTGCGCGGATACGGCGTCATGCAGAGCTACTACGGCAAGCCCGATGACACCGCCCGCGCGTTCGACGAACAGGGCTGGTTTCGCACCGGTGATGCAGCGACCATCGACGCCGACGGGTTCCTGCGCTACATCGGACGCTACAAGGACATGCTGAAGGTGGGCGGCGAGAATGTGGATCCGACCGAGGTGGAAGCGTTCCTCGAAGCGCATCCTGCCATCGCACAGGTGAAGGTCATCGGAATCCCCGACCCGCGGTTGGGCGACAAACCGGTCGCCTGTGTGCTACCGCGTGCGGGGCATTCGATCTCGCTCATTGAATTGCGCACGTACTGCCAGGACAAGATCGCAAGCTTCAAGATTCCGCGCGAGATCGTCATCGTCGATGGCTTTCCGCTGACCACGACCGGCAAGGTGCAGCGCGGCGTGCTGCGCGATGAGGTGATGAGCCGCCTGACATGAATGGCCGTCCGCAATGCGCGGCATGGCGTTCCTGCGTGCAACGACGCCTACGCGGGCCGCGTGAGACGGATCGTGATGCCAGCCACGACGGCCGCTTGGCTTGACGGCGGCGGCGACTGCTCCCTACAATGCATCGGTAATGTTGGTGCCGAACGCGACTAATCGCATGAATTCTCCGCAGAGGCCGTCAATGTCCGATCGTATCGAACTGCTATTGCCCATTGGTGAATCGACGGCGGCGCCGGGCGCGAGGCCACAGCTTGCGCCGCGGCTTCGGTCCCTGGCCGGGGCAACCATCGGCATCGTCGGGAACGGCTGGCATTGCATGGACGTGTTGACCCGTGAGCTCCAGCGCATCCTCGTTGCAGAGCATGGTGTCAAGGAAGTCGTCGCGTTGGCGACGGGCACGACCTATCCGATGCGTGAGTCGGAGCTTCTCCATGCGCGCGATCATTGGGATGCCGCGATCGTCGGCTTGGGGACTTGAGGGTCCTGCACGTCGTGGTGTATCCATGACGGCATCGAGTTGGAACGCAACGGCGTTCCCAGTGTCGTGCTCGTCACGCAAGCCTTCGTGCAGCTCGCCAAAGTCGTATCGACCGGATCCAGACTGCCTGAGCTGCATCAACACGTTCTGCCGCATCCGCTGAATCCACTGCCGGACGAGCGTGTGCAATCGATTACCCGCGAGCATTTGACACCCATGCTCGCCAAGTTGCTCGCGCAGCCGCCATCGTGAACCTCGCATCGACCCGGATCTCGCTGGCCGACGATCTCGATGCGGTGATCGAGCATTTCCATCGTGAGGGCTATACCGACGGCCTGCCGATCGTGCCGCCGACCGAGCCGCGGGTGCGCACGATGCTCGCCGGGACCACACGCCAGCCGCATGAGTCGCTCGGTCGCATCGAGCCCTCGAATCACGAGGCGACGATCGAGAAGATCGCGATCAACGCCGTCATGGCGGGTTGTCGGCCCGAATACATGCCGGTGCTCATTGCCGCGTTCGAGATCATGATCCGGCGCGAATGGCTGCTGGGCTCGATGCAATCGACCACCAACCCGCTCACGCCGATGCTCATCCTGAATGGGCCGATCCGCCAACGGCTCGGCGTGAATTGCGGCGCGGGCGTGATGGGTCCCGGTTGGCAGCCGAATGCGACGATCGGACGCGCGATTCGTCTGGTCTTGCTGAATGTCGGTGGCGCGGCACCGGGTGATGTCGACAAGTGTACCCAGGGCTTCGTGGGCAAGTACGGCTTGTGCATCGGCGAGAACGAAGAGGAGAGCCCCTGGGCGCCGTTCCATACGACGCGCGGGTTCGCCGCCGGCGACAGCGTGGTGACCGCGGTGGGTGTGAATTCGAGCACCAGCATCCACGATTCGAGTGACCGCTGGGAAGATCTGCTGAAGACGCTCACTGCGAGCCTGATCAGCCCGGGCACCGCCAACGTGGTCGACCCGTACAGTACCCCCGTGATCGCGCTCAATCCGCTTCACGCGCGCATCCTTGCCGATGCCGGATACACGCGCGAACGGCTGCAACAGCACATCTTCGATCGGTGCCGCATCCCTCCCGAAGCACTATCGGGCCGGCGTACCGTATTGCGCCGCGGCGAACATGGGGATGCGGTCTTCATGGTGGATGGCCAGATTCCGTTCACGAACAAGGCCGAACAGATCCTGATCGTGGTGGCCGGTAGCATGGCGGGCGGCCACTCCTGTTATCTGCCGAACGGGCACTTCGGCTATGCGCAGTCGAAGCGCATCGCCGATTGACTTGCCCATCAGATCATTCTGGAGCTGCAATGAACGGAAAGCGATCTACGGTAAATGCGATCGTATTGGCGTTTGCGTTGGCCTTGAATATCGCACCGGGCTTCGCGCAAGATGCCTACCCGTCGAAGCCGATTCGCGTGATCGTACCCGTCCCGGCGGGCGGTAATCTCGATCTCGTGACCCGTGCGGTAAGCGAGCGACTGTCGGCGAATGTGGGGCAGCCGGTCGTGGTCGAGAACCGCGCCGGAGCAAGCAGCACGGTCGGCACGCGCTTCGTCGCGAAGTCGGCACCCGATGGCTACACGATTCTCGCCATGGCGAACACGTTCCTCTCGACCCCGGCAGTGATGCCCGCGGCCGGCTACGATCCGGTCGAGGAGTTCACCGGCATCAGCCTACTCGCGCGCATCCCCAACGTGCTGGTGATACCTGAATCGAGTCCGTTCAA
>JBJXGX010000312.1:0-8216 GCA_046160305.1 Burkholderiales bacterium
GCCGATGTGCCGGCCACCGGATTGATCCAGACCGGCAGTCGTGTCACCTACCAGACCTATATGGCCGGCGAGCGCGCGGCGATCGATGCCTTCGAAGCCTGGGCGAAGCCCCGCCTCGATCGCGGCCAAAGTCTGCAAAGCCTCTCGAATGCGCGACCAGAGGTTCGTTCCACATTGGCGCGGGCCGAACAGTTTCTTGGACTGACTGCCTTGCTCGCCGTGATTCTCGCTGCCGTCGCGATCGGTCTGGCGACACGCCGCTATGTGGCGCGACACCTCGATGGGTACGCCGTGATGCGCTGCCTTGGCGCAACCCAGTCGCGATTGTTCCGACTGTGCGTGAATGAATTCATCATCCTCGGACTGGTGGCGAGCCTGATCGGATGCCTGCTCGGTCTTGCGGCACAGGCGGTCATCGCCTATTGGCTGGCCGAGATCTTCAGGACGACGCTTCCCGCACCATCGATCGCGCCGATTCTGCAGGGGCTCGCCTCGGGCGTGTTGCTGCTCGCCGGATTCGCGCTGCCGCCGCTCCTCTCGCTCAAGAACGTCCCGGCGCTGCGCGTCATTCGCCGCGACGTTGGTCCACCCCGCGCGGGGGCGTTGCTCGGGTATGTGGCCGC
Source organism: Burkholderiales bacterium (assembly GCA_046160305.1). Classification (GTDB taxonomy): domain Bacteria; phylum Pseudomonadota; class Gammaproteobacteria; order Burkholderiales; family SG8-39; genus SHXR01. The sequence goes on from JBJXGX010000312.1 coordinate 624, forward strand.
GCTCGCGGCGCTCGGCTCGCTCCTTACATGGCAGGCGGGCAGCATCAAGCTCGGGCTCACCGTTCTCGGCGGATTTCTCGGCGCGTTGCTCGTGTTCGGCCTGGTCGCATTCGTGACGGTGCGCGCACTCGCCCGACTTGCGCGGGTTGTGCCGCTCTCGCTGCGATTCGGCATCGCAAACATGCGCCGGCGCGAACACGCGAGCATTATCCAGATCGTTGCATTGGCGACGGGCCTTGTTGCCATGCTCATGTTGACATTCACCCGCGCCGACCTGCTCGATGCCTGGCGCACCAAGACGCCCGTCGATGCCCCGAACCGGTTCGTCTTGAACATCCAGCCTGACCAACTCGAACCCGTGCGCGAATTTTTCACGGTGGAAAGGTTGTCCCCGCCGACGATCTATCCGATGGTGCGAGGCCGTCTTATCGCGATCAACGACAAGGTGATCGACGCCGACTCGCTCGATGATCGCGGCAAGCGCCTGGTCGATCGCGAGTTCAACCTGTCGTACATGAATGCACTACCCGCGCACAATCGCGTCGTCATCGGGCGTTGGTTCGACGATGAAGATCTGCGCCGCGGCGCCTCGTCGATCGAAGAGGGCATCGCCACGACACTCGGGGTGAAGGCGGGCGACCGGCTCACCTGGTCGGTCGCGGGCGAGAAGATCGTCGCGCCGGTCACCAATGTGCGCAAGCTCGACTGGGACTCGATGCAGGTCAACTTCTTCGTCATCGCAACACCGGGGCTGCTGCGCGATAGTCCGACCAGCTTCATCACGAGCATGCATGTCTCGGCGAACGACGCCAACGCGATGAACCGGTTGTCGCGGGCATTTCCGAATCTCACGATCGTCGACATGTCGGCCATTCTGCGCCAGGCATTGAGCGTGATGGAACAGGTGATTCGCGCCGTGCAGCTCGTCTTTCTCTTCGCGCTCGGTGCCGGCGTGCTCGTGCTCTACTCGGCGCTGCTCGCCACGCAGGACGAACGCGTGCAGGAGACCGCGGTGATGCGCACCCTGGGTGCGTCGCGCGCACAGGTGCAACGCGCGCAGCGGATCGAGTTCTTGACGATCGGATTGATCGCGGGTGTACTCGCGGCCGCCGGCGCCACCGCCATCGGCGCGCTTCTCGCGGCGCAAATTTTTCAACTCACGTACACCATCAACCCGTGGGTGTGGCTCGCGGGTCCGGTCGGGGGATTGCTCCTCGCCGGCTGGAACGCCTGGTCAGGTGCGCGCGCCGCGACGCGGTTGCCGCCGGTGGTCGCATTGCGTGAAATTTGAAGGCTTCGGGCCGACCGTTCGTCGCCCACATCGCGCCGAAATCAACAACATGATCACGTGAAGGCGGCCGCGGGGCATTTCGCCTATGCCGCGCGATGTGGGCCACTTACGATCGCATGCAGCGTTGGTCGCGATCCGATTCCTCCCACTCCGTCCCATTCACCCCATTCCCTATGCGTGTTCGTTTCTCGCACCACTTCGTTGGCGCTGCGGTCCAGATGACCGTCCTCTCCACCGCCGTAATCGGTACTCTCGTATTTTCCTTCCTGCTGGGTCTGCGCGGTATCAGCGCCTTCGAGAAGGCCGATGCCACGCGCGTCGAGCAGATCAATACCGGTGCGTTTGGCGACGCCGGCGGGCGTCTCGATCAGGATTACGATCAAGAGACCGCGCGCCTGCATGCCGATGGCCGCATGGCACTGTCCGGTTCCGCGTTGACGCTTTCCATGCTCGCCTTCGGATTGCTCGGTTTGTCGTTGCGCGAGCGGCGGCGGAGCAATGAGCTCGCGACGCGCGTGGCGTCGTTGATACGCACCGACGGCGAAACCGGCGCGGCCAATCGTCGCGCATGGGAAGAGCGTCTCGCGCATGAGCTCGCGCAATCCAGGCGCCTTGGCTACCCGATTACCATCGCGATGGTTGATGTCGATCAATTCAAGGCCTACACCGAAAAAGCGGGACGTCCTGCCGGCGATCGATTGCTTGGCGCGCTCGCGCAGACATGGAGCCCGACCCTGCGCAAGGGCGATCTCATGGCGCGATACTCCAGTGAACTGTTTGCGCTACTCCTGCCCGGCTGCCCGCCGGAGCAGGCCGAAGCATTACTCGCGCGCCTGCGTCATCTTGTTCCGGAACAGCAGACCATTTCAGCAGGCGTGGCGAGCTGGCACTGGCGGGAATCGTCGGACATGCTGCTTGAACGGACCCTGGCGGCGCTGGATGATGCCAAAGCCAAAGGCGGCAATCGCATCGCGCTGTCGCCCGGCATCCCGCCGAATGTGGACCGCCCCGCCTACAAGCGCACTGCGCGCGGGGCGGTCGAGGAAACGACGGCTTAGCCGCTCACGGCGAGCCCGGTTCCCTCGTACAACGACGCAAGCGAGAGTGGGAACGGGGTGCCTCCGCACGAAATCGTGACAACGTCCTCGACCTCAAGAGTTCCGGTCTGCCATTCGTCAGGCCCTACGCGCTCGTGCCAAGTGACGCGCATCGATTCCGAATCAACGAGCACGTAGTACCCCAGGCCGGCGATATGCCGGGATGCGGCCCATTTTTCACGCTCATCCGTCATGGCCGTCGACGGCGACAATACCTCCACGATGACGCACGGCGCCACCTTGAACATCGCGTCCTGATCCGTCGGATCGCAGCAGAGCATGACATCCGGGTAATAGAAGACATTGGTTGCGTCGATGCGCAGCTTCATGTCGGCGATGTACGGCGTGCAGGCGGTCCCCGCCGTGCGTGAACGAAAGGCGTAGAACGCGTTGCCGGCGATGCGGTTGTGCCGTTCGCTCGCGCCTGCCATCGCGTAAATCTCGCCGTCCACAAACTCGTGTTTTGCCGACGCCGATATCTCCATTTCGAGGTAACGGTCAGGTGCTATCTTTTGCCGGCGAAGCGGGGCGGACATAACGGCCCTCCGATCGGGTGCCAGTGGCGATTATGCCAAACCGGGCTTGTCGCATGCCGCCTACGACGTTTGGCTGAGCCGAGGGCCGAAAACATTGTGTCAAGAACGGGGTTCCGTCGATACAATCGGGCCCAGATGCGAATCGGGTCGACGATCCACACATTGAATGTAGGTTCCAGAAGGCAGTACAAGCGCGATGGACACGAGGCTACAGATCACGTCATCAACCGTCGGCGATCGTGAGCCGTATTTCTTCATATCTTATTCGCATCACGACACCGAGCTTGCGAAGAAATTTCGCGTTCAACTGGTTATTGCTCTCGAATCCAAGAAGCTGGACAAGAACGTCTTCTTCGATCGGGATGGCATCAAGGCGGGCGATGACTGGAGCGAGAAGATCCAAGAGGCGCTCGAACGGGCCACGCATTTTGTCTACCTCGTCAGCGCTGATTCGTTGAATTCCAAGATTTGCCGAGATCGGGAGCTCGGTTTCGCCGTATTGAATCGCTTGCGCGTCATCTCCGTCATCGTTAGGGATGTCATATGGAGCGAGATTCCCCTACCCGACGGGCGAACGCTTGGAGCACTTGACGCCACCCCTCATTTACGCGGGCACATCGTTCCTGTTAGAGGAAACGAGAACTCTCAGTGGAGCGACCCGGACACCGCACTAACGATTGCGGTAGGAAGAGTTCTTGAAACGCTCTCTACCAAGGCGGAATCGACGAGTATAGCGAGCAATCTTTCCCCCGCGCCGCGTCCATCCCGCGACGAGGCCACCGTTCCACGCGTGCTCCTGCCTTACTTCTGCAATCAGAAAGATGTCGTCGGTGAATTCCGCAAAGGGATCGAATCGTGGACGCAGGGTGCACTTGTCGTCTTCGCGAAAGGGGTGTGGGACGACGCGCCGGACGAATTCTGGAAGCGCTTGCGTGATTTCGATTTGACGGAAGTGCGCCGCGCGCTCAATCTCAGCCTCGAATCCATCAGAGTCCTGCAACTTGATTGGCCTGACGAGTTCGATCACAACCAGATCGAAGCACTTGATACCCGGATACGCGAGTCGATATCCCGGGCGTTGACGAAGGCGGATACGTTGATCAGCTCCGCGGAACAGCTCGGCGAGGAGATACGGGGCCAGAGCGGGATTAGCGTTCTATTCGCGCACGCCCCCAAGCAATCACGCTTCCTGATGGCCGCATGCATGCGATCAATGCTTCGGTTATTCGAGTCGTGCCAGGACCAGCCGAGCCTTGCCAAGCTGATCGTCGTCGTCGTGGTCGCGCAAGAAAATATGGTCGACCACAAGCTATGCGCTGAATGTGGACTGGAGGATTTCAGGTACACCAAAATTCTCGAGTTGTCACGGCTAAAGGTAATTGACGCGAAGGACCTCGAGACGTGGTATTCGCGTCAGAGACTCATGGACGTTTACGGTATTCAGTTCAGCGCAGTCGAGCGCGAGTTCACTGCGGCGATTCGCGCGCAGCGCGGCACCGTTGGCGGGCTGTTCGCCTCGCTGACTGACGTTATCAGCGGGAAAAGCCCCGGGCTACGCATGCGCCCCTTCGCCGAACGGGTGGTCGATCGCATCTTGCCAAGATAGCGATCAGTCGAGAAAGAGGGAGGATCAAACGTGACCGATAAGCAACCACGATTCGTCGGATTCGGAGCGGTCGGGGCGACGTCGGCCGCGCAGGCGAATGAAGCCTACGATGTCGATCCACTGCAGGATCCGTCCGACTATTTGACGGGCGCCGACCTCGTCCTCGCGGTCAATGTCGCGTTGACACTGAAGATGCCGCTGCTCGTGACCGGGGAGCCGGGTACAGGCAAGACGCAACTTGCTTATCGGGTCGCCGCTGAGCTTGGGCTGGGGCACCCCTTGCGATTCGATACCAAGTCATCCAGTGTGGCGAATGAACTCTTCTATACATTCGACAGCGTGCGCCACTTCGCGCAGTGCCAGGTCGAAGCCACGGCGGGACGCCAACCGCCGGATCCGCGCGCCTTCGTCCGGTATGAAGCGCTTGGCGAGGCGATTCTTCGCACGAACCCGCGTGCGAAGATCGGCGATTGGCTACCCGAGCAGTTTCCGATGTACTCGCCGAGCGAGTCCGTGGTTCTGATCGACGAGATCGACAAGGCGCCGCGCGATTTCCCGAACGATCTTCTGAATCAGATCGAGAACCTCGAATTTCGGATCCCAGAGTTGGGCGCGAAACGCATTGCTGCCAACAAGATGGAATTCACCCCGTTTGTCATCATCACCAGCAATTCGGAGCGACAACTTCCCGAAGCATTCCTTCGCCGCTGCGTCTATCACCATATCGATTTTCCGACGGATACCGAGCTCGCCGAGATTGTCGCCGGGCGCCTCAGCAGGCTGGATCTCTCGGGGCCCGCTTTCAAGGAAGCGGTTCAATTCTTCCGTGAATTGCGCGAACCGGGTGCGGGACTCACCAAGAAGCCTTCGACCTCTGAATTGCTCGACTGGCTACGTGTTCTACACGAGCACGGACTGAAGCCGGGTGTCGCCTTCGCCGAGCAGAAGGACATCGCGAAAGGCTGCGTGGGTACGCTCGCCAAGACCCGCGACGATCAGTCCATCGCCAGAAAGCGGCTCGACGGCTGATCGCCCACCCATTCACGCTTGCCCGTGAACGACCGTTCGCTGCCCCCCGAGATCGAGCTCGATCGCTTTCTCGATTTTCTCGTCGCGGAGAAATATCGCATCGGGGTGCGAGAGCGGCTCCTTGCTCATTCGCTTGTCGCGGATGATGCGGCGACCGGGAGGCTTGCCGAGCGGCGGGGCGAACCGTTGCTTCGTCTCCAGCCACTATTGAGCCGCGACAAAGATGAGCAGAGCCGGTTCAAGAAGGTAGTCGAGCAATTTAGACTCGGGCGCATACCTTCGGATGGGGCAGCGCCCGGCCCCGTCGATTACCAACGCAGCGCCGCCTTGCCCCTCGTCGCGCAGGTGGGGTGGACTCTCGCCCTTATTGGGCTGGTAGTCGGCACGGTACTCGCCGTCTATTGGTACGCACCGCGACCGAAGCTTGAAGTTCCCACGAAAATCGCTGCCCCGACGGCAGAAGCACCGGCTGGAGCCGGTGCCATCATCAGTGCTGGCGACACCCGCGCGCTCTATGTGCCCGCGTTACCCTTCAAGATCCCCGAGGCACCGGTCGCATCACCGGCCGTCGCCTGGACCCTTCCTCGAATCGCGATAGTCGGTCTTGGGGGCGTGGCATTTCTCGGATTTGCAGCGTGGCTCGTCGCTCAACGCCTGCGCAAGCGCTATTTGCAGCAATTGCGCACCAACGAAGAGGTGGATGAGCGCATCTTTCACGACAAGACCGGCTCGACCATCGTGCTTGCACCGACGCTCGCACGCCCGGTCAGTCGGATGCTTCGACAACGATCCGCCGGCCTCCGTAGCGACCTTGATTTGCCCGCGACGGTACGCGAGACGGTAAAGCGGGCCGGTGCCTTTACACCGCGGTTTCGACTTCGCAGCCAAACACCCGAGTACGTCGCACTCGTCGAACGTGTCGCGCAAGCCGACCACCAAGCCGCATTTCATCAGGCACTCGTGCATGCGTTGAAAGAGCAAGGGGTGGCCATCGACCTTTTCTATTTCGATGGCTCGCCCGCCTTCGGTTGCTGGCCGGAAACCAAAGTGAAGGATGGGTGGCTCCAGCGCGACAAGATATCAATCGATGATTTGTCGGCTCGCTACGAAGGGCATCGCCTCCTGGTATTCGGGGGCGCCCAGGCCGCCTTTGTGAGCGCGACCAACGCGCCGGCGCGCTGGGCCCGCTCGCTCAATCTTTTTCCGCTGCGTGCATGGTTCTCTCCGCATCCCGTGCAATCGTGGGGCGAGCATGAGGCACGCATCGACGAGCTTGGCTTTCTGGTGCTGCCAAGCCATCCGGAGGCGCTGCACACGCTCGCGGAATGGCTCTCGTCGGACCGGGCCGCCTTGCAGTTGGATCCCTCATGGCCGGCGTTGTACCCCGCATTGCTTCGCGATGATGCGCTCAACTGGGGTGCGAGACGCATAGCACCGCCTGATGACGTTGTTGAAGAGCTCTGCTATCAGCTTCGTGCCTACCTTGGGCCTGTCCGTTACCAGTGGCTTGCTGGGTGCGCGATCTTTCCGGCCGTCTCATGGCCGCTTACTCTGTCGCTCGGGGCTGAGTTCGAGCGCAATGATGCGGAGCTTGTGCGGGGCGCTGCGGCGTTGGGTGCGCTCCCGTGGTTCCGGTATGCGTACATGCCGGGGTGGCTTCGAGCCGTGCTGGTCCGTACGCTGCCGCTTGAACAGGACCGGGCGTTGCGCGAAAGAATTGAGAAGCGACTGACCGAGGTCGTGGTTGGCGGTGCGGGCGACGAGGTTCTCAGCGCGTCAACGCGTCGCAAGCTGAATGCCTGGGTGTCGCGAGCGCGCGGCCTCGCGCGCGACGTCGTGTTTGTCGATTTCTTGCAGCGAGGTGTCGCGACTCGACTCGCGCAACGATTGCCCGAAGCGATTCGCCGCCAATTGTGGGAGCGCGGCCACCCGGGCTATTCCCTGCGGGGATGGATCCCGGCCACACTCGCGGCGCTCATTCTTCCCGGCCTCATCGCTCTGACCCCAGCAGGGGACGTGATTCAAGGGCGGTTC
>JBJXGX010000313.1:0-19431 GCA_046160305.1 Burkholderiales bacterium
CGTTCACATGAATCGCCGGGATGACATAGACGGACGACAGGCAGTTCTTCGTATTGTTGGTGGCGAAGGTGGCACCGAACGTCGAGATATACGCGCCCATGCCAACCAGGTTGCGCGCGCGCAGGCCGAGGAACTTGCCGTTCGCATCGAGGGCAAGCTCGGCTTCGAGTACGCCATCGCGCCCGGCGGTATCGGACAAGAAGCTGTCGAGACGCGTATTGCGCCACTTGACCGGCCGGTTGATCGTGCGCGCGGCAACAAGAATCGAGACGTACTCCGGATAGGGATGCGTCTTCATCCCGAAACCGCCACCAACATCGTGGGTGAGAACGCGCAGGCTTTGCGGCGGGATCTTGAGAACATGCGTGGCGAGGATATTGCGGACGATGGCAACGCCTTGCGTGCTGGCTGTAAGCGTGTAGCGCGCGGTCGCGCTGTCCCACTGCGCAAGCCCGCCGCGCGGTTCCATCGTGGCGGGTGCCAAGCGCGTGTCGAGCAGTTTGACTTGGACGGTATGGGCCGCGCGCGCGAACGCCGCATCGACCGCGGCCGCATCGCCATCAACCCAGTCGAGCGCGACGTTATTGGGCGCGCCCTCCCAGAGGGCCGGCGCACCCGGCGCCACTGCCAGCGCCGGGTCGACCACGGCGGGAAGCGTGTCGTAATCGATCGCCACCTGTTCGGCAGCATCGAGCGCTTGCGCTTCCGTCTCGGCAACGACGCAGACGACCGGCTCACCGACGTAGCGAACGCGATCGATCGCAAGCGGCGGCATGGCCGCGACGAACATCGGCTTGCCGTCGCGCCCGTTCATGGTCGCCAAAGGTGGAATTGATTGCACGCCCGCCGCCGACAACTCCTTCGCGGTCAAGATCGCAAGTACACCGGGCATGGCCTTCGCCGCGGTGGTATCCAGCCGATTAATCCGCGCATGCCCGACGCTCGCCCGGACGAAAACAGCACGCGCCTGGCCAGGCAGATTCACATCGTCGGTATAGCGGCCATGCCCAGTGAGGAGCGGGGCATCCTCGCTGCGAAGAACGCCGTGGTCACTGCCAAAGCGAAGGGGTTGTGCGGTCATAGCGCGTTCCAAGAATAGAGAATAGGATCGACTGTCAACGGGTAGCGGGCGACCTACGCTTCCCGCGTCGCCTCAAGATGCCGCAATTTTGGCGCCACCTGTTCCATGAACAGGCGCAACGAGCGAAGCCGCTTCTCGCGGGTTGCCCAGCCTTTGCCGGTCACGAGGAGCAATGTCCCGAAGCCGCCCGATTCTTCGTAGATTTGCGCGAGGCGCTTGCCGATCGTATCCGGCTCACCGAAAAGGTAGAAACCGCAGTCGACCAACTGATCGTAGTTCACCGTTTCCCATGGAAAGGGCAGGCCGAAGGCGCCCATCAGGTATTTCAACAAGCCGCGCTTGCGCTGGAACTCCATCTCGAATGACACCGCTTCCCGCACATCTTCGATGGCTTCGGCCCTTGAATCGGCGAGATAGACGAAGCGCGCGTTGGCGATATTCTTCAATGGGTGCCGGTGTCCCGCGGCTTTCGCATAGCGCAGATACTTGTCGGTCTTTTTCTTGAGGATCTGCGGCGGTTCGTGCGCCGAGATGAGCGTGTAGCCGCGTTCGGCTGCCAGCTGGATCATCGATTCGGTTTCACTTGCGGTCGCCATCGGCATCGGGTTGCTGAGTGGCCGGGGCGTTGCAACGATACCCTTACCCTTCCAGTGTTTGCCGTTCCAGTCGAATGGTTGTTCGGTATTCCAGCACTTGATGATGAGATCAAGCGATTCGACGAGGCGCTCATGCCGGTCATCGTAGGTGAGCCCGCGTTCTTCCGAAAACAGCGGGCTATGGAATCCGGAGCCGAACCCGAAGAAAAACCGGTTGTTGCCGATCACATGGTCGGTGGTTGCCGCGCGAATCGCGACATCGACCGGATGCCAGAGATGAATCACCGTGACCGCCGCGCCCATGCGAATCTGTTTCGTGAGCCCGGCCGCCTTGCACATCAGGAGCTCGGGCACCGGCAGCGTGTCGACCTTGTTGATATAGACCGGCTCGCCATGATGCTCGCTGACATAGCAGTCCCGCATGCCGAGTTGATCGGCGAGAATGATCTCCTGAAGGTCCTCTTCGAACGTTTGCGCGGCCGAAGTGTGCGGTCGAAACCCGTTCGACCAGATACCGAATTCCATACTTGCCCCAACGATGGTGTGATGTCGAACCTGGAGGATACAATGTTCCGCATGGCCAACCCGCCAGGCCAACCAACCATCAGGGAGTGCGGACATGAGCACGGTGCAGCGACACATCACGACGATCGAGGATCTTGAGGCGCTGTACGGGCAGCCGATGGGCGCCGCGCTCACGAAGGAGGTCGATTACATCACCGACCAATATCGCGTGTTCATCGAGAAGGCGCCGTTCGCGGTAATGGCGACGGTCGGCGCCGAGGGGCTCGACTGCTCGCCGCGCGGTGACCCCGTGGGATTTGTCCGGGTGCTCGATCGCACGCGGGTGTTGATCCCGGATCGGCGCGGCAACAATCGCATGGACTCGATGCGCAACATCATCCGTGATCCCCGTGTTTCGCTGCTTTTTCTGATCCCTGGTGTCAACGAAACACTCAGGATCAATGGTCGCGCACGGATCATCGTCGATGAGGCGCTGGCCAAAACCTTTACCGTCAATGAGAAAATGCCAACCACGCTTCTCGAAGTGACGGCAGATCGTGTCTACTACCAGTGCCCGAAGGCATTGATCCGCTCGAAGCTCTGGAGCGTCGATGCGCAGGTGCCGCGTTCAGCGCTCCCCACAGGTGGGCAGATCCTGCAGGAGATCACGAACAACGCCGTCAACGCCGCCGAGTACGACGCGGCGTATCCGGAGCGGATCAGGCAGACGATTTATTAGGCAGAAGTCGACGTTTCGGGTGCCATGTTTTTTGCTATTCTTACCACTCAGTAAGGAAATTGGGGATTGGTAAGCAATGGTTTCCACGCTAACGAGCAAAGGGCAGATTACCTTGCCCAAGGACCTTCGGGATCGCCTCAAGCTGCGGACCGGCGATAAGGTCGAATTCTTTATTGACGAGGCGGGTCGGGTCGAGCTGGTGCCGATCACGGCGTCCGTGAAGCGGCTGAAGGGAATACTTCCCAGGCCCAAGAAGGTGGTAACCCTTGAGGCGATGGATCAGGCGATCCGGCAACGGGCGGGCCGATCGTGATCGGACTTGATACCAATGTCATCGTCCGCTATCTCATTCAGGACGACGCGCGACAGGCCGACAAGGCGACCAAGCTCATCGAAAAGGAGTGCAGCGTCGAGGCCCCCGGATGGGTCGACCAGATCGTGTTGTGCGAACTCGTCTGGGTGCTGGAGTCGGCCTACGGCTATTCGCGCGCATTGATCGCCAATGTGTTGCAGCAAATCCTTTCCAGCGCCGAGCTTCGGGTCGAGTCGCCGGATCAGGTGCGCAGTGCCGTGCGTGCGTTCATTGATGGAACGGCGGACTTTGCGGACTTCCTGATCGGGATACGCAATCGCGATCAGGGGTGTTCAGCAACGGTGACCTTTGACAAGAAAGCGGCGCGCTTTGTGACGCATCGATTGATCGGCTAGTCCTCCGGATGGCGTGAGCCGGCAGGGACCAGCGAGTCAACTCAAATCGGCGTGGCCAGCAAGGTTGGAATCGACCCGGTATCGGCAACCACCACCATCTCGCGAATGCGTGGCGTGTCACCAGCAAACACAACGCGCGCCCGGTACCGCCCCACGCTGAACAGACGGCTCTGTCCTTCCAAGTTCGTCTGAAAAAGGCTGTAGCTCGCTTCCACGCGCCATGCCCCATCCGCTGCGGCATTGATGCGTGGTGCGCTGATCGTATGGCAGTCCCAGTGCAGGTTGTATTCGTTGACATGGCGGTACGACGTGATGCGATCGGCAAGCATGTTCTTGCCCTTGCACCAGATGAGTACATTGGGCAGATTCTGTTCGACGTTCTCGCGGGTGACGATCCGGTAATCGCAATCGTCGGTGAATAGTTCGACCCATGCTTCGAGCTGATCATCGTCGAGCCGCAGGCCGTATTCGGCCAGCAGATCGCAGAGTGCGTCACGCTTGGATGTTTCCATGCCGTTGTCTCTCGCTCAGCGCACGCCGTTCAAGGCTTCGACATCCATCAGTTCCGCCCAGTACGACCAGAATCCACGGATCGGGGCCTCCGTAAGCCGGTGCACGGTGTCGGCGATGGCTCCCCGCCCACCCATTTCAACGACGGTGTGATCCTTGAGTGTCGTGGCCGACATGCGGTGCGCGATCTCGATCGCCTCGCCGTCTTCCATCGATACATAGCCTGCAGGCCCGACGAGATTCGTCTGCAACATGCGATGCTCGCTCATCGCGGGCGAATCGTCTGCGTAGGCGAACATGGTCTGGAAGATCTCGAAAGAGTCCTTGCCCTTGGGGCGGATCTGTCGCGTCGCGAGCGAATTGCTGATCTGGATGAGCACAAAGTTAGGAAAGATCGTCGGTGCCGCGAGATTCATGCCGTCAGCGAACTCCGGGACGAAATTGAGGAATGCCGTGTCACGTAGTTGCAGCCGATCGACCTCCACACCTTTCTGATCGGCATATGCGGCGCGCGCCTCTTCTTGTGAGTCGCTGGCGGCGTAGGCATGGTTCATATTGTGGCGATGGCGATCGTCCATTTTCACGCCGCCCTTCTGCGTCGCGCGATCGAGGCCATATCGAACGAAAAATTCGTGGAGCAGGCTCGCGTGATAGGTGTCGCGCAGATTCTCCGCATAGAGCTTCCAGTTGCCCTGGACCATCTGGCGGTGATAGCCCATGATCCGAATGGGTCGGGTGAAGAAGCGCGCGATCATGGTGCGGCCGAATTCACCCAGATAATCGTGCAGTGATTCCAACCGCGCCGCGCCGCTTGCCGCATCGATTGCGAAGGTGCCGAACAGCACGCCGTGAAAGCTTTCCACGCGCAGTCGTTTGAGGCCATGCTGCTTTGGATCGAAGTCGGCGGGCATGCCGCCTTGCCCCTTGAGGCCGCGGCGAAACGGCACGCCGATCAGTGCGCCGTCGTTCGCGTAGCACCAACGGTGATAAATGCAAACGTGCTCGGTCGCGTTGCCGTGCGTCTTGCGCACCACCTGGGCGCCGCGATGCGCGCAGCGGTTTACGAACGCATGCGCTTTGCCGTCCTGATCGCGCGATACGACGACCGAGGTGTCGCCGATCCACACCGTGCGATAGTCGCCCGGGTTGGGAAGCTCCGCATCCAGGGCGAGGTAATTCCATACCGGTCCGCGAAAGATGCGCTGCATCTCGAGCGCATAGACCTCGTCATCGTGATAAAGCCAGAACGGCACGCGCGAATAGTCATCGTGAGGCCAGTCGACCTTGAGCGCGGTGGTCATCACTTGCTCCTTTGCTTCAGGAATTCGCAAGCGCGCGAATGCCTATTCAAGCTGAATGTTAGCGCTACGGATCACGTCGGTCCAGAGCGCGGCTTCACTTTTCATCGCTTCCGTGAACGCCTGCGGGGTCGAGCCCCACGGATCCACGCCGATGTTGATCAGACGCTGTGAAGCAGCGGGGTCGTTCACCATTTTCTGTACCTCGATCGATACCCGCTCGATGATGTCGTGTGGTGTTCCGGCCGGTGCGACCAACCCGTTCCAGGTGACGGTGCGAAAGCCCGGGTATCCGGATTCGGCGATCGTCGGCAGGTCGGGTCGTTGCCGGGCGCGTTTGTCGCTGGAGACACCCAACACTTTGATGCGGCCTGATTCCGCGTGCCCCACGAACTCGGAGAAATTGCCGAAATACATCTGGACCTGTCCACCCAGCAAGTCTTTCACGGCAGGGCCGCCGCCTTTGTACGGAATATGGTTGATGTTGATGCCGGCCCGCATGGCGAAGAGCGCCCCCGACAAATGCCCCATCGCGCCGGACCCGCCCGAGGCGTAGTTGATCTGTCCGGGTCTTGCTTTCGCATACTCGACGAACTCGCGCACGGTGGTCACCGGTACCGAGCTGTGTATGCCGAGCACGAACGCGTTGGATCCAACGATTGAAACGGGTGCGAAGTCCTTCAGCGGATCGTACGATTTCTTTGCCTGCATGAGGGGCACGGTCACCGCTTGCGCATGCGCGGTCATGAGGAACGTGTAGCCGTCGGGGGGTGACTTGATCAGCGCATCGACCGCGATGGTGCCGAATGCGCCCGGACGATTCTCGACAAGCACCTGCTGGTTGAATGCTTTGCCGAGCCAATCGGCGGTGATGCGGGCGATGCCATCGGTATTGCCGCCCGCCGCGAACGGTACGAGGATCCGCACCGGTTTCGTCGGGTAGGACTGCGCGAGTGCGTTTGACACCGCAAAGGCGCCGATGAGCAGGGTTAGACGAAGGCGTCTCATGGGGTTGCTGCTCCTCAGGTGACCAACCGTTTCCCGGTATCGAAAAAATCCCGATGCGCCGCCAACCAAAGCATGTAGTCGTCGAACGCCGTGTCGAGCGCGAAGATGGGTGCGAAACCGAATTCCTCACGCAATCGCCGACCGGAGAAAGGCGTCCGGAACGCTGCGAGCGGCGCGATATTGCAGTCCTCCAGGCGCGTGGATTCACGAAACCTGAATGCAGGATAGCGGTTTTGCAAGCGCTCGCACCACGCCATCATGTCGAACGGCGATTCGATGGCGAGATGATAAAGGCGGTGCTTCGTGATCGGGGCGTCGAGCAATATGGTGAGGGCGCGGGCGATATCGACCGAATAGATCCAGTCCGCTGCACCAAGCTTCGGGAACACCGCTTCACCGCCCGCCATCGCCAGGCGCGTTGCCTGCAACACGGTGGTCATCGCATCGCGCAGGCCGGTTTCATATTCCCAACGGCCATACACTACCGCGACGCGGCCGATGCGAACATCCATCGACCATAGCGCACCGAGACGCAGCACCGTGCGCTCGGCCGCGTACTTGGAAATGCCATACATCGAATTGGGAACCGGCCGGTCCGCTTCTTCATCGAGCAGGTGGCCAACCGCGATGCCCGCCGCGCCGAAATGCCCGCCGGTGCTCGGATAGACGAAGCGTTCGATCTTCGCTTTGCGGGCCGCCTGCAACGCATTGATGGTGCCAAGCAGGTTGACTTCCACCACCCGCGCGGGCTCCAACTCATCACGCCCCGTGCCGGCCGTAATCGCGGCGGCATGAATCATTCGCCGACAGCCGAATCGAGCGATCGCGTCGTCGATCGAGCCGGGATCGGTGACATCGCCATGAACTGCATGAAGCTTGCCGGGAAGCTTCGCGAAATCACGCGCCGCCGCGGCGGGCAGCGCGTTGATCGCGAGGCAAACAACTTCGTCACCGCGCCCGAGCAGCTGCTCCAGCAGATTCAGGCCGACGAATCCGGTGCCGCCGGTGACAAGCGTTGTCATGGGTGCTACTTCAACCCCAGGATGGCACCCACGACCGCACGTGGATCGCGATTCGTCCAGCGACCCATTTCGACCGCGCTGGTGAATTCGAACAACGCGCGATTGAACGCATCGGGTTCTTCGATGTTGATCGTGTGACCGGCGCGCGGCAACACGACAAGCGCCGAGGTCGGAATATTGCGTTTCATGAGCAGTGCGGGCTCCAGGCATGGGTCATCTTCATCGCCCGTGATGATGAGCGCGGGTGCAGTGATCTTCTTCATGCCATCGACCAGTTCCCAGAGTGACGGCCGCTTCGCCTGCACGCCGCGCATGGTGTTGACCGAACCCTTGGTGGAATGCTCGGAGAGCTGCGTCGCAAATTCCTGCCAGCCGCGAGGATCCTTGTTCTCGTATTGCACACGCGTCGGACCGCTCGCGTATTTCTTGTAGGCGACCGCCATCGTCTCGCGCTCGAACATTGAGGCGGCGGCATCCGTCTCCGCCTGAAACTTCGCCTTCTCTTTCGGTTCGGCGCCATATCCGCAACCGCCGATCAGGAGCGAATGCGCGCGATTCGAGTAGCTGATGCCAAAGTGCAAGGTCGCAAAACCACCCATCGACAGGCCGACCACATGGGCCTTGTCGATTTTCAGATGATTCAACATGTCGCGGATATCGTCGCGCGCACGCGCCTGCGAATACTTCGCGGGATCTTCCGGCACATCGGATGGGGGAAAGCCCCGCGCGTCATAGCTGATGCAGAGAAAGTAACGTGAGAAATACCGCATCTGCGGCTCCCAGCTGCGATGATCGCCCGCGAACTCGTGGACGAAGATCATCGCGTTGCCGGTACCTGCTTCTTCGTAGTACAGCTTCACGCCGTCGTCGGTGTTGGCGTAGGGCATGAGGGTCTCCTCGGTTGTTGAATGAACAGGGGGTCAGGGTGTCGGGACGTGCTTGCCGTTCACGACGATCGATGCGCCGCGACGCGGCGATCCATCCAGCCAGAGTACCGCAATCCCGTGCCGCGTCGCGACCACCCTTGGATAGGATACGTCCCCGCCTGCCGCAACGCGCTCTGGCGCCGACCAGCTCTGGCCGGCGTCGGTCGAGCGGGATTTCTGAATGGTGGAACTGCGCATCCCTGCTTCATCCCACACTGCGTGGACGTGACCCTCCGAAGAAATCGTGAGGTCGGCATTGCGCGCATCGTCGAACCCGAGTTTGCGCGGACGGGACCAGGTGTTGCCCGCATCGGCTGAACCAACGTAGTAGAGGCCGTACTGTTCGTCTTTGCCGTTCCACGCCAAGGTGTGGATCGCAACGCCTTGGATTGCGATCGCACCGCCGCCATGCGGGCAAGCGCGGACTTGCCAGTTGAACTGCCCGATCGACCCGTAGTTGCGCCAGGTATCGCCTGAGCGCGACATCATCAGCATCATGTCGCGCGGTTCCTCGCCGCGATAGAACACCGCGACCCCACCATCGGCCGTCGGCGCGAGGCTGTTCCAGCAGCAATCACAGGTACGCGGCGCAAGCATGCGATCGGCGGACCAGGTCGCGCCGCGATCGGTCGAGCGCGCATAGCGAAGCGACTGGCGTCCATCACGACTATCGAGCCAGGCCATGTGAAGCGTCTTGCCGTCGGTCGCGAATTCGGCGAAGGTCTGCCCGCCTTGCGCGGGTGCGGCGGGTGCCGTGCCCGGTTTCCAGGTCGTCCCGCCGTCATCCGACCACGCCGTGGCCAGCCCGCCACTGCGTCCCGCGCCTGGGCGCTGTTGCGTCCACACCGCAATCAGCCGATCACCGATCGCCGCGATCTGTGGATTCTCGCCGGGGTGACGCGCACTCAGCCGATCGCCTGGGCTATTCACGCGGGCCGGTTTGGTCCAGGTTGCGCCGCCGTCCGCCGATCGCACATGCCATAGCGCGATTTCCGGCGTGCCCTTCTTGCCGGTGCCGATCAAGACGTGCATCGACTCCCGCTCGACGAATACGTCGTAATGGGCAACACCGTCGCCGGATTGCTGCGCCTGGATCGGCAGGGCGATGGCCAAGCAGAGAAAAAGAACGTGTGCTGCCAACCGGGCGATCGTCATCAGGGTGGAAATCCAGGGGAATCGGCGTGGAATGAGGTAGGTGCCGATTCTATCGTCGCGACGCGCCGCTGTTGCGGGTTTCGGCAGCGCGCGCCCAGCCAATGCACAATACGTCGTTGCTCCGCTCATCTTTGGTATGCCCAACGCCTCACTCAACCGCCCCCTCCACTCGCTCATCGAATCCGATCGCGTGCATCGCGACGTCTATTTGAGCGATGCGATTTTCGCGCTCGAAGAGGAACGGCTGTTCGGCCGGGCATGGGTGTACGTCGCGCATGCCTCGCAAGTGCCTCACGCGGGCGACTATGTGACCCTGGAGCTGGCGGGCCAGCCGGTGATCCTGGTACGGGATGCCGGCGACGTGCTCCGTGTGTTCTTCAATCGTTGCGCGCACAAGGGCTCGATGATCGCGACCGAGCGCGCGGGCAATGCCGGGCGGGCCTTTCGCTGTCCGTACCATTCCTGGACCTATCGATTGGATGGGTCGCTGCTCGCCGTGCCCGACCCGCGCGGGTATGACGGTACGCAAATGCGCGCGTGCGAGGCAGGTCGCGGCTTGACGCCGCTTGCGAGCGCGCAGTATCGCGGCTTCGTCTTCACGCGTCTTGCGCCGACCGGCCCGTCGTTCGAATCGCACTGTGGCGCGATGTTCCACGCGATCGACGCGCTGGTGGATCGATCGCCCGCCGGCGAAGTCGAGGTCGCCGGGCCGCCCTTGCGCAATGTCATCGCCTGCAACTGGAAGGTGTACCTGGAGAACGTCAACGACGCCTTGCATGCGAACGTCACGCATGAATCGGCATCGCTCGCCGCCGAGCGCGTGTGGTCGAACGCACCGACTGGATCAACCAAGCCGATGGCCATCGAGATCCTGATGCCGTTCGGATCGGACAACGAGTTTCTGAAAAAGATGGGCGGCCAGGTGTTCGAGCACGGCCACAGCATCTTCGGGACGAATCGGTCGATCCATAGCGCATACTCAAGCCTGCCTGACTATGAGGCGGCAATGGAGAAAGCGTACGGCGCCGAGCGTGCGCGCAAGATCCTGTCATGGGTGCCGCAGAACTCGATCGTCTATCCGAGCGTCTCGTTCAAGAGTGCGCCGCAAACGATTCGCGTGATCCGACCGCTGGCGGCCGAGCGCACCCTGGTCGAGATCTGGGCGTTCCGGCCCAAAGATGCACCCGATGCATTTCTCGAGCGCACCTTGCTCTACAACCGGCTGGTGTTCTCGCCGATGTCGATCGTGGCGCATGACGATATTCATGTGTTTGAAACGATCCATCGCGGCCTGCGAACATCGGGGAATCCCTGGGTCAGCCTGCATCGCGAACAGACGGCGGGCGAATTCGATACGCCGAACAAGGTGGTCAGCGGCACCAATGAGATTCTCATCCGCAACCAGTTTCATGCCTGGCGGCAGTACATGGAAGCGGATGATCCGGTCGCCGCACGCCCATGACGAACGACCCCATTCTCGATCCGACTGTCGATCCCATGCTCGACCCCACGCCAAGTCACGACACCCTCGCGCGGTTTGTTTATGCCGAGGCCGCGCTCGTTGATGCCGGGCGCTACGACGAGTGGCTCGCGCTCTTTGCCGACGATGCGATCTATTGGCTGCCGCTCCTGCCCGGCCAAACCGACCATCGTCGCGAGCAGTCGATCGCCTGCGAAGACAAGCTGTTGCTGCGCGTGCGTGTCGAGCGATTGAAAGGGCCGCGGACGTATTCGAATCAGCCGCCTGCCCGGTGTCTCCATGTCCTGCAGGTGCCGGTCGTCGAGGACGCCGATGCGCCCGCCAATCGGTTCGTCACGCGCGCGCCATTCTTCTATGTCGAGTCGCGTGGTGATGCGCAATTTTTTCTCGCCGGGCGTGTCATGCATCGGCTGCGCATTGAACATGGCGCGCTTCGCATCGTCGAGAAGCGGGTTGATCTCATCAATGCCGATGCCGCATTGCCGCCGATCCTTCTATTCCCATGAGCACCGTCTTCAGCGCGTTTGCCGCGACCGCCGCCCGATATGGGGACAAGCCGTTTCTGCAAATTCCACGGTCCGCGCTTGGTGTCGATGCGGCACGTGGTGAAATCGCCCATGCGCCGATTGAATGGACCTATGCGCAGATGTTTGCCGAAGTGGAGCATCTGGCGGCGACTTATCGCGCGGAAGGGTATGGCGCGGGTCACCGCGTGGCCCTGCTGCTTGAGAATCAGCCGGCGTTTCTCGCGCATTGGCTCGCGATCAACGCGGTGGGCGCCAGCATCGTTCCGCTCAATCCGGATTACCAGCGTGCCGAGCTGGAGTATGTGCTCGGCCACAGCGAGGCAAGCGTGGTCGTCGCGTTGCCGCGGTATGAGGCGAAGCTGCGCGAGCTTGGCATGCCATCAGTCCGCATCACCACGACGGGCGATGCCTTCAAGCTGCCTAACGCGCTGACGGTCGCCTCGCATTCAACGCCGGACGAATTGAGCGAATGCGCGCTCCTTTATACCTCCGGCACGACCGGCAAACCGAAGGGCTGTCTCATCAGCAACTTCTACTGCCTCAACATGGGGCGCAATTACATTACCGAGGGTGGGCTCTGCGAGGTGCGCGAAGGCATGGAGCGTCTCATCACGCCATTGCCGCTGTTTCACATGAATGCGCTCGCCGCCTCGACAATGGCGATGATTCTCTCGGGCGGTTGCGTGGTGCAACTCGATCGTTTTCATCCAAAGTCGTGGTGGCAGGATGTCGCTTCGAGCCGCGCCACGATCGTCCATTACCTTGGCGTCATGCCGGCGATGCTGCTTGGTATGCCCGCGAGCGAATACGACCGGGCGCATCAGGTTCGCTTTGGTTTTGGTGCGAATGCAAACCCGAAAGATCATCAGGCCTTCGAGTCGCGGTTTGGCTTTCCGCTGATCGAGGCCTGGGCAATGACGGAAACCGGCGCGGGTGCCACCTCTACCGCGAGCCGCGAGCCACGCCATGTCGGCACGCGATGCATCGGGCGTCCGCGTTCGAATGTAGAGATGCGCATCGTCGACGAGGCTGGTATCAATGTGCCTGATGGCGTGCCGGGGGAATTGCTTGTTCGACAGGCAGGACCCGATCCGCGCGCCGGGTTTTTCTCGGGTTATCTCAAAGACGATGCAGCGACTGCGCATGCATGGCGTGGCGACTGGTTTCACACCGGCGATGCGGTGCGCCGCGGTCCGGATGGCCAATATCATTTCGTCGATCGGCAACGCAACATCATCCGTCGCGCGGGCGAGAACATCGCGGCGCTCGAAGTGGAGGCATCGCTCCTCGATCATCCGGCGGTGCGACAGATTGCGGTGATCGCCGCGCCCGATGCGCTGCGCGATGAAGAAGTGATGGCTTGCATCGTCGCGCCCCTCGATGTTCCTCGCACGCGTGAGACCGCAATTTCCATTCAGGACTGGTGCCTCGCGCGATTGGCCTACTTCAAGGCGCCCGGCTTCATTGCATTCATCGATGCCCTGCCCACCACCTCGACCAACAAAGTGCAAAAGATAAAGCTCGCCGATTTCGGTGCCAATCCGATGGAGGCGCCCGCCTGTTTCGATCTGCGTGACCGCAAGAAACGGGAGCGGCGCGCTTGAGACATGGTTACGATGATGTGGTCATCACCTGTCCGGTGACCGTGCCCTATGTGCGCTATTCGATTCGCGGCGGGCATTGGTTTCTCGCGCAGGCCTTGGCGATGCTGGTGAAGCAATCCGGCGTGGCGAAAGAATCGATGGATGGCCTCTGCGTATCGAGCTTCACCCTGACACCCGATACCGCGATTGGATTCACGCAGCATGTTGGTGTCTCGCCGCGATGGCTCGACTATGTGCCGCTTGGCGGCGCAAGCGGCGTCGTGTGCTTGCGGCGCGCAGCGCGGGCAGTGCAGGCGGGCGATGCCGATATCGTTGCGTGCATTGCAGGCGACACCAGTCATACGGATTCCTTTCGCCTCACCCTTGCCAACTTCAGCATGTTCGCGCGCGATGCGGTGTATCCGTACGGCGCGGGCGGGCCCAATGCGAGCTTTGCGTTTCTCACCTCGTACTACATGCGTACCTATGGCGCGAAACGCGAAGACTTCGGCAAGATGTGCGTCGCGCAACGCTCGAACGCGCTCAACAATCCGCAAGCACTGTTCAAGAAGCCGTTGACGCTGGATGAATATCTGGACGCACGCCCGATCGCCGAGCCCTTGCGGCTGTTTGATTGCGTGATGCCGTGTGCTGGCGGTGAGGGATTCCTTGTGATGACCAAAACGCGTGCGGAGGATCTTGGTCTGCCCTATGTGCGGATCCTCGGCACGATCGAGCGGCACAATGGCTTCCCGGCCGATCCGATTCAGATGCGTGGTGGCTGGGCAGTCGATCGCGATGATCTGTATGCGCAAGCGGGCGTTGCGCGGCGCGATATCGATTTCTTCCAGACCTATGACGACTATCCGGTCATCTCGCTCATGCAGATCGAGGATCTCGGGTTCTGCGGCAAAGGTGAAGGCCCCGATTTCGTGCGCGCCAACACGCTGACCTGCGATGGTTCGTTTCCGGTGAATACTTCCGGTGGGCAACTGTCAGTGGGGCAAGCTGGTGCGGCAGGCGGGTTTCTCGGCATGGTCGAAGCAGTTCGACAACTGACCGGTCAAGCCGAGGCACGCACAGTCGCTAACGCAAAGGTGGGTCTGGTGAGCGGATTTGGCATGATCAATTTCGACCGGGGCCTCGCCTCCGGTGCAGCGATTCTGGCGGCGGCATGACACGCGAGTTGACACGTCCGAAACGCAAGAATCCGATTCTGCGGACGCGCACGTCCACCTTGCCGCCCGGCGCACGGAGCCGCGTTGCACTCGGCTTGACGGCCGCCGCCGCGCGTGGCGTATTCGAGCTGCAGGTCTGCCGCGACTGCGAAGCCGTGCAATATCCGCCACGTGAAGCTTGTCAGGCGTGCTTGTCCAATCGCCTGCAATGGCGGCCGCAAGCGGGCGATGGCGAACTGATCGCCGACACCACGCTTGCCCACAGCAATGATCTGTTCTTTCGCGAACGCGTGCCCTGGCGTCTGGGCTACGTGAAGCTTGATTGCGGCCCGACCTTGGTCGTGCATATGCATGGCGATGTGCCGCCTGCGCCAACGCGCGTGAAGGTCGGCGCCCGGCTCGACAAATCCGGTCAGGCGGTGCTCATCGCCTTTCCGCCCCAAGAGGTACCCAATATGGCTGACGACCGGCAATTGCGTGAATTCACCTGCGATCCAAAATTTCGCAAGGTGCTCGTGACCGATGGCAAGTCGAGTGTCGGGCAGGCCATCGTCAAATCGCTGGTCGCAGCCGGCGCCGATCTCATCTGGGTCGGTTACGCCGAACCATGGAAGAAATTTCCTGGATTCGACGAACTAAAAGCAATTCCGCAGGTTTCGTTGATGCCACTTGATCTCACCGATTCAAAGTCGGTGCGCGAGATCGCCGCCGAAATCGGCGGGCGCGTGGACATCCTCATCAACAACGCCGAGGTCCATCGCAATTTTGGCATCAGCAATCGGCGCGGTGTTGAAGTCGCGCAAGCAGAGATGGACATCAACTATTTCGGCCTGTTGCGCCTTGCGCAGGAATTCGGTCCGGCGCTGCGCGGTCGTGCCGCCGATGGTCAATCGAACGCGGTGGCTTGGGTCAATCTGCTGTCGGTCTATGCGCTGGCGAATTTTCCACCGCATGGAACATTTTCGGCGTCCAAGGCGGCGGCGCATTCACTCGCACAATGTCTGCGCGCGGAGATGCGACCAACCGGCATTCGGGTCATCAACGTGTTTCCTGGCCCGATCGACCATGAATGGAACCAGCAGATCCCACCGCCGAAGGTCACTCCGCAAGCACTCGCGACCGCGATCGTGCGTGCGCTGAAAGACGGCGTGGAAGACATCTATCCGGGCGACGTCGCGCAGGAATGGCTTGAGCGCTGGCGCGATAATCCAAAGGCGCTGGAACGGGAGCTGTCCACCCATGAGCACTAACACGCTGAATCAACTCGTCGCCGATCTGGTGAGCGGGCGTATCCGCATCGTCGATCTCACGCAAACGCTGTCACCAGAGTTCCCGCAGATCTCGCTGCCACCCGAGATGGGGCAGTGCCTGCCGTTTCGGATCGAAGAGGTGTCGCGCTACGACGATCGCGGGCCCGGCTGGTACTGGAACAACTTCTCGTGCGGTGAACATACCGGCACGCATTTCGACGCGCCGATCCACTGGATCTCAGGCAAGGATCTGCCCAACAACGCCACCGACACCGTGCCGATCACCGACTTCGTGCGGCCCGCCTGTGTGCTCGACTGCTCGAAGGAAGCGGCGGCCGATGCGGATTTCTTGTTGACGGTCGAATTCGTCAAGCGCTGGGAAGCCGTGCATGGCGTGATCCCTGCGCGATCATGGGTGCTGATGCGCACCGACTGGTCGAAGCGCACCGATCCCGAGGCGTATCAAAACTTCGATGAGACCGGCCAACACACACCCGGCCCGGATGCCGAAGTCGTGCAGTTTCTCGTGCGCGAACGTGATGTCATCGGTTTTGGCACCGAAGCGATCGGCACCGATGCGGGCCAAGCGCAGTACCAACGCCCGCCCTATCCATGCCATTACTTCATGCATGGCGCCGGACGCTATGGTCTGCAATGCTTGACCAATCTTGATCGCTTGCCGCCCACGGGCAGCGTGATCGTGGCGGCACCGCTCAAGATTCAGGATGGGAGCGGGAGTCCGTTGAGGGTGATTGCGATGGTGGCGGGCTAAGGAATGGATAAAAGATTCACCACAATGCCCTTCCTCATCGTCCCCGTCGACGCGCATCGCTCCACAAACAACCTGTGGCGGCAGATGCGGGCGCTTCTCGTGCAGGCATTCGCCCCAGATGAAGAAAGCGCGCTGAGGCTCGCCACATGAACAAGAAAGAACTCACCGAAGCGGACATTCGCACCAAGTTCATTACTCCCGCGCTCGTCGGTCCAGATGGCAACAAGTGGAACGTGATGACTCAGCTTCGCGAGGAGATCTACTTCACGAAAGGCCGGGTCATTGTTCGCGGCAAAACAGTCAAGCGGGGTGGAGCCAAGAAGGCCGACTATCTTCTCTACTACAAACCCGGCATACCGATCGCGGTTATCGAGGCGAAAGACAACAATCACACCGTTGCCGCCGGCATGCAGCAGGCCCTCGAGTACGCTGAGATCCTCGATGTGCCGTTCGCGTACAGCTCGAACGGTGATGCATTTCTGGAGCACGATCGCATCCGCACGACAGGCAGCCCGGTCGAACGGGAGATCCCGCTCGATCAGTTTCCATCGCCCGTGGCGAGAACCGCATATTGCTCGTGATGGCCACCGGAACGGGGAAGACGTACACAGCGTTCCAGATCATCTGGCGCCTTTGGAAATCAGGCGCCAAGAAGCGGATTCTCTTTCTTGTCGATCGCAACATTCTTGCCGACCAGACAAAGACGAACGACTTCAAGCCGTTCGGTCAAGCGATGACCAAGATCACGAATCGAACCGTCGATAAGGCCTTCGAGATTTACCTGTCGCTCTATCAAGCGGTGACCGGAACCGAGGACGAGCAAAATATCTACAAGCAGTTCTCGCCGGATTTCTTCGACCTCGTCATCGTGGACGAGTGCCACCGCGGCAGCGCAGCCGAAGATGCGAGCTGGCGCAAGGTGCTCGAATACTTCTCGTCGGCCACGCAGATCGGCATGACGGCAACGCCCGAGGAAACCAAAGAGGTTTCCAACATCGAGTACTTCGGCGATCCCATCTACACCTATTCCCTGAAGCAGGGCATTGCCGATGGCTTCCTCGCTCCCTACAAGGTGGTCCGCATCGGGATCGACAAAGACCTTGAAGGCTGGCGCCCCGAAAAGGGTAAGACGGACAAGTACGGCCAGGTCATTGAAGACCGGGAGTACAACGAAACGGACTTCGGTCATTGCCACCACGTCGCAACTCATGTCCACCGGAGTCGACGCTCAAACCTGCCGATTGATCGTGCTCGACAAGCGCATCAACTCGATGACTGAGTTCAAGCAAATCATCGGGCGCGGCACGCGCATCAACGAGGACTACAACAAGTTCTTCTTCACCATCATGGACTTCAAGCGGGCCACTGCGCGCTTCGCAGACCCCGACTTCGATCGGGACCCGGTTCAGGTGTACGTACCCAACGCTGGAGAGTCGCCTGTGCCGCCGGACGAAACGCCAGGAGCGGAAGGGAGCACCTCCGGCGCGAGCCCCGACGCACCCGAGGCCGGGGAGCCGCCAGGGGTGCGTGAGCCATCGCCCAAGTACTACGTCGACGACGTGGAGGTCAAGATCGTCACCGAAAGAGTCCAGTACCTCGACGCCGACGGCAGGCTCATCACAGAATCGCTCAAGGACTACACGCGCAAGGCAGTTCAAATGGCATACACGTCTTTGTACGCTTTCCTGAACGCCTGGAACGATGCGGGCCGGAAGCAAGTCATCATTGACGAGCTTTCCACCCACGGTGTTTTCCTCGATGAACTTCCCGAGCACGTCGACCGCGAGATCGACGCGTTCGATCTTGTTTGCCACGTGGCCTTTGATCGGCCACCGCTCGCTCGGCGTGAACGCACCGCGCGAGTGCGCAAGCGCAACGTCTTCGGAAAATACGGCGACAAGACGCGCGCCGTTCTCGAAGCGCTGCTCGACAAATACGCCGACGCGGGCTTGATGAGCGTCGAGTCGCTCGAAATCCTCAAGGTCGATCCGCTGACGCGTTTTGGCACGTTGGTCGAGATCATCAACCTCTTTGGCGGCAAGCAAAAGTATCTCGCCGCCATCCATGAACTCGAAACCCAGCTCTACCGGGAAGCGGCCTGACCCATGTCGAACGTTTCAAACATAGTCAAAACGATCCAAGACATCATGCGCAAGGACGCCGGCACCTACGGCGATGCGCAGCGGCTAGAACGGCTTGATTGGATGTTCTTCCTCAAGATCTTCGATGATCGCGAGAAGGAAATGGACGTTCTCCGCGACAGTTACAAATCGCCGCTCCCGAAACATCTCCGGTGGTCCACCTGGGCCACCGACGCCGAGGGCATCACCGGCGACGCGCTGCTCGACTTCGTCAACAACACGCTCCTGCCGAAACTGAAATCGCTGACCGGGGGTGCGGACAAAATTGCGGGCCAGATCCGCATGACCTTCGAGGATGCCAACAACTACATGAAGAACGGCACGTTGATGCGACAGGTGATCAACAAGATCAACGGCATCGACTTCAACGCCTCCGATGACCGCCACATGTTCGGCGACATCTACGAGAAGCTGCTCAAGGACCTTCAGTCCGCCGGCAATGCCGGCGAGTTCTACACTCCGCGCGCCGTCACCCAGTTCATCGTCGAGCAGGTCAATCCCCGCCTTGGCGAGACCATCCGGGACCCCGCCTGCGGCACCGGTGGCTTCCTCGTCTGCGCCATCGAGCACCTGCGCAAGCAGGCCAAGACCGAGGCCCACGAGCGCACCATCCAGGACTGCTTCGTGGGCATCGAGAAAAAACACCTCCCGCATGTGCTGTGTATGACCAATCTCCTCCTGCACGGTATCGACGTCCCCGCCAACGTCCGCCGCGACAACACGCTCGCCCGCCCGGTGCGGGACTGGGGCCCAAAGGCGCGCGTGGACGTCATCGTCACCAACCCGCCCTTCGGCGGCATGGAAGAAGACGGCATCGAGTCCAACTACCCCGCCGAGTTCCGCACCCGCGAGACCGCCGACCTTTTTCTCGTGCTTCTCATGAAGATCTTGAAGCCCGGCGGCCGCGCCGGACTCGTGCTGCCCGACGGCACCCTCTTCGGCGAAGGCGTCAA